>JAEOTA010000078.1 GCA_016840085.1 Promethearchaeota archaeon
TAGAAACCGGTTTTAATGATATCTATGGAAATGTGATACGTGATAATAACGATACTGGTATTTATGCTACCTCATTATCTTATTTCAACCTATTCCATGAAAATTTCTTTCATAGGAATGCAATACACGCAATTGATGATGGATTTATAAACGATTGGAATAATACGGTTATTGGTAATTACTGGGACAATCATACTGGTCCAGATACAACCCCAAAAGATGGAATTGTAGATGTTCCATATACATTTATAGGTGGTTCTGTTGGAAGTATAGATTATTTACCTATTGTTGACGACGCAAGTCCAATAATCACAATTAAATCACCTAATACGGATGATGCGTTTGATGATGCTCCAAGTTTTGATCTCACAGTCAGTGAAGATTACCTATGGAACATGTGGTATACGCTTGATGGAGGGGCTAATAATTACTTCACTGACTTTACTGGAACTATTGATCAAGTTGCGTGGGACGCCTTACCTGATGGTAATATTACACTAACATTTTATGCGAATGATAAAGCTGAAAATGTGGATTCTGCTGAGGTGATTGTATCAAAAGACACTCAAGCTCCAGTCATTGTTATCACTAAACCCGCCCCTGATAAAAAATTGAGTAGCGCATTTCGCTTTGAATTAGAAGTTGCCGATCCTCACTTAGATAAAATATGGTATTCTCTTGATGGTGGTGTTACCAATTTTACCGCTGACACACCCGCTGAAAAAATAGAAAAAGCAGCATGGTCCGCTGTAGCTAAAGGTGATGTTACTATTACGTTCTATGCGAGTGACACCTTAGGGCATGTTGCATCTGAATCGGTTACAATAAAAAAGGTAGAACCAACGATTGGGTTGGATTATGTCACAACGAGTATCCTTATATTGGCAATAAGTGGCGTGGCAATTATCGCTATTATTGCAAAAATGCGGTCTAAAAAGCGAATACTTTAGTAATACAATTAAATTAAAAATTATTTTTTTTTTTAATCTCTTTTTAATATAACCAAAAAAGTATTACAGATCCTTCTATCAGAATACTATAGCTTTTAGATTTTTAAGTATTATTTAGTGAAAAAAGCAAAACAATTTTCAAAAAGAAAAGTAAAAAAAAAAGTTAAAATCTGAAGAGTTATATACCTTTCAATCTTACACCAAGAAATAATAGAAACCACACAAGGAAAAATGCAATCATTGCAAAAAGGATCCATGTTTCAGATGATTCGAAAGTTCCAAGACTGAACTCAGGTAAAAGGCTGTCTGGAGCTAAAAAAACTTGATCGATTAAGACAAATAGCCCAAATATCCATAAAAGAAAGGTAATAATTACAATAAATTTACTAGGTGGAGTCCATCCCATTTATTATTCACCATTTTTTCTTTAACATTTTACCTATTTTTCCTAATTTTTAGGATGTTTTTAGTTAGAGTATAATACAATAAGATAAAATCCCTTTCAAATAGTATAGATCAACAACAAGATCTCAAAAGTTAAGTTAATCATGTTTAGAAAAATCCATCTCTATTTCTCTTACGTCTTCACTCATCTTTGATTTTGGATCATAGATTAAGGGTTTTTTTTTATCAATTTTATCTCCATTCTTTTCTTCTTCTTTTTTCACGATATCCCATATGAGACTTATGACAAGTAAGACTGAGACAATTATAAGGAGCGGGAGTAATAGACCTGAATCTGTTAATAAAATTTTTACCCACCCAATGTAAGGAATTTTCCCTGAGACTACACCTAAAATTCGACTTTCTGGAACCCAGGCATTATCAGGAGAGAGATTAGCATCTCCTTTAGTTAAGAAAAACCACCCATTATCATACATTTTAGCAATAACTCTATGGACTACTGGATCATTTGGTGCATTTATCCAACCGGGTAATCCACGGGCATCAAAAACAATAATATCCCCTTCTTTTCCTTCTATAGTTCCATTTTTTATGTTAGAAGGATCTCTACCTTTAAGAAATAACAAATCACCTTTGTAAAGTTTAGGTTCCATTGAGCCGGATACCACAACAACCATAGGTGTTTTGGTATTGAAGGTAATTTGCATGATATAATATATTAAAAAAGCTCCAGAAAAAGCTAAACCTATTAAAATTACGGCAGTGAAGATTTTTCGTTTCATAGAAAGATCTTCGTCCTTCTTGATTGGAGCTTTAATTTTTTTTCTTCTCATATTTATTAAACTAGTCGTTCTATGGATTATTAAATCAAAAAAGTAATATAAATATTCTTTATATAAAATAAGTTGTAGAGATTTATGGTATAAATATTATATTGTTAGAACAGAATTTACATTATAATAGAATTTTCTTTTTCATCAAAAGTTATAGGTTAATATTTTAAATAATAAAATCTAGAAGATAATTATTCAGTGAAATCGTATTAATTAAGGTGTATTAGGGTTAAGATGGTTCAAATGATTGAAAGAGGTCATTCATTTGATATAAGAGAACAAAGTAATTATGATATTCAAAAGAAGTTAGAAAATGTTTTACAAAAAAGGTTTATGCTATCCACGAATACTACGAGATTAGGAAGTTCTTTACTCCGAATCAATTATTATAATAAAGATATAGAAAAAGAAATACAAAAAGATAATAGAATAACAATTTTGTATGAACCCCATAAAAGAATTTATATTCAAATTAAAGGTAAGCTTACAGATACGCAGGTTGGGCAATTATGGAATGAACTGGAAAAGGATTTGAGAGTAATAAAAAAACAAGAGACTATTGAGGAAAAAATTTCTAATAAAGATGAAATTATTAACACAATCATTAATTCAATTAAAAATAAAGGATATACTATAGAGAATATTGACGCCCAGAATTTCATTGATAACTTTCAAGAAGAATATAATAGATTACCTAAAGATGAGGAACTTGACTCAATTGTTAAAGGATACATAGTAATGAAAAATGAAGAATATCTTTTAGAGAAAGCAAAAATTAACAATAAAGAAGTTGTACCTGAAAATGTAGAACTCACGTTTGAGAAAAGTAGAGAAGATGTTGGCTTAGCTTCCGATCAAAATGGTGTTCTAACAATTAATCCTCCTATTGGACGTAGAAAATGTCCAAGTTGTGAAAATGAAGGATTAATTCATGAAATTGATGATAAAAGTATAATTCTATTGGATTATCCCAGAATATATGGAAAAAAGTGCCGTTGTGGCGCTTGTGGGCAAGAATGGCGTGAACAATAGTTAAAAATTGGGTTTCTATATATTTTTGGTTAATCTACTTACTTTACTTCACACTTCATTCGTTTTTTTTGGGAATAAGATTTAAAATCTTATTAAAAATAGTTTTAAATAGTTTATTATTTAAATTCTTATCATAGTAATTTTGAATTTTGTAAATATAATATTAAAATTTATGAGCTGATAAGTTTGGAAGATTATGCAATAATTCATAATCCTGCTGCTGGTAAAGGAAAAAAAGAAAAGAAGGATATTGAATTTATGAAAAAATGTTTAGGTGAGTTAAATGTTTCATATAAATTATTTGAAACTGAATATGTGAGACATGCTATAGAACTAGGAAGTAACTTAGTAAAAGATGGGTATAGAGTGATTGGAGCAGGAGGTGATGGTACTTGCAATGAAGTGATGAATGGAGCAATAACTTCTAATACTGGAGCTTTGTGTGGGTTTATTCCTATGGGTTCTGGAAATGATATTCCAGCCGCGATTGGTATCCTTCCAGATATAAAGAGAGCTTGTGAGATTATTGCGGAAGGTAAATCAGGTAAATCTGATATTGGATTTGCAAAAACAGATACTGGAATTCAGCGTTATTTTTTAGGTATTGGGAGTCAGGGTTTTGATAGTGACGTTACAAGGAGATTCAATGAAGCTAAAAGGGGAAAAAGTTATGTTACTCAAACTCTTAAGGCTTTATTGCCTTGGAAGAATAAGCAAATTAAGGTTACAATGGATAATGACGTTTATGAAGGATATGCTAACTGCTTAGCCTGTGCAAATGGCCCTAGTTATGGTGGTTTTATGTATATTTGTCAAAAAGCTCGAGTAGATGATGGTTTTTTTCATGTAAATATAGTTGATATTGGCAAATTCAAATTACTTAGGCATTTTAATAGGATGTATAAAGCAACTCTTTTACCTCATCCAAATATCTATGAATATACCAGTAAGAAAGTAAGGGTTGAAATGTTAAATTCTGAAGAACCTAATCCATACATTTCTCAAGTAGATGGGGAGATTTTAGATCAGGTACCTGTTAATTATGAATGTATTAAAGATGGATTTGAATTTATTCGACCAGAAATAGATGAAGTAGCAGAAGCATTTAAAAAGGAACATGGAAGATACTTTTGGGAATGCAATTATGATTAATGCCTTTTTTTAGAGTCTGATATTTCATATGCCAGATTGGGATGAGATTTTTTCTAAACAGGGAAAAATATTTCATGATCCTCATCCAGATATGGAAAAGATATCTGAGTTATTTAAAGAAAAAGGAGTAAAACGAGTTTTAGATCTTGGATGTGGAACAGGCCGTCACCTAATATTTTTATCAAAGAAAGGATTTGAAGTATATGGCATGGATGCTTCTCCTAAAGCTTTAGTGATGGCAAAAGAATGGCTCATTGAACAAAATGAAAAAGCAGAATTACATCTGAATAAAATGGAACATAAATTTCCATATAATGATAATTGTTTTGATGCTATTATTTCAATTCAAGTAATTCATCATAATCTAATAAAAGATATAATTTTTACAGTAAAGGAGATTGAGAGAATTTTAAAGTCTAGTGGCTTAATATTCATTACATTCCCTAGATTAGGCGGAGGCTCTCGAGGAGATAATTGGGAATTGAAAGAAATTGAACCGCGAACCTACATTCCACAATCAGGAAAAGAAAAAGGATTACCTCATCATTTTTTTACTTTGGAAGAAATTAATCAAGTGTTTAATTCATTTGATCTATTAGAGATTTATATTGATGGAACAAATCATAGAGCTATTATAGGAACCAAAAAATAGATTTATTTTATTCATCATTTCAAGTACTTCTTTTAATAAAACTTGTTAGGATTACTATTACTCTTAAAATGGCTATTAAAATTAAAAATCTATTATAATAAGATAATAGTATTGTTTATGGATCAAATACCTGTAAAAAATGGATCATTCTTATACAAAAAATGGACAACTTTATATACTTCCTTGGAATAGTAATTAATTGAATTTCATCTGATAACCTTCGAATGGTATAATAAAGAAAAGGTACGAAGGATTTCGATTTATTTGCTAAATATTTTAAAATATTGAATGGGGAATGTAAAATGATCATAATTGAACTTCTAGTGTCATTGTTTATCGTATATCTTGTTGTATTAATAATTTATTTACTAGGAAGTAAAAAAAGAAAATATGGAGACACGTATCATTGTGGAGAAAGATTAATAGAAAATAAGGTGAAATATAAAGTCCCATGGATCTATTTTGCCAGTCTTTTTATCGCATTTGATGCTGCAATAGTTCTAATTGCAATTACTTCTCTTTCGCTAAATATAGTAACTATAATTTTCTTAGTTTTGATCACACTCTCTTTATTCTTTATTCCCAAAGAAAAAGAGGGTAAGAATGATGATTAAAATCGCGATGATATTGATATGGGTTCTTTTATCGTTTATTTTCGCCCTTTTTTATGAGTGGTTTGATAGGAAGGTATATGCACATTTTCAAAATAGAGTAGGACCTCAAATGGCTGGTTACAAAGGAATATTGCAACCTTTAGCAGACTTCATTAAATTATTAAAGAAGGAGAGCATATTTCCAAAAGGAAGTAATACTTTTTTGATAACCTTCTCTGCAATATCATCAGTTGCACTGATGTTTTTTATGTTACTTTTTATTCCCCTTTATAATTTAAATGCACCACTTTCGCTTAGTGGAGATTTAATTTTATTATTCGGAATTGGTGTGCTCATAGATCTTTTAATTATAATAACTGGTTATTCCGTTGCGTGTCCATATTCAAATGAAGGTGCAGCAAGAAAGGCAGAAATGATAATTTCCTTCGAAATTCCCTTCGGGATCTCAATTGCAACCATTATTGCTATATCTAAATCCATTACTATAAAAGACAGCTTGCTATTTCAATCATTGGGTATTCCTCTTATAATATTCATGCCTTTAAGTTTTATTGCATATATCTTTAGCAGCATAGCAAAGCTAGAAAAAGTCCCATTTGATGCTCCAAATGCGGAGTCAGAAATCGTAGCAGGATGGTCAACAGAAATCAGTGGGAGAACATTAGCCTTATTCAGACTTTCTTTCGATCTTGATATGTTTTTTGTGGCTTCTTTTGGAGCTATCCTTTTCTTAGGTGGTCCAGCATTACCTTATTTTAATTATCCCGGGTTATTATTTCTTAATCAGACTTTAAACTTTGTAATGTTCTTTATAAAAACATCATTAATTGTCTTTTTAATAACGATGATAAGAAGCATTACTGCAAGATATCGAATTGACCAAGTAATTAACTATTTCTGGAAAGTTATTATTCCTTTAGCAATGTTAAATTTAATTATAATCATTATATTTGGTTTGGGGTGATTCAATATTAACGGTAATATTATTTATCTTTTGTTATTTATCTTAATAATAATAGTTACATTAGTAATCTATTTTGTAGAGAATTTAATGTATGCTGTTATTTTTTTTACAGTATTTAATATATTAATTGGAGTATTTTACATTTTTTTGGGCTATACTCTTTTGGGCATATTTCAGATAACATTATACTCTGTTTCGATGGCAACTCTATTTTTTTATATAGTATGTTTAATCGGAGGGGAAAATGATAAAGAAGAGTAAATTATTGTCATTTCTACTATTGTTATTAATAGTGACAATAAGTATTTTTTATGCTATTGAATTTGAGAATATTCAGAGCAATTATGTAGAAAATGCAGGTGAAATTTTAATACGTGAGAATGATAAAGCTTTTAATACAGTTATAGGTAAATTTATTTGGGAATATAGAGGGTTCGAGATGATCATAATAGCCTTTATTTTACTTAGTGTCTATGCGGGTATTTCAGCACAAATTAGGAAGTCCAATACAAGGAGTTGAAAAAAATGATTGATATAATAGTACTAGCTTTTTCTTTAATAATAATAGAATTTTTTATAAGTTTATTACTAGCTGCTAATAGTAAAAATGTAATCAAGATAATTATAGGTGTGGAAATTTTAATGAATACTGTAAATACATTTTTAGTCTTTTTTTCTGTATATTTTACAAACGGTAGTTTAGATCCAATTGTTGTAGTGATCGTTATGATCTCGACAATAATTGCAGCAATTGTAGCTGCGTTTATTCTTATTATTGTTTATAGGATGCAAGAAAAATTTAATACACTTAATGCTGAAAAAATTAGTGAACTTAAGTGGTGAGATATGTATATAGAAGCTTGGGTAATATGGTTGATTCCATTAATTGGTTCCTTTATAGCTTATGGGATCGCCAAGAGGAAAAAGTCATATGCCGGATATTTTTCAGTAGGTATATCGATTGTGTGTTTTTTTTTATCCTTAAAAATTTTATACGATATTTTCACATCTACTCTACCTCTACCCTACCAAGACACATTCAATTTATTTTACGGTTTTGGAGTAACTTATTTAGAATTTGGTATATTGATTGATGAGTTTAGTATATTCATAATAACTATTATTGCTTTTATTTCAATTTTGGTTTTTTTCTATAGCTTGGGATACATGCATGAAGAAATCGATTTAGGTCGATATTGGTTCTGGATGAATCTCTCATTAGGTTCTATGTTTCTTTTGGTATTATCCAATAATTTTATTGAAATGATATTATTATTTCTCATGATCAGTCTTTGTAATTGGGGGCTAATCTCATTCTGGTATAAAAAAACAGACCCAAGTCCGGTTCCTGGTTTTGATACAGAGGGAAAATATAATAGACACTGTGGAACTAAGGCTCTAATAACTACTTTTATCGCGGGTTGCTTTATGGAGGTTGCAATTATTTTACTCAGATTCGCTACTATGAATTCTTTTGCTCAACCTACTTTTAATTTTTTGGCGCTAAGTGAAAATAATTTTTGGGTAATTGAACTTCTAAATGCTGGACTTCTTCCTCTATTCTCAATATTGATGATTTCCAGCCTTCTCGCAAAAAGTGCTCAATTCCCATTTCATGATTGGCTTCCTGAGTCGACAGCGGGACCTATAACAACTTCCACATTAATACATTCCGTGACTACAATAAATATAGGAGTCTATATACTTGGCAGGTTCTTCTTAATAAATTTTAACCTCTATTCTTTATCGGGTGCTTCTGAGTTCTCATTACTCTTTGAAATTGCGATGATATGCGGACTAATAACTATTATATTGACTAGTTTTTATGGAATAGTAGAGAGGGATCTAAAGCGAATTCTTGCTTTTTCAACTTCGAATCAGATGGGATACATATTCTTTATATTCGGTGTTGCCGGTCTCTATCTTAATTATTCAGCATTTGTTGCAGGTGTTCTTTATATCCTCGCACATAGCATATTCAAATCGCTTCTCTTTTTAAGTTCTGGTTTAATAATACGCTCAACAGGTATAAAAAATGTCTATGAAATGGGCTCCCTTAGAAAATATATGAAAAAGACTTATATCTTAATGATGATAGGAACATTTTCAATGGTTGGAATCCCTCCATTGGTGGGATATCTTAGCATTCAACTCTTAATTAGCGAGATATTTGTTCTCCCCCCATGGATAACTGTTCTATTTATCGGAACATTTTTCCTAACTAATCTATATATATTTAGAATGATTGGGCTAATTTTTTTTGGTACAGAGAGCGAGAAAATCAAAAAAATCGAGATAATGGAAAAAACACATAAGAATACCGCTATGATGACAGTTCCTCTGATTATTTTAGCTATATTGTCCATTATACTAGTCTTTTTTTACCCTACTATTATTAATTTTATATCCGGAAGTATTCTACTGGATATTTCATTTAATAAATTGTTTTATTTCCTTTCCAACACATTATTATCTATTGGCACTTATATAATTGTTGCATTAATTATAGTGGGCTTTATAATAACCTATCCTTTCTATTTCACAAGAAAAATCTCTCCTCATGCTATAACATCGAAATATATCATAAGAGATATACACAAAATATTAAAGAAGCGAGTGGTCTTTAATCCTCTTTATTATTCATTTCACCGAGGGATTAACAAATTAGGAAATGCTATGAAAAACTTTCATCTATCACTTGATAAGCTTTATCATAGTATTGGTCAAGGGATTAACAAATTAGGAAATGCTATGAAAAACTTTCATCTATCGCTTGATAAATTTTATTACAGGCTAGCATATAGTGTTAGAAGGAGTGGTGATAGTATAAGAAAATTCCACACTGGAAAGATAAATTTAAATTTGCTTTATTATATTATCAGCATACTTTTTTCCCTTATTATTATATATGTGTTGGTGAGGTTGAGTTAATATGTCAGAATTAGTATTTTTAATAAGTAAGTATCTACTTCCCGTAATTATACCACTAATTACAGCTATTATAGTTTTAATAACCGGAAAGTGTCGAAAAAGTAAAGGGATATTAGGAGCTATCAGCACAGTTGGTTTGTTTTTGGTTGTGCCCTTTTCCTTATTTAATTTTATTGAGTCAATACACACTCCAATTCTTCTCGATTTTCATATTGGTGGAACAATCTTCGTAATTGATAGTCTTTCTGCATTAATATCGCTTATTTCCTCTATTCTTGGGACAATAATATCTCTTTACAGCATTGGTTACTTAGAGGAAGAACGAAAAACAGAATATTTTTTTCTCCTTTTATTAATGATTTCAGCCCTAAATGGTGTAGCATATTCGGGTGATCTCATAACCCTTTTTGTGTTTACTGAATTTCTCGCAATTACTGCTTATATTCTAGTTGCTTTTTACAGAAATAAGGAATCTATTGAAGCGTCATTTAAGTACATCATAATGGGCTCAATTGGGGCGGCTTTAGTGTTGTTTGCACTATCATACGTCTACATCCTCGCAGGCACTACTAATTTAACAGAATTAAATGGTGCATTAGATGATCAACCCCTTGCTACTTATTATTTCCTTTTTATCATGTTCGTGCTTGGATTTGGTGTGAAGTCAGCAATCTTTCCACTCCACACATGGTTGCCAGACGCACATTCAGCAGCTCCATCTGGAGTAAGTGCGATGCTTTCGGGAATTGTTATTGAAATAGAAATGTTCGCATTAATAAAAGTTTTGGTATCTATCTTTTATAAAGATACTTTTTTACCTTTTGACAGTATAATAATGATATTTCTGCTTATAATATCTGCCTTAACTATAACAATTCCAAATTTAACTGCGTTAGTACAAGAAGATATCAAAAGAATGCTAGCCTATTCTAGTGTCTATAATGTGGGTTTGATGATAGTAGGTATAGCGATAGGTACTCCTTTCGCACTAGCAGCAACAATATTTCATGTTCTAAATCATGAAATTTCAAAGGCGACCATGTTTATTTGTGCTGGATCATTTATTAAAGAGGGAAAAACGAGGGAAATAAGTAGTTTGGTAGGAATTGGTACTAAAATGAAAATTACAGGAATGATATTTGCCGTAGGCGCATTTTACTTAGCAGCATTTCCACCTTTAGCCATGTTCTGGAGTAAGCTATTTTTAATACAAGCTGCAATTGGATCCTCACAATTTATTGGTTGGATGGGAATTATGATTGCAGTTTTAATCGTAGTGAATACTGTAATTTCTATAGGCTATTATTATGGCGTACTAGTAAAAAATATCGTCATTATTCCTGAAAACCAGATTTCAGAAGAAGTTCATGATGCCTCAGAAAAAAATAAGACGTTATTAACCTCTGAGGTAATACTTTTTGCTATAATGGTACTAGTAAGCATCATGTCGATATTTATTTGGGGTATTATTTGTGAATGTGTAAATTCTTTCTTATCTGTTTATAATTGAGGTATCATTTTTGTATGTCTGAAGAAATTACTATTTTAAAACGACTTGAAGAGGATTCAGTAGAGTATACGAAAGATAAAAACATCCGATTTTTTAAAATCAGGAAAAAAGATTATCTCAATATTGCAAAATACCTCAAAGAACATGGGTTCCAAAGGTTATTAACTTTAAGTGCGGTGGACTGGATAAAAGATGATTCATTTGAGATATTTTTTATTTTACATACTATGAACAAGAATGTTTATATTAAAGTTTCCACGTGCATACCAAGAAGAAAGAATGCTAAAATCGAAAGCTTATCTGGGTTATGGGCGAATGCTGCGTTGCACGAAAGAGAGGTATGGGAAATGTTCGGTATTATCTTTGAGGGGAATAAAATGTTAAAACCATTGTTTTTAGAAAATTGGATAGGTCCACCTCCCTTTAGAAAGGATTTTGATTGGAGGAAATATGTTAAAAGGAATTTCAACATAACGGTGCCGGAGTTTAAAAGAGATGATGGAAAATGATCAAGAGGATATTTAATATATTGAAAGCAGGGGTAAAACTGTTTATAAAAAAACCAATTACATTCAAATTTCCTCCAGAGTCACCAATCTCAAAGAAATATAGGGGACGGCATATTTTTCATCCGGAAAAATGTATATCTTGCGGGACTTGTTTTAGAATCTGTCCTAATAGAGCAATTAATATGGTAGAAAGGCAAAAAGATGGGAAAACTGTCTATTATCCAAGTATTAATTATTTAAAGTGTTGTTTTTGCGGGCTATGTCTCGATTTATGTCCTACAAAAGCTCTTGATACAACAAACTTTTACATAATACTTTCAACAAACAAAAAAGATTTAATTTTCACACCCGAAAAGTTAGCTCAACAACCAGTATTAGAGCATTCTGAAAAGCCAAAAAGGAAGTCCATTGTAAGTTGGGCGCGTTCAAGGAGCTTGTGGGTAACAAACTTCTTTACTGGATGTTGTTTCATAGAAGCAATACCTTGGGTCGGTAGCGGGTTTGATATGGAAAGATTTGGGATGATCGCAAAAGGGAGCCCGTTACATTCGGATGTGCTTCTTATAGGTGGCTATGTCACATATAACACACTCAAGAGGTTAATTGGAATATACAAAAAAATGCCTCAACCTAAATTTGTGTTAGTTCTTGGAAACTGTCCAATGACAGGAGGAACATATTGGGATAGCTACAATACCATAAAAAAGATTGATGATTATATCCCGGTGGATATATGGATCGCTGGATGTCCTACTAGACCAGAATCTATAGGTATTGCTGCCTACCATGCAATACTAGCTATCGAAGGTGGATATATGCCGAGGGAAATGAAACTTAGAATGAAAAAGAAGATTCAATATAGAAATACAGATGATTTAATAGTAGAACCAATCATAAAGAAAGTTGGAACCGATGAGAGTATATTTTCTTTTGGCCCACAACATCCCGCATCAGGTAATTTTTCGATAAGATTGAGTGTTAAAGGAGAAACAGTAAATAATGCTGAATGTATTGCAGGATATCTCCACAGAGGAATTGAGAAACTCTGTGAATATAGAACATGGTATCAAAATATAATGCTTATACCACGAAGTTGTGTCCTCGATGGTGCATCATATGAAATAGGATATGTTAATACGGTAGAAAAATTATTAGAAATTGAAATTCCAGAAAGAGCAAAGTACCTACGAGTAATTCAGGCAGAATTATCAAGGATTCAAAGTCATTTACTTAATTTAGGACTCGTAGCTTATAGTAGTGGATTTGATACAGTAGCAAGGCTTGTATGGGGGGATAGAGAAAAAATACTTTTTCTCCTTGAGGTATTGAGTGGAAACCGCATTTATCAAGTATATAATATTCCAGGAGGGGTGAGGAGTGATATCTCAGATGAATTTAAAGAAAATGCTCCAAACATAATATCATATATAAAAAATAGACTCAAAATTCTTGATGACCTCTTTATGGAAAATCTAGTTTTCAGAAAAAGAACCATCAATCTAGGGAAAATATCTCGTGATATTGCAATAGATTCTGATATTACCGGTCCTAACATTAGGGCCTCTGGTGTAAAATTTGATGTGAGAAAAGCAACTCCATATGCAGCTTACGATAAACTTCACTTTGATGTGCCAACATTTGATGACGGAGATGTATATCATAGAGTTTTAGTAAGACGAATAGAAATCGAAAAAAGCCTAAACTTAATAGAAGAAAGTATGAATAAGTTACCTAGTGGTCCTATTAATGTGAAATTTGGACCTATGGATAAAGTTCAGAAAGGAGAAGCAATATCTTTTGTCGAAAGTGCAAGGGGAGAGCTATGTTTCCATTTGGTAAGCGATGGGGGACAAAATCCTTATAGAGTTAAAATAAGAGGGCCCACATTCGATTCCATTCTTTTTTTATTGCCCAAATTACTGAAAGCTTGTTTTCTAGCGGATGTACCATTAATTTACTGGAGTCTGGATAATTGTCCCGCAGATCATGATAGATGAGTCTCTTCATTATAAGTATCTTTTCGTTTGAAATATATAACAGCTATAACTACTCCACAAATAGATAATATACCTATAAGAAAAATAACTAATTCTAAATTCAGGATGTTTATATTCTCATGCCAGGGGTAATTTCCTTTATATGTATTTGCAGTGTTATTCAAGTAATTATTATAGATAAATTGTTCCACAGTTTTACCAGTTATTTCAAGACTGACATTCGAAATATGAGTGAGATTATCTTGGGTAGTATGATGATAAGGCCAATGTGGATTATCCCAAAAATTAATAATCAAATCTGCTGAAGGAATACCAATGTTTACAAAAGCTTGATGATCGTCCATAATCGACGCTGTTGTCGGATTGGATGGAAATTGCTCAGTATATCCTAACCGCCTTCCAACCGCAAATAATTCATCTAATAGAGAAGAAGTAGAGTATTGCTCCTTGATAAAACGTAAATTTTCACCTCCAACCATATCTAATAAAATCATACAATCTAAATTTTCAGTCTCAGAATTATAAAAACTATTAATTTCATCCACAAATGCTTTCGATCCTTCACACCACCCCCAATTATCAATCCCGTAAGCATTATCTCTACCTTGATCCTCTGCGTCAAAAAATAAAAACCATACCTGGCATGACAGATTTATTCTTCTTTGATAAAACACTCTAGCAAGTTCAATCAAGACAGCACATCCACTAGCACCATCGTTGGCACCAGGTACAGGATATGATCTATTTAAAGGGTTAGGATCCTTCGTCGCTTTAGCACGTGAATCATAATGAGCCCCTAAAATTATTATATTGCCATAATTTTGATTTAATTTGAATAAAACGTTTTGACACTCAGTTGAGTGAGTAGTAAAATTATGGAGAATGTAAGTAAAATTACTTTCAATTTCTTGAAATTTCGAAATGAAATAGATAGCACAATTTTTTCTCTCTTCTGTTCCTGGGATTCGATAACCGATATCTAATTGATCTCGTATATATTCATAAGCATTATCACCATTAACATGTAATTCTACGTCAATATTTTGAATTTCTAGTTTATCTATAGTAAAAAAGGATATGTAAATAGAGAATAATCCTAACACAATGATGATTACGGGTATTATAACCTTTGTATATTTCTTAATGTAAATTCACCATAATTGTAGGAGCTTCTAAATAATCCGTTTTAAATTATTTACTCTAATATCAAAATTCTTATTATTTTTATAATATTTTATTTATAAAAAAGGGGATGATTATAATGAGTAAAGAAACACGTAAGACCGAATTATCCAAATTACCTTTTATGGATAGTTCTCTTGATATAGAGAAACGAATAGAAGACTTACTAAAACGATTAAATTTATATGAAAAGTTTAAATTGTGTGCTGGAAGACGAGTGTGGTATGCGCCACCAATAAGAAGATTAGGTATTAAATCTTTTGAAATGCACGATGGTCCTCATGGTGTTCGCGTTGATACGGAAGGTAAAATACAGTCAACTTACTTTCCCTCAACAATATGTAGAGCGGCTACGTGGAATCCAGAATTATCTAAAGAATTTGGTTTGGCTATAGCCCAAGAAGTTCGGGATGTCGGCGCCCATATGTTACTTGCTCCGGGAATAAATATTCAAAGAACACCGATGTGTGGAAGAACATTTGAATATCAAACAGAAGACCCTTATTTGAATAAAAAATTAGCAGTTGCAGTTGTAGAAGGTGTTCAAAGTCAGAGAATTGCAGCTTGCATAAAACATTTTATTTGTAATAATCAAGAAACAAATCGATTTACCGTAAGCTCAGAAATTAGTGAAAGAGCTCTACAAGAAATATATTATTCTGCTTTTAAGGCAGCTGTTCAAGATGCAGATGCATGGTCAATAATGAGTAGTTATAATAAGATAAATGGAATCTATGCTTCTGAACATAAACATCTCCTAAGAGAAGTATTAATGAATAAATGGGGATTTAGAGGTTTTGTTGTTTCAGATTGGGGAGCAACGAGAGCTACAACAAGTACAGAAAGTAGCATAAACGCAGGTTTAACCTTAGAAATGCCAACTCCAAATAAATATTCGCTAACTAAAATGAAACAAGCTTTTGAAGAAGGAAAATTTACAGAGGAAGTTCTTAACGAAAATGTAAGACGACTTCTAAGAGTAATGTTTCTGGTAGGATTATTTGATGATGAGGATTCTTTACCGCAAGGTAGTCGAAATACTTCTGAACACCAACTATTAGCTCGTAAAATCGCTGAAGAAGGTATAGTACTATTAAAAAATGAAAGAAATATTCTCCCTCTGAATATCGAAAAACTAAAGAAAATCGCGGTAATAGGCCCAAATGCAAACAAAAAGACATTTTTAGGAGCTGGGAGCTCTACGAATTTTCCTCCATATGAGATTAAACCAATTGATGGAATAAGAGAGAAATGTAAAGGAAGAGTTGAGATAATCGATTCACCTGTAGAAGCGGATGTAACTTTAATTTTTGCGGGACTAAAACACGAGCGGGGAATGGATGCTGAAGGAGAAGATAAAAAATCATTCAATTTACCATCTAATCAAATTGAACTTATTTCTAAAACCATTAAAGAAAATCCTAATACGATTGTAATACTTATCAATGGAAGCCCAATCTCTATGAATGAATGGATAAATAAGGTTCCTGCTGTGATAGAAGCATGGTATGGGGGAATGGAAAGTGGTAATGCAATTACTAATATACTTTTTGGTGAAATAAATCCCTCTGGAAAACTTCCTATAACATTTCCAAAGAAACTTTCAGATTCACCTGCACATGTTTCTGAACGGACCTATCCAGGTGATGAAAAAGTATTTTATGATGAAGGCATCTTTGTGGGATATCGTCATTTTGATACACGGAATATTGAGCCACTATTCCCATTTGGTCATGGGTTATCTTATACTAAATTTAGTTATGAAAACTTCAAAGTAAATAAAGAAAAAATTTCTGGAGATGAAACTATTATTGTGTCAGTCGATGTAATTAACAGTGGCGAATATTCTGGAACTGAAGTTGTCCAATTATATATCCAAGATGTTGAGTGTAGTGTAGAAAGACCGCTCAAAGAACTTAAAGGATTTAAAAGGATTAAACTAAAACCTAATGAGAGGAAAACTATTAAATTTGAATTAAAAAAAGAGGATCTCTCCTTCTTTGATGAAAAAAATAATTGCTGGAAAGCTGAGAAAGGTTTATTTAATATACTTATTGGTAGCTCATCACGAGACATTAGAATACAAG
Organism: Promethearchaeota archaeon; assembly: GCA_016840085.1. Classification (GTDB taxonomy): domain Archaea; phylum Asgardarchaeota; class Lokiarchaeia; order Sigyniarchaeales; family SOKP01; genus Loki-b32. The sequence continues at coordinate 16,819 of JAEOTA010000078.1, forward strand.
GGGAGATTGAATACTTAGGGTAAATGATAATTTTAAAATGATTGTAAAAGAAGATTTAGAAGAAGCAAAGGAGAGAATGAAAGCATGGTGGGACCATGAAACTACTGATAGACCTACAATTGCATATAATATACCAGAGGGACCGAATTCTGCAAAGGCACTCTTAGCATCAGGTGCGTTAAATTATGATTTAGGTAAAAATTGGGATGGAATTGAGCCGATTCTAGACACTCTTGAAAACAATAGTGATGGTTTAGTCTGGGGTGGTGAATGTATTCCCAGATATTTTCCTAATTACGGTCCGGGGGTAATAGCAGCGGTATTAGGGGTAACTCCTGAATATAAATCAGGTACTATATGGTTTCATAGAAAAACCGATGTAAAGATATTGTTAATCTTCTTGAGAGTGCTAAATTAAACAATGATAATGAGTGGTATGTTAGGTTAAAGCGTACCACAGAAATTGCTGCGAAGCGAGGGGCAAAAAATAATTATTGTGTTGCCATGACTGATTTAGGAGGAATACTTGATATCTTAGTATCATTTCTAGGTCCTCAAGAAATTATCATTCAAATGAGAAGAAATCCAGAACTAATAGATACTTGTAGAGCAATTATTATGGAAAAGTATCTTAGACTTTACGATGAACTACAAAATATTATTAATAAACATGCGGATGGATGTGATACTTGGTTAAATCTCTGGTGCCCAAAGCGATATTATACCATGCAAAGCGATTTTTGTGTTATGCTTAATCAGAAATATTTTGAAAGGTTTGTACTACCAGACTTAAGAGAGCAGGCAGAGCATATGGATTATTCTTTTTACCATTTAGATGGTCCTGAACAAATTAGATTTCTTGATGATATTTTAAAACTAGTGGATGGGATTCAGTATGTACCGAGGGCAAAACATGGAATGTCACAAGATGGGGCTGACGAATGGATGCCGCTTTACAAGAAGATTCAAAAAGCTGGAAAAAATATTCATATGACAATCTTGGATTGCCCTATAGTTCCAAAAGTATATAAACAATTAGATTCTAAAGGATTATTTGTCTATGCTGTGTTTCTTACTAAGAGTCTAGCTGAGTGCTATTTACCGAAGTTTATGGGGGGGAATGGTGGAGAGCTTATTATTATAATTTCAAGTTGGGCAAAGGAAGTGGATATTGAAAAGATAAATAGAGCAACAGTAAGAGAATATACAACAAGCAATAATATTCAAATTAGCAAATCCCTTGAAAGCCAAATAGTTAGAGAATTAAGAAAAGATAGAAGTGTTTTAACCTATATTCCAGACATTGAGAAAAAGCATATGTAATAGGTTTCATATCGAAAATACTAATAAAGGGATTTAATAACATCTAAAATTATAAATTTTTTAAATAAAAAGCTCTTCTTTTATTTCAATATAATTTTAAATGATTTTCATAATTAGATATTTTGGGAATTTAGGAATCCTAAAAAAAGCATAAAAAGGTGTAATAGAATAGTAGACCGTTTAAAGGGAAAAATCGCTATAGTAGTTGGAGCAGGACAACAACCAGGAGATACTATTGGGAATGGAAGAGCAATATCAATATTATTTGCCCGTGAAGGAGCCAAGGTAATGCTTGTTGATAAAAATCTTAATGCTGCAAAAAAAACAAAATCCATGATTAATAAAGAAGGTGGAGAATCCTTCGTTTTTAAAGCGGATATTATTAGGGAAGATGATTGTCGTAGGATAGCCGAAAAATGTGTTGAAGTTTACGGAAGGATTGATATTCTGGTCAATAATGTTGGTATTGGTGAGGGAGATAGGAAGTTGGTCGATTTGAGTGAAGAGATGTGGGATAAAATTTTCAATATAAACCTTAAAGGAATGTTTTTTACGTGTAAATATATTTTACCAGTGATGGAGAAACAGGAAAGCGGTTCAATAATAAATATTTCTTCTGTAGCAGCTGTTTGTGCTGTGAGATATGTAGCTTATAAAATTTCAAAATCAGGAGTTAATTCTTTAACTCATCAGCTTGCTATGAAGTATGCCAAGAATGGTATCCGTGTTAATGCGATCATGCCAGGATTAATGAACACACCTATAGCTATCGAAGGGATGGCAAGAAGCACAGGGAGAAGTAAAGAGGATATAATCGAAATGAGGAATAGTATGGTTCCTCTAAAAGGGGGAATGGGGGATGCATGGGATACAGCTTATGCCGCTTTGTTTCTAGCATCAGATGAAGCAAAGTTTATTACTTCAGTTATGTTTCCTGTAGACGGAGGTCAAAGCTCTAAAATTGGATGAAAATGCCTTTGTTTAATTAATGTTGTTACAAACGAAAATTTAAAATTTAAAATAAAAAAAAATAAAAATATGAGTTTATACAGGCTCGAAGCCCAAATCTACTCTTGTTTCTCCTCTAATTTCGGTTTCAATAAATGTTGCTTTAACAGGCATTCCGACATTAATTGTCTCAGGCTTAGTCTCATCTACACCTATTAATTGTCCACTTACCATCGGACCTTCTTCTAACTTTATTACTGAAAAACAATAAGGTTTTTTTCTACCATAACCTTTTTCAACAAAGAAAGGTGTTCCTACAGTAATACTTGTAAAAGCAGCAATTTGCCCTTTCCCTGACATTTCTACCCATTCCATGTTTGCTTTATTACATTTAATGCATAATTTCCTTACTGGAAGATACATCTCGCCGCAATCTTTGCATTTTGAGCCCATTAATTTTTTTTCAGCTAAAAAATCTATATAACTTTTTATAGTAAAATCTCTTTCACTCTCAGACATATTTTTCTCACCTCTACTTTTCAAAAATTGTGACAACGCATGTAGCTCCTGATCCGCCCAAATTATGGACTAACATACGTTCTACATCAAATTTCACTTGCCTATTTCTTTCAGCAATACCTCTCATTTGTTTAAAGACTTCTACGCAAAATGCTGCACCAGTAGCCCCTACAGGATGACCCTTGCTTTTCAGTCCCCCACTCGTATTAATTGGCAATGATCCATCTCTCTTTGTTTCTCCATTCTTAATTGCTTCAACAGCCTTACCCTTTTCATAAAAACCTAAATCTTCTAAAGCGACTATTTCTGCAATAGTGAAACAATCATGGACTTCTGCTATTTGAATATCTTTGGGTTTAAGTCCCGACATTTCATAAGCTTGTCGTGCTGCTTCTTTTGAAGCAATAAAACTCGTTAAATCTTTTCTATCATGCAAAGATAATTCTGCACTCCCTTGACCAGTACCAGCAATCCAAATCGGAGCATCAGTAAAGTTTTTAGCTACATCTTCAGCTGCTAAAAATACACAAGCTGCTCCATCAGTTATCAAACTACAATCAAACAAACGTAGAGGATAAGCAATCATTGGATTTGAGCTGCTTTTAAGGAAATCAAACTCATCCTTCCAATCTGGAATATCTCCTCCGGACTTTTCGATTTTTGCTATTTTGCTTTTCATCATATCGGCAATTGAACTTTGCATATGGGCATATGGATTTTCCTTTCCATTTTCGTGATTTTTTATTGCCACTCTCATTAGATCTTCTACTGTTGTTCCATATTTGTGGAAGTGTGCCGATGCAAGAGTACCATACAAACCTGGGAATGTCGCTCCAGCAGGATATTCGAATAAACTATCGGATGCTGTAGCTAAAACATCGGTGACTCCTGTTGTTGGTAATTCTGTCATACATTCAACACCACTCACAGCAATAACATCATGAACCCCCGATGCAATCGCTAAAATAGCTTGACGAAGAGCAATTCCGCTACTAGCACATGCTCCCTCAAAACGTGATGCTGGTTTTGGAACTAATCCTACTAAACCTGCCATCTGTGGTCCTAAATGTCCCTGATGATTAAATAGATCTGAAGAATAATTACCAACATAACAAGCATCAATATCTTTTGGTTCAATACCATTATCAACTCTACTTACTGCATCTAACCATGCATCAACCCATAAGTCTGGATTTCTTTTAAGTGGAAAGTGAGCACCAAACGTACTCATTCCCGCTCCAACCATAGCCACTTTTCTTGCTAATTTTCCCATTATTTCACCAATTTTTTTCTTTAAATTATAAATAATTTTGAGATTAAAGAAGTGAATTATTGAAAAATTAAATTTGTTATTGTTTTATAATTGAGTGTTAACTTAATCATGAAAATATTTGGATAAATACCAAATTTCAAAAAAGATTCCTATAAATGAGATAAATAACGGTGCTACATAATGTACATTTTGCATTAGTAATCCACCAATATATCCAGTTGGGATGAAACCTATACCTCTTATCATTCCAACAATTCCATATGATTCTGCTTTTTTGGTTTCATCCAAATCGGTTAATGCCATCTGTTCAGAGGGAATAAATGTACACACACTCATGGCAAAGGGAATATGGCTGATAATTAAGGCTGGCAATAGGAATGCTGTAAATCCACCAGCCCAAATAAAGTAGGCTAGGATATTAATGATAAAAAATGATAGGCCAAAGAATTGACTTAAAATGAGGGATTTTTTTTTCCCGATTTTATCTGCCATATGTCCTCCAGGAATTTGAAAGATCATATTAGAAGTGTTAAATACGATTGTTATCAAAGCAAGTTCTTCTCGTGTAATCTGATAAAAATCTCTTAATCCTCCACTATAAATTGACAGACCAATATTGTAAATAAATAGATCTAAAGTTAAGAATATCAATACTCCTCTACTTTTGGGATTTTTAATAATCTTTCTCCATAAACTCGGTTCTTCCACTTCAATGGTTGCAACTGAAAGCTGTTTCGGATTATTTACAACTCGAAATTTTTCTGATATAAAAACTAAATTAATCAATCCCTCTATTATCAAAATGCCTATAAATACTAAGAAGAAAAACCGAGTATCAAAAGCACTCCCAAACAAAACAAAAGTCGAACCAAATATCGTTCCTCCAAAAAAGGAAAAAAGTATCAACCCATACATCAATCCTTTTGATTTATTACTATTTTCAGAAATAAATATTAAACTACTGAGATTATTCATAACCATTCCTAAGAAATAGATAAGAATACCAATTAAAAGAAATATAATTGCGCTTGGATTCGAGGAAATAAGAAAAATTAATCCTAAAATATAGAGGGGGATGGCACCTAACATCAGCTTCTTACGTCCAAATTTATCTGACAGTTTTCCTATTAATGGCATTGGTAGAAATTGTATAATAGCACCAATAGATACTATAATACCCGTCATAAGGATAGATCCTGTAAGGTCTAAAATAAATGGTTGATATACTACATTAAACATACCAGCACCCATTCCATGAATTAAATTGATAAAGAATAATGTCCAAAGATTTTTCCGCTTTACTCTATCAATTCTTTTGGAATTTTCATGTGTACTCATAAATTGAGTTTCTCTTACTAAATTTTATTGATTTTACTATATGAAAAAGTTGATTATTAACAGAAAAAGTTACTTCTCATATGAGTTTTTTGATTCCTTTGGTTCTCTCCAACTTTTTTGTCAATCTAATGATGTTTTATCTTTTTAAATTTCCATAGTATTCCCGTCCCTTTTACAATTGCTAAATTTCTCCCTTTTTTTTACTCTCACCCTCAAAATATTTTGATAAGAACCATAACAAAAAGATGATCCCCATTATCGTGAAAATAAAAGAGGCGATATAATGCACGCTCGCAATTAAGAATCCTGCAATCACTCCCGTAGGTATTACACCAATCCCTCTAATAAGTGCCACAATCCCATAGGATTCTGCTTTCCTGGATTCGTCTAAATTTGTTAAGGTTATACCTTCTGAGGGTATAAACGTGGTAGCAACCGCAGCATTAATAATTTGTCCTATAATTAATAATAGAAGTAATGAACTTTTAAAACCACTTGACCATAAAAAAAAAGCTATAACAAGTAAGGAAAAAAATGCTAAACCTAGTGATTCACATAATATCAAGGTTTTTTTTTTTCCGATTTTGTCAGTGAGATGACCTGCGGGAATTTGGAACAACACCAAACTAATGTTACTGCAAAGAGATAAGAGTGCTATATCTTGCAGGGTGATTTTGTATTGATCAATCAGACCCGCACTATAAATAGACAAAGAAATACTATAAATAAAAGCATCTAAAGTGAAAAAAATTACTACTGCTCTTAGTTTGGGTGTTGTAAGTATTTTCCGCCAAATTCCTTTTTCAGTTTTAGATGGTTTATCTGGATTTTTTTGTAAACTAGACTTTCGTGGGATAGGTTCAGATATAAATATTATAAAGATAATATAATTAAATACTATGATTATTATAAAAAGGAAAAAATAAAATTGAAAATTAAACCTCGAGTCAACCAGAACAAAATAACTGGCTGCAATACTTCCCCCAAATTGGACAAAAGCCATGATTGCAAAATTAAATCCTTTTTTCGTTTCTGTACTATTTTCTGAAACAAATACTAGGTAAACTGAAAGAGCAATTGCTAAACCAAAGTAGAAACACAAGACCCCAGCTATAAGAATAAATAAATTGTTTGCTATAATGAAGAAAAATAATCCAAGAATCATAAAGGGAGTATCAAAATACCACATCAACTTTCTCCCGTACTTATCGGATAATTTTCCTAAAAATGGCATTGGTAAGAATTGTATTATACTCCCTACTGTAGTAATAACTCCGGTTATAAAAATAGAACCTGTGAAATCATATATGAAAGGGATATAAACGATATTGAACAGAGTTTGACCGAATCCATAGAAGAGTAAATTGATTAACATTGCATAGGAATTCCTACGTCGAGTTTTTTCAATGTCTCCTGAATTTCTATGTGTTTTCATGGTTTTCTCAGCTCTCTTCACTCTCTTTATTTTCTATCTATAATCTAACTACTTGTTGTCTTTGTTTGAATGCTTTTAATTCTTCTAAATTTTTACTAAAAATTAAAATAACATCGTGCTGCTTTAACTAATGCGTCCTAGTTTTTTTCGAAGGACACTGTTGATTGTGATATGAATAGCTTCCAAAGTATTTGATGATATTTGAATCTGTGAATTAACCTTCAATCCGATGGCTAACTCCCAATCTTCCCAATCTTTAGATTTATTCCCGCCCCAGAATCTAACTATCTTTGATTCAGGACCACCTCTCGCATATTCTCTTCGATGATTCGAACTTCTTTTATGCTGGTAAGGTAGTCTAGTCCACTTTGAATAACAATGCCAAGGACGTTTGTATGCCATTTTATAAACACCTTCGGATATATAATATTATTTTATTTTTAATGAAACTTGATCTTATATTTGACTTAGTCAAAATTGATCTAATAGAGCCTACCTATTCTGGCTACTTATACTGAATTTCTTACTTCTCTACTTCTCAAAATGAAGCTTATAGCAAATTATCATATCTTTTTGAAGTAAGTCAATGTATAAGGTGTAAGGTAAAGTTCATAGCAGTAATCTATAATTATAATAGCTAAAATTAGTACTTAGAAAAAAAGTTTATTTCAAAAATGATAATCGCTATAAACTTATTCCATTTTTAATCACTATAATTATTAGCACATCTTAAATATTTAAATATTTGGGTTTGATGTGGATTGATTAATGAAGATTAGAACAAAATTAGTGGGAAATTGTTCCCAATTCTTAAAAATACTTAAGTTTTCTAAGAGCTCTATACAATTTAAATCTTCTATAGTGAGGAGGGATCTTTCTAAACCACGACACCATATGGAAGTTTTTAAATTCGCAGTGCACCACCAGACAATTCTGTAAAGGTTTAATAAAGCAAATAATTTGTAACCATACCAACAATCATCCCAGTTATAGTTTTTTATGCCGAACTTTAAACATAATTTTCTATATGATGATATTCCGCAGAAAGGTTATGCTGGTGAAGATTTGTTTTCTGATTACAGGTGTTCCTAAACTATTTAAGTTGCTAGCTTTAGGGATATTACTTTTAACTTTTGGATCCCCATACTCCTCTAATTCATTCGTCTTTCATTTCATTTAATTTTTTATCTATTACTTCTCGCATATATTTGAATCCTGGGGTTAACTTTTCATCTAACTTTGGAATCAATTGTCTTAAAGGAAACTTTAAACCTTGATCCGCCCCTGTTTGAAATAAATTTTCCAATACATAGAAAATGTAGCTTGCGGGCATTCCAATTCCTAGTTCGTGATCTTGAATTCCAGCAAATGAGCGATCACCCGTGCCAGGGATGACAATTTGGGCTTTTCGGGTAATAAACGGCATTAATCCTCCCTTAGCGCAACTTTCTCCGAAACCTTCAAAGGTTGATTGTATTCTATATTTACGTTTGTGTTCATAATTTAATGCGTTTATAATGTATGTGAGTTTTGGTCCATCACAATAAATCAATATGGAATCTGGAATAACGGGAGTTTCTATTAGCGGAGAGACAATTATGCCACGATACGCTAACTCTATAATATTTTTAAAGTTATTCGCATATGTATGTTCCGCTCTCCTTTTTTCAGCTTGAGCGTCTTTTGACCATTTTTGACGTACTTGAGATTCTGTAAATTCTTCCATCGTGAGAGGAACCCATCCATGCGCGACGGAGGACGGAGTGCAAAAATTGTCCGCTGCTGTGATGCATAACTTCTGCCGAAATCTACGAGCATAAGTAAAAGCTTGGCAAATCGACATCTTTTCTCCATTATCTATAGGTCTTCTAACTCCCCGAGGGATATCATTATCAAGATCTTTTATATACTTTATCGACACTGGAAAAGAATCAAGATGTAGTTTATGGAATATTTCTTCTCCAGCATTTTGATAATCCTCTAAAGTCTTATTTTTACTACTCATCATATATTTAACTTCTATTATTCATTTTATTAATGTATTTTCTAATCTCTTATTTTTTAATTCTTTTTCTTAAATAATCCCACACTCCCGGTTCAACAGGATTTTCAAAAATAGTACCTGCTGTTATCGTTGGGTTCGAATGAGGGATTCCAAAGGGTTTAAAGCCCAACCTTTTACCTGCAAGAAATAAATTATCAAGTACCATTTCTAATTTGGATTCAGGTATTGAAAAAATCATTTCATGGTCTTGAACTGCAGCTAATGCACGATCTCCCATGCCTGGGGAAACAACTTGACATTCATTTGTTTTATAAGTTCGGACGATACCTTCCTTACAAGAAGCTTCCATTCCGTTAAAGTGACTTGTAAAGCATTCTCCATTGTAGGTTGCAGCTAATATGAGATGGGAAAGATTTAAAGGCGAGGTATATATCATTACTACATCGGGGATGACAATTGTCATGTTCAGGGGGGATACCACGAAACCTTGAATTTCTCCAAAATCTAAGGTAGCATCTAACTCCCGAGACTTCTTTTCGGCCTCTGCATTTCTCTTGTATCTCGCTTTCCGGTCCCAAGCTTTATAGACATCGTCTGGATCTGTTGTTTGTTCCAAACCAAAATATTTTATTGATACTGGTTTACAAGCAATATCGTCAGCTTGTAAATAAAAAGAGAATCCTGAGCGTCTACACCACGTATAAGTCATACAGGCGGGGATATCTCGACCAAATACTTTGTGTGGTCGAAGGGCATTTGATGTAACTTCCTCACCTGGAGGCATCATTTTAACCGCAACAGGGTATGTCTTTAGCTTCAATTTGTTAATGAAGTCTTGACCCATTTTTTTATACTTTTCCAATTCTTCCATAATCTTCAACATATATAGATAGCCACATAGCTGATAAACCTTTCCACATTTCCAGTAAATGGTGCAATTCTTTTAGAAAACCTTAAAAAAAAATGAAGTTCTAAGCCCTATTTACTTTCTAAAAGCTCCATATAATTTAAATCTTCAACATTAAGAACGGCATTTTCTCTAAACATGTCAACATTTATTATACCTACTAGACATTTCTTTTTCATCTTAATAGTTAAAATTTATATCTACTTTTACATTAATTCTTTTTATGTCAGATTTAGAACCTGTAAAATATGAGGACTATAAAATTGGCGATTCTGCAGAATTTACTAAAAAGATAACCGAAGAAGATGTTATGAAATTTGCAGAGGTGACAGGAGATTATAATCCTATACATGTTAATCCTGAATTCGCAAAAACTCAGATGTTTGGAAAACAAGTTGCGCATGGAGCTTTGAGTTCTGGTTTAATATCAGCAGTTTTGGGTACTAAGCTATTCGGACCAGGTATATTGTATGGAGGTCAAACGGTTAAATTTGTTAAACCTGTGTTTTTTGGTGATACGTGCACCGCAGTTGCCACAGTAAAAGAAATGTTTACGAAAAAGGAAGGTAAGTTGAAATTCATCATTTGCGATACCATAGTAAAAAACCAAAATGATGAGGTCGTAACTACCGGAGAAGGAACAATAGTATTTATGTGAAATTTATTCTTTTTTTTCTTATTTATTTAATGAAACTTTCTACATTTTCCTTGAAATTTTTTCTTTTAAATCTCAATTGATTTATTACTAAAAAGTAGAAAAGTATAATAAGTAGAATTTTCTAATTAAAATATATGGCAAATGTAAAATTAAATAATAAAATTCTACTAGAAAAATTACAGGCAGAAATCACCCTTAAATTAGGAAAGAAAATTTCCCAACAAGATTTATTAGATAAGAGTATTGAATTTGTATATAAACGGTTTGATGAGTTTGTATCAGAGCATATTGATCATCCCCCAATCACAAATGAATTAATTAAGAGAATAAAAGAAACTGCAATTGACGCGCCCTTGGAACATCTAGAAAAAACTGATGATGAATTATTATATAGATTATAATCAAAAAAAGCAATTACTGAAAAAGTTATGACAGTTATAATTGATTCAAATTATTTTTTTGCTTTAAAATCTAGAAGAGATAAAAATCACCAAAGATCGTTAGAATTAATGAATGAACTTAAAGAAAATTATAATAAACCAATAATAACAAATTATTTAGTGATAAGTGAACTCTTAACGCTGGTTAATTCACGATTTAAAGGGAATGCTTACTATTTAGATGAATATTTTAAACTAATTTGGGGTGATGATAATTTTTTTAAGATTGTTCAATTATTACCAGAACAATATAAAGAAAGCTATGAAATGTTAAAAAAATATACAAACCCTAAACGATTATTAAGTTTTGTAGATGCTTCTCTAATATTTTTAACTAATAAAGTTAATGCTAGAGCAATATTATCATTTGATAATCATTTCGATGGTATCATCTCAAGATTATATTAGATCTTAATAATGTTATTTTTTCATGTTTTGAAGATTTTTTAAGGCCTTAGTATAGGATTCATCTTGAGTCGCCCATTCTTTTAATTTATCGCAAGGAAAATCATGACATTCATAACAATAATTTAGATTCTTATCATTAACACAACACTCTCGAATTCTACATTCAGAACTCCAACAATTAGCTACATCTCTACAGCCGTTACAACGAAAGTCTTCTACTTTTACATTTTCCCATTTTCCATTAAAAAACTCTACTAATTCATTAGCGATTTTCAAATCAATTAGTGCTTTAAATATCTTACAATCACTACATATCAATCCACAAGCAGCAATTTTTTTATATTTGCTCATTAGAAGTTTTAGATTATCAATGAAGAAATATAAATATCAAAAAATCAAATTAGAATATATCAATAAAATAAATATGGATATAAAACTAAAATTGTTTTTTAAAAGTAAAAAAATGAGCTGATTGCTATGTCTGATGATATCATAATAAAGGAAGGACATATATATGGTGGGTGGCGGGAGCCAGAAAATATTTGGAGAAATTTAAAAACTTCTATTCATGATGATGGGACAGCACGAAAGGTCGGAATGCGTGGAGGAACAATACCTGGTACAATTCACCTCAGTTTATTTGCACCCGTGATGCTAAAGATTTTTGGAGATCATTGGTTTGAAACTGGTTCAGTAAGTATGTACTATACATTTGCTACAACAGATCGAGAAAAAGTACGGGCAGTTGTTACTCAACCACCAAAGGGAGTGGATGATGTTCAAGTAGAAGCAAGAGTTGAGATGCCCGATGGAAAAATTGTTGCGAAAGGAACAGTCTCGATAGGAAATCCTAAGGAGCCTTCATATCTACAAACCTTAGATCTTAAAAGTAGTGATCCGGAAGAACTTCGCATTCTATCTGGTTTTAAACCGGGATATAAATTTGAACCTCGTGAGGTGTCAACATCACAAGAAGAAGTGGAAAAAGGACTTGTAGCTATTACAGATCATCTTGAATATTATAAAGGTAATTCCCCATGGGGTTGTGGCATTCTCTCTCCAACTGCGATTAGCCGTCTTATGGCGTTAGGATATCAATTAACAGCGACAAAAACTCTTAGTGCTGTGGCATTTTATGGAGCTACAGAAGTTCAACATGTAAATGGTCCAGTTAAAGTTGGAGTACCATACATAGTTAGCGGTGAAATGATATGTGTTGCTATAAGCTCAAAAACAGAATATTTCTGGTATGATGCGATATTAGAAGAAAAAGAAAGTGGTAAAATAGTAGCCAAGATGCGCCACATGAATCGCTTTATGAAAGCCTCTTCACCATTATATAAAACAAACTAATTAAATTGTATTTAATACTCAATCCCATATCGCGCACTTATTCCCTGAGAGGAATAATAATGTTTAATCATTTTCATTTCAGTTACTAAATCTGCTAACTCTTTTATCTTTGGATGCATCTTTGGACCTCCTGTAAGGATCAATTCTACCTTTTCTGGTTTATTTTTTATAAGTTCCAATACTGGTTCAATAGGTACTACGTTCATCGATATAGCAACACCAATTTCATCAAGAATAACAATATCATATTCATCGCTCATGATAATATCTTTAGCAAAAGCAAGAGCTTTCTTTCCCTCATTTATGTCAAATTCTCCTGGTTCTGCTATAAGATCAGGGCTACCAAATTGTTTTAATTCAAAATAGGGAATGGAATTAATAGCGTTTATTTCTCCATATTTATAATTCCCCTTCATAAATTGAATCATGAATACTTTGAAACCATGTCCAGTAGCGCGCACACCCTGACCAATTGCAGCTGTTGTCTTACCCTTGCCGCGCCCAAAATAAACTTGAATTAAACCTTGCTTTAATCTCTTTCTAATGGTGAATTACCTCTATGAGTTTATAATAGTGGATAAACAATTAATAAATTAATAAAGTTAATTAATTTTTTTGAAGTTAGAATGAGAAAATAAACATTTAATAATTATTTAATTCAACTATTGTTCATTGTTAACCATATAAGATAAATGATTATGTTTTCAACACCTAAAAAAATTGGACAATTAAATATTAAGAATAGATTCATAAGATCAGCAACTTATGAAGGAATGGCTACAGAAGAAGGGCAAGTTACTGATAAGCATGTAACACTCTATAAAAACTTAGCAGAAGGAGGAGTAGGTTTAATAATAACTGGGTATGCATATGTTCAAAGATCTGGAATTGCTTTTGATAAACAATTAGGTGCTTACAATGATGATTTGATACATGGTTTAAGTAAAATTGCTGATATTATACATAAATATGGTGATGATTGTAAAGTTGTGCTCCAATTAGTTCATTGTGGTCGACAATCACGTCATTTAGAGATTAGATTAGCACCATCTGCAGTATTGGAGAAATTAACAAAATTTTTACCTAAAGAAATGTCTAAAAAAGAAATTTCCGAAACTATTGAAGCTTTTGCTCAAGCTATTAGAAGAGCAAAAGAAGCTGGATTCGATGCAGTTCAGCTTCATGGAGCGCATGGATATTTAATAAGTGAATTTTTTTCTCCTTATACAAACAAACGAATTGATGAATATGGCGGTAGTATTGATAATAGAACGAGAATTGTAGAAGAAATATATAAAAAAGGTGTAGAATTGGTTGGAGAAGATTTTCCAATATTGATTAAAATGAATGGTGGTGATTTCTTAGAAGGTGGATTAACAATTGAAGATTCCACTAAAATTGCTAAAAGATTAGCTACAATAGGGTTTAAAGCAATTGAGGTAAGTGGAGGCATGTGGGAAGTTGTTTTGCGCAAGAAGAAAGATTTGGGCTGGAAACCCACTTTTATTCCTGAAAGTCGTATGCTAATTGGGACCGTTAATGAACCTGCTTATAATTTACCATTTGCAAAAGAAATTAAAAAAGCTATTAATATTCCTGTGATAGTTGTGGGGGGAATAAATTCACTCGATATTGTTGAACAGATATTGGAAGAAGGAAGTGCTGATTTTGTTGCATTTTCAAGACCTTTAATTCGAGAACCAGATCTACCAGAAAGATGGTTAAAAGGTGTTGGTGATCGAAAAGTAGAATGTTTATTCTGTAATAGTTGTTTGTCTAGTCTTATTAGTACAGGACTCCGCTGTGTTAAGAAAGAACAAAGCTGATTTGTAATATTTTATTAAAATATAGGTAATTTGTATGGGGAAATGGGAAGATTTAGAAATAAGGTTGAATAAATATTTAAGATTATCTACTTTTCCAGTAGCAGTTAAGTTAATAGAAGACCTAAAAGATCTGGAAAATGTGAAATTCTTAAAAAAATCTGAGAATAAACTCGCAGTATGCCAGCTTTTTAGTTATGCGAGATATTATGGGTGGACTATGGCTTGTGATAAAGAAGATAATTTATGTCCACTTGCTGAGATATCTCTTGGATTTGAAGAATCTAACCGTCTATTTGAAGAAGGCGCTTATTTCTTAGGAAGATATAATGAAACTAAGGATGCTGCCAAAAAAACAACAGCATCTATGCCAAAAATTCCATTTGGAAAGTATAATGGTATTCTTTCGGGCGCGTTTGGTCGTGTAGAATTTGATCCTGACATAATTCTAATATGGGGAAATTCTGCCCAAATCATGAGAATCATTCAGGGATATTTATGGAAAAGAGGTGGTAGAGTTTCGATGTCTACATTTTGCGACGGAGTGTGTGCAGACACCATTTCAAATGCTATATTAACAGGTGATCTACAAATTGCTTTTCCTTGTCTTGGTGATCGTAGATTTGGAATGGCATTGGACACGGATTTAATAGCATCAATACCAATGGGTATAGTGAATGAAATTATAGAGGGGATGGAAAAGACTCATAAAGCTGGAACACGATATCCGATTCCATACCAGATTTCAACGCCTGAATTCTTTTTAAAACTGAAAAAGCAGTTAGATAAAGCTAAAAAGAATTAATTCTTTATATAGGATACATTTTAATTAGAAATTTGGAAAAAAGAATATTTATTACGAAAAAATGGTGCTTTATCTTGGTTGATTTAGATAATATAAAAAACATAGCCGTAATTGGAGCAGGTATAATGGGTTCAGGTATCGCTCAGGTTGCTCTTCTAACCGGATATGAGAAAGTAACTGTTATTGATCCTAATACTGAAACACTTCATAACTCTAGGAAAATAATTAAAGACCGAATAGAAGCTCTAGAATCTGAAGAAAACTATAAAAGTTTCATTTCCGCATATTATGCAACTAATGAAATTATGAAGAACATAGATATCAAAAGAGAATTAGACAATTTCGAATCAGTTGGGATTATCGCTCATAATATCGATACAAAAACTATTATAAACCGATTGAAAACAGAAACAGATCTTTCAAAGGGAGTTGCAGATGCTAATTTTGTGATCGAAGCGGTTCCTGAAAATTTAGAGTTAAAACAAAAAATATTCAAGGCTTTAGGAGAATTATCACCACCTTACACAATATTAGCATCAAATACATCATCAATAAGTATAACAAAAATTGCTCAATTTTCAGGACGATCTGAAAAAGTAATAGGGATGCATTTTCATACCTTTTTTCCAATTTTAGGAATGTTAATTGAAATCACTCCTGGGAAAAATTCCTCAAATGAATCCCTTGAAATAGGTCGAGCAATTGCACAAAAATTCCCTTGTTTAACTGGTAAAAGATTTACTGTTCAGCTTGAAAAAGAAACAGCGGGATTAATTGCAAATAGAATTTCTATACCAGCGCAAATCTACTTTGATTGGCTAATAGATTATGCAACTGATAGTGGTTTTTCTATTGACCAATTAGGTGCTTTAAATATGATATTTGGGTTAGCCGATGCTATTGGTTTAGATACAATTTATAATATCTTGAGATACTTTGAAAAATATGTTTCACCTGATTTTGCTCCCGGCAAGAATTTAACGAGATTAGTCGAAGCGGGAATGGTTGGTAAAAAAATTGGGAAGGGTTATATTGAGTGGAATGAGAATGGCTCAATGAAAAAATCTCCTTCATTAGACGAGAAGGCAACTGAATTTTTAATGCCGCATCTTGATGCAGAAATATTTTCAGCGATTAGTCTAAATGAAGCGTGCAGGTTATTAGAGGAAGGTGTTGTAAAAAGTTATAGATTAATTGATAAAGTCATTTTTAAAGGAACTTCTATGCCAGGACCTTTTAGAGAAGGAAAGGCAAAATATAAAGAATGGGCTAAAAAACTTTATGATGTGGCTGAAAAAACAGGGAAATCTTATTTTAAGCCTTGTAATATGATGGAATCAGGAAAGTTTCTATCCCTTAGATAATTCTTTTCTAAATCAAAGTAGAATTTAAAAAAATAATTTAAATTAAAACAGGAGTTAATAGTTTTTCATATCTTTAGCCTTAATCAAAAACTTATCCAAATTCTGTTTAATTTCCCTTTTATTAAACTTACCTACACTAGTTCTAGGGATCTCATCAACAATGGCTACCAGTTTAGGAAGCATCCATTTAGTTATCTTACCTTTATCAACACCTTCAGTTTTGAGAAATTCAATCAGATCATCTTCATTCTTGTCAGAATTAGGTATAAGTTTTACTATAGCAAGAGTTTTTTCTCCCCATACTTCATCTGGAACGCCTACAACTGTTGCTTCAAGCACAAAATTTGCCATAGCAGCCAAATTCTCAAGTAATACTGTAGGAATACTTTCTGCTCCGCTTCTGATGATATCAGACATCCTATCCGCTATAATTATGAAGTCTTCTTCATCAACTTTAGCAACATCCCCTGTATGAAACCAACCATCGTACCATACATCAGCGGTCTTTTCAGGATTCTTATAATATTTTTCCATTACCCAAGGACCACGAATAACTATCTCTCCAAGTGTTTTATTATCATGGGGAATTGGTTTTCCATTCTCATTAACAATTTCAACTTCAAGTCCTGGAATAGGTAATCCTGTCTTTACTCTGACTTCATCTAGTTTCTCTTTCGACCAGTTCCTCATGTATTTCTTTACAAATGCCGAAATAGTAGTCGGTGCCGTCTCTGTCATCCCATATCCAGAACTTGCAGTAAATCCAGGAATTTTTTTCTCGATCTTTGTTTTTAATCCTAATGGTAGAGCTCCGCCACCCACGCTTACCTGTATAAGACTGCTTAAATCATACTTATCAAGATCTTTATACTCAAGAAGCAAGGCTAGAATCGTTGGAACCACAGCAGTAGATGTCACTTTCTCAGTTTGAACTAATTCACAAAAACCATCAACAGTGAAGGTACCTGGAAGTACAATCTTTACACCTAAAAAGGTGTAGATAAAAGGAGCACCCCAACCATGGATATGAAATAGAGGTGTGATTATCATAGGAACACCATTCTCACCAAGATAAACACGTGTAGGATCGTTGATAAAAGCACTATAGGCTATCATGTGTAAAGTAAATAAGTATAGAGCTTTATGAGTGAACATAGCACCTTTCGGAAGTCCAGTGGTTCCAGTAGTATAACAGAGAGTAGCATAGTTATCCTCACTTAAATAGGGCCATTCAAATTTATCAGATTCTTGTGAAAGCAACGCTTCATACTCATAAAGTTTCTCTATCTTTGTATCAGGCAGTCCTGGCTTATCGGACATATAGACAAATTTCTTAACTGTATCTTTTATTTTGTCATAAACTGATTCTAATAATGGTAGAAGTAAATCATCAAAAAATATCACTTTATCCTCCGCATGATTAATTGTATAAATTATGTGATCTTGAGAAAGTCTTATATTAATTGGATGGAGCATTGCTCCACTGCAGGGAGCAGCATAATAAAGTTCTAGGTGTCTATGTGTATTAAGTGCCATGGTGGCAACCCTGTCACCAGGTTCACCAGGCTTCCCAGGTATTACATCTAAAGTCTTTAATACATTTGCCAGACGACATGCACGCTTATACCACTCAAGCCACGTAAAGCGATAGAATTCACCAGTGATATGGTTTCTATAGACTACACCTATTTCATTTGGATAGGTTTTCACTGGTCTTTTCATAAAAGTCGTGAGGAGTAGTGGATAGTGAGTGCTAAATTCAGGATAGGTTTTGTTGACCATGTTTCATCTCCAAATAATAGATTTATTTTTTATAGTTTTTATTTTTAATTTAATTGTTTAAGTATTTAAAATTTTAAAATAAGAGTTTTTCATGCTTAATTCTTTCAGTTGAGAATCTGAGAGTATGTAAATTTAAAAAAAAATAAAAAATTAAGTAATTGTTTACTAAAATGTGCGAAAGTTTATTTTTACACTTATTAAATTGTTAATGTTAGATGGTATTAATTTTAATTTGACTAACAATTATAAATTCTAAGTATCATAATAAACCTTTTTAAAACTATTTTAATCTAATAAGGAGATCTCAAATGAACAATAGCAAATTGATGACTATAGATGAGGCGATTTCAACATATGTCCAAGATGGTGATTTAGTAGGAATAGGAGGACTTTCTTTCTGGAGAAAACCAATAAGTGCTTGTAGAGAAATAATCAGACAAGGTAAGAAAAATTTATCATTGTGTACGTTTGTTGGGGGAATTGAGGTTGATTTACTTATAGCAGGGGGATGTATCTCAGAAGTAAGAAGCTGTTTTGTAGGAATGGAAATTTTTGGTATGGCACCACATTATAGAAAAGCTGTAGAAGCAGGTGCTATTCATGTATCAGAAGAAAGTGAGGCTACTATTGCTTTAGGATTGAGAGCATCTTACTTGAAAGTACCGTTCATGCCTTTAAAAGGTATTATCGGGACTGATATGGCCAAAGTGAGGAATGATATTAAACAAATTGAGGATCCACTTGGTTCAGAAACTCAGGTTATGGCGGTCCCTAAGATCGATTTAGATGTAGCAATAATTCATGTGCCTTATGCTGATGAATTTGGGAATGGAAATATTGCTGGAGCTGTTTGGATGGATGCAGATATGGGAAAAACAGCAAAAAAAACAATTATAACGTGTGAAAAGTTAGTTGAAACAGAAGATATTCGATATTTACAAGGCAAAGCCCAATTACCTATGCAAACGACTAGTGCTGTTGTGAAGATTCCTTTTGGGGCTCATCCTACCTCATGCTATCGCAAATATACATTTGATGCTCTACACATTCAAGAATATCTAAAAATGGATTTCAGTGAATATAAAAAGAAATTTATTGATGTTAATTCTCATGCTAAATACTTGGATAATGCTGGAGGAGCTCAAATGATATTAAATATCTTGTTGTAATAATAGTTTAAACCTAAGCAATTATATGTAGCTCTCACGTTAAATAATGCTTCACACCGCTACTTTTCAAATTTAAGTTATGGTTCGAAAAATTAAAATGTGTACATTGATGAACTAATCGTAAAACAGATAAATTATTATTGATCACTTTAGATATTAAATAAAAATTATATAAAAATTAGAAGTAATTTTCAAAATGATTTATTTAGAAGCCAAATTACCAGACATTCCAGGAAGTTTAATAGAAATGATTAAACCAATCTCCCAAAATGGGGGAAATATTTATGGAATATTACACCATCACGATAAAAAAAAGAATAATATGATTCCTGTAACTATTTGGTTTGAATTAAATGAGGAGCTTATTGATTTATCTATAAAAAATATTCAAAAGGATTTAATTGAAAAAAATATAGAAATCATTAAAATTTCTATAGGTTCTAAAAGTCAGATGATGACCGTAATAATATCTGGCCATGTTTTCGATACAGATATAACAGATACAATTAAACGTTTAGATTCAAAAAATATAAAAGTTCTTGAATTACAAGCGAAATTTACTGGATTTGAAGAAATAAGTAATGTAAAAATGAAGGTAGAATTTCCTGAATCAATGACAAAATTCGAATTAATTCATGAAATTGAAAAAATATGTAAAGAGAAAAATCTTTTCTTGATACGATCATAATAAGTTAAACCCGGGTGATGATATGGAACTAAAAATATGTTTAATCGGCAAAGGCAATGTAGGAACCTGTTTTCTACAATTATTAAAAGAAAAAAGACATATGATTAAAGAAATTTATAATTGTGAATGTATATTAGTAGCAATTTTCGAGCATGATGGTGCTATAATTAATAAAGATGGAATAGATTTAAACGAGCTTTTAGCCAAAAGCGCTAATTTTAGAAAAAATCTATTTTGGAAAAAAGATGTGAAAGCTAAAGGTCTAATTTCTGAATTAGGTATAAATCTCTGTATTGAAACAACTCCTACTAATCCAAATACTGGAGAACCTGCATTAACACATATAATTGAAGCTTTAAGTAATAATATCGATGTAATCTCGTCAAATAAAGCCCCCTTTTTTTTATATTATAAAAGAATTAAAGATTTAGCTGAGAAAATGAACTGCTTTATAAGATATGAAGCAACAGTAGCTAGTTGTGTTCCTGCTTTATCAATAAAAAGAAATCTTATAGGGAATAAGATTATTCGAATTAAAGCAATACTGAATGGTACGAATAATTATATTTTAAGTCGAATGGCAACCGAAGGAATTTCTTTTGCAGTAGCGTTAAAAGAGGCACAAGAGTTAGGGTATGCAGAAGCAGATCCAAGTTTAGATGTTGGAGGTTTTGACACCGCAGGTAAATTAGTAATTCTAGCAAACGAATTGCTTGGTTGGTCAAAATCCATTGAAGATGTAAAAATTGAAGGGATCACTAAAATCACGCCGCAGGCTTTAGAGTTAGCTAAAATAGATGGTTATATTATAAAACATTTAGCTATTGCTGAAGAAAATAACTTAATCGTAGAACCAAGGTTGGTAAAAAGAGATTCACCTCTAAATATTAGTGGGGCATTAAATCTTATTAAACTTCAAACAAAACACGCAGGATCTATAATATTTATGGGAAAAGGAGCAGGAGGTTTGGAAGCAGCCTCTGCCATACTTAACGATCTCATCAATATCGTTATAGAAAGAAATAAGATAAGGCATAATTGAAATAAATACACAAAAGAGACGTTTAAAATGAAATTTCACTCTACAAATTATAATTCTAAAGAAGTAGATTTTGAGACTGCTATTTTACGAGGTCAAGCCTTAGATAATGGATTATACATGTTAAACAAAATTCCAAAATTGACTGAAGAGACTCTTGATTCTTTTAAAAGTATGGATTTCATCGAAATTGCGTTAATTATAATTTCAAAATTCATTGGAGATATTATATCGGAAGAGAAACTTAAAAAAATCGTTAATAATGCCTTAAATTTTGAAATTCCAGTTGAAAAGATTGTAAATGATGATTATATATGCTATTTAGATCGTGGTCCTACATGTAGTTTCAAAGATTTTGGAGCAAGGACGTTAGCTAGAATAATGGACTATTTTCTCGAAATTGAAAATAAGGAGTTAATAATATTAACGGCAACTTCAGGAGATACTGGTGGTGCTGTTGCTCAAGCTTTTTATGAAATGCCCAGAATTAAAGTTGCGGTCTTATACCCTAAAGATGAAATTAGTGATTTACAAAGAAAACAGATGACATCTCTAGATAAAAATGTTATAGCATTTGGAATAAATGGGAAATTTGATGATTGTCAAAGTTTAGTAAAAACTGCTTTTGCTGATGAAGAGTTAAAAAATCTTCGTTTATCTTCTGCGAATTCTATAAATTTTGGGCGATTATTACCTCAAACGCTATATTATTTTTGGAGTTATTCCCGTATTGTTGAGAAAAAAGGAGAAGAAGTCCTATTCTCTGTTCCTTCAGGAAATTTTGGAAATCTTACTGGAGGTCTGATTGCTAAGAAAATGGGACTTCCTGTCAAGAGATTTATTTCCGCAGTTAATGAGAATGATGAATTTCCAACCTTTTTGAGAACTGGTATTTATAAAAAAGTGGAGCCCTCAAAAAAGTGCATATCTAACGCTATGAATGTGGGTCATCCTTCAAATTTAGCTAGGATATTTGATCTTTACGGAGGTCAAATAGATGAGAGCGGAGATGTTTATAAAATTCCAAATATGGAAGAACTTCGTAAAGATATCGTTTCATTTTCCATAAATGATGAAGCCACTAAGGATACAATTGTTAAATTTTATGAAAAACATAAAAAAATTATTGAACCCCACGGTGCTGTAGGATGGGCTGCTCTTAAGATTTATCGTAAAAATTTTCCGGAGAATAATAATCTTAAATCAATAACATTTGAAACTGCGCATCCATCAAAATTTCCAGATGAGATTATTTCATTAATTAAAATTTCTCCAGAGATGCCAAACATATTGAAAATGATATGGGATAACAAAGAATTTCCTAATCCGAAAGAAATTGGCAATTACCAAGACTTTAAGAATTTTTTATTAGAAGAATTTAGTAATTAAAACACGCATTATAATCTAATCATATAAACCTAAATAGTTGGAAATCAAATCTCTTAGTTCAGAATACTCATTAACTACAGGAAATTGGGGAAATTCATCAATAACATTTTTGGGAGGTCTAAAAAGGATGCCATATTTTGCCTCTAATAACATTGGTACATCGTTGTATGAATCCCCTGCTGCGATAATTTCGTAATTTAATCCTTTTAGGGCTAAAATTGTTTGCTTTTTCATCTCTCTAATACGAATTTGATAATCAATAATTATTCCTTCATCATCAATTTCGAGATTATGACAAAAACAAATAGGAAAGCCTAATTTTTTCATAAAGGGCATTACAAATTCGATATAACTATCAGTAACAATAACTGTTTGAGCAATACTTCGAATATAATCTAGAAATTCTTTTGCTCCTGGTAGTAGTTCCATATTCAAAATAATTTCTTGAATATTTTTTAGTGAAATTTTATTTTTTTGCAATATTTCTATTCGATTTTTCATAAGAGCATCATAATCAGATATATCTCTAGTAGTTAATTTAAGTTCCCCAATTCCAGTCGATTCACTTACTGCAATCCATACTTCAGGCGTTAAAACTCCTTCTAAATCAAAACAAACGATGTACATAATAATTTTTTTGCAGAGATTTTTATTTAGATATTTAATAAATCCCAATTAATGAGGATCATTAAAAGATTGAATTTTTATAAGATCTTATAACTTTTATATCTAATGAAGAAAATTTTCTCTGAATATTTTGGGGAAACAGCAAGGGAAAAATTATTTAAAATATTTTATTATAATAAGAGTAAATGGTGTGTTTTAATGAGCAATTCTAATCAGTATAATGAAACCATAGAATTAATCAATAATAGAAAAACAATTCGAGCTTATAATCCAAAATCACTTACACAAGAAGAAATTAATACAATTATACACGGAGCAATGAGAGCTCCTACTGCTGGTAACATGATGTTTTATTCAATTATTCAAGTAAATGATCAAACTAAGAAAGACAAATTAGCAATATTATGTGATAATCAGCCCCATATATCTAAAGCACCCTTAGTGTTGATTTTTCTAGCGGATATGCAACGATGGTGGGATTATTTTAAAATTTGTAAAACTCAAGAAATTTGTAATGAGGTTGATGAAAAATTTGAGACCCCTCAGGAATCTGATTTGTTACTTGCTTGTTGTGACGCATTAATTGCTGCACAAAATGCTGTTATAACAGCTGAGGCTTTAGGTATCGGATCGTGTTATATTGCTGATATTATGGAGAATATTGAAATCCTTCGTAAAATGTTGAATCTCACTCGATGGGTATTTCCTATAGCAATGCTCTGTTTTGGATATCCAATAGGAAACAAAGAAAACATACCGTTGACTCCACGATTTTCTCAAAAATTTATCCATTTTGTCAATAAATACCACCAATTATCTAAGGAGGACTTTACCGAAATGTTTCAAAATGTAAAGAGAAGTTTCAATGTAAAACAAGCTAAGAATCTAGGACAAAATTTCTATTTTGGGAAGTTAGCAGCAGATTTTTCTAAAGAAATGCGTCGATCAGTTAAAGTAGCAATTAAAGATTGGATTTCATAAAATAATAAAGCTTTATATTTAATTTGATCCTTATTAATTATTTTTTCATTGTTTTGACATCTCAGCACGATATTGAGTTTCTGCATCCTCACGTATACGTGATGGCTTCCTATAACGGGGTAACTTAATATTTACCTTTCTTATTGTACCTGTAAAATGAAATGGTGCTTTATAATCTTCTGTTATTGGGGATAAGCTATTCCTCCCAATATCTAAGCCTGTGGATGATATCATGCGTAGTATATAAGGAACTTGAATTGAACCACATTCCTTATCATCAATAATAAGAGTAATAGTTCCTTTTCTTCCTTCCCGTATAAATTTGACTCCAATTGAGCATTCTCCGGTAGGAATACTAACCTCTGAACGTATGACGTGGTGATCTGTGAAAATATTATAATCAAATACAGAGAAATTGTCTTTAATATACCAACAATAGCCACAATTCTGAGTTCCCATTGCAACAATTACTCCCTCATCTTTTTCATTAGAGCGTTCGATTTCCGCTGTCATTGTCCAACTTCGATTTCCTACTGCAGGAGATACTTCGGAAGGTAGATGGGCGATTGGAGGAAAATATGTATACTCTCGCCCCGCATGAGGTGATCCAGGATCAAAACGAACCCTAAATAATTCAGCTCTTCTATCATCTAATGGTAATACACCATATTTACCAGCTTCAACCCACCATAAGTCGATTAATTTTCGTAATTTATCAGGATACTTCTCAGCTAAGTTATTCCACTCAGAAAAATCCTCTCTTAAATTAAATAACTCCCACTCTTCATCATCATATGGTTGACCTTGTCTATGAACGGTTACAGCTTTCCAACCATCAGCCCAGATGCCACGGTGACCGAACATTTCAAAATGTTGAACTTGCTTACGAGATTTCTCCGTTGGTGAATCAAAAGTATAAGCCATTGACAAACCGGACATGGGGATCTGACTATATCCTCTAAATATTGAGGGGGGCTCAATTTTGAGGATATCTAAGATTGTAGGTGTGATATCTGTGATATAATGGAATTGAGTGCGAAAACCACCTCTATCTTTAATATGATGTGGCCAATGGATAATCAATGGATCACGAACACCACCCCCAAAAATATGAGACTTATACCATTTAAGAGGAGAGTTTCCTGCTTGTGCCCATCCCCAAGGAATGTTACTATGACTATGAGGTCCTCCAATGTCATCCAATCTATCTTGGATAGCATCTACGTCCTCTGATACTGCATTAAAGAATTTGAATTCATCCATAACACCGGTGTGACCCCCTTCCATACTTGCACCATTGTCAGATAACAATATAATCAATGTATTATCAAATTCACCCAATTCCTCAAGAAATGAGATTAATCGTCCAATATGATGATCAGTATGATCAAGAAATCCTGCAAAAGCTTCTTGTAGTCTTAAAGCGAATTTTTTCATATTACTGGACAATTCTTCCCACGGTTGCACACCTGGGTTTCGAGGAGCTAATTTTGTATTAGGTGGTATAATCCCCATTTCGAGTTGCTTTTTGTACCATTCTTCTCGAATAGCATCCCAACCTGCATCAAATCGACCACGATATTTCTCAATGAAAGCTTTTGGAGCTTGGTGAGGTGCATGTGTAGCACCAGTTGCTAAATAAAGAAAAAAGGGTTGATCAGGTCTTATTGATTTATGATCACGGATAAATTGGATGGACTTATTAATTAAATCCTCCGTAATGTGATATCCCTTTTCAGGGCTGTAGGGAGGATCAATAGGATGATTATCATAAGTTAACTCAGGATAAAATTGATCAGTCTCCCCTTGCATAAAACCATAGAATCGATTAAAACCACGTTGGAGAGGCCAATGGTCAAATGGTCCTGCAACCGATGCTTGTTCCATAGGACATAGATGCCATTTACCTACTGCAAAGGTGGCATAACCATCATCGCGTAGGATTTCTGCAAGAGTTGCTGCGTGTGGAGTGATATATCCACGCATATTAGGAAAACCAGGATTAAAATTAGAGACAGCTCGCATACCCACGGAATGGTGATTTCGACCTGTTAGTAGACACGCTCGTGTGGGGGAACATAAAGCCGTAGTGTGAAAATTAGTATACCTTAGACCACTTTCAGCTAGACGATCAAAATTAGGTGTTTCAATATTAGAGCCATAACAGCCAAAATGAGCGAAACCTGTGTCATCAAGAAGAAGAATAATTATATTGGGGCTATCATCTCCTATACGTTTAGGGATAGGCCACCATGGAGTTGATTCATTATAAGTGCGACCTATAACTCCTTTAAATCTTTCATATTCATTCAAATTTCATTACCCTTTCAAATAAACTTTTACAAATACTATATACACATATTTAATTTTATTATAATGAAATTGATTTTTCAGTAATATAAAGATTATAATATCTTCACTTTTTTATATGAAAGTAAATTTTCAGGATTATAAGAATAAGTTTTAACAATATAATAAGTAATTAAATTATATTCTTGTTAAAGATAGAGATATCCTTGAGATTAAACCTCATTGGTTTAATACGGATTAACTCCGTTTTACTTGTTTTAATTGATGCTCACTACAAGTTATAGAAATTAGAAAGAAAAAAAATAAGTAAATGACAATATAATAATTCAATTATTGCCCTTGAGGGTATTATAGATTAGATTTTTTGTATTATAATTAATATAATACTTTGGTTCTTTCCTACCTAAATTTAATTTTACGTTAGTGAAAAATTGACTACCTTTATAAATAATCAAAAGTATATAATTACTTAAGATTTTTATTACGTAGATTATATTTTACGTCAGTAAATGAATATTTTTTTTTAATAAATAGATGAATATTTAAGTAAATAAAGAACGGAATAAGTTGAAAATCTTATGGCACAGAAACAAATTCCTGAAATTGAGAAAGAGTGGTCTAAAATATCTTTCAAATGGCGGAGATTATTACCAAAAACGCAAGATCGACCACCTTCTCCAATAAAATTTGAACCTGATGAAAAAGTTTTAAATGAGCTCATTGAACGATCTAATAAAATCATAAATGATATTATCACAAAGTCAAAGATTAAAGCTAGTGGTCATGCTAAATTAATATCAACAGATAAAATTGTAATAGATCCACGTGTACGGTGGAAATGTCAAATTCCCGTGTGTTTTGGTTTTGGAACGAGCTTAAATTGTCCTCCACATTCTCCAACTGCCGAAGAAATGAGAGAAATTGTTAATAGTTATAAACATGCAATTTTCATCTTTTTCTATCCACCGATAAAAAACCATGTTTTTCCTAGCATTCTTCTAGGTGTTCAAGGAGATATAAATTTATTAAATCAAATGGTATCAATGATAGAAGCAGAAGCAGCATACATGGGATATTATCTTGCTATGGGATTTAAAGGTGGACCTTGTGTTGGTTGCGGATTTTTTTCTCCAGAATATTTTAAAGAATTAATGCAACAAAAAAAGATACCCGTCTGTCCTGTGCTCGATAATCAAATGTGTCGGCAATATTTAAGAGCTCGACCAGCTTTAGAAGCATGCGGAGTGGATAGTTTTGCTACATCGGTTAAATGTGGTGAAAAGGCGCCGTTTGTAATTAATCCCGAACATCCACAAGAATCAGTACCATTCGTTGTTTGGCATGGTATTGTTTTAATAGTTTAATAAAATATGGCATAAGAAAATATGAGAGGTAAATCTACACAATGAAAAACATAAGTTTAGAATATGAAAGTAAAACGAGAAGTGATGAATATTATATTAATAATATCATAGAAGCAGTTAGTGTACTTGATTTTTTTTCAATGAAGGATGCAATAAAGGAAGCAATAGATATGGGTGTCCCAATGGTTGATATAATTAAAAAAGGTGTTTTAGTAGGATTAGGAGAATCAGGAGAAATGGGACTTATATTAGCAGCAGAAGCTCTTGAAGGAGAAATCATATCTGTTGATGAAGAAGAGCAGAAAAGATTAGCTAAATCTCGAAATTATTCTGGAAAAGTCGTTATCGGGACTATAAAAGGAGATATTCATAGTTTGGGTAAAAATATTGCAAGCATTATAATGAAATCGTATGGTATGGATGTTATCGATCTTGGTGTAAATGTAGAACCTAAAAAATTTGAAGAATTCGCCTATTTGCCAGATGTTAAAGTTATTGGTATATCTTTTCTTCTTTCTGCATCAGAACCCAGAATTAGAGAAGTAATGTCTTTATTAAAAAATGGAGAATTAAAAAATAAAGTAAAAGTAATTCTAGGAGGTGCTGCTGTATCACCAGAAATCGCGGAAGAAACGAACGCAGATGCTTATGCCATAGATGCTTTACAAGGTGTTGATATTATCGAAGAGTGGTTAAGAAGTTAGAATTATTTAATACTTCTTTATTTTTTATTGTTTTTTTTCAATTATTTTAAAAATGAACATACATCTAAATTAATAAGAGATTTCCAATCCAAGAGGTGCACTGATATAGAGAAAAAGAGACATACTCTTATTTTAGAGCCTATTTCCAAGAGATTAAGTGTGGATGAGGGTTTATCGATTTATGAAGCAATTTTGGCATTAAACTTTCCAATAGGTGCATTTTGCGGAGGTAAAGGAACATGTGGAAAGTGCATCATTCATATTTTAGATTCTAATCCTAAAATTTCAGAACCATCCGAAAAAGAAATTAAAATTTTAGGGAATGAAAAAATAATAGAAGGCTACAGGTTGGCATGTCAAACAAGAATTTTAGGAGATTTAAGAGCATATCTTACTGATTCCTTAATTCCAAAATCACCTATAATTTTAGTCGAGTCAGATTTAGAATCTCTTGGAATAAATGATAAAATCAAAATTCAACCGATTATTGCTTCCCAATTATATGAAGTTAAAAATGCAGATTTAACCAATCCAAGGAATGATTTATCTCGTTTAGAAGACGTTATAATAGAAAAAAGCGATAACTTTAAAATATTTAAAAATCACACGTTATCCTATTTAAATGATTCTCTTTATAATGTTACAAAAAAGCTTCCCCAAATTATGAGAAAACAAAATGGTAAAATTACTGCCTTTTTCAGAAAGCTCTCATTGGAAGAACCATGGGTTCTTTATGATGTTGATGCTGGAAATGTTACTGACAAGATGTTTGGATTAGCAGTCGATATTGGAACTACTACTATTGTAGGATATTTAATTTATTTAAGAACAAGCGAAATTGTAGCTATATCTGCCATGCTGAATCCTCAAGTTATGATCGGTGAAGATATTATTTCAAGAATTACATATATTGTAAAAAATAACGCAATGGATAAAGCTAAAGGATTATTAATTAATGCTGTAAATCACATACTCGAGGATTGTTGTAATAAGGCAAACATTTCTATTTCAGAAGTTAGAGATATTTCTATTGTGGGTAATACTGCAATGCACCACATGTTTTTTGGAGTACCCTCTGAGTTTTTAGCAGTTTCACCTTACAACCCAGTATTTAAAGCTCCAATCAATTTAAGTGCTGGTACTCTTGGTATCAAATGTAATCCAAATGTTAATGTATATTCTCCTCCTGTGGTTGCAGGTTATGTAGGAACAGACACAATTGGATGTATTGTATCATCTAAAATCAATACATACGATAAATATTCTCTCTTGATTGATATTGGGACTAATGGGGAACTTGTATTGGGAAATAATGAAGGCCTTGTTACGGGTTCATGCGCTGCAGGTTCAGCTTTGGAGGGCGTTCATATTTCGCATGGTATGCGAGCTTCAGAGGGTGCAATAGAATCTGTCATAATAGATAGAGAAACATTAGAACCTTCTATAGGGGTAATAGGAAGCCAAACTCCACTTGGATTGTGTGGTTCGGGACTTATTGATGTTGTAGCCGAAATGCTGAAATCAAAAATTATTACTCGTGCGGGAAAATTTAATAGTAAATCAGCAAAAGTAATTAATCACCGAAGAGTTGTGAAAAAAGAAGATGGATACCATTACATTATATATAATAAAGTATGGGATAATGAACCCTTTCAAACAAGTACTAATTATAATAATATTAGGGAAATTACAATTTCTCAAAAGGATATTAATCAGCTTCAATTAGCAAAAGGAGCATTTTTAACTGCAGGTAATTTATTACTTAAAATGGAAAATAAAAAACAAAATGATCTTGAGCAAGTTCTCTTAGCAGGAGGTTTTGGAACTTATATTAATAAAGAAAATGCTGCTTTTATCGGTTTATTCCCTGAAGTTGATCAAGAGAGCGTTTTCCAAATAGGGAATTCAGCGGGAGTTGGGGCACAATTATTTATAAGAGATATTAAGCAGAGAACTTTAGCGAATAAAATCGCCCATAAGATAAGATATCGTGAAATAGCATCATCACCACTATTTCAACATGAATATACTTTTTCTCTTTATTTCCCACACTATGATCTCGACAAATTTCCTATAATAAGACAAGAGTATAATGAAATACCTTTAAAATGAGATTTTAAAAAAAATTAAATTAATGATATATTTTTTACTTTAGGCGGTATTTATGTACAATAGTATAAAGATAAGTTAAAAAAGATACAATGAAAACAGGAAAAGGAAGAATTTTAAAAAGAAAATCAGGCAATCGTAGATATGATAGTTTTTGGGTTTATATTCCTAGTAAGATCTCCAAAGATTATGGTTTTCCTTTTAGAGATAAAGAAGAAGTTCTGATAGATTTAATAGGAGAGCACTTGGAAATTCGTAAGATCTACAATTTAAGTGAACTTACAAAAGTGTATAGCATTGAAGATGCTACAATCCCGAAGATAATAGAAAGTAAAGCATCATTGAATAAGGATAAACCATTTATCTATTACCAAGATAAAATCTATTCATATCAAGATGTAAATACAATTTCAAATCAAATAGCTAATGCAATTTTAAAATTGAATAAAGAATTACAATTGGATGATCCTAAAATTTCTTTAATATTACCTAATTGTCCAGAATCTCTTTTTTGTTGGTTTGGTGTAGCAAAAGCAGGTTGTGTTTTTGTACCTATTAGTTATTTGTTAAAAAAAGATTTATTAGAATTTGTGCTGAAAAACAGTGATACTGAGATTTTAATAATTGATTATAAATATTATACTAATTTTAAAGAGATTAGTGAGAATTTACACAAAATAAAAAAAATCTTTATTCGAAATGCACCAGATAATTATAAATTCGATCAAAAAAGTGTCGATTTTAAAGAACTCTTCTCGGAAAATTACGAGAACCATAAAATTAATATAAGGAGTTTTAATCCTCTTGAGATCTCATATACATCAGGAACTACTGGTAAACCCAAAGGAGTTTTGTATAGGAATTATTATACTTTGTCAGGAATTAGTGTAGGAAGAGAATGGGAAGTTTTAGGACTTAATAGCAAAATTATCAAATTTTATTGTTCCTTACCATTATTTCAAGGATTTGTACGATATTTTGTGATAATTCCCGTAATATATTTTGATGGATCGATAATAATTGCTGAAGATTTTGATGTTTCAACTTTTTGGAATGATATAAATCTCTATAAACCTAATTGTTTTTGTTATTATGGTGCACATTTAACAGCGTTAGTAAATGAACCTCCTAAA
This sequence comes from Promethearchaeota archaeon, assembly GCA_016840085.1. GTDB lineage: Archaea > Asgardarchaeota > Lokiarchaeia > Sigyniarchaeales > SOKP01 > Loki-b32. The sequence goes on from JAEOTA010000078.1 coordinate 48,713, forward strand.
GAAATAGATAGAAATCATTCAATTAAATATGCATTTGGTGCCGGTGCCTTAAAAGAAGTATGGGAAACCTTTGAAAGAAGATTTGGGGCACAAATTATCGAAATGTGGTCTCTAGTTGAAGGTATTGGACTTACTATTAATACTAAAGGTTCTAAAGGGGGAAAGCTAGGATCTATAGGAAAACCGGCAAGAGGATTTGAGATTAAAATTGTTGATTTAGAAGGAAATGAAATACTCCCAGGACGGGATCATCTTGGTGAAATTTGTGTAAGACTGAGACTGCCTTTTGAACTTGAATATTATAACTTAAAAAAAGAAACAATAACAAGAAAAGCAAAAGAAAGATGGGTTTACACAGGTGATTTTGGTTATTCAGATCATGAAGGTTTCATTTATTATTTAGGAAGGAAATCAGATATGATTATTAGAGGAAAACAGACATTTTTTGCTATAGACATCGAAATAGTCGCAAATTCACATCCCCTCATAGTTAGAAGCGCTGTTTTTGAAGTTAATAATAAAAATTCCACTGAAAAAGAATTAAAAATATGTGCTGTAATTAAAAAAGGAGCAAAAATTACTCCTAAAGAGTTTTATGACTTTTTAAAGCAAAATCTTGCCTATTTTATGGTTCCGCGATATATTGAATTTAAAAATGTATTACCAAAAAACGCAAATGAATTTATTCAAAAATTCATCCTTAGAAAAGAATGGAAAAGAGTAAAATCACAAAAGAATACATATGATGCTAAAGCATCATTTTAACTTTTAAATGATTTAAGAATTTGAAAGAAAGAAAGGCTTCTTTTTTATTCACATTTTTTTTGTTAAATATCATTCTCAATTACATTAATTATCTAAGATTTCTATTTCTAACCCTTAATTAATTTAAATATAATGAAATTGATTTTCCAAGTATAAAAAGATTATAATTTCTTTATATTTTTATATGAAAGTAAATTTTCAGGATTATAAGAGTTAGTTAAATTTGAAAACACTTAAACCAAATAATTTAACACGATAAAAACACTTAATACACTTATAACTAAAATGAAGAAGGAAGAAAAATGAGTGAATATTCAAAAGACTATACTATAGATGAAATAATGACTGTTTTAATGGCGAGAGAGGTTAAAAATGACGATGTAATGATTGTTGGTGTCGCAACTCCTATGGTATGGGCTGCTTTTACATTAGCAAAAGTGACTCATGCCCCTAATGCGATTTATCATTATATTATGGGAAATACATTCGTAGCAGAGCCTCGACAAGTAAGTTTACTCTATCTGGAGATGAATACAGCAAGAGCATATCGATTTCAGGATAGTGTAGAATGTACTTTAGAATCTCTTCCATCAGATAAACTAACTACTATAGAATTTTTTCGACCTGCTCAGATTGACCAATATGGAAATACAAATAATATATGCATTGGGGATTGGGATAAACCAAAAATTAGACTCCCTGGAGCTGCGGGCATTCTTGATTTTAGCATGTTCTATGCCCGTGGATCTTTCCTCTATACACCTCGACATGATACAAGAACCTTTGTTCCTACTGAAAAACTTGATTTTGTGTCTGGCGTTGGATTTCCAGACGGAAAACCTTCCATATGTGGTGGCTCAGGACCTCAGTGCGTTGTTACAAATCTTGCTTATTTAGATTTTGATGATGATACTAAAAGCATGAAATTAGGATCAATTCATCCCAGTGTTGACCTTGAAACTGTAATAGGATCAACTGGATTTGAGCTAATCATACCGAATGAGTTGAAAGAAACTTTACCACCAACAATAAAAGAAATTCAATTACTAAGGGAAAAAGTGGATCCATTAAATATAAGGAAGTTAGAAGTTCTTTCAGGAAATGAACGCGAAGAGCTACTAGATGATATAATTCAGAAAGAATTAGCAAAGCAAAACAAATTTCCAAAACTAATAAATAACAATTAAAAAGAATAACATATAACTCTCATTTATTTTTTGATCAGTATATTTAATAGTGTAAATATGCTATTAAAACATCATAAAAGTATAACAATATAATAAATAATTATTAGACTGTTAAGCAATATTATAATTAACTATTTTTATTTGATATAAGATGGAAAGAGTAAAACACGAGATTATAAGTCTAGATGAGTTGGAAAGAACAATATATAATATATTTAAAATCCATAATGAGATACTTCTATGTTATTTATACGGTTCTTATATATCAGATAGAAAAACTAGATATAGCGATATTGATATTGGAATTTTCCTAGATAAAGCATTCAACAAATCCTATTTATATCAAGTAGAATTAAGTTTAGAAATAGAAAAAGAATTTAATAATAAAGTTGAAATTGATTTATGCATCTTAAATGAGGCAACACCTCGATTTTTGTATAATGTTATAAGTAGTGGAAGGAATATCTATAAAAAGGAAGAAAAAATCCAAAATGAGTTTGAAATAAGAATTCTATATTATTATTTAGATATTAAGCCAATGTTAGAGATGTATGATAAAATAACCGTCATGGAGGCGCTTAAAAATTAAAATAAATCGCGATTTAGTAATTACGAGGTTTAATAAATTAAATGAATTATTAGATATCTTAAATGAGATCAAAAGCATCAAGAAAGAAGATTTTCTTTCTGATTATAAGAACTATTTTACGGCTCAGAGAACTTTAGAGATCTGTATAAACATATGTATAGATATCGGAAACCACATTGTGACCCTCAATAATACAGAAAAACCTGAAACATTTAGTGATGTCATTAAAATATTAGCCAAACATAATGTTATAAGTGAGGAGCTTTCAACTCAGCTAATTAAAATGGTAAAATTCCGCAATTTATTAGGACATTTTTATTTAGAAATTGATAATGAAATAATCTACAATATTATTCAACATAAAATTACAGATTTTTATTCATTTAAAGGAGCGATATTAGCTAAATTTAAAGAGAATCTTATAGAAAATTCAGATTAAATTGATTTACGACAAACAATCTTCTTTTTTATACACATTTTTTTAATTGCGTATCATTCTCATTTAATATAAATGTTTAAATTTAGATATTTGGATCAAATTAAATTATGAAAGCTATTATAATAGGATCAGGAATCGCAGGTTTAACTGCTGGTGCGTATCTTGTTCGTGAAAAATATGAAGTTATTATTTACGAACATTTCTCTGAAATAGGAGGAGTTACAGCAACAATACATCAAGATGGATATTCATGGGATATTGGTCCACTTTTACTTGAAGGATTTGCTCCTTATGAAAAGTTTGGTAAAATGTTAACCGAGCTTGGAATTTATGAGAAAATTGAAATTATGAAAGAAGACCGTGGTCAATCATTTCCAGATTTTCAAATATGGAGACCACAGAAATATGAAGGGCCCTATTGGAGGCGAGACTATTTGAAAAAAATCTTTCCTGAAGAAAGTGAAGGATTGGATAGATATTATAAATTCTATGATTATATGATGTCAGTTGCTTATCTTGGAAACCAACTACCATTTGTCAAAGGAGTAAAAGCTATAGGGATTAAGCTGAAACTCTTATTTAAATTTCTAAAAATTAGAAAATTTAAAGATTGGAGTGCCTCCCAAATAACTGATTATTTCTTTAAAGACCAAAAATTAAAAGCTGTATATTTAGGAATTTTAGCGGATATGGTTGTAAAACCTAGCGAATTTTTTGGACTAGGAGTTCCATTTACTAATGTTGAAACTGCTTTTGACAAAAGAATTCCAATAAAATTTAAGGGGGGCAAATTACCAGTATATCATTACATAAAGAATGGATGTGGAGAATTAGTTAAGGTATTAGCAGATTTTATTACCGAAAATGGAGGGAAGATTTACACTAATAATAAAGTACAAAAGATAATTATTGAAAATAAGAAAGTAAAAGGTGTAGAACTTGAAAATGGAGTTATAGTGGACACTGATTTAATATTAGCCAGTGGAGGAATGTTCAATACATTTTATAATTTAGTAGGAAAAGAATATTTATCTGATGATTTTATTAAAAACATTGAAAACAAGAAATTAATGGAATCTGTTTTTATGGTACATTTAGGGATTAATTTCGATCCCACACCTTCCCAAAGAGCAGCATTATGCTATTATTATCTCACCTATGATATTGAAGGAGCAATTATAAAAATGAGAGAAAGATATTATCATGAAGGCGCTGAAGGTTTTTTAGTATATATTCCATCAATGCATTCTCCTGATATGGCACCCCCAGGTAAACATGCGGTAACAATTTACACAGTTGGACCACATAAATTAAAAGAAGGAACATGGGAGGATCGAAGGGACGAATTTGCTGATAAGTTAATTATGGAAGCGGAAAAGATAATTCCAGGGTTATACGAAGGATCAGAAACTAAAATCATTATGACACCTGATGACTTCAAAAAACGTATTAATGTTATACGCCACAGTTTTGGAGGAACTGCACCTGTTTTAGGGGAAGATAATCCACCCCATAAAACACCAATAGAAGGTTTATGGTACATAGGAGCATATAGTGAATCTGGTGGGGGAGTTACGGGCGCAGCAATGGGAGCAAGAGATGTAGTAAATAGAATATTAAAAAAAGAGTAATATTATATTTAAACAGTAGGAATTTAGATTGAGAATTACTGTTTAAATGCTTCAACTTTTTTTTCATGTATCTTTATTAAATTTAGACGCATTTCTTCTAAGTTTTTACCATATAATGGGAAAAATTTGAAACTAATCAAGCCGATAAGACTCATTATCGATTGAACAATGAAAAATAAGAATTTAATACCAGTTATTGCCATTTCTGTTTGATAAGGAGCATTTCGGACAAACCCAAATAATAATAATGTAGATGTGCCAATTATTGGCCCAAGGCTTTCTGCTATTTTAATAAAAAATGCATTAGTACCCAAAATCATACCTTCCCTGCGCTTACCATGATTAACTTCGTCATTATCAGTAACTAACATCATTATAGGATAATCAAAAAGAATATAACCGTTCAATACTGTACCTATTACAAGAAAAACCCATATCAAAAAGTCTAATCCTGGCAGAAGCAATATCAGAAATGCAATTATATTTAATGAAATTTGAATAACACGCCCCCTAATTACTAATTTCTTCATATCATACTTCTGAGATAATTTCTTGTAAATAGCAAATCCAACTAAGGCTATAAATGTAGTAATGATATAATATAGAAACGAGAGTGTTAAAATATCAACTTCGAATATATAGAAATACGCAAAAACGAAACCTAATGTTAGTGAAAGATTTAAGTGGTTAAAGCATCTAAAGAGAGTCATAGTAATGAAAGATTTTGATTTTACAACTTCTTTTAAAGCTTTCCCTAACGGAAGAACCTCTTGATCTACATATAATTCAGGTCGTTCTCTAAGGTTTGTCCCAACAAGAAAATAACAAACCCCGCAAATTACAGCGCATACTCCCGCGAATATTTGAAAATAAATCAATCCTAAATCATAAATTAAAAAAGCTAAAAGAACAGGAAATGCCCCTATTACTAAAAATATTTGATTAAATAATGCTAATTTATTTCTTTCTTCTAAGTTTTCTGTCAATTCTGGCAATAATGCCAACCATACTAACCATACAAGCGTGAGAAGCATATCAAAAGCACAAATACTTAATACAAAATGGATAAAAATTAAAATTTGATTTGTATAAGTCCAAGGAAACCACATCATAAAAAATACAATTACCCATAGGATTCCTCCCCATTTGATATATATTAACCTTCTGCTGCCCCATCGTTCAAAGTTTGTCTTATCACTTAATCTGCCGAAATAAAAGTCGTTGAGTGAATTAATAATAGCATAAATAATTAGACCAAGAGAGAAGAAAATTTGGAGAAGGCCTAAATCATCCCAGAAAAAGTTTATATAAGTTAATCCAAAGATCCCTGATAAGATAGTATTCGGGAGATTTGCTAAAGAATAATATAATCGTTCTTTTTTTGTTAAATTAAAAGTATCTCCATCCCTAGAAATAATTGTATACTTAGAATCTTCCATATTGTTTTCAAACTAGATTGAAAGTATTATTACAAATTTTTTATTACTTTTAAACGTTAATGCTCAAAAGCGATAATAATGTGTGTTTTTATTGAAAGAGATTATTTTAAAGGATGTGTTTGATCCAAATTATAAAAGAAAAGATCTAAAAAAAAGGAGTTAAAAAGAAAAAAATGCAATTTTTCATTTATTTTATTCTTTTGATGATAAGAAGACCTATAGCTAAGATACAGCCAATTATACTCCAGATTATAGCAACCCACAGCCAGACTAATATATTACCCGGGAAGAAAGGATAAAATATCCAAAGAAGTACTAAGATAACTGCCCAAAAAACTCCAATTATTTTTACATTTTTTTTACTCTCACTCATGAAAAATATTGAACCAATTACTCCACCAATTATGCTCCAGATTATCGCCAACCACATCCAAAAAAATATATCACCGGGATAGAAAGGATAGGAAATCCACAAAAATACTAAAATGACTACCCAAATAATTCCAAATATTTTTTTTGTTTTTTCTATATCTGCCATTTTATCTAGCACCAAATTATTATTATTATATTAAATTTCTAAATATTTAAAATTGATATTTTTAAGTTGATTAATTATTAAAGTATTCTATCATCCAAAATTACTTCTACTAATTTATGGACTGATAATAAACTAAGTGAATTTTCAGGGATATCGATTAGAGGTAAACCTTTTGAATCAAATTCAACAATATTATCATCCTCTGGAATTCTTGCTAGGAGGGGTAAATTAAGTTCTTCAAGTTTTTTAATTATAGAATCAACATTTCCTTTAACTTTATTTAGGATAACTCCTAATTTTTTATAGTTAGTAAACTTCTTAGCACTTTTACGTATGCTATTCGCAGTCTCTATACTTCTAATTGAAATATCTGAAACAATTAATAGAATATCGACTGATTTTATAACCATTCGGTTGATTTGTTCCAGACCAGCCTCACAATCTATTAAAATTAAATCAAAATCTTTAGAGATTGACTCAATTACCTTTCGTAAAAGAGCATTTGAGGGACAAAAGCAACCAGGCCCTTCTGGCTGCCCAATAGAAAACAGACTAAAATCTTTACTTTCAGCAAGGGCATTATAAACTTCAAAATCAATGTTTCTTGCTAAATCTTGAACAGATTTTTTCTTTGTCAAGGTTTTATCTATAACTTCGGTTCTAATATTTTCAAGACTTCTTGTTGGAATAAGATTAACCATATAACTCAAGTGTGGATGCGTAGGATCAGCATCAATTAAAAGCATTTTATAATTATATTTTCCCATAATGCTTTTTGCTAGTAGGGTTGTAATAACCGTTTTGCCAGATCCTCCTTTTCCAACAACTGCAATAACAATTCTATTTTCCAATTTTTTCTCTCTCTACTAAAACTTGTTTAATATCATAACATTCTTCTTGATAAGGACATATTTCACATCCCCAATCATAGTCACAATCGATTCTTTTTTTCCAATCTTCGATTTTTTTTAACCATTTTTCATTTATTGATGTAGTAATTTCAGATGTAATTTTGATAGACTCATCTATTAACTCTGGATAAGAATTGATAAAAAAAATCTCCATTAATTCAATTAAACTCTTAAATTTCTCCTTGTATAAATGAAAAACAGCATTTCCTAAAAATTCAAAAGTAAAATTCTTGATAACATGCTCACTTATTCTACACCAAAATTTTCTGGGAATGGTTCTTATCATAAAACCATCTATTCCATTAGAAATGAAATTAAATTGCTTGAGGGAATCCCAGTTATTTTCATTGATATTCTCACCACCTATAAGAATTATCATCCCAAAATCGATTGTGCGATCAGAAATATCTTTAATTTCAGGCCCGATTAATGTTATCCTATCTTTTTTTATATATTTACTAAAATCAGAATTAGAGAAGGGATAAACTAAAGAAAAAGATTTCTTTTTAAAGCCACCTAGTTCAAGCTTAGTTTCCTCTTGAAGTATTATATCTTTATAGTTATCTAGTCTAACTTGAATATGTAATTCTTCAAAATAATCTAATGGGCTGGATTTTCTTTCATAAATAAATAAAGATTTTCCTTTTTTAGACTCTGAGGTAATTAATTTCCTTAAATTATTAAGAACTTCCTTAAATACTTCAATTCTCATATAAGTCATATTTCTTACTGTAAAAACTATAATTAGAAAAGATAAAATATAATTTACTTTTTTATTACTTTATTTACTAACTCGGAAAGATCGAATGTTTGGATCTCATTGTTATCAATATTAGTTTTGAATTGATTTAAACAGAAGGGACAACACGATACGATCGCACTTGTTTCTGTTTCCTTTGCTTCTTTAATTCTTTCATTTGCCGCAAAACCAGATAAGTCCTTGAATGCTGATCTCACACCGCCACCTGAACCACAGCACCACGCATTATGTCTATTTCTTGGCATTTCTATTAATTCGATTCCAGGTATTTTTTGTAATACTTCTCTTGGTTGTTCGTAAATTCCCATATGACGCCCTATATGACAAGGATCATGATAGGTTATTTTCATATTAATTCCATTAGTAAACTCGATTTCTCCATCATTTATTTTTTGTAGTAAAAATTCAGGTAAGTGAAGAACTTCGATTCCATGATCAATTCCAAACTTTTTAGGGTATGTCTCTTTTAGGGTTCGGTAACACCCAGCACATGAAGTGATAATTTTTTCAATTCCTTCATTTTTAAAGATCTCTACATTAGTTTCGGCAATTTTTTTTGCCTTTTCTGTTTGCCCTGTCATATATACTGGAGATCCACAACAACGTTCATCATTAAGTATTTTAAAATCAACTTGAAGTGAATTCAATATTTCAGATGTAGCTTTAGCTATATTTTGCTCTCTATAACTGGTTGTGCAACCAACAAAATAAGCTAATTTTGCATTTTGAGTTTGTTTAATATCTGATGTTATCCAGTTTGTGCGCTCATTATGTTTTTCCATATAAGGATTATATTCTAATGCAACATGCTCAGAATATCTCTTTTGTTCTGGCATAGGTCCAAAACCTTTTTGAACAGCTTGTTCTCTCATTGCCATCAACCATTCTCCAGCAAAATAGTGAATTTCAGGGATCTGACATTGTTGAATACATGCTAAGCATACCGAACATTGATAAAATATATTTGCTAAGTTTTCAGTCCATTTAAGGCGATCAGACATAATAGCCCATGTAAGGAGATTCTTACCCCCAAGATAATACGCTTCAAAATTTCCAAAATCTCCTGAAGGACATATACGAGGCCAACCATTTTCATGATACGCGGTTCTACATGTGCCACATTTCCCACATTGGTATAACAATTCCTGATAATATTCTAAATCTTTATTCCTATCGAGTATTTGCTGATCGGGGATATGTGTTAATTTAGATATTCCTTTATCCTTTAGATAGATATTACTTTTTTCCTCTGACATATTAATCCCCCTCAATTCCTTGTCCTGGATTCATTATATTATTAGGATCCAGTAGTTTTTTTATTTTTTTAATTAAATCCGTTGTAGCTGGTAAGGTTTTGCTTTTATGATGTTCCACGACCCACATAGGTGGTTTATACATTATAACACCATCCAATTCATGAACATCATCAAAAATTTCTTTCAAAATTATTCTTGCTTTTTCTATATCTTCTGGATCGTTTTTATTAAAGCATAAATTTGCCCGAGCAACGCAATAATGACCGCCAAACATAATTCTACTATAAAATTGAGGTGGTTTATTATATTTAAGAGTTATTTCTCTTGCAATATTATAATACCTTGCGATATCACTTGTTGAGCAATAGGAACCTATCCATTCACCACCACCACCACGAGAAAAGTTCCAACAACCCCATGCTTGAACAGGTGTGTATCCTCCATAACCAGGAAAGATATCTAAGAAAACGCCTCTCATATCACTTGGGAAAGAATCTAAAAAATCCTTTGCAGTAGTGGGTTCAATACCAAATTCATTACATATAGTCTTTATTGCATTGCATTGTGCTTTATGTTGGTCTTCAGTATAAGCTTGAGTTGTTACTACACCTACAAAATCCGGTAAGCCAAGTTCCACTGGATCCTTTGCAACATTTTTCTCATCAAACCCTTGAATTGCCTGACACCACCCCATGTTTACAAATACGATATCGACGATCCCTAATCCTGCTTTCGAAAGTTTTAGCAACACAGGAACTCCTTGATCAACAGTTTGAGCCAAAATTGCAAAATCTTCTCTATATGGTAATTTTGGCCATAATTTTACGGCTGCTTTAGTTACAATTCCAGTGGTACCCTCCCATCCAATAAACAAGCCTGCTAGATCTGGTAATGGTTGTCGACCATACCATTTATTTGAAATGCTACAAGATCCTACTCTAACTAATTCTCCAGAACCTAACACAGCTTCTAAACCATTGAGAAATTCTGCTCCGGTACCCCCTATCATCCCAAGATCAAACATTCCATAACATAAACATGAAGGAACTACACCAGTGCCTGGAGGTGAAAAAGTTATTCCTGCTCTAAAATTAGGATGATGTTTATCAAGATATCCTTTTAAATCTGCCCATGTTGTTCCTCCTTCGATTACAGCATACATATCATCTTCATTTACTTCAAGCACGCGATTCATACGTCGTAAATCTATAACAATCCCTCCTTTTCTAGGTGTAGCAATTGAACCAAAGTTTATTCCTGAAACCCACGGAACAACAGGAATTTTATATTTATTTGCTATTTTTATAATTTCTTGAACTTCTTCAGCTTTTTCTGGCATAATGGCAATATCACATTGTCCTTCCGGCTCTGCTGTTATAAAATCATAATGATATAAAAATTGTATTTCTGGTTCATCAGATACATTTCGATCTCCAACAACTTTTCCTAGTTCGGACACAACTTTATTATTATTCATTATATTATCACATACTCAAATATGATATTTTGAATTCTTAATATTAAGTTTATTAGATGATTGAAATTAAATAACTTTCATCTTTTAGCCTTTATAAAAAAAAATAAAAACTCTGTAGATTTATTCAAATAAAGGTGATATAGTAAATGATAGAAACTAATATAACAAAGATCTTTGGATTAAAACATCCTATTTTTAGTGCTCCTATGGGACCTTTTTTCACACGCGAATTGGCTCTTGCCGTTAGCGAAGCTGGTGGCTTGGGTGTGTTATCAAATGTAAATATAATTGGGACGGATCCTGTCGAAGAACACAAAGCAAGCTTAGAATATATGGTTGAACATACTGATAAACCATTCGGACTCAATATCCTTACATCCCGTAATAATCGAGGGGTAAGACAAATGGTTAGACAATTGCCCAAAATAGTCTTGAATAATCCAAAAATGAGGGATCAATGTAAATATTGGCTAACTTCTGCTGGATCTTCAAAAATACTTCCAGAATCTAAATCCTTCCAAGAATTACGCGAAAATTCAGAAGTAAAACACTTTCATGTGGCACCAGCCGTTTGGTTAGCCCAAAAATGCATAGATGCTAAAGTAGACGGATTAGTCTGTACTGGTACTGAAGGAGGAGGTCATCAATCTTATGAAAAGGTTTCAACGCTTGTATTACTTCAACAACTTAATAAAACATTTCCTGACTTACCCAAGATAGCATGTGGAGGCTTTGCTACGGGTGAGGGTTTAGTAGCAGCTTTATCGTTAGGAGCGGGAGCAATAGCCATGGGTTCGCGATTTATTGCCTCCAAGCAAAGTGAATTTCATGACAAATATAAATCGTTAGTACCTCCAGGTAAACCACAGGATACGAGCCTTTACACGGGAGCATTTGGTCCTATTCGTTTATACAAAAATAAGTATGCTTTATCACATCCGGCACCCAGTAGTAAAGAGGAGATGATAACTTATGAACAATCTATTACTCCCGAGCAAAGGGTACATGACTTAGGAGCTTACGATAGGGTATATGAAGGTGATATCGAGACTGGAGCTGTATTGCTTGGTCAATCAATTGGTATTATTGACAGTATTGATGATGTCAATGATATTATTGAAACAATAATAAAACAAGCAGAAATCATAATCAAAAAGAATTATACTATGATAAAATAAGAAATAAATTACACTTTTAATTAACTATTTATTTTTTTACTCTCTTCTATATTTTACAGTAAAGTTTGAGCGAATAATTTAATTTTTTCACGTATAATTTTTTCTGATGTAAATCGAGCATCACCAACATCTAAATCAACTAATAACATAGGAATTCCAACCTCCTCTCTTAAGGCTTCGCGTAAAATTTGAGGAACACTCCCAAATTGTTTACATCCTATATGAGAAGTGAAAATAAAACAATCTGCTGAAAAATCTTTTGCTAATTGAACACAATTTTCTATAAAAGGATAATAAAATTCAGCACTTTGTTTGGTCATTGGAGCTTCCATTGCTTTTTTCGCCATTCCATAAAATAAAGTCTCTAAATCTGATTTAGTATTAATAGGATCTGCAAAATTGTAATTGAAAATATCAAATAGGATCGACATGCCAAGAGAACGATCTAACCACTCACATAGACCTAAGTCAAAAAAAACAATCATATAAGGCCAAATACTTCGTATTCTTTCTTCTCCAGCATGATGCTCTTTCTTTTTATATCTGTTCTTTGCTATTTCTACCATACTTTTATAGAACTCAAGTTTTTCTTCTCGGCCAGCCAAATATATTTGAGCTGCTGCAGACATAACATTAAACATATTCTCTACAGGGCATGGATTTGCTTTCTTCAATTCAAATATTTCTAATTGAAGATTAGTTGATTGATTTTCTAATTCTAAAACTCTCCTTAATTTTTGATAGTCAGGTTCTTGGTTAATTATATTTCCTATTTTTTCTAATCCCAATCTAATTTGCTCAGCATGATAATGATAACTTTTTTCTGCTTTAAGAAACGGCAAATCTGGAGCTATTAAAGGAATTTTTTTATGATATTTGAAAAAAGGGTAAGAAGCATATGTGTTATCGCATGGGGCAGTTGGAGTGATAATGGCATCAAATTTAAACAAATCATCAAGGGTCATTCCCATTGTGCCTTTTTGAGAAGTGCAAGTATGAAAAGGATGACCCCAATGAGTTATCAAATCATAATATGGCTCAGAACCATTTGGTAATAATGCAGCTAATAAATATGACGTTGCTTCAATACAAACGGGTACACAATCAAAACAATACAAATATTCTGTTGGAAATGAGAAATGATGGCCAATAATAGGTAATCCCTCTCCAGATTTCTTAATAAAATCTTCAATAACTGATTTAATAGATCCTAACCCTAAGTTTAAAGAGGGTATTCCATGTTCTGGGAGGATTCCATCAACCAATCCACGAGTATAAGATATTGCTTCGTATAGCATTTTATATGGGATAATTCGATTTTCCATTTCAATTCTATTAACCATATTTCTGTTCCAGTTTCATATTATTTTTAAATTAATGTTTGTACAAACATACTAATTTTTTCTTTAAATGTCTTTAAAGAAGTCATTCTCGCATCTCCAGCATCAAATTCAATTAATAACATCGGAATTCCAACTTCATCTCTTAATGCTTCTCTTAGGAGTTGAGGAACAGAACCAAATTGTTTACAGGCAATACTTTGAGTGTATATAAAACAGTCTGCAGAAAAATCCTTAGCAAAATTCACACAATAATCAATAAAAGGTTCAAAAAATTCAGTAGATTGCTTTACCATAGAGAAATCCATCCCTTTTTTACTCATACCTAAGAACATAGTATCTAAATCAGAGTTAGTATCAATAGGATCTGCAAAATTATAATTAAATATATCAAATAAAACGCTAAGACCTAAATTTCTATCCAACCATTCCATTAAATCAATGGAGAACCATGTTATCATGTAAGGCCAAATTGATCTTACTCGTTCTTCTCCTCCATAATGCTCATTATTTTTATACCGGGTTTTGGTTATTTCTAACATTTCTTTATGAAAGGCTAGATTTTCAGGAGTACCTCCGATAAATATGTAGGATCCTGCTGAAGAAGGATTGTACATATTTTCAACGGGACTTGGTGTAGCTTTAATCAACTCAAAAATCTCGAATTTTATTCTATTAACTTGATTTTCAAGTTCTATTGCTTCTTTTAGTTTTTTAAAATCTGGTTCTTGACCAATTATTTTACCGAGATGTGATAATCCTAATTTAAGCTGATCAGCATAATAATAATAGCTTTTTTCTTGGTGCAGAAAAGGTAGATCAACCATAATAAGAGGATAATTTTCTTTATATTTGAAAAAAGGATACGATGCAATAGTACAATCACAAGGAGCCGTAGGGCTGATTAAAGCATCAAATTTAAACAAATCATCCAAAGACATTCCCATCGCTCCTTTTTGCGATGTGCAAGTATGAAATGGATGACCCCAATTATTCATGAGATCATAATAATATTCTGATCCACCTGCTAAAAATGTCGCCAAGAAATACGAGGTAGCTTCTAGACACACAGGAACACAATCGAAACACAAAAGATATTCAACGGGGAAAGAAAAATGATATCCAACAATAGGAAGCCCTTCTTCTGCTTTTTCAATATATCGAGTTAAAACGGATTCAACTTTATTGAGAACAATTCTTAATGAAGGAACCCCATTTTCTGGTAGAATTCTTTCTATTAATTCTCGAGTTGTAGATGTAGCTTTCAATAACATTCTATAAGGGATAATTCGATTGAGATTTTCACTCTTGTTAACTATACTCTACCACCTTATTTTTAAATCATTTCTAAAAACGCTTCTATTCGAGTTTGTAGACGAGTAGTATCTGCCATATAAAATTCTCTATCAATATTTAAAACAGGGATTTCTAATTCTTTTAACTCATGAGTAAAAAGCATATTATCGCATCCATGTAAATCACAATTATTTATTCTTTGCAAAATAACTCCTTCTATGTTTGCTCTTTTAATCTCTTTTTTTATGAAATCTAATCTTCTTTCATGATCATCCATCATTCTGGGGCAAGAAATTCTATAATATAAGCGTCGTGTAATACTATCTAAAGGTGATTCTCCATTTTGGAGGTTTACATCATCAAGAAAATTTCGAGTTCCAAAACATAAAAAATCTGATGCTACAAAACCTCCTGAGTTTTCGATTAATTGAATAAATTCAATATTATCAACCACACTCCCTACAAGTAAAATTCTTTTTTTATTTTCAATACCGATGGCTTGGCGTTCTTTTAATAATTTTAGTATTCGTTCTAATTCACTATTGGCAACATCTTTAGGGATTGAAGCATTTGTCATATTAATTTGCAAAACTTCGCTACCAGTAAGTTTAGGACCACTTTGGATTCTTAAATCATGAATTGCTCTAAGTAAATTTCTATTTTTATTATGAACTTTGATAGATTCTAATAGTTTCAAGTTTGAAATTTCACTAATTTTATAACTTTCTTCTATTTCAGTTTTTAATTCTTCTACTTCTTTTTTATACCATTCAAAACCTTCATGAGTTATAATATGAGGTAATGCAAGATAAAAGCGAGGAACTTTTTTGTTAAAACCTTCACGATTAAATACTTTTAGATCAAAAAGCTCAAACATTCTACGGCTATGATCACAGCTATTACATACCAAAAATCCATCTAAAAAATCGTACACTCCTTTTAATGCTAAATCTAATGTGGCTCTAACAAAGGAGCAGGTAAATCTAACCATATAGATATCCCCTAATTCAGTATCTCTATTTCCTGTTGCTCTGATTCGAAAAGGTAGTAAATTTGCTGCATACAGTAATTCTTCAGGAATATATGTGCAATAATACCCTATTACTTTCTTGCTTTCTTCCTGCCACTCTTCAATGTAAGAATTTTTTATTGATTTTGAAATATTTAGAAATGGGTCACTGTGTAAACTCATAAAAATTAACCTCATTTTTTCTTTTTATATACTTCATGTTTCCCAATCATTAGACATCTTACTAGTTTTAAGACAGCTATAATAGATCCTTTAATTTTTACCTTTCCTGGGAGAATATATTTTATTAATTTCATTAAGCCAAATACATTACTTTTGGAACGAATAATATTACTGATTACTCGAACAATGTCTTTTTCCTCTACATTTACTATGATTTTTGCTATTGGATCTTTTGCTCTCTCTGCACGACAATTAAAATTATTCCGATCTGATGTAAGGGTGAATGTTATATAGCCGTTTAATTCTTTTAAATACATTTCAACCTCTTTACCTTCTATTTTTCTCAATTTCTTAAAGGGTTCATCAGATCCAAACAGATCTACCAAAATCATTGCTAATCTAGTAATATTAAGTACTTTAGTTTCCCTAACTAGATTTTCTGCCCTAATTTCTCTCTCGATGCTATTAGTATCTTCTATTTGAGTAATATTATCCACCCAAAAGTTGAAATTTTAGTTAAATTTGAAGATTTTGAACAATTTAACGTTCTGAATATTATTATTTGAATCTTTAATTATTTAAAGATTTATTTGTAAAATTATAAGTTAAGACATAGGATTTCTAAAGAAGTAGATATTTGCTTTATTTATTTAATGATTTTTAATTTGGATATAACTCAATTTTACGTCCTTTTCTCTCTAAATTTATTAACTTTTCTTCAAATAACTTATCTACATGATACTTTACTGTATTGCGAGAAAGATTCAAAATTCGAGATATCTCAGAAGAATTAATCCCTGGATTTTCTTTAATTATAGTTAGGATCTTTGAAGCGGTTTTTGATTTTGCAATTAGATTTTCTAAATATTCATTTGCGTCGAATGATGTTGTAATTGGAAAATAAATTGTATATTGTCCGTATTTTTCTTTTTTTATAATATTATATTTTAATAAAACATCTAAATGCCATTGAAATTGACCTTTCTGTAATTCACACTTTCGTAGCAATTCATTATGATGAATGCCAGGATTCCTCAAGATTTGATTTATTATGTTTAACCGATTTTCATTTTCAAAGATATCTGGAAGATCTAAATAAGAATTTCCTTTTTGAATGTAGCTTCTTCTTATTATATAGCTTCTATATTCATTTATTGTAAGTGCTGTTAAAGTAAATACGAATAAAATCGTTGTTACCAAAAGAAAAATGATAATTGATACGACACTTGCTTTTCTAGAAAATGTAGGCTCTTCATATAAATCAATTATCTGAATTAAAATAACTAATAATAAAATTAACGAAAAAATTATTATTAAGGATTTTAACATGTAGAAATAATTGATTTTTCTAAGAGATTTATTCATTTCTGTTTTTTTTCTCTTTAATTTTATAGATGGTAACATAAAAGGTACATTATTTACATATTCTAAGAATTCATCTCCATATTTAGCTTTTAAGGCAATATCTTCTATCTTTCCTAAAATTACATAAGCCAATACTTCAGCAATCCAAATATAAAATATAATCGTATAGCCACTGATATAATATGGATCAAAATTAAAAATTGGATTTGTCTGAAAAGCTATTGAAGTTAAACCAAACGTCATAATAATGAATGCTAAATATTGAGGATGTCTTACATATTTATATGGTCCTTTTCGGATTAACTGTTTTCTATGAGTTAATTGATACACTAAAGAGTATATAAAAAATATAAAACCAAAAAAAGTAATATAAATTCCATGAGTCCTGAATAAAAATTGAAGATCATACTTTAGAATTCCAGGATTTTGAAAAAATAAAGCTAAATATGTAAAGAAGGGTACAGACATTATCCCACGCCAAATAGCAGTGACAGGCACATACTGGAAAATGGGAATCATAATGGAAGAAACTCTAGTAGATACTAATTCTATTCTATTTTTGATTTTATTTACTGTAAGATTCATTCTCATCTATCTTTTAATCTTTAATTCATCTAAAAAATAAGAAATTATTTTGTTTATAAAAGTTTAAGGTCCACTTTTTGAACAATTTAAAAAAAAAAATAATTTCAGAAAAAGTATAAAATTTAATTAATAGTTCTTAACTTTCAAATTTCTTCTGTTCAATTGATAGAAAAGGTATCATAAAGCCCACAGAATTCTTATAATTTATAAAGTTAATATCAAATTTTTTCTTTAGCCAAAAATCTTCTATTTTAGCTAAAATAACATAAGCAATTACTTCTATAAACCATATTAATACTAAGAGGGAGTGATTATTAGTGAATTCATTTAGAAATGGAAAAACTGGTGAAGTATTTAGAGAAATCATTGTTAGTCCAAGAGTCATAATAATTATCCCTAAATATTGAGGATGCCTTACATACTTATATGGTCCCTTTTTTATGAGTTCTTTTCGATGAATTAACTGATATATTAATGAAGAGATAAACATTAATCCTCCTAGTATTGATATAATGCTCCATGGTAAACCATGAGATAAAAAGAATTGAAAATCATATCTTATCATTTGAGGATTACTTAAAAAATAAGTAAAATATGTAATTAAAGGAAGACTCATAATACCAAACCAGATTGAAGCACATGGAATATATTGAAAAATCGGAATTAAGATAGAAGAAACACTTGTAGAAATTGAAATTATTTTACTTTTAATTTTATTTCCCTTAAAGTTCATTCACTTTTACCTTTTAATTTGTTGTTTTATTTACAGAATAAGAAACAATTCTGTTTATAAAGGTTTAAGGTGCACTTTTAGAACAAGCTTCGAATACCAAAAAGATTAGTTTAATTATTCTTTTTTCTTAATATAAAAATCCAAAAATATTCAAATGAAACCTCTAGCTAGTTTGGCTAAAAAGAGCTAAAGTGCAGTTTTCGAGTCACATCTCTTCATATGGTTCAAAACTCCTACATATTGAATCTTTTGCCAAATATTTATTCTTTAATCTACAATGAAATATTTCCTCATGATAATAAACGCAGTCACAACATGAAAAAAGATGATTTTTTAATTTTTCTCTTATTTCCTTTAATTTTTCAAGATGAATTCCTTTACTCAACATTAACTTAAGTTTCTCCAACGATGTTGCCGTCAATTTACAATAGATGATATTGGGGTTGGGAGGAGACCAAATTGTAATTAAGGATCTACTCTGAGGCGTGGATTCACGATCACTATATCCACATGGGCAAGGCTTTTTCCTTAACAAATTTCCACATTTAGGACAGAATTCAACCATTATTTTCTTATCCTCTTAGAGAAGGATTCAATAAATTTATACCAGCTCATTTAATCCTTTTGTTTTTATATCTGGACGCGGTGGTACTCGATAATATATTTGTGCGGGATAACCAATAATTATAACCCCCCACACATTACCATGAATACCTACAATTTTTTCACGTATCTCTTTGCTTGATGCTAGAACCCCATGGGCTAGACCAATCCAGCAAGTTCCTAGTCCTAAAGATTGTGCACATAACATCCCATATGTTAAAGCGATGGTGGCGTTCATTGAATCCCCAGGATTATTTGAATGTATAATCATTATATGAGGAGCATTATAAAATATTGTATCTATCCCATGTTTTTTTGCTTTTATGAAGTTTTGACTGTAGCTTGGATTACCTGATGAAATTATAGCATCCATGACTATTTCTGAGAGTTTTTTTATTTTATCATCATCTGAAATTATTGTGCATTGCAAGGTCCGAATATTGGCCCCCGTAGGAGCATATTTCATAGTATCTAAAATTTTTTTCAATATTCTTTTAGGAACCTTTTTCTTTTTATATCCTCTGATTGATCTTTTAGCACTCATAAACTTATGCATGGTTCCATATGAAATTAGCTTACTTGGGTTTTGAACTTCTTCAAACTCTAATAATTCTCCCAGATTTTCATATATGATGGCATCCGATTTACACATCGCAACGCAGCGCCCACATGAATCGCAAAGATGATGAGGGTCTGTAAACACAATTTTATTTAGTTCTTTATCACGTTTAAAAAATTTTGAACAGGCGTAATAGCACTGTTGACAATTAGTACATTTTTCATAATCTATTCCTAGAATAGGCATAAAAATCAGTTTAATATAATTATCATTATTTTTTTTATTTTTTAAAATAGTAAAAAGTATTAAATTTTAATTAATTCAGATAAGAAAATCAGAAAAAAGGAATGAATAGTTCTAATATAGGAGCCCACTATCTTTTTTTAATTTCAAAATCCACATCTTCGAATTTATTAAGAATTATGCGATAAATCTTAAATTTCCCTTCATCTATGGCTTCGTTTACAATCTCATTAATCTCAGTTTCATTAACTAAATTCTCAGCAATCATTGTTTTAATTTTTGAAAATATCAATTCTTTAATCTTATGGGAGAATCGATTCTTCTTTTTCTGAATAATCAATTCTTAAAGTTCAAGATGTTCTTTATGATCCAAGATATTTTGTATTAATTCATCAATTCCTTCCCCAGATATGGCATCATT
The DNA here is from genome assembly GCA_016840085.1 of Promethearchaeota archaeon. GTDB lineage: Archaea > Asgardarchaeota > Lokiarchaeia > Sigyniarchaeales > SOKP01 > Loki-b32. The sequence goes on from JAEOTA010000078.1 coordinate 69,220, forward strand.
TATAGAAACTGGTTTTCTTAGAAGGCACTTTAGTTATTTTTTCTGCCCATTCAGGAGTTTTAGGTTGCCTGTCTTGAGTTCCAAGAACATACTCTTTATATATATATCAAAACCAATGGTAAATTTTTCGATGAAGGTTTGATTGTGTAAATTTTCAGAGATAATCGCATATACCATAGCTATTCAATCTCTCTTAATTTTAACTGATATTTTAGAGTCAAGATAAACTCATTCAATACATTCAAGTTGAAATTTCATAATATGTTTTAAGTAGGATTTGATTCGAAAATGGATCATAAATTTAAAATTGGTAATATGACTCTTAATTATATGAATTAAATGTACATGTATAATTTAAGTAGGAGATTTTAATGACTTACAAATATGTTATGCCTATTGATGCTAAAGATGTCTCATTGGAAGTGATTGGTGGTAAAGGAAAGTCACTAGCAAAGATGGCATCTGCAGGAATGCCGGTGCCTGGTGGTTTTTACCTGACTACATCCGCTTATAAGGATTTTGTAGAAGAGAATAACCTACAGAAAGCTATCATCAATCTAGCAAAGCCAGAAATCATCGGTAAGACAGTATCATTCGAATCAGCATCGAAGCAAATTCAAGAGCTTATAAACAGGGTGGAACTATCTGACGAGATTGTTAATGAAATCAGGCAAGCTTACGGGGCATTGGATGGACAAAATCCAGCTGTGGCTGTACGTTCTTCAGCCAATGCGGAAGACCTACCAGACTTATCCTTTGCCGGGCAACAGGACACTTATTTGAATGTTCGTGGTGATGAGGCGCTGATAACCGCTATACGCGATTGCTGGGCATCTCTTTGGACACCACGAGCGATCAGCTACCGGCACCAAATGGGAATTAAACAGGATGCGGTCATCATGGCTGTAGTGGTCCAAATCATGGTGTCATCAGACGTTTCGGGGATATTATTTACTGCCAATCCAGTTACCGGTGAAAGATCAGAAATTATTATCAATTCAAGCTTTGGTCTGGGCGAGGCGGTAGTTGGAGGGCAAGTAACACCAGACACCTATGTGGTAGATCGGAGCACTCTTACTGTGAAAGAGACTATGATCGGCTCAAAGGAGCAGAAGATTATTTCCAGCGAAAAACAAGGAACAATATTGCAAGATGTCCCTGAAAGTGAGCAAAACCAGTCGTCTTTGTCAGAAAAATCACTCAAGGAGCTGACATCAATCGCACTTAATGTAGAACATCTCTTCAACGGGGTCCCTCAAGATATCGAATGGGCCATATCTGACAGCAAACTCTGGATGTTACAATCCCGTCCAATCACGAATCTTCCCCCTCAGCCCATAGAGGTTTCTTGGGAACCAACACCCCCAGCACGGATTCTCGCCCGGCGTCAGATCATAGAAAATATCCCTGATCCTTGTAGTCCGTTGTTTGAAGAGCTGTATCTGACTGAAGGTCTGGAAACGATAGCAAAAGGACAGCGGCGGAAAAGCTTCTTTGTAGGGGGTGGTCCTATGTTTGTGACCATAAATGGTTTTGCTTATCAGCGGTTTGACTTCCCACAAGTTGTAAATATTCAGGATGAAATAGATAAAGCTGTAACAGAAGAAGAAAAGGAAAAAAAAATTGCAAGGATTTGGCAAGAATGGGATGATTCATTCGCGCAAATGATAAAAAAAAGCAATCCTAAGATGGAACAGCATGACTTGGATTTGTTCTTGGAAGAACTTTCACCTGAGGATTTAAAGGCATTTAATGAATGGGCCGAAAAAGCAGATATCAAAGACATTGCTCATGCGGTAACCATGCCCGAAAGCAAATATCCAGCTTATGTCGCTGGTAACAAAACCGAAGCTAATGAGAAACAAATTAAAGATTGGAAAGAAAGAGCAATGCCTGAGCTTCTAGCAACGGTAGAAGAATGGGAAAAGATTGATTATAAAACAGCACCAGATGAGGAGTTATTGAGAGGAATTCTCGAATTGGCCCACGCTGGAGGAATGTACTGGTCCAGCAACGCAAGCCATAGCTTTGGCATTGCGAAAGCGACTGACGACCAGTTGCAAGCATTTCTACGAGAAAACCTACCAGATCATCATTTCACCAGTGGTCATTTTCTGAGCGGTTTTAAATCGAAAACTTTAGAAGCCAATGAGTCCATGTATAAGATTGCCAAACAGATCCAAGCAAATGAAGCGCTTTATGAATTGGTGATTACAACTCCGCCCAAACAAATGATGAAGGTATTACAAAATCATCCAGACAGTGGTCCAGTGGTTAAAGCTATTGAGGAGTATCTCAAGATCTATGGACACTTGGGCTACAGTCTAGACTTTGTCGAATCACTTCCAATTGAAGATCCTTCAGGTCTCCTTGCTACCTTGAAGACCATGGTAACTGCCAAGGATTACAACCCGAAAAAGCACGAAGTTGATGCTACACGGAAGCGTGAGGAAGCGATGCAGAAGATCGAGCAACTTCTTGATGGACTACAGTATTGGCAGTTCCGTTATCGTAATTGGTTCACCCATCGTTTTTATTTCATCCGTGAGGAAGTTATGTTTTACCTAACCAGTGGTTGGCCAGTTCTTCGGCTTTTAGCGTTGGAACTTGGACGGCGCCTTGTAGATGTTGGTACAATCAACGTTCCTGATGATGTTTTTTATCTGGTTACAGAAGAATTAACCAAAGCCATAAACGCTCGTAAAGAGAACAAAGCGATACCAGAATATCAACAATTAACCTCGGAACGCCGAGAGTTAAGAGAAGCATGCAAACGACTACATCCCCCAGGAACTATTCCAGAAATCGCCAGCAATAATCCCGGTGTCGCGTTCAAAGAGACACAGGCAAAAAATGATCCCAACAGTGATATTTTAAGAGGTATTCCGGTCAGTCCTGGAACGGTTACCAGCCCAGCCAGCCTAATTAAATCACCAGCAGAATTCGATAAGATGCAACCAGATTCTATTCTAGTTTGCCCCATGACCAACCCCGCATGGACACCGCTATTTGCTCATGCAACTGGATTAGTAACAGACATGGGTGGTATTCTGGGGCATGGATCCATTGTTGCGAGGGAATATGGCATCCCAGCCGTTGTGGGGACCGGTAATATTACACAACGCGTTAAACATGGCCAGGAGATCACAGTTAACGGTGATGCTGGTACTGTTAGTCTTATTCAAGAGGAAGTAAATTGATATTTAGTAAATTCATCATAAGACTTAAATAGGTACCTCGCCGAGAGAATTTTCTATTTAGAATGATGGATAAAACAATTTGAATTTTGGTTTACAATATTGAAAAAAAAGAAGTTTTAATGAAAATATTCCTATAAAATGATGGTAGATTTATATAAAATACGAATGAATAATAATAAAGACGTCTAATAAAAACAATTAACAAAAAAGTGATATATCCATATGAAAAAAATTAAAATATTAACGATCTCACTCCTAGGGTTACTATTACTCGTTCCATTCATGAGACCTTCGATAGCTCAAGTTCCTACATATGTTGGTGTGGCAGTAGGCGACTATTACGAATATGATCATAATATATACGTGGCTGCGTGGTCCGATTGGAGAGTTGATAATATGAACTATTTCTGGGATCAACCTTTTAACCATTCAGAAAATTATTATTGCGATATGGGTTCTATATACGCCACAGCTATTAAGGAGGGTGAGGTTAACCCAATAATTATTTACCAATTTGAAATTGACTCAATCACTGAAAACATTGCCACTGGACGAACAGAGGTTAATGCCCTTGTTTTTTATGATGCTACATATCCCCAAACCATTTATATCGGAAACGATACGGCTAAATTTGCGGAAGATAGTTGGTATGGAGCTCTAGCTACTAGTCCATTTTGGGTTCTTAACACATGGATGTTAGGATATGGTGTTAACACACTGCTCTTTGCACCAACAAGTGTAAACTGGACGGATTATGCAGATGAATGTAATACGGGTTTAGAAACGATGTGGAAATTAAATAGTATTTACGGTTATAATCTCACAATGCGTCCATTGTCTGACGGATTTACATTATATTCACCTATCATGGGGTTTGGAAATAATTTACAGCCTATAACTATAACGGTTAACTATGATGTGAATGGGACATTTACTTACTACTCATTTGAGTATGGAAGTTCTCTACTTACAGATATTGTTAGGAGTGAAATAAAACCCCCTAAATTCCTAGATATTCCGGATGATTTTACTGTTGATTATGGTTATACAGGAGTACAAATTAACTGGACAGTAATTAGCGGGATTCCCGATAATTATGCGATTCTAAGGCAGATATCTGCGGGGACATGGCAGACTGAAGTAGGCCTAACTCCTTGGCATAATGGAGTTCCAATTGTATTTAATGTTCCAGACGGTCTTGAGCCAGGAGATTACCTCTTTAGAATCAACCTTGAAGATGAACGGGACAATACTGTTTTTGATGAAGTTATTATGACTGTTGGGCCAAAATCGTCATCATCAATCCCTGGTTATGATCCTCCTCTTGTTATTAGCGTTTTCACTATTGTGACAATTGGCATAATAATCCTGATGAAGAAAAAGAAATAAATAATTTTAATATCTAATATTTTTTTTGAAATGATCTAAGTCGAATAATTAATTGTATTCATTCGCTTCATTTTACAGTTATTAAAGATTAAAATATCAATAGAAAAAAAAATGAGATTTTAATTCTTAGAGTATTTTTTCCTTTTAATTAATAATACGGCAGTAGTGCAAAAAATCATAAGAAATATCATATTGATATCAAATCCAGGTATTCCATTTTCAGGAGGATCAGCAAATTGGATAATATAATTTAACAATAATGTATCATAAACATCCTCCTCGGAAAGAAGTGAACCCGTAAAACCAACCACAATATTGTATTCTGGTATGACATAGATACACTGTCCTGCTGCTCCCTCTGTATTATATCCGACAAGAGAACCATCCATTATCCACCATAAATACCCATAACCACCCCAACTAACTTGGTTTGTTGTTGCGTCTTTCATATAATCTTTATCTACTATTTGTGTTCCCTTCCAAGTACCATTGTTTAGACATAGGATTCCTAATTTCGCTTGTACTTTTGGTGAACATTCAAATCCAGAACCACCATAGCTAATGTTTTGAGCATCATGGTCAAAATAGTATTCATCTTCCGCAATTTCAAGCTTTTTAAACAAATATTCTTTTGCAAATTCTTCAGCACTCTTACCAGTTACCTTAGTAATTATACCTGATAAGAGAGTAGGTCCCTCGTTGGTATATGCCCATCCCCTCATTACCCCAGGAGTAAATCCTAAAGGCACCTCATCAAGGATAAATGTAATACAATCGGCAGCATGTTTAATATCAGCATCAGGTATTTGATAATCACCAAATCCAGAAGTCATTGTTAATAAATGTTCTATCGTTATATTCTTCTTTAATTCGCTATCAACAAAACTAGGCTCCCAAATGTCAGCAAAAAACTCATATAATGTTTGATTTACATTGTCTAAGAAACCTTCTTGGAGAGCTATTCCAATCAAAATACTCATTAAGCTTTTAGTGGTAGAATACTGACCATGTAGTGTTTCTCCACCAAAATATGTTTTAGAATTATCAATATATCTATAGATTTGGTAATTATATAGATATTCGTAGGTAAGTAGATATCCATTACGTACAATAATAATACTATGGATATCATATGAATTTTTTTCAATAAATTCAAACATTTCAGAAATCTTACCAGAATCTAATCCCTGTTCTTCAGGAGCTACTTCTGTCCATTCACTTGAATTTGATGGCCAAAACGTATCTTGAGCTGATAAGTTAGGGACGGAAAATGAAAATTCGTCAACACTTGTGCTGATTCTTCGCATTGATAGAGATACTATAGAAAAGGAAGTAATTAAAACCAATGAGATCGTGCAAATTAATAGCTTTTTTATTTTATTTTTCATTTTTGCTATTTTTGTTTAGAATAATTAATAAATAAAAAATGAGAACAAATAAATATATTATTTAAAATAAAAAAGCATATATATGGAATACGAGAATTAGCTTAGAAAAGCTAAAGATAAAGGCAACAAAATATTTAATTATTACACCAATAATTTAGATTAATTACTTAACAAGAAGTGATAATTCATTCTTCGAGAGTTTACGATTGAAAAACAATATCTGAATTTTCCCGTTAAACCGGAAACACCAAAGACTTTGATACACTTCAGTATTGATGGTAAGATTGTACGTGAATTCGATGTTTCACTCGCGACAGGCGAGCTAGATTTTTGGATTTTTCTTGATGTTTCTGAATTTAAAGGTAAAAAAGCAACTTTACAAATCGATGAAGAAAACGAAGCATTCGACAAAATTTATCAAGCTAATTCATATCCTGGGGAAGAGAATATCTACAAAGAACATCTAAGACCTCAGTTCCATTTCTCATCACGCCGAGGATGGAATAATGATCCTAATGGTCTAGTCTATTATGACGGTGAATATCACCTATTTTACCAGCATAATCCCTACGGATGGAGTGCTAGTTTTTCTGTTAATACAACTTGGGGTCATGCAATAAGCAAAGACTTGATTCACTGGAAAGAATTACGCAGTGCCATTCATCCAGATAACTTAGGTACAATTTACTCTGGTTCAGCAGTTATTGATAAACTGAATACTACGGGCTTTCAGAGTGGTGAAGAAAAAACACTAGTATGTATATATACTTCCGCAGGTGGTCAAAATCCCTGGTCAAAAGACAAACCTTTTACACAGTCAATCGCATATAGTAATGACAGGGGTAGAACTTTCACTAAATATAGTGGAAATCCAGTCCAAGAAGAAGTTGAACCACTTAATCGTGATCCTAAAGTTATTTGGCACGAATCGACAAATCAATGGATAATCGTCTTATACTTAGATAAGGATGTTATGGGTTTTTTCACTTCCAAAGATCTTAAATCTTGGCAACTTCATAGTAGATATGGAAGAAAAAATCTTCATGAATGTCCAGAACTATTCCAATTGAGTATTGATGGAAATCAACAGAACAAAAAATGGATTCTGTATGCTGGCAACGGCCGTTACGATATAGGCCAATTCGATGGGAAAAAATTTATACCCGATACTAAAGGGATTATTTTTAACTATGGGAATTGTTTCTATGCATCACAGACTTTTAACAATATCCCTGAAGAAGATGGCAGACGTATTCAAATAGCATGGGGAGTAATTCCCATGCCAGGCATGCCTTTTAATCAACAGATGCTCTTTCCCGTTGAACTTACACTAAGAACTACAGAAGAGGGGCCGCGAATATTTGCTCAACCAATAAATGAAATTAAGAAAATTTACGGCAAGAACTGGATTTTTCAAGATAAAGTTGTTGAAGAAGGTCAACATTCAATTTTGGAAGAAAATTACGATGAAGGCTTTTATGATATCTCAGCTGAGTTTGAAATCGGGAGTGCAAAAAGATTTGGGCTTATTATCAATAATATCCAAATTACCTATGAAATCAAGGAGCAAAAGCTTTATTGTCAAGAGCGTTATGGGTCATTGAAACCGATGGAAGGTAATATAAAATTCAGAATACTCGTTGATCGCACAACATTGGAACTTTTCGCCAATGATGGCCAAATCTATATGCCGATCCGTACACATATTAATATCACAGAGCTTTCTGAGCTCTATTCAAAATTCGGTACAGATTTTAATATCACAGAGATTTCTGAGCTCTATCCATTCAAATTGAATTATGCAGTGTCATACACTAAACCTGTCATCATAGGGAAAAGTGATATTATAGTTTTTAGTGAAGGAGGAATAACTAAACTGGTTAAAATGGAAGTTCACGAGCTAACCTCAATATGGCATTAAATAATTAAAATATATTAGTATTTTTGTTTAACATTATTTTCATTGAGCAAAATATTCTGTTATCTCCTAATTTAATATCAATTAATATTGATCGATTAATTTCAACGTTTTATTATTGAGTGATTTAGAAGGTAAAACAAAATTGGGTAAAGAGAAAATTAAAAAAGAAGGTATAGGTATTTTTTAACAAAAATCTTAATAAACAGTATCAAAGGATTTTAAAGTCTGAATCCTCTTGAACTGTATCTTTTTACATTAAATCTTGATTCTAATTTTGTATATGAAAATATTATATTTTGTTTTTTGCATTATTTGATGGTTTACCACA
>JAEOTA010000079.1 GCA_016840085.1 Promethearchaeota archaeon
AATTTTGAATATTTCGTGTCTAGTATTGAAAAACCAATGTCAATAGTTTTAACAATGCTGAATCCATCAAAGAAATTAGATGTAGGATTCACCGTTAAGAATGGACTCGAGTTTTTTTCAAGAAATTTGTTGAAATGGTCAGAAGAAAGAAGAAAAAGTTAGGGATAGACTTAAAAAAAGAACCGAAAATTAAATCCGCACAAGGGTAATAAATTTTAATTCAAATAAATGGATGAAATGGGATTAAAACATCTATTTAGCCCAGGAAAAATTGGTAATGTTGAGATTAAAAACAGATTTATCAGATCCGCAACTTGGGTTGCTAAAGCAACAATAGATGGTTATGTAACAGAGGATTTGATTGAATGTTATAATCAACTTGCTGAAGGAGGAATAGGTTTAATTATTTCTGGATATATTGCTGTAGATCCATCAGGCGCTGCCACACGTCGTATGGCATGTTTATATGATGATTCTTATATTTCTGGTCAAAAGAAATTGGTAAAAACTGTTCATGAACATCCAGATGTGAAAATAGCAGCTCAGATTGCTCATACAGGTAATGGTGTTTTTATTTTTGGAAATCAAGAATTTGAACCTGTCGGACCCTCACCAATGATGAATTTAGTTCTAAATAAACCTTGCCGTGAACTGACAACAGAAGAAGTCAGACGAATCATCAAAAATTTTGTGGATACTGGCTGTAGGGCTTATGATTGTGGTTATGATATGGTACAAATTCATGGTGCTCATGGTTATCTGCTTAGTGATTTCGTTTCACCTTTCACAAATAAGCGTACTGACGAATATGGAGGAACTATACAAAAACGAACTAAGATATTAATAGATATTTATAATCAACTTAGGGATGAGTTATCAAAGAATTTTCCAATATTCATTAAATTAAATACACAGGATTATCTCCAGGAAGGATTAACATTAGAGGAGGGAAAAGAAGTTGCAAAAATTCTTATAGATATAGGTTATGATGCCATAGAGCCAAGTTCTGGTCGATATAATTTAAAATTTGGCAGCAAGAAGACTTATCCTAGTGTTATATTAAAATCGAAAGATGATGAGAATTATTTTTTACCAAATGTTAAAATCTTGAAGCCTATAATGAAAAGTCGACCAATCATTTTTCAGGGTGGTATTAGAAATCCTTTAACAGCCGAAAAATTTATCCAAGAAAACAGCGTTGATTTTATAGCTATGAGTAGACCTTTAATTTATGAACCAGACCTTCCAAATCGCTAGAATAATGGTGATTTATCAGCTCCACTTTGTACCAGTTGTAATGCTTGTTTAAGTGTTGCAGCTACTGATTCAGCATATTGTGTTGTTAAAAATAAGCTGGAAGAAAGCTAATATAGCAAGCTAAAAATCATTTAGTGCTCGAAACAATTGTGAAGAGATAATAAATTTCTTGATTATAGAAATATTAGATTCAAGAAAGGATTCAGTACTCTGCACGATATATCCATCCCGTATTATGCGCAGGAATGAAATTACAGTCAAAACCTCCGAGGTAAAGTACATGTCCTTCTTCTACCGTGAAGGGAGAGTGGGCAATGCTACGAACCATATTGAATCTTTTGTCGAAATGGTACATCGTAAGAAAAAGAAATTAGATTTAGACTCAAAAAAGACTCCTACTTTTAAAACTTTATGACTGAATAATGGTTCAATTTTTTCTCACTCTTTATAACAAGCTAAAAAGAACTGTATCTTTTTTTATTAAAATTAAACGAATTTTTTAATAATCAATATTATTTAAAATTCTCTCACTGATAAAGAAAAATTTTTTGTTTAAATAGTTGAAAATTATTAAAGTTCTAATGAGCTTAATCGAATAATATTAGTAATCATATTTTTTGTGGTAGAATATTTAAATATTTGATTATAATTTTATTTTCTTATTTATTTAAATCGATTAATATCTAAGTAAAAGAAAAAAAATGTCAAATCGGAGTCTTACTGGAATAGATAAACGGGAACTCCAATATTATGAAGGATTAGAAATTGGGGCAGTATCTGTAAAATGGGTTCGAAGAACTATTAATGGTGTGGTAGCAAGTGAGGTTGTACGACACGAAGGTTCTCCTAGGAAAAAGATAAAAGAAATATTTAAACGTTATAATGTTGATACTAATTCAAAAATCGTAATAACTGGTCAAGCTACAAGTAGTTTTCTCAATTTACCATATGTTTCAGAAGTAGAATGCCTAGAAAAGGCTTTATCCTTCTATAATCTTAAACCTGACATTCTACTCTCACTTGGAGGAGAAACTTTTAGCGTTTATCCAATGAAAAACGGCATAATAAAAAATATTATTTCAACTTCGAAATGTGCTGCTGGTACGGGTGAGTTCATTGTCCAACAACTTCAAAGGATGGGATTATCTGTTGAGGAGGGAATTAAAGCCAGTTTATATGGTAGTTTCACCCAATTGGCAACAAGATGTTCCGTTCATTGTAAATCCGATGCTACTCATAAACTCAATAAGGGTGAATGCAAACCTGAAGATATAGTAAAAACTTTAATCTATGACTTAGCAAGAAAGGTAGGTGAGATGATAGAAGCAGCTCAATGGTCCACACGGCTAATTGTAATATCTGGGGGAGTTGCTTTAAATAAAGTCTTCATTGAGAATCTTCGTGGTTTTTTAAAGGATTCAGAAATTATTGTATTGCCAGAAAGTGCTTTCCTCGAAGTATTTGGAGCATCTTTATACGCATCCGAATTACAAAATTCATTCTTCCTTCGTGATGATTGGTTTAAATCATCGAAAGTTGAGTTTCAAACTCAAGAACGACTTAAGAAAGCAGAATCTCTTCTGGATTACCGTGTTAACACAGACAGTAATATAAAAATAAGGGTTGGAGAAAAATATATCCTTGGTATAGATGCAGGTTCTACTACTACTAAAGCTGTATTATTTAACATTTCAAACGATTCAGTAGGGGCAAGTGTTTATTTAAGAACATTGGGAAATCCTATAGTAGCGACTAAACATTGTATCAATAAACTTATGGAAAAAGTAGGTAATAACTCTATAAAAATAATTCAATGTGGGGTAACAGGTTCTGCTAGAGAGATGGTATCAGTTTATTTAGATAATAGTCGAAGTTTTAATGAGATACTAGCACATGCAAGATCCGCTACTGAAGAACTCCCAGATGTTGATACTGTATTTGAAATTGGTGGCCAAGATTCAAAATTTATTTCATTTTTAAATGGTGTGCCGGTTGATTATGCGATGAATGAAGGATGCTCTGCAGGGACTGGCAGCTTTCTTGAGGAATCCGCATCAGTTGATATGGGCATAGCTGTAGAGGATATAAGTGACATAGCGACAAAAAGCACTCACCCAATAGCATTTGGTGAACGATGTGCCGCCTTTATTAATACTGATTTAAGGAATGCCCTTCAACAGGGAGCTAATCTAGAAGATGTTGTTGCTGGTTTAGTTTATTCAATTGCTGATAATTATATTTCACGTATTGTTGGTTCCCGTCAAATAGGGAAAAATCTTCTTTTTCTTGGAGGAGTTGCTCTTAATAGATCTGTTGCTTTAGCTATTGCTACTCGTTCACAGCGAAAAGTAGTTGTTCCTGCACATCCTGAACTTATGGGGGCTGTGGGTACAGCTCTTATGACAAGGGATCTTCTACAAAATAATGTTATATCTGAAGAAAATTATAAACTCAAGAATCTTACAAAAGGGGAAATACAAATCAAAAATACTTTTAGATGTAAAGTATGTGAAAACAATTGTGAAATTCAGAGAATTTCGATAAGAGGAAAAGTTTATCCATTTGGAGGTTTATGTTCTAAATATAAATTATTACGACAAAAAGGTGCAAAAGTTAAGGAAGGTCAAGATCTTATCGAATTAAGGAATAAAATGATAATTGAAGAATTCGGAGCCAAATCTTTAAAGAATCCTCGTGGCACGATAGGTATACCTATGGCTTTAACTTCTCATAGACTTTTCCCTCTATATGCAAAATTCATTAATGAGCTTGGTTATAATGTAATGTTATCAAATCCTTCAAAAACAGGTAACACTAAGACAAAAGCACCTATTTGTTATCCCTGTGAATTAGTTCATGGAGCAGTAAATGATCTTATTAATCGTAATGTTGATTATATTTTCTTACCTCATGTAATTGAAATGGAAATACCAAAAGGTTTTATTCATGGATATACATGCCCTTCTACAACAACTATTCCAGATATCATTCGCGCAGCTTTTGAGAATGCAAGTGAAAAGATATTAGCACCTCATATTGGTATCTCAGAAGATCTTATAGAAACAACGTTGAAGGAGTTTGGAAAAGTTGCTCGTTTATTAGGATTAGATTATAAAATGGGCATTAATGCAGGTTTTATAGCTTTATCTCACTACAAAATGTTCAGAGAAATATATAACGAATTTGGTAGAGGAAAATTGAGGGATTTATTAAAAAAACCCTCTGTAATTATTGCTGGAAGACCTTATGTTGTTTATCCACCAGATGTGAATATAGCACTCCCTCGTAAGATCGTTAGCAGAGGATATAATGCTATTCCCTCTGATCTCTTACCTCTTTTAAAAGATGAAGCACCTCATTCAAGGAATGTATGGAGTTTTACTCAAGAGATCAATAATGCTGTCGAATATGTAAAAAAATACCCCAACTTATACATCTGTTTTGTTTCTTGCTTCTCTTGCGGTCCTGATGGTACAATGTATCATCATTATAGACAACAACTTGAAGGACACACGTTCTGTTACCTTGAAATAGATTCTCATACGGCCCATGCTGGTTTTGAAACAAGAGTAGAAGCCTTTCTTGATATTATTGAAGAACGTCATCGAAAGAAAAATAAGGATATTAAGAATTTATTAAATCAAAGTATAACTGTCTAAAAAATGACCGAAATAGAACAATTTAAAGATTTAAAAGCAGATGACCCAAATAAAGTCAAACAAACTCGATTTTCAAAAGATCATAAATACATCATTGACAGTGATGGTCAGAAAGTTGAATTTGATGATCCTAGGATTGTGTATATCAACCCAGAACCTCGTAATCCATATGGAAGACGACTAGTTATAAATTTATTCAAAAAATATAACCGCAACATTAGGATCAGCAAAGAAACTGATGCATCTATTTTACAATATGCCAAAAAGATTTGCTCTGGAAGGGAATGTCTTGCGAGTATTGCTATAGCAGGGGCAGTCTTAAAGGATATAAATGAATATAGGGATGAAAATGAAATCAGTATTTATCGAACTCCAATAGATCAACATGGTCCATGCCAAAATGGAGCATGGCCAGTTCTTTGGGAGACATTTGCAAAGAGGTTAAATTTGAAAAATGTAATTTTTTGTGCTTTTCCTAAGTATACTAACAATTATTTAGGGTTGAATCGCGATTTATTAGCATGGGAAAACATTAATTTTATCGTAGGACAATATATTATTGAAGCACGGAACGCTTTGCAATGTGTTGCTGAAAACAAAATTATAGCTTTGGAGAAATTTGAAGATTTAACAAGTGAATTTATCAATAATATAAAAGAAGGAAAGAAAACACTGAATACAGGTTTAATAAAATGGGCAAAAGAAGTTGCGAAAATACCTCTTAAAGCAAAAGTTGATGAAACCCCAAAAGTATTAATTTTTGGAGGTTTAAACTTAATGTTTGATCATTATCCAATAGAGGAATTTTTTCTTGAAAGAGGAATTATTACCAAAGTTGTTGATATAGTTGAATCGATGAGTCTAATTTTAGCCGAAAGTACTATAAGATATGGATTTAAAAAAGGAATATTAACTCCAAAAGAACAATTTAGTGAGCAATTACTGGATTCTACTGATTTGGATGAAAATGATAGAAAAGAAGCTCTAAGAGCAAAAAGAAATAAAAGTGCTTTAAAATTCTTAAATTCGCAATGTAAAACTTTTAGAAAAATTATGGGAAAATCAGGATTATTGTTTGACTCATTTATAGATTTTATTGATCTCTTTGAAGAAGGAAATAAATATGTGTCTTCAAATAGCCTTAGTGAAACTCCAATAATAACTGGTAGATTTTTACATTCAATTGAGGAAGGCATCTACGATGGTTTGATCAATTTAGGGACTTTTAATTGTCAACCGGCAATGAACTCACAGGCTATTATACGCCCTCTAGCTAATAAGTGTGATATTCCATACGCAGCAATAGACTGTGAAGGTCCGTGGATTTCTACGAATCAACTCAGGCTTCTTGAAACCATTGCCATTCAAGCTAAGAGAGAAAGAAAAATAAAGAACGAATTATTAGCTTAAGGACAGCAGATCTAAAAAATTACAAAAATGGGTAAAAATATTTTACTAAAAATTCTCCACCGGCTACTTCTCGATCGTTATAATCATCTTTTAATCTTGAGAAATCATAAGGTATATTTTTGAATGTAATATTCAAGGTTTTATCATCGATTTCCATTAAACAGAAGGAGGTAATAGGTTTCCAAGTAATACTTATTGATCCGGGATTTATAATCTTTTTACCCTTCCAGGAGATATATAATTGTTCATGAGAGTGCCCAACCAAAACAATATCAACATCTTTAGGGTAATCTCTTAAAAATTCTTCTAAGGTTTTTCCTTGATACAATAAGAGATTATCTTGAATCGACCTACCAGGAATATCATAGAAATGCGAATGAAGCATTAATATTTTTTTACCATTTACCTCTAAAATTTTTGAGGTAGGTGTATTTTGAATTTTCTCAATCAAATCTGCTCCAAGTTGGTTTACATTCCATTCTCGATGAAGTCCTACTCCTTTATGCCATTCATGTTCTCGTTTTCCCAATACAATCATTTCATTATTTCCAATAATATTTATAAATCGCTTATCAGAAAAAATCGTTTGTGTCACTTCTTTTGGATGAGGTCCAATAGAAACAAAATCACCAAGGTTCAGAATTTTATCAACTTGGCTATTTTTATCAATATATTGAAGAAAACTGTCCAAAGCATATTTGTTTGCATGGATATCTGAAATTATAGCAAATATAGTTATGTTTTCCATTTTAAATCCCCTATAGACAAAATTATAAGTTTAAAGTAATTAAATATTTGAATCTAATTTCTTAAGTATATTAGCGAGAAATTGCCAAGTTTTTTCGACAGACTTTACGTGTAAACGTTCATTAGGTGAATGAACGTCTTTTGTAGTAGGGCCCATTGCTATTGCTTCTATTTCAGGATTTAGGTGTATTAAAAGCGTACTCTCTAAACCTCCTTGAATGAAGATAATCCTAGCTTCTTTATTAAATAATTCTTTATAAGTGTCTTTAGCTAAATTTAAAAGTCTAAAATTAAAATTCGGAGTCCAAGGGGGATAACTCCCTGTAATTCTTTTGGTCATCTCAAGATCAGACATTTCTAATAAGACTATGACTTTTTCACAGATATTTACATTGTGATAGTCGCTAAAACTTCGGTGTAACATCCTTAATTTAATGTAATCTTTTTTAGTTTTTAATATACCTAAATTAGTCGATGTAAATGCATACGCTCTAACTTTTGGATGAATGGATATAGGTCCACTCGGGATTACATATAAAAGGTTTAGCAATTTTGGCTGTACTTCATCAGAAAACACTGTATCTTCAGTATGAGTTTCTACTACGTCAATTAAAATTTGCATATTCTCTTCAATTCCTTCATAATTCTTTTTTATTTCTGTGAAAAATTGGATGATGGTAGAATTAATTTCTGAAAATTGGTCTTCTTTAATATCTAAAATCGCATTAGCTTCTCTTGGTATAGCATTAGCAGCCCCTCCTCCATTTATAGAGCTAATATAAATCAGAAATTTATTATTTAACTTCCAAAGAATTTGACATAAGAGTTTTATAGCATGTGCTCTTCCTCTATTGATATCTCCTGCAGAGTGTCCTCCAATTAATCCCTTAAGAGTAATTTTTATAGGTTTTACTTTTTCATCTATTTGATCTACAGAGATAGGCTTAGTTTTTATTTTAGCAATAAAACCGATTCCGCCAGTGCACCCGATTGTAATCATACCATCCCTTCCAGAATCAAGGTTAATTAAATATTTCCCATCCATTAAATCTTTATCAATATTCTTAGCACCACCCATATCATATTCCTCACGAACAGTAAATAATAATTCTAAACTCAATGAACTAAACTTCAAAGTATCCTTATAAATTTCTTTCATTATAGTTAGAAGATAACATATACCAGTCCCATTATCTGCTCCCAAGGTAGTTCCATCTGCTGTTATCCATTTTTCATTATCGATATCCATGATTTTCAGTTTCAAAGGATCTTTTGAAAAGTCATGTATAACAGCTTCATTTTTCTCACAAACCATATCCATATGGCACTGTAAAATGCATTTTTCCTTCTGAGAGGATTTTGCAGGAATAAATACTGCAAGATTACCCGCCTTATCTACTAGTGTTTCAAACCCGAATTTCTCTGCTTCATCTTTGATAAAACTTCTGATTCTTTCTTCATATCTAGAGCAACGCGGAATTGAAGAAATTCTTTCAAAATAATCCCAAAACTCCTCTGGCTGCCCTAAATCTTTTATTTTTAACATATTTATCACAGTAAATTGAAAAATAACCTAATTGATTTAAATCAATTGCATAATAATAAAACTAAATATAATTGAATTTTTGATTATATAAAATTATATTAATAACGGGTAGAATAAAATGAGTGAAAATGTAAAGATTGGATATAAAGTTGTAGGAACCATAAAAGAAGTAAAAGGGCATTGTAATGCAGGTCACAAAATAGGGGATAAGATAGAATTAAGTGGTTATAGTGCTGGGGGATTATGTGGATTCTTCTATCATGATATATTTCCATATATAATCATGCTTCAATTTGGAGGGGGATTTCCTAAACAATGGGTAGCAGATCAGGATGTTGTTGAGCTTGAATGCATGGATAAACTTAATGCTGTTAAAATTGAATTAAGGAGAGTTAAAGAATAAGTAAATATTTAAATAAATTGAGGAAGATAAATTATGCCATATTTTAATAACGATGGAATTAAAATATATTATGAAATTGAAGGAGAAGGCTCACCAATATTAATGATTCATGGGTTTGCTTCAAGTCTAGAAGGAAATTGGAAACAAACAAATTGGGTAAATTTCTTAAAAGATGATTATCAATTGATTCTTATAGATTGTCGTGGTCATGGTAAAAGCGATAAACCAACAGATCCTGCCCAATATGGACCAAAAATGGTTGATGATATAATTAAATTATTAGAGTATTTATCAATCGAAAAAGCTAATTTCTTCGGGTATTCTATGGGATCGAGATTAACTCTCAATGTATTATTAAGTAACCCACAGCTTTTTAAGTGTGCCATTCTTGGAGGTTTTGTACTTTTAATTCCTAATGAGGAAGAAAGGTCTATATCAGATAAACAAACACTCCAAATAATTGAAGCCTTAAAAACAACCAATAAAGATCAAATTAAAAATCCAGTTGCTTTACGGTTTCGATTATTCGCAGAATCAACTAAAGCAGATTTAAATGCTTTAGCTGCCGTTATGACTGCTGGTCTTCAGGTTCAAGAAAATTCATTCCAAGATCCTGCCCAATTGAAAGAAAGATTGAAAAAAATTAATGTACCTGTTATGAGTGTAGTCGGTTCTGATGATTTTATTCCAGGAGATAAGACCCTGATTGCTCAATTAGTTCCTGATGCGTGTCACTTTCAGATTCAAGGTAAAGATCATCTAACTGTAGTTCCCGATCCTAAGTTTAAAATGATTGTTAAAGCATTCTTGGATTATGTAAATCGAAGATAATTAATTTGTTGGATAAAAAGATACATTATTTCTTACTTTTTTTCTAATATAATTAGTAAAGCTAAACCAAAATTATTCACTTCTAAAATTTTTTTTCCAATACCTATTCCAAAAACTTTAATTACTAGAGGTTCTTATCGTTTCAACATTAGATTTACTTCAATCAAAGATGAATTATATGAAATCAATGGATAAAGCATCTCAGACTATAACTTTAAAGGATGGGCGGAAATTCGGTTATGGGGAATTTGGTGATTCAAAAGGTAAACCAATTTTCCATTTTCATGGCTATGTAGGATCTCGTTTAGAAGGAAAGATGCTTGAGGATAAAGCACTTCAACATGGTGTTCGAATAATATCAGTTGATCGACCAGGGATTGGACTTTCAGATTTTAAGCCTAAACGTACGCTTCTAGAATTTCCAGATGATATTGTGGAACTTGCTGATGCTTTAGGTTTCGACGGATTTGTTGTAGAGGGAATATCAGGAGGAGGACCATATGCTTTGGCATGTGCTTATAAAATACCAGATCGCCTAATAAGATGCGGGGTAATTGCTGGAATGGGGCCTATTGAGCTGGGTACAAAAGGAATGATGAGGAGCAATAGAATAGAATTCTTTTTAATTAAACGGTTCTTTTGGTTATTCAAAATCCTTATAAAAAGTCAAGGAAAGGTATTTACCAATCCTGAAAAGGTTAAAAAAGCATTTCAAAAAAGCGCAAATAAATTACCTGAGCCTGATAAAAAATTACTTTTAGATCCTGAGTTTCAAAATCTAATGATAGAAGAAGTTGCTGAAGCATTTCGTCAGGGTCCAAAAGGACCAGCATATGAAGGTAAAATCTATGTTAAACAATGGGGATTTAATTTAGAAGATATTTCACGTGACCTGAAGGTGTATTTATGGCATGGTGAATTAGATGTAAATGTTCCTATAACTATGGGGCGTACCATGTGCAACGCAATACCTAACTGTGAGGGAAAGATTTATCCAAATGAAGCACATCTCTCCGTAGCAATTAATAATATAGACGAGATATTGACAACATTAGTAAAATAAAAGATTGGGATATTTTTTTTAAAACTATTAGCAAAATGTAATAATATTATAAACAATTATAGAAGTGGGAATAATCAGAAGAATCAAATTTAAAATCTATATTTTCCATTATTAATCCCATCAAAGATTTCTTTAGTTAATTCAGCATATTCAGAAGTACCCGGTAAAAGTACAAATAAGGGGTCTTCGATTTTATTAGGATCAAAGCCTTCTTTTTTCATATCAATTTTTTGGATTTTAAGAGTCGCTGTTGTTTCAATTTCCTTTCGAAAGCGTATAAACTTAGGGACCGCATATTCTGGTAAATATTCCTGTAAATAACTTAAAAAACTCGAAAGTTCAAATTTCTTAATATCAGAGTCTCCAATAACGATTGAAGCCATTCCAGCACGCCCTTCTGTATTTGGAATCAATACTTCATATACGGCACAAATTTCTACTTGTTCAAAATTGTTGATAACAGTTTCAACTTCTTCTGTAGATACATTTTCTCCTTTCCACCTGAAAGTATCACCAAGTCTATCCACAAATTGAGCATGACTATGGCCAATATCGCGTAAAAGATCTCCTGTGTTAAGATACATATCTCCCTCTTCAAAAACATTGCGAAAGATTTTCTTTTCATCTGCTCTTTTGTCTTTATACATATAAAAAGTATCAGGTTCAACTTGACCCAATAATAAACCTGCTTCTCCAGGTTCAGCTCTAATTAAAAATCCATTCTCATCATGTATGGGTTCATCAGTATCGATATCATATTTAACAATAGCATAAAGACCAATACAAAAGCCAACAGTACAATCTCTATTAAATATATTAGCAAAATTTGGATTAAATCTTTCTGTAGCACCATAAAACTCACAAATTCTACGGATTCCGAAACGTTTTTTAAAATCTTTCCATATATCAGGACGAAGTCCGTTTCCTACACACTTTTTCACTGGATTCTTTTTATCATCTTTCTTTGGGGGCTGGTTAAATAAATACCTACATATCTCTCCAATATAATTAAAACAAGTAGCTTTGAATTTTCTTGTATCTTTCCAGAAATTACTAGCGCTAAATTTTCTCCTAATAGCTTTAGTGGAGCCATATCTTAAGGCTGCAGCATATGCTACATTAATTGCGTTTGAATGAAAGAGTGGTGTTGTAATATACATTACATCTTTTTTTTTCATACCAAAAACAATATCACCCCAATAATAACCAGCACCAACTGTATGTCCATTGGTTATTATCGCGGCTTTAGGTAAACCTGTTGTACCACTAGTAAATATATAAGCATAAGGATCTCTTGCCTCTATTTCTACTGAAGTTGGGGGATTTTTAATATCCTCATTTTTAACTTCTTCAAAGAGGTTAATGAATCCTTTTGGCATATTTTTTTCACATTTTTAGGTAGAAAGTAGAGATTACGGGCTTGATCTTCTGTTATTTCAAGTTTAGATTTAACCTCTTCAAAAGCATCAATAAGTTCTTCACCTATTATAAAAACCTTCCCAGGAGCATGTTTTATACTATGAGTAAATGGGTCCTGTCTTTGATTTGTATTTATCAATGAAGATATCACACCAATTTTAGCCATTGCGACAATTATAAATAATATCTCAGGACGGTTTTCCAAGTAAACAATAGCAACATCTCCTTTCTTTAAACCAACTTTATTAAGGAAATAATTAGCATACCGATTAATCCATTCATTATATTCTTTATAGGTATACTTAATATCTTCATACAATATCGCAATATGCTTAGGTTGCTTTTCCGCAAATTTTTCTGTCCACACTCCAATAGAATCTTTATCTTCAGGTTTTCTATCTAAATTTATTTCTACAGCTTTACGAATTTTTCTTCGTCGTGGAAGAACATATAACCGTCCCATTAGATAATCTTTTTTTGTTATGAGATATGAATTTTTTTTATTTAGAGTTTTTGGCAAGATAATCTCTCTTTTTCTCAAGTTTTAATAGATAAATAATGGTCTGAAAAGAAATTTTAATTCAAAAAATTAATACTATGATTAATTTTCTTGCCTTATAAAATTATAATTGGCGTATACTATTTTGTCAATAGACCTAATATGTAAGAGGAAAATTATTAAAAAATAGAATTACTCTTCTTTATCTCTTTCAAAATGTTTTGCTTCTTCAAACATTTGCTTTTCCCATTCAAACGCCTTTTTTTCTTCTTCGAATTGTTGTTTTTTCCGATTAAATGCTTCCTTTGCTTCTTCAAGTTTTTGTTGCTCTTGCCAATATTTTTCTTTTTCTTTTTCAAATTCCAGTTTCTCCTGTTTAAATACTTCTTTTTCTTTATTGAACTTTAATTTATCCTCCCTTAACTTCTCTCTTTCCTCAATTTCAGATTCTAACCTTACTTTTTGATTTATTTCATCTTCTACTTTTTCTCTTTCAAATTGTTTTGCTTCTTCAAACATCTGCTTTTCCCACTCAAATGCTTCTTGTGCTTCTTCAAATCCCCGTTTTTCTTGTGTAAATTTTACTTTTTCTTCTTCGAATTTTTGCTTTTCCTTATCAACTCTCTTTTTTTTTTCAATTTCAGGTCTCTTTAATTCTATTCCTATACTTTCTTTTATTGTATCTTCTATGATTTTTCTTTGCTTAATATCTCTTATATCTTCAAATTTTTCAACCTCTATCATCTGAGAGGTTTCTTGTTTTATTTTATCCTGCAATATGTCAATAAACTTTTCTTCTTCTCGTATTATTAAATTTAAATTAATTTGCCGAGCTAAGTCGATGATTTCCGTTGCTGTTTGAATTGCTTCTTTATATTCCTCTTTAGTATAATGATCTTGTTTCTTTTTTTTCAAATTTTCTATTTGATTGCTCAAATGTTCTTTAGAGTGTATTTTATTTTGTATTTCAGTGATGAAATATTTTTCTTCATTTACAATAAGTTTTAGATTATTCTTGATGGCCATATTTATTATTTTTTTACTGAGCTCAATGGCTTTGTCATAATTGTTTTCATCATAATATTTTTGTTTGAGTTCTCTTAATTCTTCAATCTGTTTTTTAATTTCACTTATATTAATTTTCGGTTCTTCTATTTTTTCTTCTTTTTCAATTTGTTCACTTTCTATTAATCCCTTTCTTAATTTTGCCTCAATTACTCGACTCTCCTCTTTAGTCGCGCTGTCAATTATATCTATTTTAGAAAAAATACTGCTCTTTTTCATTTCATCTTGATCTTCTTTATTTCTTTCCATTTCTTGATTTTCTGATTTTTTCTTTTTTTCCTTTTTTTTCTCTTTTTTTTTCTTAGAACTCAAACTTTATTATCATTCCATTATTTTTTTGATTTTCAATTTTTAAAATACAGCACTCTATCTAGAAAAAGAATTTGAATAAAAATATTACTTATTGAAGATTGAAGCTATCAAATTAAAATTATTGAAAGTAGATATCTTATTCATGAAGCAATTCTTTTATTTAAAAATAAAACTGATAGACCTAAAAATTCTAGTATAAAAAGTAATATATTTCCAGGAAACACCAATATCTTCCCGATCCAGAGTATTCTTTTTTTTTAAAACTACTTTAGATTCCATCCCAGTGAATCCGTAATTCATTGCATTTACTGAAAAGATCTAATGCATTGAAGGGCGCATCCCAAGGCTCTACATTCCGGAATTCTCGATAGGCCCTGTTAACATTAAAGAATAATCGCTCTGGCTCGGTCCAATCAGTATAAGGTCCGAGATTGATCTTTTTCGATGCCTCAAGAGGATCGAGTCCCTCATTAAAGAAACGCTTGGCCTCAGAATATACAAACTCGAAATAAGCCCGTAACTCCTTCACTTCATTGACGCCACAGAGAGGACCATGCCCTGAAACAATAACCTCGGGCTCAAAGGATAACACAAGATCTAACGCTTCAATCCACTTATCATGCGTGCCTTCCCAACCGATTGGTGTGCATTTCCAGAAGACAATATCGCCAGCAAAAATGACTTTATGTTCGGGGAGATACACGATTATATCCCCAGAAGTGTGTGCTGGGCCAACATAAATAAGTTGGCAGGGGTAGCCATCAAGTTCAAGATCAAACCTATCTTCGATTAAATGATTTGGCAACGTAAGCTCAATTCCCGAAAAGTCAAACTGACTTAATCCCACTACAAATTGTTTCATTCCAGGTGGAAAAACCTCAGGATTTTGTATCCATTTCTGGAATAACCCCGGCAAATTACGCTTTTTTTCTTTTTCTATTTCTTCAGCACAGAGGCGATGTGCAATAATCTCAGAGTCTTGGAAAAGTTGATTACCCCAAGTATGATCACCATTGTGATGGGTATTCACGAGTCGTCGTGCTGGAGTAGGTGATATTGTTTTATAGAGCTCGATCATCTGCTTTGTACGGTTCAAATCGTAAAAGGTATCAATAGCCAACCCTCCACCAAGATTCACGAACCCTGCGTTATTCCATCCAATTCCTCTGTCCTCCTGTAAGCAGGCATATACGTCCTTTGCTATTTCTTTTAGTTCCATTATTATCCTCTTATACTTAATTTATATCTTGTTTATTAACTCTAACACTTTTTGCAATTATATTAAGAAATTTCGTTAAGAGAAGTAGATTTCTATAATTAAAAAATCTATATATGTTAAATATCAGATTTTAGTCGAATTGAATTAAGATGATGGATATGCACGTATGGGTCTAAAAAGAAGAGTTTCCTTTATTTCCAGTCATGATTAATTCTTTATTTTTTTCCTTTGCTTGTATTTCTGATATTTCTATAGCCTCAATGATTCTTTTATTTAATTCATCTAAGGATTTCGCTTGTGTATGACAACCTGGTAATTCAGGGACACTTGCAATGTAATATCCATCTTCATCCTGTTCAATGATAATATTAAACTCTTTTTTCATTAGCTTCCTCTTATTTAATATAAAAAGTTAAAATTAATCTTATTTAATCATCTAATAGTAATATAGATTAATATTTTTATTTAAAGATGTAAAAAATATTTTAAAATAAAGAATCATCATCTTTTATTTAACTCTTACAAATATCTTTTGATATCAAGCTATTGGATTATGATTTGTTAAAACTGAACTATACATATATAAATTACTTAGATTTAATATTTTTGTTCGATATTACCCAAAAATCTCAGAATTATTAAAAAAAATCGTATTTTTTAATAGCTTATAATATCTTTGATAATGTTATTTAATCAAAAAATTATTTAAGTAAAATTCTATAATATAACTCAACATTTAACAATAATTTAAATCATTACATTAAAAATTTTAATAAAAAACATTAAAGCTAAAAGTTAACAAATATAACATAGAGGAAATCACCCAAAAAATGATAATCTCGTTCCCAAATATGGGACCCAATTGGGTTGCGTTTAAAACATTGTTTGAAACCTTAGATCCATCGATTAAAGTAGTAGTGCCCGATCCTACCAATCGTGAGGCAATCAAAATCGGCGTAAAATATAGTCCGGAATTTGTGTGTTTTCCATTTAAAGCCACTTTGGGAGATTTTGTAAATGCAATTAAAAAGGGTGCTGATACTTTAGTGATGGCTATAGATTGCGGACCATGTCGTTTCGGATTTTATCACGCAGTTCAAGAAAGGCTCCTTCATGATATGGGATATAAAAATGTGAGAGTAATCCCTTTAGACCAGGCAGATCTCTTGGAATTTCACTGGGTCAAAACTCTCCAAGAAGTTAGTGATATAAGCGGTCTTTTTGCATATCCTCGGTATTTAAAAGCAGTGATCTTTTTCTTGAAAAAAGCTAAGTTCTTACATGATATTCAGACTGCTGAAGGGTTATTCCGCGCATATGAACGAAATCAAGGAGATACTACCCGTGTATTAAATAACTTATTAAATAAACTTGATCAAACTAATACTCTTACAGAATTACGTAATTTTAAGAATGTCATTAAAGAAGACTTTAATTCAATTGATGTTGACAAAACAAGAACTCCTCTACGGGTTGCAATATTTGGTGAAATTCATATTAGTTTAGAGCCATATGTTAATGTGGATATTCGTAGAAAACTTGGAGAATTAGGAGTTGAAGTTCACCAAAATTTAAGCCTTAAAGATTGGGTTTATCATAAATTTCACCTTAATTTTCACCGTAAGTGGCTTGAACATTTAGCACATCCGTATATGCCAATGGATATTGGAGGAGAATGCTTATGGGTAATTGGTGAATATATAGATAGAGCCCAAAGTGGTTTTAGTGGGGCGACCCATATATACCCCTTCACGTGCATGCCCGAAGTGACTGCCAGGACAATTATAACTAATAAATTAAAGAAAATGTACGATCTCCCCATAATATTTTTCTCTTTTGATGAGCAAACTGGAATAGAAGGAATGCGTACGCGCCTCGAAGCATTTGTTGATCTAATGAATTCAAGACGCAACCATAAATTAAAGACTGAAAAATTTTCCCTTGAAAAAGAAAAGAAGAGTTTTTATGAATCAAATGGATCCCATTTTTTTCATGAATGTGTTGAATTATTGCTAACATAATAAAATTGTGATTAAATGGTACAGGTACAAGTGTCAGAAGCTGACAAGGTTATAAGTGACGATGGAAAGCAGGATGCTTTTCTTGGAATTGATATTGGGAGTGTAACCTGTAAATTTGTGTTGATGGATAGAGATGGGAATGTTCTGAGTTCTGTTTTCTTACGTAATCGGGGCTCTCCGATAGAATCGGCTAAAGCTGGGATGGCAGAATTAAGGGAAAATATTGAGCAGAGTGATGAATTACAAGAATATGCAATACGCAGTTGTGGAACGACAGGTTCGGCAAGATATTTAACGAAAGCGGTAGTTGGAGGAGATCTTGCTAAAACAGAGATTATTGCCCATGCTGTAGCTACACAATCTATAATTCCAGATGTAAGAACTATTTTAGAAATCGGGGGACAGGACTCAAAAATAATAATTCTTCGAGATGGTATTATTATAGATTTTGCGATGAATTCTGTATGTGCTGCGGGAACAGGTTCTTTCCTTGATCATCAAGCTGCGAGACTTGGAATCCCAATCGAAGATTTTGGTGATTATGCGATAAAGTCCAAAAATCCGGTAAGTATTGCAGGAAGATGTACTGTATTTGCCGAATCTGATATGATCCATAAGCAGAATGCGGGTTATTCAAGAGAAGATATCATTGCTGGGCTCTGTGATTCGTTGGTAAGAAATTATATGAATAATTTATCTAAAGGGAAGGAATTAGAGGAACCTATTGCATTTCAAGGAGGAGTCTCTTATAATAAAGGAATTATTCAAGCATTTGAAAGGCATTTAGGTTGTAAGATTATTGTTCCTAAATATAATGTATTAATGGGGGCTTTGGGAATGGCTATCCTCGTAAGAGATTATTATATAGAACATCCAACAGAAACACTCTTCCGAGGTCTCCAGGTTGCTGAAATTGAATTTACAACAAGTGCATTCAATTGTGGTGATTGTCCAAACAATTGTGAGATTGTACAGGTCAAAATGCCTGAATTTGGGAATAAAATAATAGCACGCTGGGGCAGTAGATGCGGAAAATGGGACCAGCTAACTTAGAAGGTGTATAAAGGAAAATGGCAGAATTTTTAAAACAAATAAAAGAGTTGGGTGAAGAGGTTTTTGAGACTCTACAACATAAGACGAAGTTATCGACAATTTTTGACCTTTTTTTAGAAAAGGTTATTCCTACATTTGTATCCGAAAAGGATTTAAAAGAGTATTATGAAAAAAGAACGGAAGAAGTTGATGATTTTATAGATAAATTATAATAAGAGGTAATAAAAAAAATGAGTGAAAGTACAAGTCCGGAAAGTTCAGAAGATTCTGATAAGGTAAATATGAAGGTTGTTGCGTTTGATATGCTTTATGCCGCAGTAAAAGGCTTAAGTGGGTTATTTTTTAAAACCTTCATGGGTTTGAAAATCGAGGGAGAAACAAATATCCCGTTGAGAGGAAAAGCTATCTTAACTACAGTTACTCCAAATATCATCCGTGATATGCTTATTATTAGTCAAGTAACAGGTCGTAAAATTCATTTTATGCTTGATCCTAAATTAATGAAGCATCAAATTGCGGGACCAGTTTTAAAGTCACTTGGAATGATTCGTGGAACGGAGAGTAAAGAAGACACAGAACCTATTGATAAAATTTTTGAAATATTAAATGAGAAGGGAGATCTTGTTGGTATGACTCCTGAAGCACGCCATGATCGTGAAGTGCAGGTGAAATCGATGGCAGCAATAATAAAGTTTGCGATTGTTGGAGAAGCTCCAATTATTCCGATAGCCATCTATACTGAGAAAATAAAGATTTTAAACATGTTTAATGGAGATGGCATTAAAGTAAAGGTTGGTACACCATTAAATGTCGAAAAGCGATTGAATCGAGAGAAATATCGAGCTGAACGCTATGAACTGGCTGAAGATATAATAAATATTATTGACTCTCTTAAAGAAACACCTGAAATCGAAGAAAGTGAACTATAAAAGATAATTTTGGAATCTATTTTTTATTTAATTTTTAAATTTAAAAGAATTCTACCAATTTAATAAATTTGTTCCAATAATCCTTGATATTTGTCAATATGTTTCTTTCTATTTTTTTCACTCAATCCATTAATATATTTCATATTCACTCTGTAATCCGAATATCTTCCTTCTGGGGGTTCTTTCAGCCACTTTTCTTTGGGATTTCTTAATCCAAAATAAAGCAATATTAAAAAAAATAAAATTAAACTAAAAAGGCTGCCTCTTGGACTCCTTGGGGATAAATTAATTGATAGATATAAATTCAAAATATGAAAAAAAATAATTATAAGGACTACAATTACCGCATAATTTCCAATTTTATACATCTTAGTTTGACGGTATCTAGCGTCCCAATATCTACCATGATATCCATCTGTTTTATCACAATATCTATTAATAAATCGAGTGTATTTTTTTCTTCTAAACGGATTTTTTCCCCACATTATTCCATCCCCACTCGCTATTGTATCAATTACAAAATGACCACAGTAAATCCCTACAACTGAAATCAGAGAGTAGAGGGGATTAAAATTGATAATAATACTAACTATGAAAATAATAATAAAAGGGGAAAAAATGAGAGGAAAATGAGTAAGAGAGTTTAAATGGTGCTGATATTCCATAGTGAGCTTTAATTTCCCTTTACTTTTAAAGAAATAATATATCACGTCAAAATCGGGAAGTATAGAAAAATAAACTATTGCATTGAAATAATAACTTGGAACTATCAGCGATTTAGTCCAAATTATATATATTACATAATAAAAAAGAATACCAAATGCACAATGATGCTCAATTCGACTCATTTCATAATCCTTATAAATATCAATCCATTCCACCAGTCTTGATGAGAACTATTCATACTGAATTAAAAAAATTATTATTATAATGAATAATTCATAACTACTTAAAAAAAAAAAGATTAAGGTGCAATTATTATATTCTTGTTATTAGACTCGGAAAAAACTCAAAAAATAACTCCTTATAAGTGTTTAGATGAAACAAGAAAGTTCTCGAAAGAAGTTTTGGCATCTTTAAATTAAAATTTTATTTAATATGTCTAATTCTTACTTTTTTTCATTCCAATGTACAAAAATTTGGAATTTAAAAGCTTTTCCCTTGTATTCACCTCTATTTATAGCGGAGAATTCAAATCCATTATATTCATGCCAATAAATCGAAGCTTTATTAAATAATGGTTTTTCTACTATAAAAACAACGACAGGAGTGTCTATGTTTGCTAACGCTTCTTTAAAAATGGCAGTAGCTATTCCCTTACGTTTATATTCTGGTAAAATGCTCACTTGGTCTAAATAAGCAAATTCTGTATTCTCACTTAGGAGTAATTCTTTTGTTCTTTCATTTTCAAAAGAGAGTTGACCAATTACATCACGAACTTTCATTATGTTATACTTTTTTCTGTGAATGCTTGCAAAACCAATAATATTTCCTTCAGTATCACTTGCAATATAAATATCAATATTAGGGTCATCGATAAGTTGTTTATAATATTTAATATCGACTTCCTTTCGTAAAAAACCTTGTTCTTCTAAGTTTTTTCTTTCTTTTCTTGAGATTTCATCAACATCTCTTATTTCAATTAGATTTTGTTTAAGTGCGTTTTGAATGCCAGGAGCATCTTCTAAACTAGCAATTCTGACATTAACGTTAAATTTCTGTGGCATGATGATATATAATCTCCCAATATATAACTAATAGTTATGGTCATCTTTGTAATAGAATTATATTTGCTTTTCAAAAAAATCAGATTATTTTATTTTTTAAGAAGCATAGTATATATTAAGAATTATTAAGGGATATTTATGATATATTCAACATCAGAAGAGGAATATACATTTAAGGTAACTCTAGTTTTTTGGAAATTCTATGAAATAGGAAAATATTATGAATTGCCAGAATTATGAAAATTAATAGATAAATTTTAAATATCAAAAAAGACGGGTTAAATGTGGTTGATTATATTAAACTAGAGGGTAATCGTGTTGAAAGAGGTTTCCAACAGGGAAATTTTTTGAAAGATAAAATTCATAGCATGTTTGATATTGTTTTTCACTCAGAAATGTTTTCTGAAGTAACCTCTAAATTTATTCCTCTCTCCATAATTAAGCTTGGATTGGGTGTTATGGGTAAAAAGAATTTGAAAAAGGCTTTGCAAGAGCATCTACCAAATCAGTTTAACAGGATGAAAGCATTGTGTAAGGGAGCGGGGATGAAAGAACTAATAATTTATGGAGCTCATTTTTTAGAAGTTATGTCAGGAGACCCCAAATCTATGTATAAGAACCCTCCAGTGCCAGCATGTTCAATGATATTTGCCCTCCCAGAAGCTACTTTAGATAAGACGATGATATTTGGACGAAACTATGATTTTCCTAATGTTCTCCAACCATTCCAAGTAGTTCGCAAAGAAATACCTGACGATGGTTATAAAAATCTGAATTTCACTCAATATCCTCTTATAGGCTGTCATATGGGAATTAATGAAAAAGGTTTAGCAATTGGTTATAATTATGGTCGCTCTTGGAAAAAAAAGCCGCTTGATTTTAGGTTAAAAGGTGTTCCTGGTACCTTTATAGTACAAAACGTTTTAGAAACATGTGCGAATACCCAAGAAGCTGTTGATTTTATTACTAAATTCAGTGCGCGCTCAAATGGATGCCATTATGGACTCATAGATGTTTCTGGAGATTTATGTGTAGTTGAAACTACAAGCACTCGCTATGCAATTCGCAACCCTGTCGATGGGATTTTAGCACACACTAACCATTATCAGACAGAAATTCTTAAAGATGCGAATCTACCTGATTATGTTCGATTCAAAATGGATGACATGGATATAAGTCCTATTGAATCTCCGATAAGACGTTATAAGAGAGAAATTGAGTTATTAAAAAAATATCGTGGCAAAATTTCTATGGATATAATTAAAAGCATTTTAAGTGATCATGATAATAGAGACCCTGATGATTTCACAGTCTGTACTCATGGACCCTCTGCGGGAACCTTGGGATCAATAATTGTTCTCCCAACTAAAAAGGAATTCTGGGTTACTGATAATCATCCATGTAGTTCTGAATATGAGAAATTTAAATTATAATAAAAAAAGCATAAAAATAATAATACTTTAATATCTCGTTCTTGTTGCTAAAAATTTTATCTAAATATGTTTTTTTATTGAATTAAGTTCTAATATTTAACAGTTAATAATAATCGAAGAAACTGATAATAGAAAAACCGATAACTATTAAATATTCACATATTAAATAATTATAAAGTAGTATTTTTTATGTACTCTCAGTGAGGTTTATGTTAATGGTTGAATTGGACTTTTTAACTCAATTATCAGGAATTTTTGGATTTGTTTCCGTTAGCTTGGCATGGTTATATGGAGGAATTGCTCTATATAAAGCAATAAAATTTAAGGAAAAGATGCTTTATTTTTTCTTCCTTGCTGTAATATTTACTATCTCACCTTGGTATCCAAGTGGTTTAGGTTATATGTATTGGTTATTTACTCGCGGTGAAATAATTTATCCTGTTTATGTCTTATTAGGTACCATTGGTGTGCCTATTGCTTTATATTCTTGGTTACAAATATATATGCCCGCTTTGCATCCTAAACAGAAGAAACTTGTTACAATAATTACAATAGCTATTTCAATAGCATTTTACATATATATATTTGTTTTCCTCTTTGCTTTAGGTGATCCAGTAAAAGATTTAATAGGTATTCAAAGAAACCCAATCGACATTGATTATAAAGGTTTTGTGTTGGTTTTTCTTGCATTTTCTCTAATAATAAGTACAGTTACTGGCAATGATTTTTCTATTACTTCACTAAAAGTAAAAGATAACCCGGAAATTAAATGGAAAGGTAGGTTTTTAATA
Organism: Promethearchaeota archaeon; assembly: GCA_016840085.1. Lineage (GTDB taxonomy): Archaea > Asgardarchaeota > Lokiarchaeia > Sigyniarchaeales > SOKP01 > Loki-b32. The sequence continues at coordinate 23,385 of JAEOTA010000079.1, forward strand.
CTGTCATTTAATTTATTTGCTATTGGTGCTATAGGAGATGGATTTTTACCGTTGAATCCTATTACTTTGGTTATTTTCAGAACCTTTATGATGTTTTCAAGTTTGTTCTATTATATCGGTTTTATCATGCCCAAATGGATGAAAAAAATGCTTGGTTTAGAATAATTAACATTTTCTTTTTTTATTTATAATTTATAATAAGAACTGCTACTAAAACAATAACACCGCCTATGATATTCCATAGAACAATAGTTTCAGTTCTCTGAAGTAAAAACGAAAAAAACAGTGTAAGAAAAGGTTCAATATATAAAAATGAAGCTGCTTTAGAGGATTTTAAATTTTTTTGTGAGTTCTGCCATACATAATAACCTAAGACATAACATCCTAAACCTAAATATAAAGCAGATAAAAATAATGCGATATTTAAGAAATTAATAAAGAATACTACAAGTTCTCCATTAATTAACACAAAAATAGTTAATTCAATAAAACCTAGATATGAAATGTACTTATTTAATACGTTGCTTGAACGATTTTTGGTTAATTTTTTTGTTATTGTTGAATAAATTGCCCATAAAAAAGGGGTTAAAAGAGCAAGTAAATAGCCAAGAAAATTGGGAGATGTAGGAGTTAAAGTTTCCAAATTACCGCCTGTCACTAAAAGAAAACCACCTAATGTTGCAATAACAAATCCTATCACCTTTAGGATATTTAATTTTTCATTAAAAAGGAACAATGCTAAGATAGTTATTGCTACAGGAGCTAATAAGCATACAAACAAAGCAGGAAGCGATGGACCAATTATTTCAATAGCAGTATATTGAGCAAGAAAAAAAATTGATACTCCTGTAAAACTTGCAAGTACGAGCAATATCCATTCATTTCTCGAGAATTTTATTTTTTCGCTACTATTATTATACTCCTTCAATTTTTTCTTTCTACTTAATTTTACATAAATATCAATGATTAAAAATGATGCAGATGCGATAATAAATCGATATAACGCAAGTGATAAGGGTGGAATAAATTGGACAGCAATATCTACCAAAACGAATGAAAAACTCCAAATTATAATCATAATAACTAATTCTAAATAGATTATTAACATAGTATCAATTTAAATTTAAGTCAATATTGCATTAAAAAATCCCACTAAAATTATTTATTAATAATAATAAATTAAGAACAGTAATAACTATTTTTGGAAAGATATAGCTTGAAGAAAATAAGCTATAGTTTAAGGATTGGAATTGTTGGCGGTAAAGATACAAAGAAAGAGATTTTTTTAGATAATGTCAAAGAAATTGCTATTGATTCAAAATCTTTTGAAGAATACTTTGAATTTTTCTTAGTTTTCAAGCAAATTCCAATTAAGATGAAGATATTTTTAGTAGCAAATATAGATCAATTAATTTATAATTATAATAAAATTGAGAACCTTGATGTGTTAATTCTTGCTATGAATTTAAATGATTCAAACTCAGTTCATGATTATAGTGAAGAATCAATGAAAGAATTTAATGAAGTTTATTCATTTCAAGGTTTATCCGTTCTTGTGGGCATGGATATTTCTCAAATATTCAAGATCCCCCCACTTAATAGTTTAAGGATTAGTAGATATAATTTAAAAAAAAAAACAAAAGAACTTGATCTAATTTATTGCTTTGAAATCTATAATAAAGCTGAAGATATAACTGAGATTTACAATAAAATTCTTGATGATTTTATTTTTAGATTCCAATATTCAAATCCCGAATTGTATGAACAAGCACAAAAATATGGAATAGAACTATTAAAAGAATAAACAAACTTAAATTTGTATCTATTTTTTTTTAAAGTATTTGAAGGGATAATTTGCTAGAAATTCATGTAAAAGAGAAAAGTTATAAAAACAATATAATACAATTTAAACTATAAGTAGTACTTTAACGAAGTAGGTGTTGAAATTTAAGATGGAAGAAAAACCAGATGAGATACTAACTATTGAAAAAATTGAAGGGCGTCGGAAGTGCCCCTCTTGTGGAGAGGAGAATAAGAATATGATACATGAATCTGTTGATAAAACAAGAATCATAAATGATTACCCTCGTGTTTATGGTAATAAATATAGATGCGGTCAGTGTGGTACTGAGTGGCGGGAAAAGTAATTGTATAATCTCTAATTCCATTTTGCGATTTTATAGCTGTAATAAGAGATAGAATGAAATTTTAGTTTCATGAAGAGAAATTAAAAATAACCTTTAAACAACAAAATAATAAATATAAAATGATAAATTGTTACATTAACAAAATATTATTTAAAATTAAATTATGATTTAATGTGTAGTTAATATGACTCTATATCAAATGACAATAACCAGAGCATTAACAGTATATGTGGTTCAAGGGCTTGTATGCGTTTTTTTTATATTTTTAGCATACAAAATTCTAAAAAGAGACAGGAAAAGATTAAACATAATCTTCTCAGGATTCTATTTATCTGCAGCATTTGGATTATTTGTGAATTTTATTTACGCCCCACTCGATAACGTAAATGTTATTTTATTTTTAAACTATATAACAAATTTTGGGATTTTCTATTCAACAATTTTCCTTGTAGTTTTTAACGTAATACTCTTAAAATCAGAAAAAGTCATTACACCCCTCAAACAATTAGCAATTTTCATAGTGTATGGTATTGCTATGTTTTGTATGATCTTTTTTGTCTATGTTGAAGGATGGGGTGTAGAGATTGATCCAGAAAGTTGGAGTCCGCATTGGATGCTTCCTTTCTTCCTCTACCTGTTAATTATTGAATCTATCGCTACTGGCTTCTTTTTCTACTTTTCATTCTTGATATTTAAAAAATTTGAAGATGAGCAATTAAAAAAAAAGTGGAAATTTTTTATATTCGGAGCTGTTGCCCTAATAACCTTTATGTATGGGATTTTTGTATCGAATTTTTTGAATGATCCAACATTTAGATTAATAATGGGAGCAATAGGTTTAATTTTAGCTATTGCTGGGGGATATTTAATGTATATCGGTGTAGGACGCCAATTAGAGAAATAAATTCTAATTTTTTTTATTTTTTATTAACTTCAATCATATTAAATTTTATTTTGTCTAATTAACATTATTATATATAATTAGATTCAAAATTAGCATTAAAACTAGAAGTTTCTAAGAGAATAATTTCCCTTCTTAACTCTTAAAATTGTGTTAAATGTATGATGGAAGAATTAGTTCGTGTGAGAGGAATTGGCCTTACTGCAGCAGAACGATTAGTAAATGCAGGTATTAAGTCCATAGAAGAAATTGCTAAATCTAAGCCTGAAGAATTAGCTTGGATTAAGGGTATAGGTATGATATCTGCGGGTCAAATTATTCAAAATGCTAATGAATTACTTAATTTAGAGAAAGGTATACAAAAAGTATTAAATTCGATTAAAGAAAATTTTGCTAAAAGTTGCCCTAAATGTGGAGGGGACATGAAAGAAAAACTTATTATTTTAGGACCAGAAAGGAGATTACGAGCAAACCAATGTGCATTATGTAAATTTTATATGCCAATATAAACATTATTATTGTAGATTAATCTAAATAAAACTTTTTTTATATACATACAAAAAAAATCCTGATAATTATATAACTTAAAGAACAAAATAAATTGATGTATCTTGTTAAAAGAGGATGAAATTTATAAGGAGGACATAAAAGAAATAAAATTGATTTGTCCTAAATGTCATGCGACAAAATTAGTGAAAGTACCTAAAAAAATGGTGCAAAAGTCAAAAACCCTATTGACAATTTCAGTTCCTTCAAATTATATGTGCGAACATGGCTTTCAAGCATATATAGATAGATGGTTCTCTGTTAGAGGTTATCAAAATGCTGATCTTGAACTAACAAATCTAGAAATTTATGAAACAGGAAGTAAAAATATTGATGATATTGCTACTTATGTTGTGTCTTTAGTCATTAAAAAAATCGCTACTAATTTAAAGAATGATGAGGAAGATGGAGTAATTTTGGGCGGCACTCTCTTTAATCAAAAAGGAAATGTATTACATTTTTCCTTACCAGATGAAATCTTTCTTAATATTATACATCAATTTGAGCTTCAAAAAGAAGATCATGATATCAAACTGAAAAAAATGATCTTTGAATTGGAAAATAATCAAAAAATATTTACCGAATTTCTAAAAGTGGAAGATACCACTCTAACTATTGTTATTCTTTTTCCCGCTGTTGTTAGTATCAGGGATGCAGAGTCGTATCTAAATGATTTTAAAAAAACCGTTATGGAATATGAGGATCCTATAGAATTAAAAAAGAAAGAGCAATTAAAAATGAAAAGAATAGAGGAAGCCCAAAAACGAAAGGTTGAGCCTAAAGCACCATCAAATTTTTGGGTTTATTCTAGAATAACTAGTGAAGTACCTTTGGAAAATTTAGACCGAATTTACATTAATAAGTTAGGAATCGAAATTGATAAAAAGAATATCTTAAATCTAGAGGAAATTATAGAATTTAGCAAAAATAATCCATTTGAAGGAAAAATTTATTTCTCTGATAATTTTATAAATTTAATGGAAGGTTTAGCGTTAACCATGAAAGATGCGTCAGTATTATTAAGTAAATTAAATAAAAAAACATGATAAGAATTATTTCTTTTAATATATTTTAAATTCTTAACCAAAATGTAAAAAGAAAAACATAAGATAAGAAATAAAGCGAAATAAATAAAATACCGGCTTTTTTATCAATCTTTTTTCTTACTGCAACGACAGTAATCACTATAAAGCTAGCTATTAGTGTGTAAAGCACAGTTGGAACAGCAAGAGCAGCGGTAACAGGATTTGGATTTTGATTGAAAACCAGCTGTCCAATACCAATGGATAAAGTGGAATCAACGATACAACTTCCAATAATATCTCCAATTGCAATATCATGATGCTTTAATCTTAACGCGTTGACATCAACTGCTAATTCTGGCAAGGAAGTTCCTACAGCTACAATAAAAAAACTGATAATATACTCATGTACTCCTACGGCTTCTGAAAGTACTATTACCGAATCAACAATCATGAATGAGCCTAATGTAACTCCCCCAAAGCCCAAACTGGCAATTAATAAATGGAATTTTTTGCTTTTTGGAGCCTTGATTCTTTGAATCATCTCTACTCTTTGTAAAACACTTTCTTTATTAGCATTATATATTAGCCAGATATAGATTCCTAGACTTCCAACCATAAATATTGCATTTAACCGTGTAATGTATCCCTTTTCTACAATTGAAAAAATTAATAATAATGATAAAATTTCACATGACCCTAAGATTATGATATCTTTTCTGCGTGTATAAATAACTCCGGTAAGTATGGGCAGTAATCCAAATATTAAAGTAAGTTGAGTGAGATCTGACCCAACAGAGTCACCTACATCGATATCTCCATGACCTAGAGCACATGATATAAGAGAATTAAAGATCTCTGAAATATCCGTTCCAATTGAAACTAAAGTAACACCAATTACTAATGGTGAGACACCTAAAGCAGCCGCAAGAATAGCAGAATGTTTAACCGCTTTTATACTTGAAAAAATGACTAGTGGTAATCCACCAATGAGCATAAGAATTGCTATGATTATCTCAAACATTTTTTTACTTATACTAGATTACTTAAACTTTATTTTTTATTCAGATTACATCTGAAAAGAAGATTCCACGAAAATAAATACTGCTTTTATCTATCTAAGATAAATTAAGATTATATTTTGGTATTATATAAACTATTTACTATGATAATTTCTTCTAGTTTTAATAAATGTTAAATGAATATATATATAAAATTATCCATTTTTTATCCAGAATCATCCATAATAAATCCATAAATTATAAAAATATTAAATAAAATTATGAAATAATTTATATTATGGATAATGAAAAACATGAATTCCATATTGCTATCGAGAAAGATCTTTTTGATAAGTTAGAATCTATTAAAGAGTATCATGGAATAAAAAATATCACCGAAATAATTAGATTTTTAATCACTAAGGAATATAGAAAAATAAACAAATCGAATTAGTTCGAAAACCTATTCCAAATTCCTGATTAATTTCCTAAGATTTTATAATTTTCAATAAATGTGTGAAAATTTCACCAGCATTTCCTTTCAAAAAAATTATTTCATTTTCTTAACTTTTAAGGATTTCTTAAAATCATAATCTAGTAAAATCAACAAAATTTTCCTGAAATCCTAATTTTGTTAGTAATTCTTCAGACTCTGTGATTATCATTTTTATAAGTTGTTCTGCTGATATTATCTCATTAATAGTGCCTGCCGCTAAGGATAATGGAACCGCTTTCATTTGATCAGATTCAAAATGGCATACATTTTCAATTATGCTAGGATCAAAACAATCAGCATCAAGTATGTTCTGTTTCCAACCATCAGAAATGGGACTTTCCTCTGTTGCAAGAAATGTTGTACACATATGTATTGCTTGTGCTCCAGAGATTAATGCCATCATCATACCCTTGCCATTACTAATCCCTCCTGAAGCTATTATTGGGACACTTATTCTGTCTTTTGCATTAACCATGTTAATAAAAAGTGTATTCTGCTTAGGATTTTTAAATCCTGCTCCTTCAAGTCCAGTCAAAATAATGGCATCTACTCCCATTTTGTCTCCATACTGAGCATGTCTCATTGTAGTAACTTTATGAATCCAATTCATTCCATATTCTTTAATTTTTTTTCCAAATCCTTCAACTCGAGGACCAACAGTAATTATGGTCTTTATTTGTTCTTCTTTAGCAACCTCCAGATATTGACCAAACAGTTGATCAAGATCTTTTTGAAAATCTAATGGTTTGTTTGGAGAAAAATTGATGCAAAAAGGGTTTTTTGTGATAGCTCTAATTTTCAGGATTGCATTACGCAATTTCTCTTCATTTTTAAAATAAGATCCCGTTAAAATTCCTGCTCCACCAGCTTTACTTACTGCTGCTGTTAATTCCGTATTATCAGATCTCGCAAAAGCAGCTGAAAAAATAGGATATTTACACCCTACCATTTCTGTTATTTTAGTTTTCCATTCCAAATTCATCACAAAATTATTTTATAAATAAAGTAAAAAATATTAAAAATTATAAAATTTTCTCTTATCTTCTAGATGAAAAAATCCAAATCGTTGCCTACGTACTTCTCTCATAGCATCAGTTTGCCATCCCATATCCTTAGTATAAAATTGAGATTTATGCAATTTTAATGCCTTATAGACTTTAAATCTCAAATCTCCTAACTTTATTTTAACTAAATGTTCTCCTTGAGCTTTAATAGGGTTATAAAGGGCATATACATAGAATTCAAGGTTATGTAAGTTAAGCTCTTTAGCTACTCTGATTGCAATATCGTGAGTAGCTTGGTGATCTGCATGGTTATTATTTCCGCTCGGAATAACAACTCGATCCGCATCTCTTACAATATCCTTGATTTTTTCTACAGCATCATTAATATGATTTTGCAGCTCTGAATCATAGAATTTTAAAAAGTGTCTATTTTCTTTTCTTATACCAAGGAATTCAGCTGCAATATCTGCTTCGGATAACCTAATTTTTGCAAGTTCATCTTCTGAAATCCTTGTAGCTTCACAATCTTCAAGTTTATTCTCTTCTCTAGCTTTTCGATATCCCGCTCTGCCATCTGTGAACCAGATAATATGCACATCATGATCTTCTTCGAGCCATTTCATAATTGAACCACCAGCACCATAACTCTCATCATCTGGATGAGGAGCAAATACTATTATTTTCAGATAATATCACCTATTAAATATAATCTACAAATAATTATGCTAATTCTTAATATTATTATAATTTAGTTACCTAAATAATTACATCTTATATTGAGAAATTAAAATTTCTTGTAATTGTTTAGTTTTTTTAATTATAGCAAAGGAACAAAGTAGGGGACAATTGCTAAATATAGTACTATACTCACAATTGTACATAGGAAAAGGTTTCTCCTTTTAGTATATAAAAACGCACATATTAACCCATCTATTAATATAAAGATAAAAAAGTCTAGATTTACAGATAAAACAGAAATTGAAAATCCTGATGATAAAAGAGCATAGAGAATAATTCCACCAAGAGAAAATAATGTATTTAAAATAATACTTTTAAGTTTTGTATACTTGTTTAAGAGAACTGTTAATATTATTCCCCGCAATAATACTTCTTGCCAAAATAAGAAACTTATAATCGAAAGAAATACCAAAAGGTTTTGTAAATCTATAACCGGAATAATAAATTTATGATTGAAATTCCAATACTGATTAGAAAAAGAATAGGATCTGAAGTTCTATATACATTATAAGAGGAAAAGCAATCATTATTACAATGATTGGTATATCAAAACTACGAAAAATAGTTAAAAATACTAATTTCTTCAATTTTTTTTTTGTAATAGGTAACGTTTGGAACCACTCAAAAATCCTACCCGACATTATCATGCCAGTCTCTAACATTCCCATTAAAAAAAAATTGAAAAATTGAAGAATAAAAAATAAACTAATAAACAAACTTCCATGAAAAGTAATTATATCTGGTGAAATACCACATTCGAGTAGTAAATCTGCAATTTGAAAATATCCTAAAAGAGGTGTTATGGGTAATATTCCAAATATTATAGCGTAAAAAATTTTAGTACGAATAATCTTTATTTTTATAGATCTATTTTTTCCTTTATTTTGACTTTTAGTTTCTAATTGGTTTTCACCTTTAGTTAAGATTATCTCATCTATAAGGAGTTCATGATTAGTGTATTTTGCTAGATAATAGAGAGATAACTTCTCGCTCCTCATAATACTTTATTATTTTAATCTGTTCCTTAATTATTTAAATTTATGAAAAATGTCTAAAAAATTGTATATAGGCTATAATGATTTTTATTCAAGATAGAATATTAGAAACAATAGTTTTTAAATTCATAAGTAGAATAATTAATAAATCAAAAAATTGTGAATTAAAATGTAATTCAAATAAAAATATTAAAAAAATAAGGTGAAGATTAAATGTCTTCAGAGTTTGAGAAGAATTTAGATAAATATGCGGAGGTTATCGTCAAAGTTGGACTTAATTTACAACCAGGACAAAGATTGTTGATTGGGGGACCAATATACGGCTTTTATGGAGTTTCTCTTGAGCTAGCCCCATTAATACGAAGAATTGTTAAGAAGGCTTATCAATTAGGTGCTAGATTAGTAGATGTAATGTGGAAAGATGAAGAATTGCAATCAACTCGGTTACAATACGCTCCAACAGATACATTAAATGAATACCCTATATGGCGAATAGATGCTGCACTCAAGGTTGCTGAAGCAGGAGATGCGTTTCTCGCTATATATGCCGAGAATCCCGACCTCCTTATTGAACAAAATCCTGACAAAATAACAGCTGTTCAACAGACTAATTTCAAACAAAATAAACCTATAATGGATCATGTAGTAAAAGGCTCGATGAACTGGGCAATAGTGACAGCTCCAGTAGATGGATGGACAGATAGAGTTTTTCCTAATGTTCCATCAGATAAGCGAAAAGCTAAATTTTGGGATACAATTTTTGAAATTTGTCGTGTAAAACAAGAGGATCCCGTGTCTGCTTGGCTAGATCATGTTAATCAACTTGCTGCCAGAAGTAATTATCTAAATAAAAAACGATATACACAACTGAAATTTACTGCAACAGGTACAAACTTAACAATAGGACTACCCGAGGAGCATATTTGGAAAAGCGGTTCTATGACAAGCCAGAATGGCATTACTTTCACAGCAAATATCCCAACTGAAGAAGTTTTCACAATACCACATAAGGATAAAACTGAGGGAGTAGTAACAGCAACTAAAGCACTTTATTATAGCGGGAGTCTAATTGAAGATTATCAATTAACTTTTTCTGAAGGAAAGATTGTAAATGCGGTTGCGAAAAAAGGGGAGGATTTATTGCATAATCTTATCGACACAGATGAAGGTGCAAGTTATTTAGGTGAAATAGCATTAGTTCCTCATAGTTCACCTATTTCACAATCCGGATTACTCTTCTATAATATTCTCATCGATGAAAATGCATCAAATCATATTGCGTTAGGACAAGGATACAAATTCAGCTTTAAGAATGGTGAAACTTTATCTGATGATGAATTTGAAGCTTTAGGAGGTAATAATAGCCTTATACATATTGATTGCATGTTTGGTTCAGGAGATATGAATGTAGAAGGAATACTGGAAGATGGGACCACTGAACCGATTATGCAAAATGGAGAATGGGCTTATAATGTATAAATAATTAAAGACTTTCATTAGAGTAATTTTTTATTGAATTATTGGAATTTATATTTTATTGATTATAGTTATTAATTATTTTAATTCTACTTATAATAAAAGAGCAATAAAATAATGATAACTTATGGAAGCAACACCACCTACTCTAAAGAATAAATTCGATAAACATTTAATAATTATTTTTATAATTATGTTTACGGAAGTTCTGGGATTTAGCATGGTCCTACCTATTATTCCTTTTTTAGCTTTATCTTTAGGATTAAATGCTTTACAAGTTGGTTTAGTTCTAAGCTTATTTAGTATAAGTCAATTATTTGCAAGTCCAATAACAGGTAAACTGAGTGATCGTTTTGGAAGAAAGCCTATTTTATTAGTTAGTCAGACTAGTACATTTGTAGGATTTTTACTTCTTGGACTTGCTGATGTTGTTTGGTTATTAATTGCTGCACGATTAATTGATGGACTTATAGGTAGTAATATGACTGTGAGTCAAGCTTACATTAGTGATGTATCAGAACCACAAGATCGAACAAGAGTATATGGATATTCAAGTGCAGTCTTTGGTGCAGGATTGATATTCGGCCCTGTTATTGGGGGAACATTATCAATTTTCAGTTATTCGACTCCAATGTTTTTTGCCGCGGGGGTGTGTCTCATCTCAATAATTTTAGTACTGATATTTCTACCAGAATCATTAGAGACAAAAGCGGAAAAATTCCAGCTTAAATTTATGGATATCATCCCGATAGACGAAGCGAAACGCTTTTTTAAGGATTCTACAGTCCGAAATCTAATGTTTATCTTTCTCACATATAATTTTGGATTTATGTTATTTATCTCGAGTTTTTCTTTATTTTCAGAAAAACAATTAGGTATATCTGCTTTTGAGGTTGGTTTTTATATGACTTGGATTGGAATTCTTCGTGTTATTTTTCAATCTACCCTTATCTCCCCTCTCCAAAAAAAATTTGGTGAGAATTCAATCTTAGGATTTGGTGTTGTAACTATGATCATTACTATGGCGCTCCTTATTTTTTCTAGAAATTATTTTTTTGTTTTCATCCCACTTACCTTTTTAGCTTTTGGAACGGGTATTTGTCGTCCTATTCTAATGAGTAAATTAACACAAAAGGTCAAGAGGGAGGAGACAGGAAGCCTTTTGGGAGTAAATAATGCTTTTGCTAGTTTTGCTCAAATCATATCACCAATATTAGGAGGAGCTATGATTGAATATTTACCCTCTCAAATACTACCACTCCTTTCTTCAATCCTTTTTGTAATTCTTTTTCTTCAATGGCGTTATAAACTTATCGTTACTCCCCCTGATGAAACATTGAAGATTGAAGAATCTAAACTCTTATAACAAAGATTATTAAAACTGAAAATATTTTAGATTTTAATATATCAATTGAGTGCTGTGCACTACCACTTGGATAAGGAAACAATATGTCAATGTCTTTATTATTACTAGTTAAATCGCTCAAAAAATTAATTAAGCAAGATTAAAAATTTTAAATGGAAGGTATTGAAATTATGGTGGAAAAAAGTGATGTTCTTATTGTAGGTGCTGGAACTGCTGGTACATATATTAGTTGGTTATTAGCTAAAAAAGGATTTTCAGTTATCCTAATTGAAAAAGATAAACGAGAAGAAGTTGGAAAGCGATTAGATGTAATTCATTTTGAGACCGATAGAGTTCAAATGGCAGGAATACCTCCATTTAAGGCTGGAACTCCCGATTGTATTGAAATTAGAAACGTTTCAACAGTTATTACTCCAGACTTTAAAACAGAAATAAAAGTCAGAGCGCTTCAGACAATTGTACGGTTAACACCTTTTTTGAACAAAACGTATAAAATATTGGAATCCGATGGTATTAAGTTAGTATTTTCAACTGAATTTAAAGAAATTATTTTTGAAGATAATAAAATTGTCGGCTTATTCGCTGAATCGGGTGGAAATAGACAAGAGTATCGTGCTCGTTTAATTATCGATGCTTCGGGAAAACCAGCTGTTATAAGGACATCATTACCAGAAGATTATGGTATAGAAACTTTCGAATTAGGTCCTAATGATGTAATGTATGTCCTTTTAGAATATATAAAATGGAAATATCCAGATAAACCTCACCCTGCTACAGACACCGGATATAATTGGTGGTTATTATGGTTTGGACCATCTTATGATCCAGAAGGTGCAATATTAGGAGTAGGCCAACCAGGGTCGTTTGAAAATGCTAGGAACGCTCGTGAAGATTTTCTTAAGAGAGCAAATCTCCCACCTTATGAGATAATAAAAAAAGAACAAGGCAGTACACCATATAGAAGACCCCCTTATTCATTAGTTATGGATGGATTTTTATGCATTGGAGACGCTGCAGCTGTAACATATCCTTTCTCTGGTCATGGTGTTACAGCAACCTGGGTCCTATGTATGATAGCATCAGATGTAATAGAAAAAGCTCTAAAAACCAAAGAATATATTAGCAGAGAGCATCTTTGGGAAATAAATGTGAATTATTTTAGAGATCAAGGTGCAAAATTCGCTGGACTTTTTACACAATTATCAGGGGTACTAAACTTTAATGAAAAAGAGTGGAATTACTTTCTGAAAAAAGGATTGATTTACAAAACTAGTGAAGGAGATGATATTCCTGAGCCAAATAAAGAGTATGAAGAAGAAATGAGTCTAAGTGAAATTTTAAAATTTCTATTCAAAATAATAGGAGGTCTAGTTCGAAGAAAATTATCTCTTAAACATATGAAGAGATTATTACAAGCAAATGCACTAGCTGGAAAAATTAAAAAACACTATGAAATTTACCCTGAAAATCCTAAAAACTTCGGTAAATGGGTAGAAAAAGCTGAATTATTATGGACACAAAAAAAAATAGCTGTTAAAAAACTTAGTTTAGTGAAAATTGAGTATCATTAAAATTATTTCTTCTATTAATTTTGTTGAAATTATAATAATTCAAATTTTTTCACCATGATTTTGCTTAAAATGGAACAATATTTAAAAAATCTAAAGTATATATTCAATAAATTATTTTTAAATTAAAATTTGAAAATTAACGTGTTATTATATTTTTGGAGTAAAAAATTATGAGTGAGATTGAACTTGGAGGAAAGGAAACCTATAAAAACTCTAAACTTATTATGGCAAGTTATGGTTCTCGGGAGTTATTTGGTCAATGGATAACAGCCGCATTTGGGTTTACAGTATTCTTTTTCTATGAACAAGTAATTGGATTAGAATCATGGATTGCAATGCTAGCTTTTGTTTTATATTCTGTCTGGAATGCTATTAATGATCCTCTTGTAGGTTATATTATGGAACGGGTTCATATGCCATGGGAAAAAAAATGGGGTATTAGAAGATTTCCATGGATGATAATTGGAGTTATTCCGTGGTTATTTTCTTTTGTACTTATTTTTATGGTTCCACAAGGTTTATTTACTGTTGGGGGGGTTAGGGATGCTGATTTAGTAGATCAAAATCAATGGCTAATATTTGGTTGGTATTTAGGTTCCATCTGTTTATATGATACTTTTCTCACAATATACGATGTTAACGTTATTTCAGTATACCCCGATAAATTCACCGGACTTGATGAAAGAAGAACAGTTCAAGGGTTCGGTACAATTCTAGGAATTCTAGGTTTAGTTCTAGCAGCAATAGTACCTCCTATGATTGTAGATCAAAATATTCCTTCAACATATCCGTTTATGGCTATGATTAGTGCAATTGTGGGAATTTTGATTTTTCTAATCGTGATACCGGGAGTGTGGGAGAATCAAAGAATTAAGGATCTAAATGCTCAGAGAAGAAAAATGCAAGGAGAAGAAAAAATTGAGCCATTCTTTAAAACAGCGAAAAGTACACTCTCAAATAGAATTTTTATGATGAAAATGATATTTTTTTGGGGTTATCAAATAGGAGCTGTGATGTTGCAAACATCGGGATTTTATATAACAACATTCATTCTAGATGAACCTGAAGAGGTGTTCACACTCCTTTTAGGAGCGATGCTTTTAGGGGCTCTCATATCTACTCCTCTTTGGACCTATTTTTCAAAAAGAATAAATGATAACAAAAAAATGAGTATCGCTGCTGGTATTATGCTTTTTATCACATTCCTACCTTTGATATTTCTAAGAGATACGATTGGTTGGACAATCAGCTTATTATTTTTTGGAATAGGTGTTGGAGGTCATTGGTTCATAGATCCCCCTACTATGGGAGACGTACTGGATGATATAACAGTTAAAACAGGAAAAAGGCAACAATCGATTTATTATGGATTTCAAGCATTTTTCGTTCGCTTTGGAGGTTCTGTAATAGCAATGACTATCGCAATTACTCATATCCTAACGGGTTATGTTGAGGGTGGAACTCTATCTGAACAACCAGCTTCAGCTATTTTTGGGATTATAATACATTCTGCTATTATTCCTGCAATTATAGTCTTAATTACAGTTTTAATATTTTGGAGATTTTATGATCTTACCCCAGATAAAGTTGCTGCTAATAAGAAGAAATTACAAGAATTAGATCTATAATTAATACCACAATATAATCAAATTTTAACCAAATATTTTTTTACTTTATTTTAATTTATTAGAATAAATTTGCGCATCATAATATTTAATGGTATAATTGAATTTTTTAAAATCATAAAAAAGTTAAGCAAATAAGCTCCGATTCTCTTCAAATTATAGTCCCAGAAATTAATTATGTTTATAACATAAAAAGAAATTAACAAATTATTAAGGTGATTTTATGGATGTAATGAAAAAAATAGAAGAATTCAAGCTTGTACCGGTCATTGTCTTAGAAAATTCTGAATTTGCCATTCCTTTAGGAACTGCACTTTTAGAAGGAGGGCTTCCTATTGCGGAAGTTACTTTCCGTACAGTAGCAGCTCCTGATTCTATTAAAATTCTTAAAAATGAATTTCCTGATATGTTAATAGGCGCAGGAACCGTCCTTACAGTTGATCAAGTAAAAAGTGCTGTGGACGTAGGTGCTCAATTTATAGTAACTCCTGGATTTAATCCTACAGTTGTTGATTACTGCGTAGATAATAATATAGTAATTTGTCCTGGTTTAAATTCACCCTCTTTTATTGAATGGGGTTTAGAACGTGGATTGTCACACTTTAAGTTTTTTCCTGCAGATCTATCAGGAGGTACAAAAGCGATCAAAATGTTAGCAGGACCATATCCAATGGTGAAATTTATGCCTACTGGGGGAATAAATAATGATACACTAATAGAATACCTAAAATTAGAAAATGTATTTGCATGTGGAGGCAGTTGGATTGTAAAAAAAGATTTGATCATAACAAAAAATTTTGAGGAAATAAAATCACGAATAAAAAAAGCACTTTCACTTATCAATTCAGAATTAAAATGAATAAGTCGCAATATTATTGTAAAAGTTGGAGGATATAGTGCTTATTTCGTTGATCTGGATAAAGAAATACCAGATGAGATCATTTCAAGAACAGAACATATGAAGGTTTTAAAATCTAAATGAAAGGAATTGTTTTTGATATTCAAAATTATGCGATATATGATGGACCAGGAATTCGAACATTAATATTT
Organism: Promethearchaeota archaeon; assembly: GCA_016840085.1. Taxonomy (GTDB): domain Archaea; phylum Asgardarchaeota; class Lokiarchaeia; order Sigyniarchaeales; family SOKP01; genus Loki-b32. The sequence continues at coordinate 39,323 of JAEOTA010000079.1, forward strand.
TTGAAAGGATGTCCATTAAAATGTTTATGGTGTCAAAATCCAGAATCTCAAAAGTTAAATCCTCAAATTTCATATTTTAAAGAAAAGTGTTTATTATGTGAAACATGTATAAAAACGTGTCCAAATAATGCTCTTAGCTTAAATGTGAATGAAATAACTCGAGATGAAAATCTTTGTGTGCTTTGTGGAAATTGTGTTGAAGCATGTCCAAATAAAGTTTTGGAAATAATAGGAAAGGAATACTCAATAGAAGAACTAGTTGAAATTGCTCTAAGAGATAAACCTTTTTATGACAATTCTGATGGAGGTGTAACTATTTCTGGTGGTGAACCGACAATGCAATTTAAGTTTCTTATGGAATTGCTTAAAACACTTAAAAATAAAGGAATTCATGTCGCAATAGAAACATGTGGTTATTTTAATGAGGATTTAATAGAAGATTTAACTGATAATGTCGATTTATTTTTATTTGATATTAAACTCACTGACAATGAGAAACATAAGACCTTCACTGGTGTTAATAATGATACAATTTTAACAAATTTCTCAAAAGTTCTTTCTAAAGTGGGTAATGAAAGAATTATTCCTCGCATACCATTAATTCCAGCAGCAAATACAGATGAAAAAACCATTATGAATATCATATCTTTTTTACAACAAATAAATTACCTAGGTCCAATACATTTAATGCCATACAATAAATTAGCAAAAACAAAATATGAAAAAGTAGGTATGGGGGATTTATATAAAGATATGGGAGATTTAACTGAAGATGATATTAAAGAAATCACTAATATTTTTGAAAGACATTCATTTCAAGTTATAATTAATCATTAAATCAATCAAGCTATTATTTACTCATAATCCAGAATGAGAAGAAATAAATATTTCAACTTTATAATATTTAATTAATTTTGAGTTATTATCCAATATACATATTTATTTTGTAAGATTTTAGTTATTTAATATTCAAAAATAGGTTTTAATGATAATATTATGGAAATGATTGATAACGCTAGTGAGAGGATAAAAAGAATACGTAGAAGACTTCTTGATGAAATCCCTTTAATTTCTATAGAAAGAGCAAAGTACTACACAGAAAAATGGAAGGAAACTGAAAAGGAAAATTTAAATTTAAATGTAAGAGTTGCCCTTTCAATGAAACATATTCTTGAAAATATAACCATTTATATTGATCCAGATGATCGAATTGCGGGTAAATGGACTCAAAATTTCATAGGAATACCAATAGATATCGAACGTGGATTGTGGAATAGAGTTTTTGAAATTGAACTTGATGAGAAAACAATGAAAAGATATGTAAAAGACAGTAATAAGAACTATATGTCTTATATGGTAAATAAAATTGGAGCTGATGGACTTCTTAAAATGTTAGAACACAGCAAAAAAATTAGAGCTTTAATCACAACTCTCGGAACGGATACTCTAGAAGAAAGAAAGATAAACCCATATAAAATTAAAGAGGAAGACAAAAAGGTTCTCCTAACAGAACTCCTTCCTTATTGGAAAAATAAAACACTTGCAGACTTATTAGAAAGAGAGTATGCTAATTCTGATGTATATACAGGGGAAGCTTATGATTTTCTATCTCATCTTCCGTTAAAAACAGCACAAAACGACATTGTAATATCTCCTTGTGCCGTAATTGGGGTTTGGCAAGGTCATTTAGTCCTTGATTTTAAAACAGTTTTAGAAAAAGGACTTTTAGCTATGCGAAAAGAAGTTCAGGATGAGATTAAAAATAATAAGGAATTAACTGATGTTCAGAAAGGATTTTTACAATCACTTGATATTACCTATGAGGCTATAATAATATTTACCCATAGATTAGCAGAACGAATAAAAGACAAATTAAATAAAACTGAAGATATTGAAAGAAGAAATGAATTATCAGAGATGTATGAAGCATGTAAAAGAATTCCAATGTATCCCCCTACTACATTTCGTGAAGCAGTCCAATCTTTTTGGATTATTAAAACAATGGTTGACTTGGCTATACCCTTTAATGTACATGGACCAGGTCGTTTAGATCAACTTTTTTATCCTTATTATCTTTCAGACATCATAAAAGGTCATATAACCCGAGAAGAAGCTCGTGAATTACTAGAAGAATTAGTTTTAAATATAATGAGTCATAATATACGTCCTTATTCTAATGCTGTGAGTGATTTCAGTCAAAGATTTGAAGGTTCAGAGCCTGTTACTGTGGGAGGTTTGAATGAAGCGGGAGAAGATGCAACTAATGAGCTTACTTATCTTATATTAGAGGCAGCGGATAGATCAAAAGCATCTCTCAATTTTGCTGTTCGCTTCCATGATAAAACTCCTGAAGAACTTTATATGAAAGTAACAGAAATTCAATATAATGGATATTCAAGCATATCAGTATTAAATGATAATGTATGTATTGAAGCACTAAAGAATCGAGGAATCTCAGAACAGGATGCAAATGCATATTCAATAACAGGTTGTGTAGATATGTGCAGTCCAGGTAAAACAGGAGGAATTAGTTTTTCAGCTTTTTTATTATGTAGAACACTTGATATGACTTTAAGAAATGGAAATTGTTTAACAATAGGTGGTTTAGTAAAAAACGTGGGGTTGAAAACAGGAGATCCGGATAATTTTATAACGTTTAATGAATTCTTGGATGCATTCTATCGTCAATCAGATTTTGTTCTTAAACAAATTGTCAAGGCAACAATAATAAGAGATCGATTATTTGCGAAATATTTTCCAGCACCTTTCATTTCAGCATTCATGCAAGGTTGTTTTAAGAGGAAAAAAGATGTAACTCAAGGAGGTGCCTTTTATGATGCAGAAGGCATTCTTCTAATGAATAGTATTGCCAACACAGTCGATTCACTATATACCATTAAGAGACTTATCTTTGACCAGAAAAAATTTACCTTTAAAGAACTATTAGAAGCAATAGATCATAATTTTATGAATAGTTATGGACATATTCATAAGCTAATCATGGATTTAGAAGGGAAATGGGGTAATGGCAATCCCGAATGTGATGAACTTGCTCGAGAAGTTTTTAACCATATATTTGAAGAAACATATAAATACAAAACTTATAAAGGTGGAGTCTATGCTCCTTTCATTATTTCTATGACTTCACACACTTACGATGGGAGAATAGGTATGGCTACACCTGATGGGAGACTTGCGGGGAAGCCATTTGCAGCAAGCTGTAATCCTTACAATGTGGAAAAACACGGACCTACAGGAGTTATGCGATCAGTAGCAGCACTCGATTTTCAACATGTATGTGGATGTGCTGTTAATATACGAATGCATCCCTCAGGGATAGGAAAGACAGAAGAAGCTAGGAAAAAATGGATAGCTCTTCTAAAAACCTATTTTACTTTAGGAGGACAACAACTTCAACCAACAGTTGTATCAACAGAGGTATTAAAAGCAGCTCAACAAAACCCAGAACCTTATAGGAATATAATAGTTAAAGTTGGAGGATATTCAGCATACTTTACTGATCTCGGAAAAGAGATTCAAGATGAAGTCATTTCAAGAACTGAACATAGAATGGTCTAAAAGATTTTATGAAGACCTATCAAGTTGTAATTAATCACTAATGTAGAAAGATCGTGCTTTAAATAAATGAAAGCTTTAAAAACTTGGTATTCCCTTATTTTAATTATAAACATTTTGAAATTCATATTATTGTTAAAACCTATTTCATAAAAAAAGTGAAAAATATGCTAAAAATAGAGAAAATGCCAAAAGAATGCGAAGAGTACATGACACCAATGGAAAGAATAACAGGACTTATAACACGGAAGAAATTAGATAGAATTCCGTGCTTTCCCTTCGTTTCAGCCGCAGCAGCTCAAATTAGAAGGCTAAACTATGGAGAATATGCATCTAAACCAGATTTATTCTTAAGATGTCAAA
>JAEOTA010000080.1 GCA_016840085.1 Promethearchaeota archaeon
AATTAATTCATTAATTAAAATAGAGGATTAGGCGAATTTAAGTCTGTCGTTTAGGAAAAACGTGATTTAATTAAGCCTCCAAAAGCTATAAATATTTTTGTCGATGAAGGTAAATTAAAAATTATCTCTCCATTATAGTATAACTTTTAAGACTTGCTTATGTACTCTATATGGATTTAAACGTGTATAATAATATTATTTATCATTTTCGTTTGAGGATGGTCAAGTATGAGTAAAGTAAAGTTTGGAGTAACTATAAATGCTACACCGGATATGCTCTACAGATCTGATTACGATTCAATTAAAAAAATAGCACAGGAATGTGAAAGATTAGGTTATGACTCTCTTTGGGCCATGGATCACCTTATGTGGGGGTTTAATAATGAGGGAAGCGTGTTCGAAGCTTGGACATTGCTTTCTGCCTTAGCTAGGGAAACCAAATTAATCAAGCTCGGACCCTTGGTGACGTGCAATGCTTTTAGAAATCCCACTCTGACAGCCAAAATTGGGGCCACACTTGATATTATCTCCAATGGGAGATTAATATTTGCCTATGGTGCCGGTTGGAAGGGGGATGAACACGAAGCGTATGGATTTCGATTTAAGAATCGAGTCACACGAGTGAAACAAATGAGAGAAGGGATAACTCTAATAAAGAAGCTATGGACTGAAGAAAGAACGAGTTTTCAAGGAGATTTCTATGAAGCAAAAGAAGCAGTCTGTAAGCCAAAGCCCGTGCAAAAACCGCATCCTCCCATTATGATTGGAGGGGGTGGAGAAAAGCATACACTAAAGGTTGCAGCCGAAATCGGTGATATCTGGGACGTGTGGGGGGCTTCTATAGAAGAATATAGAAGAAAGGTGAATATTCTACAAGAATACTGCGAGAAACTCGAAAGAAAAATAGATGATATAGAACTCTCATGGAGTGGTCCATTTTTGATTGGAAAGAATAAAACAGATTTGAGTAAGAAAATTAGTAGGTATGGAGTTGTAAATAGCATTCTTTGTACCTATAACAACTGTATAGAAATACTGCAAGACTATATTGACTCAGGTTGCTCACAATTCATTTTTACTTTAAATTGTTTTAATGAGGAAAAGGAGACCTTTATGGAAGAAATAGCTTCATCATTTTAGAAAAAGATATAAAAAACACCAATAGAAAAAATAGGAGTCTTTTGACTCGAAGAAATTTAAATAAATTTTTTTTTATCTAATTCCATTTTTGATTATAAGGTGTATTTATATATTTTGCCGCATTTTCTACACCTTACTATAATGATATTGCTCTTCCGTCTAAAAATATAATCTGCTTCACTTTCCGCGCAAATATGTGGTTCATCCTCTATTATAAACCAGTGTTTTTCACATTCTTCACATATAAATATAAGATGATTCTGATCTCCTATTGAAATTATATTCTCAGAATTACAATACGGACATTCCATTTTTAAACTAAAGATATGGTAAAACAATATTTATAGACTTCTTCAATATTTAGTACCATAATTCATATCTAAAAAACTTCGTTATATACAGGAGTATATAATTTTTTATCAAAATCCATTTGATCAGGATTTTTTAAAACAATTAAATAAAGGTTAAGAAAATGAAAACCCTTAAAGAATCTATAGAAATAAATGTACCTCCTGAAGTTATTTGGGAGTGGTTCTTACACCTCGCAGAGAATTATTGTGATTGGCATCCTTCTCATATAAAAGCTTATTGGAAAAGTGGGATCCCTAATAAAATTGGCTCAGTGTTCTATGCTGAAGAGAATGTTGCTGGAGAATTATTAAAAATGAAATCTAAGCTAACTAAGTTTATCCCTAATAGATTATATAAATATAAAATGGTAAGTTCTTTAAAACTCCTTCTCCCTCGTGGTACTTTTGAAATCAACCCTTCCGGAAAGGGTAGTTTTTTCACAGCAACTCTTGACTTTCGCATGGGGAATCTGCTTTCTAAAATTGCAAAGAAGAAAGTGAGAGAGATAACTCAGCATATGATTGAAGAAGGACAAAATTTGAAAAGTATTTTAGAAACTTGAAGTACTTATAGTATGCATGTTTTTACTTTAATACCAATAATTACCATTAATCAAAGTATTATTACGGTTAATAATAATAATACATCTAATTTTAAATACGATACGCACGAAATAAACATGGAATTAACCGTACGCTGTTTGAAAGTCCCAGATACTTCATAAGTTTTCGTTTACGGGATAACATAACCTTCCAAATCTGTTTTCTTGTTTGACTCCTAGTAAACATCGCAATCATTGCTTGCCTCATCTCAGGATCTTCTTGGGCTATTGAATATGCTGCATCAATAATTTTTTCTAATAATCTACTATGATATAAAAGAGTATGGATTTTGTATGAATATCTTAACTCTTCTTCAAAAAGATGCTTTAGGAGGAGCTTATGATATCTTGCAAGACTGAGTTCCCCAAAATCTTCCTCTTCATAGGCTTTACAAAATATTTCTGCTGCTAATTTACCAGATAATCGAGCTTGGTAGATCCCTTCATATAAAATGGGGTCAGCAGTCCCACATGCATCACCAATAACCATTACATGCTCACGGTAGGGTTTTGAAATTATCCTGTCAGGAATAGGCGCCGCCCAAATCTTACGACTTTCAAATATTCTCATTTTTCTTCCAACAAGTTTCTCCTTTATGAGCGGATAATGCAGGAATGCTTCAAAATGCCTCATCTTTATACTTTGGCCTAATATCCCAATACTTACAGCTTCTCGCTTTGGAAATGCCCAAGCGATACCATGTTCACTTATACTGCGATCGAAGAATTCCCAGATTCGGTCACCGAATTTTTCTGTAATGTCAGATTCAGGCATTGCAAACTCGGCTTGTATTCCATTTATCATAGGTGGAACTTCAATTCCAAGATGCCTCTGGAGATGAGCACCACCAAGACCAGTTGCAAGAATTACACAGTTACTTCGAAATTCTTGAGGTCCTTTTACGACTACCTCTTCGCCTTTGATCTCAATATTTTTAACTCGAAAACCATATGTAACCTCAGCACCCACGTTATGAGCTATATCTAAAAGGTATTTATCGAAATCTGTCCGAAACATACAGAAACCTTTGTCTTTCTCTCCTGTCGTATCGAAGTCCATAGGTTCCTTCTCAGGAGTGACTAAAACTCCTCCTGTTATTTCACGTTCATCAACTCCGGATGGAATTGGTGTGAACTCCTCATTACTTACCGGAATACCACCAGCACAGCATTTGTATCGCCCTTCTTTCCCTGCTTCAAGTAGTAAAACTTTTGCTCCTTTTTTTGCTGCAAATTTTGCAGCAGTAGCTCCACCTGGTCCTCCCCCAACAATTATCAAATCATAAGTCATAAATAGTCCTTCATATTTTTTTTGAGGTCAAAAATCACTTAAATTTTAATAAAACTATTTAGTTCTTTAGTAATAGAGCATAATTTTATAAAAATTTTTAGAGGTTATTATAGTTGAGATTTTTAGTTTTAAGTCATCGTAACCCCATTTCTCCTCCATATATCTTTTTAAAAATGCCAGAAACGATTCAAAGAGATGATATTCAACAAGTTCCTTTATTGATCGATCTCTATGAGAGTGGGTTTTTTAAACATACGTTTGGAACTTTTAAAACAGCAAATTTAATCTTTGAGATTCCCAGTGAATATTCAGGTACAAAAAAGGAGCGTCTTTTAATTTCATTAGTTATTGATGGCAAATCCGAAATAAATACTGCTTTAGCTCAGAAATTTTTAGAGGGATTTGTTGAAGATTTCAAAAAAATCGATGATGCGTTCAAGGCTTTTTATATGAACTCTACAAGTTATAAAGGAGATCCTATAAAACTAGAGGAAATTAGAGTACTTCTAAATACTTTTAATATTTCTTTTCCAGAAGAGGAAGTCATATTTGAACAAAAAGAAGCAAAAATCTTAATTTTTGGGCTTTCAATGGCGGGGAAAACAACAATAATTCGAACGAGAAGGAAGTCAGTATCAAAAGCAATATTTCCAACAATAAATGTCGACATTTCTAGAATTTTAGTTAATAATGTATCTTTATTGACTTATGATATCCCTGGAAAATATAACGTTAAGGAACTATGGAAACCCTATCTAAAAAACCAAGATGGATTGATATTTGTTTTAGATGTTACAGATAAAGTAAAATTCTCATATGCTCGTGAGTTACTGCATGAAATTGCGGGGAAACCAGAGTTAAGTGAATTACCACTTCTTATCCTTTTTAATAAGATTGATTTAAAACAACCAGATATAAAAGATCTAGAAGATGCTATGGGACTGAAGAAACTTGGAAAGAGACCAATAAAATCATTTTTGACAAGTGGAATTAAAAATATTAATATTGATGAGGCATTTAACTGGCTTTCCCTAAAAATTGCAGAGAGGGTAGAACAATTTACTCCAAAAAGCGAGGTTGGGATAATTTTATGTCGATGGGATGAAAATTTAGGTATTAAAGCCGAAGCTGTATATCCTAATGATGCTTTTGAAAATCCAGAATTAATATCTATTAAAAGTGTTTCAATATCGCAATTTATTTTTAAAGGAGATGAATTTAAACCAACGTCCGTAATTCTTCCATTTCCTCACCTAAATTCCAATGCAGCTATTTATTTTGACTTTATTGAAAATGAGAGTATTAGAGGCGGTTTATTACCCTTATCTTTAATAATTTATTACAGTGAAAAAATTCCTAAAAATATAATTAACCAATTTAGTTCATTCATTGTTAAGCAATTTAACGACATAAAAAAGAATTATCTTGATAAAAAACAAGTGGAAGATATTCTTCAATCTATTCATAGTACGATAATTAATCAAATAACTTTATTTCAGCCTTCAATTGAAGCGCTAAAAATAGCTGAATTACGTTATGAGGCTTTATTTAAAGCTGCTCGAGATGCTATTTTAATTATTGATAAAACCTCAGGAATAATAATGGATGCTAACAAAGAAGCGGAGGAGTTATTTCAACGGCCATTTGAGGATTTTATTGGATTACATTCAAGTCAAGTATTAAGTGGGATTATTAATATAGATTTTAATGAAGAAGTATTTGATCCTCTTGATTATCCCTTTCCTTTAAGATTAGAGGTCATTGATAATTCTGGTAATCTTATTCCAGTGGAAATTAGTGTAAGTGAAATCCAGATGGGGGGGCAAATCTTTGCCCAATATATTATTCGAGATATTACTATGAGAATAGAATCAGAAATTAAATTAAAGCATTCTGAAATAAAGTATCGTCACCTTTTCAAAGATTCACCTTTTTCTATTCTTTTAATTAATCCTAAAGGTTTTTTAGTTGATATTAATCCTGCTTTAGAAAAAACGTTAGGATATGCAAGAGAGGAATTAATAGGACGAAAATTTGTTGATCTTTCACTAATACATCAAGATTATATAGTGGAGGTTCTTAAAAGATTTAAAAAAGAAGAAAGAGGTAAAATTTTTCCTTCAATAGAAATTCAGCTTTATCAGAAAAATGGCAGACTCATTTGGGTAAATATGCAATCATCTTTAGTTGATATTGGTGAAAATACATTTTATCAAATAATATGTCAGAATATAACAGAACAGAAAAAAATAGAACAGGAATTAAAGAAGATATCAAGATTAAAAGCTATAATTACCGAAATAGTATCTAGATTTGTTGGTATAAAAGATTTTACTGAAGCACTCATTCTTTCACTTAGAGATATTGGTGAATTTGTTCATGCAACAAGAGCTTATCTTTATATTTTTAATAATATTTACGATTTCACGAAAAGAAATTATATATGGTATAGTAAATTAATGTATCCCAAAATTGGCTTGCCTAAAAACATATTAATTAATGATTTTCCATGGGTAATTGAGAAATTAAAAATGTCTGATTATTTTTACATTAAAAATGTAAATAACCTTCCTGAACAAGCAACAAAATTGAAAAATTTTCTTAAAATTCATAAAATTGAAAACCTTTTAACATTTTCAATAAAAATTGACGGCACCTTAGAAGGAATAGTTTGTTTTGATAATATAACAGAGGAGGATTATTGGATAGAAGAAAATCTAGAATTATTAAGTATTATTTCAGATATCCTTAAAAATGTGATATTACGTAAAATAGCTGAAGAGAATTTACGTTTAAGTAAAGAATCTATTCACCAAGAATTTGATAGAGAGTATTTTTATAAGGAGCTATTTGTAAATGATATAAATACTATAATAAAGAGCATTCAATCCCTATTAGATGAATGTATCAAACAAGATAATCAAATTATATTAAAATCTAGAAGAGAATTATTAGATTCTATTAAAGATCAATGTATAAACGGTAAACTTTTAATACATATAATAAAAAGGTTGACATTACTTAATGAAGCAAAAATTATGATTGAACCTGTGAATTTAATTAATGTAATTCAGAATGTTATTGAATTTGTTACAAATAATTATTCTAATAAAAAAATTGATATAATAGTTGAACATCCAAATGAGGATCTATATGTAAAAGCTGATAAGTTTCTAATAGATGTTTTTTTCAATATCATTTTTAGTTCAATTCGATATAATAAAAAACCAATAATAGAGATTAAAATTATTATCTTTAGAAATCAAATAGAGAACGAAAATTATATTAAAGTAAAATTTGTCGATTATCAGAAAGAAATTTTAAACATCGGGAAAGAAATGATCTTCAATAAAGAAAGAGAAAAAGATGATAAGATCAAAGAAATAATTTTAGGATTTCTTTTAGTGGAGCGAGTTTTAAATAATTATAGTGGAAAAATATGGGTTGAAGGAGATTCTTTTGTAATTTTATTACCTGAAGCTTAAAAATTGAGAATTCAGAAAAAACACAATTGGGTTTTGATGAAATATATTGAACTACAAAGCTCATTTTCTTGCTTTTCTCACTTTTTTATTATTTTTCTCCTTTTCAGTTGAAAAATCTATCATTTTATCATTATTTAATACACTATTAAACGTAAAAGATGTGATGCTAAATATCAATTTTCATCGTTTTTCTTCATTTCAGAGTGAACATGTATTTATATCAAGATGAAATTCAATAATATCTTGTGGTTAAAAATGAATGAATTGAGTCTTGAAGATATAAAACAACATATAAATCAACAAAACCTATATCAGCAATCCAAACGAAAAAATAAGAGATTAGCAGGAATAATTGCACCTCCAATTTTGATGTTAGCCATGTTTCTCATTTATACCTTATTTGGTATAATTTTTGGAAATGAGGTTGGGTGGTATTTGGGATTGTTTGTATATTGGATGCTATGTGGATTATTATTTTCAATATGGCTTATTGGTTTTGAAAAGATTAAACAATTGAGTGTACCTCGAAAATTGAAATTAAAATTGATTCCTTTAATTATATTTCCTGTGTTAATGGCATTTATTTTTAGGTACTTTTCAGGAACAGAATACAATAAAATAAACATATTGGGCGCTCTATTGCTTGTGATAACGGCGTTTGGAAATGGAATCTTTGAAGAAATATTATGGTGAGGAGTCTATATGGAATTATATCCAAATAATTATTTCATGAGAATTATCTATTCCACAATCTGGTATGCAATGTTTCACTTTGCCTCAGGAAGTCTATCTTCAAATTCTAATGTGTTGGGTTTAGTAATTGGATCTGCATTTTTTGGAATATGTCTAGCTTTTTTAGCTAAATGGACCGATACTATTTGGTGGAGTATCCTCTGTCATGTCTTAGGTGGTCTAGTCGTAGTTGCATAAATTAGATAAAAAAAAGAAAGAAATGACACTTCGATTGGGGTTATTTCTTTTAATTCTGAATCGATTCCAAAAAAATGTTATTTCTACAGCTAAATGCCTATAAAAAAATAAAAAATTAGATGAAAGAAAAGCAAATAATAGGACAGATTTTAAAAGATCCCATCCCATACTATTCTCTCCATCTTGAAAGGATCATCGACCACTTTTATTTCAGGGCCAAAGATCATTGTAGACCTATTTTTAAGTTCATAAGGGCTCCATTTAGGGATGCCATCATGGTCAGGATTTCCGTTTTGAGCATATGAAATCCAAGACTTCATCATCTTTTTGCTGAGAACGTCGGTTTCCTTACTTTTTTTCGGCACAATCCCTCTTGCTGTTTCGCTGAATCTTCCAAAAACAAAAGTAATTTCAAGTGCATGGCAAGCACCCAATTTTCCTCCCATTTCAGGTGATTTATATGTAAAAAGATAAGAGAAAACGTTAGGTTGGTGTATACATTGAGCTTCTGCTAATCTTATACCAGAGACTCTAAATCTGAAATCGGTTGTTATTGCGTCTAGAATTTCCTGGGGTTCTGTAGGAAGCTTACCCTCTCGCGCTTTTTTATATGTATCGATGACTTTCTGAGTAACGCCTCCATCTTGATTAAAAAACCCTATGATGCTGTTGGTTCTTTTAAATAAACCCTCTTCATCAAGTATTTTCCTTGGAGGGGCTATAGCTGAGTATAATTTCATTTCATCTTGATTTGTACCCACTATAAGTTCCAGATCGGACGCAAAGCCATCTCGAATCGCTTCAAGGGGATGTTTTGGCAATGATTTGCCATCGATAAAAACTCCATAAGGAAAATTTCTACCTTTTGCACGGGCTTCCAATTCCATTTTAGTTTGGACATCCACAATTTTTTGTGTAGGCACCTTTTTTAGTAGTTCAAGGTCGAATCTTTTTAGACCCAGCTCCCTCATGATCCGTTCAGCGCCTTTAATTCCGACCTTAGGATGGAAACTGCCCGGATGAACAGCCCCACTTTGAGAAATTACCCGATTAAACAATCCTTTTGCTGCAGGCATAGCCATTAACGTAGAAACTGCCACTCCACCAGTAGATTCACCAAAAATTGTCACATTGCTCGGATCTCCCCCAAAAAGAATGATGTTATCTCGAACCCATTCAAGTGCTGTGATTTGATCCAATTGCCCTAGATTCGCAATATCATCTTGAATAAAAATATAACCGAATATACCAAGACGGTAGTTTATTGAAACGATAACTGCATTACCGAATTTTGCCAAATTCGTTCCGTCTGTTAATGAACCACTACCGAAAGAAAATCCCCCTCCATGTATCCAAAATAAAACAGGACGCTTGGCATCATCCACTCCCGGAGTCCATACATTTAAGGTTAAACATTTCTCTTCATCTTGTAATGGAGGTGGGTGAGGGGTGAAAAATGAATCTCTTTGGGGTACATCAGGACCGAATTTTGTACAATCGAGTACACCACTCCAAGGTTCTTTTCGGATGGAGGGTCTGAACCTTAATTTTCCGACAGGTGGCTCTGCATATGGAATTCCCTTGAATTTCTTTATCCCTTCTCTTTCATATCCTTTAATTTTACCTTGTTTGGTTTCAATAATTATCTCTTTCTCCACTTTTTGACCATCTCCTTAAATTATCTCATAATTATACATTATAACTTTTTTAATTACTTTCTTTTATGTCTCAAAATCTTTAATAACAAAATAAAATAAAAAACAAAGAAGAAAATTACACTTCGATCGGGATTATTTCTTTTAATTTTTTTATCTTTTTAACCTTTGGATTTTTAATAAGATGTCCTTGAATGATAACTTTTATGACTTGTCCTAAGTAATCTATTTCTTCTAAAGGGTTACCTGGAACTACTATAAGATCAGCAAATTTACCATTTTCAATACTTCCCGTAAATTCATCTATTCCGATATTTTCAGCGTTTCCTTTTGTAGCGTAATATATGGCTTCCTGAGGAGTCATTTCAGTATATTTTAAGTAGTATTTTAATTCTTTCCAGAATTCATATTGTAAGGAATAAGGAACAGATGCGTCAGTACCACATGATATTCTCAGATTTTCTTTATAGGCTTTTTGCAATGCCAAGATCATACCTTTTTCAATCAGCTTTGCGTTTTCAAAACTTTCTTTTGTAATTTTTGTTTCTTCTTTGGGTAAAACTGCCATTCCCATACCTGCAGAAATTGTAGGGGCAATAACCGTATATCCTCTTAGGGTTTTAGAATTATTCCTAATTAATGGCACTAAGTCATCAGTTATTTCAGCAGCATGTTCTATACTATCAACTCCTCCCTTTAAAACTTCTCTAATTCCTTCTGTGGATTCACAATGGGTTGCAACTAATAATCCGCCTCTGTGAGCTTCAAAACATGCTGTTTCTATTTCTTCTGTAGTCATTTGAGGTCGTCCAGCTTCACCCACTTTTCTAGCATCCATAACTCCTCCAGTAGAAAGTATTTTGATATGGTCCACTTTCATTCTTAAATTCTGTCTTACAGCTTTTCTGATTTCAGGGATAGAATCTGCCACAAACGCATTAACCCATCCATGCCCTCTCGTAATACAAATTCCTTTACCTGCGCACAGTAATCTAGGTCCAATTATTTTACCCTTGTTAATCTTATCTCTTAGTTTTAAATCAACATACAAGGGATCGGACATAGAACGCATTGTTGTGACTCCACTGTTTAGTGCATTTAAAACATTTTTCTTCATAAGTTTGAATAAAATTATTTTTCCGAATGGCGTGGCAAGGAATTTAAATATTCTTTTCATACTTTTATCGCTCAATTTCATCAATTTAGTAGGTTTCCCGCTCCCTATTAAATGACAATGTGAGTTAATTAAACCAGGTAGAACATAAGCTCCTTTTAAATCGATTTCTTTATAATCATTGGGAATTTGAATTTCGTTTTCAGTCCCAATACCAACAATTTTGCCTGGGATTTCCTCTTTTTCTGTAAGATTTTTAATTAGGATAACTCCCTTCGAAATTATTTTACTATCCTTATTACCATCAATAATATTACAATTTACTATTGCTAAATTGGTTTTTGGTTCCTTTTTCTTGTTTTTTGATCCTGATAACCACGATATAATGAGATACATTAAGAAAATATTAATTAAACTAGCGATAATAGAAACAAACCAAAACCATATAGCAGGTAACCAACTGGAATTCAAATGAGAAATGTTTAATGTTAAATTATACATTTTAAAACCAAAGATTCCTAACACATCCAGTATACCCAATGGAATACCTACAAATGGAATAATCCACGGGTAGAAATTTAAAATCCCAACGATTAAATAGGCTAAAGTCCCAAAAATGCCCTCGTATGTGCCATAGGTTATCCATGCTAATAAGGCTATGAAAATTATAAAGATCAACATTGACAATAAGCATGTTAACTTAAACTCTGAATTCTTATTATTTTCACTCATGATGTATCACGATAGATGAAAAGTGAAATAAAAATTATAACTTTTTTATACAGTTAAAATGAGTGTTAATCTTTTTATTACAAATTGAATTTTTAGGAAAGAGGAAATAATAAAATAAAAAAGATACAACACATTTTTATGAAAAATATTTCAAAGAGATGAGATTTTATGGAAAAGAAAAAATTAATAACCATTGTTGGAATGGGACCGGGTAATGGAATGGGTATTGCACAACGGTTTGGAAAAGAAGGCTTTTCAGTCGCAATGATTTCCCGAAATGAAGAAAAATTACAAAAACTCCAAGGAGAACTGATAAGTAAAGGAATAAATGCTCATTATTTTGTGGGGGATGCAAGTATTGAAAAATCCTTAAAAAAAGCGTTTCAACAATTAAAAGTAAAACTTGGGAGCACAGATGTGTTAATCTACAATGCAGCCCGTTTAAAAATGAGGAATATTCTTGAAGAACGATTCGAATCTTTAGTTACTGATTTTAAAGTAAATGTAGCCGGACTTTTAGTCGCTGTTCAAGAGGTGCTTCCATCAATGCTAAAAAAAAATGAAGGGACCATTCTGGTTACTGGAGGACATCTGGGTATTGAACCTCATAAAGAATTTGCTTCGCTTTCTATAGGAAAGGGGGCACTTACTAACCTGGTTAAAGTATTAGCAGCAGAATTAACCCCAAAGAATATCCATGTCGGTTCGCTTATTATTTGTGGGATTATAAGTCCAGAAAATGAGAAATACAATCCAACAGCAATAGGAGAACAATTTTGGAAATTATATACTCAGAAAAAGGAAGAATTTGAAGTAGAAATCTTATATTAGGCAGAAATGCATTTCATCTTGAATCCCTAGTTTTTCAAATTTATTTTTTTGAAGGTTTTTCTTTAGTTTTTACATATTTCAAATATTCGATTTCTTTTTTCTCATGAATTTGAATTATTTCCGCTTTTTGAGAAAGCCATTCTGGACCATCAAGAGGGTAAAAAAACATTACTAGTGCCCCTAAGATCAAAAAAATGGAGGGAATAAGTGCAAAACCAATCATAATTCCCAATTGAGCAGAGAAATTTTGAGTCTGTTGTTCTGAATCGAATCCGAAAAATGTTATTATTAATAGAAACAACCAATTTGCAAGGGAAATCGCCGGTTTTGTAAGTAATGCATTTATTCCAGAATAGGTTGTTTCCCTGCGCTTTCCCGTTCTTGTTTCATCATAATCAACAATATCAGCTACAACCACTTGGTGTGTAAGCATATATCCTGAAATTCCGATCCCTATTAGGATGCATCCAATTATTGCAAGCTCAAACGACCATCCAATAAAAAAGCTTAGAAGAAAACTCAATCCTGTCCACATCATTGTTAAAATAAAGGTTTTTTTAACCCCGTATTTCCCAATTAATCTATTAAATATTGCCAAGAAAGCAAAAATCATTATGAAGACTATCAATAATGGAAACGTAGTGGCAATGCCAGTTAAGGTTAAGACATAATCAACATAATAAAAAATCGCGGTAGTAAGGATTGTTTGGGCAATAGTGAAAGAAAAATTGGATACTTCAAAAATTAAAAAAGGTGTGTTTTTAAATGTTTCTTTTATTCCTTTGATGATTGGAAGTGTTTCTTCCATTTGTGTATATTTATTTTCTTTTAAGTAAAAACTACTAATAAATATCAATATAGCAGAAATAATGCCCACAAAAATCATTGTAATAAGAAAAGGTGTGATAAGATCAGGTGATTCAATTCCGGTTAATAAAAATATTGGTAATATGAAAGAAATTAAAAGTGAGATAGAAGTTATTATATTACTATATATCAATAAATTAGCTCTTTCTTTTGAGGCTAATGCCATTTCTGCAGGAAGAGTAAAATTTATGAGCCCTAATATTGTAAATAGGGTATCAAAGACAAACAGGACAACAATTAAATTGATAAAAAGGGCTATTTGATTATTTACATCTACAAATGGAAACCAACATAAAATGAACACTATTCCATAAATCGGAGCCCCGAATCGAATATATGGAATTCTCCTACCATATTTTTCTGATTTGGTGTGATCTTCTAAGAAACCAAATATAGGATCATTGATGGCATTCCAAAAGGAAAAGATTAACCACGCAATTCCTATTAATACCGCACTCAACCCTAATATTATGTTATAAAAGAAAGTTATCGCTGAAAATGCAATTTGAGAAGGTAAGCCAATACCCGCTCCAAAACCCCCATATGCTAATTTCGATTTTAACGACAATTCTTCGTTTGGCAATATATTATCAATTTTAATATGGATCTATAGTTATAATTAAATCTTTAGGATTCAGAAAAAAAGGATTGAAATAAATGGAAATCATAAAAATGTGGGCTTGGATGAGATAAAACAAATTAATTAATTTTCTAAATCAGAAATTATTTTTTTAATCTCTTCTACACGTTCAATGTTGCCCATCCCTCGATATGTATTCATTAAATATTCCAGGATTTTCAAATCGTGGGGATTTAATTCTAAAGCTTTTTTGTAATAAATTTCAGCTTTAGAATAATTGCCTGTGTTGTAATATAAACCCGCAAGGTTTTGTAGTGTATCATAATCCTTAGGATTAGATAAGAACATTCTTTTAAGAATCCATTCTCCTTTAGCAGTTTGTCTGGTGTTAAAATAAATGCGTGCTAGCATGTTTAACGTGTTCTTATCAGTTATATCCAATTCTAATAATCTCTTATAAACCTCCTCTGCTTTATCATATTGTTTTTGATTTAAATAAATAAATCCGAGATTAGAATACGGCTTAAGATACTTAGGATTAAGATTTAGAGAATTTTGCCAATATTCATGTGCTTTTTCAAAATCATTCCTATAATAATAAACTGTTCCAAGGATATTCAAAGCAGGGAGAAAATTAGGGTTGATTTCTAATACTCTTCTGACATATTCCTCAGCTTTATCAAAATCTCTCATTTTTAAGTAAGTAAAAGCGAAGATGTATATTATCAAAAAATTATCAGTAGATTCAAACTTCTTTAGTAACTCTAAAGCTTGCTCAAATTCCTGTCTATTGACCTTGCATAAGACTGTACCCGCAGTGGCATTTATTGAAGTTGAATTAATAACCAATACCTTTTGGAAGCAAATTGATGCTTCCTCAAATTTATTTAAAAATGCTAGGAGAAAGCCTTTAGCATTTAATATTGGTTCTTCTTCAATTTCCTTCTGAAGTAATTCTAAAATCTTTTCTAAATAAACTCTCCCTTTTTCTTTTTCCCAGAGATATCCTTCTAATGTATATGGATTAACATTAACATCTCTAAAAATATCATCCAAATTTATTTCATTTACTAGCAATTCAAGCTGTGGTAATCTATTTTCTTCCCATCTTTTGAAGGTTTTTTCTAAATCTTCCACATCTTGTAGTTTTCGTTTTAATTGAGTAAGTCCATAGTTAAAATCTTGGACTTCTGGAGTCGATCCGAATCCGCCTTGAATAGCTATATCTATTGCTTCTTCAAGAGTTTCAATTGCATTCGATATTCTTCCTTGATTATAATATACCATGGCAATATCATTATATGTACCTGAGATTCCACCTATATCATTCGCTTTTTCATAATAGTCAAGAGCTTGTTCATAACTTTTCAAGGCATTTTGATAATCTCCAATATCTTTGTAAAAGGTACCCACTTTTTTAAGATCAAACAAAACTCGTGGCATATCATTTAATCTTTTGTCTATTGGTAACGCTTCCTCTAGTAACTTTACCGCTTTATCTTTAGAATTTAGTTCACTATACAATAAAGCCATATTTGTTAAGTAAATAGCTTTTTTTGCGAGATCTCCCAATATTTCTACCTTTTCCAACGCTTTTTCATAGTTTGCTAAAGCTAACTTTTTTTTCCCTTGTTGGGCATAAATTGATGCTATATTGTTTAAACGCACTGTTATTCCATTTAAATCACCTAATTCCTCGGAGATTTGTAAAGCTTCTTGAAATTTTTCTAATGCATTTTCATATTCATTTTTAGAAAAATAAACAGAGCCTATATTACTAAGAAGCCGCGATTTAATACCTAAATCTCCTAATTTTTTATTTATTTCTAAAGCTTTTTCATAATACTCAAAGGCTTCTTGATATTTCCTGTCTGAGAAGTATGTTAGACCAATATTATTTAGAATTGTAATTTTGTCTATAACATTTTGGGAGCTTTCAACAGTTTCTAGAGCTTTTTTCAGCCACACTATTGCTTCTTGATAATTTCTTTGAGATTTAAACACCATACCTATATTATTCAGAGTCATGGAACTGCGTTCAATAGCACCCAGTTCTAACGCTTTTTCATAACATTCTAAAGCTTTTTCAGGATCCCCTTTATCTAGATATATTAAACCATTATTGTTAAGGAATGATGATTCTAACTCGATATTTCCTTTTTCTTTTGCTAGTTTTAATCCTATTTCTCCTATTCTAAGCGCAGCATCTGGTTGTGCTAACCTATAGTACACTTCCCATGTGAATAATAGTTTTTTAATCTCATCAATGGGTTCTAGGGTCTTATAAAACCAATTTTCAGAATCGAATTCAATTGGAGAAATTTCAATGAAATTAGGTTGATTTAATCCATTAAGTAATAGCGTCCAAATGAATCTTCGGATAAAAATGGAGGTGTTTACATTGACTTTAAATATTTTAATTGGATTATCAAGAATAGCTGAATTATGAGCTAATTCTCTTAAGAAGGAAGTTACCCTATCGACATTTCCTGACTGATTTTCAGAACTTGCTTCAATACTAACAATTTCTGGAACCTCAGCAGATGTATGATTTATCCATATTATTTTAGAAATATTTTGTAATTCTTTCAGAGTAGGACTAATATCAAAATCATCACTCCCTGAATATCCCATTACAAATAAAGTCCTTCCTTCTAGGAGATTAATTAATGCGGGTTTTTTGTAATCCTCAATCGCAAAGGTTGTTTCATCCCGATCCCTCCCTAAAGCAGATATGGTTGTAATTAAAGAATCCCGTGTATCTTCATCAGTTATAATATTTTTTTTAGATCCATGGATTTTATAAATCAGAAGTTTGCCTTCTTTTGTTAAATTACTTGGATTAGCATAATTCATGAAATCATTGCGAGTAATTATAGGTAATATTTTCAATTTATCTTCGATAATATTTAGTAACGCAAATTCTATAAGATAATCAAAATTAGTCGTAATTACTTGGTGTCCCTGATCAAGACTATGAGCTAGAAAATAATGAAGAATATTTGGCCGAGTATAATTGTCAAAGAAATCCATTATTCTTAACTCTTGATCAAAATATTTTTGAATAAATTCTATGACTGTTTCATATCGTAAACCTTCTAAGGATAAGACTTTACTAACTTCTTCATCAGGTACACATAATTTCACAAGGGTTTTTACTATCTCAACTGCAGATTTGAGACCTGAAGGTTGCTCTATCGAAATTCCAGCACCAACTAGAAATGTGAATTTTTCATTGGGACGGATAATTTCCTTTAATTCATGGAGAACCATACGTTTTCACAGATAAATTTTTTATTAGTTAATATAAACTGATTAAATTCAATAATTAGTTATAAAATAAATATCATAGTTTCAAAGATAATTTTTAATTTACCTTCATCGACAAAAATATTTATAGCTTTTGGAGGCTTAATTAAATCACGTTTTTCCTAAACGACAGACTTAAATTCGCCTAATCCTCTATTTTAATTAATGAATTAATT
>JAEOTA010000081.1 GCA_016840085.1 Promethearchaeota archaeon
ATATAAATTTGTTTTGGGGCATAATATTAGATCTATTCCTATTTTATCGGGTCTTATCGGTATCTTCTTAATCTTCATGAATTAACTATTTTTAAACTATGTTATGCAAGTGATCTGATTTTCAACCTGACCTATCTTGCTACAATTAGAGAAATACTATCGATTACATAATAAAATTACAATGTTAAAAACTTATTTTAAAGAAAATGAAGATGGGCTTTCAACTATTTGAAAGCGTAATTGTGTATCCCGTTATAAAGATCGGAGCAATAGATCAGAATTCTTCTGGAATCCCGTAAATTGTGTAGCCTCTTCAGGTGGTAATATAATATATCTGATATGATAATAAATGGAGCTCATCAAAAAGACTAAGTTGAAGATGGGATTAAGAAAAAAAAAAGGAAAAAATACTAGGCGTCTGTCTGATGACGCCGTGCGGTGGAGGTATTTGTTGCCTCCTATGTTAATTATCTAAGTGCTCCTATTTAAGTCTATGGCTATTAGAAAGTCTACTTTTTTCAATATTTTCTTCAATTTCTGAGAAAAATGGTCTTTTCAAAGATTTTTGCTTTATATAGATCTACGAATAATTTGTATAAAATAACTAATACGCAAATAAATAATATGAAAAAAAAACAGACAAAACATATTCCTAACCATTCAGCATTTATAATTATTAAATTCAAAACAAATGAGCAATTAAAAAATTTAATTGATAATGAAGATTTCCATCTCTTTAAATCTAAGTTAGATAGTATTGCAGTTAAGAATGGGGGAAAATGTGAGTTTTTTACTACATTATTATAAATTTATAGCCTATTTTTTTATTTAAATAACCTTACCCTATTCTCTACATTGTGTCGACTGAAGCAAAACATAAGAAAAGTGATCTAAAAAAATATCTACCGGTAGTTCATACCAGGAATGGGACCTATAATTTTAATCCTGACTTAATATATCGCTCCTTACTAAAAGAAACAAGCATTAGTGAAACTAATGCCACACAAATCACTAAAGAAGTGATCCAATTCCTCATTTCTGCTCATCTGAATATTATAACTGCCCCCTTAATTAGAGAAGTCACCAATATCTATCTTTTGAAGCGGGGGCTGGAAAAAGAACGATTACAGTATACTCGAATCGGGTTGCCGTTCTATGATCTCCATGAAAAGTTTCAAAATCCTGCTGATAACAGACATATCATTTCAGATATCATTAATTGGGTGATTACCGAATACCATGCGGTTAATAAACTGATTAAAAAAGCTACTTAAATATACAATGAATTATTATACAATTCTTCCTTAAAAAATATAAATTGAGAGAGATCACACATAAAGGTTTGGCTCGATTAGTAGGATTATATGGATCTCATACTATAGATTCAGATAACTTGCAAATACTCGAGATTTCATCAGTAGAACCAGATACAATAAACAGAGAGGGGTTACGCAAGGGTATGCTCGAAGCGATAATGACATCAATCGGATGGTTTGCTGACCATACTGATAGAGCAAAGGAATTATCTATTCAAAATATTAATAAAACCTCTGAAGCTTATAATTCTGGTGATCAGTCTTGGTCTCGTTGGCTTGGATGGGTCTTTCATTTTATTACTGATTGGGCGACACCATATCATTCTTCAAATACAATGTCTAAATATATTTTAGACTCAAAAAGAGATGTGGTTAATAAGGAGTCTGAAAACAGTGGTATCTCCTTTTGGACTATATTAGATATATTTCTTAACCTTGTCCAGTTCAAAGCAGATCATGACAAGTTTGAAGATATATGCGAACAACGTTGGCAACAAAACGAATCTATAATTAAAGACAATTTTATCAAATCTAGGGAAAATAGCATATCTTTCGTAGATTTAAAAATATTTAGCGAAAAAATGGATGAATTACGGGCTAAATACGAGAATAAACTCCTTGATTGGATTACGCATAGCTCGGATCAGGAATTTTCACTGTATATGACGGATATAGCAAAAGTAATGGATATTGCCTGCCGGATAGTTTTAGGATAAAATATATCTCTATGTTATGCACCTCTTGTCGCTTTTAATTTTTGATCCGATAAATATTTATATTTACAAGCAGATATTCATTCTCAAAAAAGACTCAAGAGCGATTAGATGAAGCCGCATATACTATGACACTTACAATAATTTCTACCTTAATCACTTTAGCATTTTCATATGGCACATCTGCAATTTCAGGAGGTATTCCAGGGACTTTAACTTCCAACCTTATAAAAGTAGCGACTGCGGTAGGGACTGAAGTATTCGAAGAATTATATATTGATCCGTGGATCTCCGCATATTTCTCGAATAAAGTGAAAGAAGCAGGCGGGAGTGCCTATGAACAAATACTGTGGAGCACCTTTGCCGAGACATTCAGAGAATCTGCTGTAAGTTCAGCTACAAGGATTATCGGTTCGATTCTAATTAATACCCAGACTCAGAATCAAATAAGCCAGTCATTGCAAATTACATCCCAAGAGTCAATTATGGACTTTCAACAAGCGAAACAAGAATTCCTAACTCAGCAGGGGCAGGCTAGTGCGCGAGGAGATCTCATCGAATCTGCGGTATCTTCACTTTTATTATTTGCGGGTACTATATTAGGTGGATTCTTCGGCGGATCACTCACAACTACGCTCTCCAATACATTGATAGTTCTTGGAACTAATGTTGATGTTGCTCAGGGAGTATTTTCAATTGCGCTGGATAAAAAGGCTGAGCCTTCGACAATTTTCCAGACCTCAGAAGGAGGGCTATTCTTCGGCGAAGTATCCGATTTCAGGACTTATTCGGTAATCTCTGAATTACAACGCATCCTCGAGGGTAGAGATTCGTGGAAGACCCGAATTTCGTCACAAGATAAAGGCTTCACGCTTCAAGACGCTCAATATCCAGACATGTCTGATATGACTCTTAGAGAAATTCTCAAGCTTCTTAGCACGACCACCTACGAAGGTAAAATCATTTATGATCCTCAAGGTGGACCATTTGGTAGTATCAACCATAAGATCATAGACATTATTTTAGCCAAGCAGAAGGTTGGAATCCCTCTAACTCAATTTGAGAGCACAATTATTGGTATAGGTGCATGGACAATGGGTGGAGAGAAACATGCCGTTGAGAATAGTTTGGATAAAAGGTTTAATAGGTACGAAAGGCTTTTTGAATTGTATCGCGAAGATAATAGGATAATCCGTATAGAGTGTGTAAACGCAATAAGTAGGTTATACAATGCTATTGACTTAGAGTTTCCTACATTTTCAGCTAAAAGACAATTTAATTTGCATTATGTTGAGAAAGCGTTAAATAATATTAGGAGCGGTAAACATAGAGTGATTGGATATAAAAAGATACAAAGAATGATAGAAAGCACTCTGCTAGCTATTGAGCAGAAAATTTTAGATAAGAATAGTAAGACTTTAGAGGAATTAAAGAAATATAGTAAGCTTTCGCTTGCATTAGAAAGAACTTTGGTTAGACGTTTAAAATTGAAATACGATGCCACCCATGGTCGTATGACTCTTTATCATAGGGAAGCATTATTCGAAGAATTAAGGGGATTGTTTATATATCAGAGGGAAGGCTATACTCGTGGTTTTATGATGCCACTAGAAAGATTTATGAAGCTTATTGATAGACCTTTCGTCAGTGAAGGGTTATTAAGGGATAGCCGGATATCTAGGAGAATAAACGCTGGAGATCTTATAGACATTGATTTTCATATTCAGGATATTACTTTAGAAGGCCTCAAGGCTATTGGATTCGAGACGACTTATAATAAGCTTAAGACAATTAAGGCAAAAGCATCTAGGATTATTAAGGAGTTTATGTTTAACAACCTTTATGCTGAGCCTTATATATCTCAAGAAGATATTGATATAAGTACTCAAGAAGGGATTGATTATGTTGGTCATAAATACGATTTAATCCGTTCAGTTGCATATGCTATCTACAGAGTCCAGTACTCAGACAGATTTTTACTTACAAAGACACCATACGTGAATTTCCAGAAATTTATGAAATATTACCTTATGGAGCCTAATGCTATTACTATAAGGAAGGTTCAAGATCTCATTGATATATTCAGTAATCCTAAAGATTTTAATCCAAACGACAAGTCAGTGAGGGATTTAATGAACAAATTAGATAGATATAAGGATACTTTTGCTAAAGTCGCTCCGACAGTTGTTGGAACATATACACATGCTCTTGAAGAGTTAGCTGTTTTAGAGTCATTTATTCTCGATAAAAAGCTTGATATTACACACGAGGAGGAAGTAGATGAATATGGTCATCAGATTGATTTAATGCTCCATATAGACAAAAGCTTCCGAACACAATTTGCTGCGGCAATTAAGGCGAAATATAATCTTGATTTAAAAAATATAAAGACCATAAATTTTGACTTTTCCAATGCTTACAACCCAAGGAAGACAAAACATGTCTGGGAGAAATTCTTTAAGAATTACCAGTCAAAAGAATCTGTATTTTTTGTTATACTAACTAATCAGAAATTATATGATAGGACTCGGGCAGACAAGTTTATAGCAAAGTTAGACCCAATTCTAGAGAAAATGGATGCTAGTTTATATCCCGAACACATTAGAATTATTACTATGGATGAATTTATGTCATTCTACGGGATTAAAGGCGAGCCGTTAGAAAACCTGCAAGCTATTCGGAAGCTAAAAGATCAAGCACTCTCTCATAATCCTGAAATATCAAATGAGGCTTTTGAGAAACTATTTGCGTTATATAAAAAAGCAAAACTTACTCTTAAATTGATTAAGACTGACCCTGGGAACGTTGTGAATATTTTAAAGACAAGCCAATTGGACTTGACAAAGTTTATTGGGGATCCAAGCAAAAAAATCGACGATTTTTTTAAATTCTTTTTTATATTAATTTCTTTAGTTTTGTATTTATATTAATTTCATTACAAGGTATTTTGTAAGTATGGTCCCTCCATAGATTTAAATATTAGAAAAATTTGATTAATTATAGCCTTGTCAGAAATTAGAGAACTTTTGAAATTATTGGAAAATACTACAGAAGAGAAGGTTGATTACAAGGGACAAGTTATTCACTTCCAAGGTTATAGCTTCTTATTTCGAGATCGGTGGTTAAAGGATCGTAAGCCATATGTGACTGGTCTACATAGTAGTAAATTTTCTTCGGTGGGTTATTGGCGAAGAATAATAAGAGGTACTATAGAGAATCTTGATAAAATAAAAAGCCTTAATGACCTTAATTTAGAAGATACTAAACTTGATTATATTTTTGGTGGGTCTTTAAAAACATTACTTCCAACCTTAAAATTTGGTGGAGATGAGACTTTATTTAAAGTCTGGATGTTCGTCAAGACGCCTGAAGGATATTTGTTTCCCGCTACTTTTTATTACGGTAAATCGGGGACATCTGTAGGCGGTTGGAGAATGGATAGGGCTAAGGATGTCTTTCCTCCGGCGTTTTACTCGATTATCAACTTTAGCCCGTTCAATTTTAAACCAAACGAACTCGATGCGTTTATCGAAGCCTTAGAACTTTCACTCAAAATGGTTCCCGTTTCCGATTATTATGGGATCTATTATGGGGAAAATGGTTACACTCTCATGGGTGCAAAAGATAACAAACCACTCTTTATGGAACTTGGTTGGTCATACGATAAACGAAAAATTGAAGAGTATATCGAACTTGCAGCAGAATTTGGATATTAGGGCTTTTTTTACAACTCTCTTTAGACTGGTCAGTTTAATTTAGCAAAAAAAAAACCAAACACATAGATCTTTTTATTTCATAAATTTTTTTCCAAATTTTTCATTTTTTAAATGTATTTTCTATCGATTTTCTTAATTTATTATATGCAAAATATTAATAAATATAGTTATACATATAACTCTTACAAATTGCACAGAAAAATGAAAAAAATTGAGGTGAATGATGCAAGAGTTGGAGAAATATCGATTGACATTGCAAACGAAACTTTTTGGGTGAAACTGTAAATTATCTGCTGAAAAACTTGAAAAACTAGTAACAAACGTCGGCTTGAATGGAGATATTGAGGATTCAGCAATTATTCCCGTGCCGAATAGTAACCTTGTTATGGCTAAAAATATAGATATCTTTACACCTATTATTGACGATCCAGAAATCATGGGTGAAATAGCTGCTGCTAATGTAACTAACGATATTTTTGCACTGAATGTTCCAGAGATCTCGGGAATGCTTGTGTTCTTAGGTTTAAAGAAGAATATGCCAATGTATATAGCAGAAGGACTATTGAGTGGGATCAAAGACTTTATGGAGAAAAAGCTAAATTCTAAAGTTATTGGAGGTCATACAATATACTCAGAATGGCCCCTTATAGGTGGTGAAGCTTCTGGATTCGTTGAAAAAGATAAACTTATTAAAAAGGATTTCGTGAAAGATGGAGATAAATTGATTTTAACAAAACCAATTGGAAATCAAGCAATAATGGCAGCATATAGATTACAAAAAAACAACCCTGATCTCTTAGAGGACTATTCTATGACAGAAATTGATAAAGCTATTGATATAGCTGTTGAATTAATGATAACTCCTCTTAAAGATGTGGTAAAAGCAATACATACTTATCGAGATGTATCATTTATTCACTCAATGACTGATGTTAGCGGTTTTGGTCTTGCTGGTCATTTGAGAGAAATATTACTAAAATCACATCTTTCAGCAACTATTGAGAGGATTCCAAGTATTATGTTAACAAGAGATTTATCTTATGAATTTGGGTATAAATATGATGAATGTGAGATGCCCGAAACTGCTGGTGGTATGCTTCTATCTGTTGATCACAAATATGCTGATGAATTCTCAGAAAGATTATCAAGTGAATTTGGTGTGTCAAATTGGATTATAGGTTCAATCGATAATCTTAGTAAACCTATGTATGTTCGCGTTGTTAAAAATGTTGAGCATATTCAATTAACTAAAATTTAATGATGTCTATGATTTAAGCTGAAACACAATAGTGGTGGCTTATTGAGAGATCCATTGCAAAATGGCATCAAAATCAATTGATTAACTTTTTTATTTGGGTTTTTTTAAAATTATTTAATATTTATATATTCAAGAATGGGAAAAAAAGTATTAATATTATAAGAAAAAGCATATTTCTTAATTTATTCATTTTTCCGATAAATAGAATCGAAAATTTTAATATAATCACACAATTTGATTTCCCTAAGGAATTATTCTAATTTATATAATAAAAAATAAAAAAAGCTGAGGTGTATGACAAAAGAATCGGGATATAGGTTAACCACAGATGTAAAAATACACGGATGAAGCTGTAAACTAGGACAAAACGATTTAAATGATTTATTAGCTAAAGTGGGATTAGCAGGAGATATTGAAGATGCTGCAATTATACCAATTCCCAATAGTGATTTAGTTCTTGTCAAAAGTATTGATGTTTTCACTCCAATTATTGATGAACCCGATATAGCAGGTCAAATTGCTGCATGTAATGTAACTAATGATATTTTTGCTATGAATGTACCTGAGATCTCAGGAATGCTTGTATTTCTCGCAATAAGTACACGCACTCCAATAGAAGTTGCTGAAGGAATTTTAAGGGGAATAAAATATTTTATAGAAGACAAGATAAATTCTAAGGTGGTTGGTGGACACACAATTTATAGTGAATGGCCATTAATGGGTGGTGAAGCTTCTGGATATATACATAAGGATCAAATTATTCAAAAACAAGGTGTGAAGAAAGGAGACAAATTGGTTTTAACCAAACCAATCGGATTACAAGCTATTATGGCAGCTTATAGGATTCTTAAGGATTTTCCAGAAATGATAGAACATTATTCTTCAGATGAACTCCAAAAATCTATAGATCTTGCTATTAAAATAATGACGACTTCTAATCAGGATGTTGTAAAAGTAATTCACTCTTACAATGATTTCTCATTTATTCATGCGCTAACGGATATCACCGGATTTGGTTTAGCTGGTCATGCTTCTGAAATGCTTCAAAATTCAAATTTATCTGCCATAATTGATACTGTTCCTTCGATAAAACTTTCTAAAGATTTATCTGAAGAGCTAGGATATGCTTTTGATGATTGCACTTGCCATGAGACCGCGGGAGGAATGCTTATTGCTGTTGATCCTACTAACGCAGAAGACTTTACTACAAGACTTACAAGCAGTAAAATCTCCAATTGGATCGTTGGAATGATAGACAAGGTTCATCCTGGGCTTGTCAGAGTTTCAAAAAATGTTCACAATATTGAAATTACAAATATTTAAAGATGTTAATGATATAAGCTTAAACATTTCAAATGGGTGCTTATTGAAAATTCCACCTGCAAGGTGGCATCAAAATTAGAACTACTCTCTTTCTTTTATTTTGCCATTAAGTTTTATAACAATCTCTCTAATTTCATCTAAGGTTTTATCAATCAATTCTTCTCCATTTTTTACATTAAAGGCGGTTATTGAAACCTCAACTTCAACGGACAAGCCAATGCGAGGATGGGTTTTAATCCACAATTGAGGATATTTTTTTTCTAATTCACTTGTATATGCTGCTATCTGACTTTCCCCTATTCCTGAAAATAAAAATCCTTTTTCTATGAATTTTCCTTTTTCCTTTTTTAAAATAGGTGTTATTACATTTCTAAACATTGACTTCATCTCTGTAGGTACACCAGGTAAGATAAAAATAGTAGTTTTATCCTCCTCAATTTTAACTCCAGGAGCAGTGCCTACAGTATTGGGTAAAGAGATAGAATTTTGAGGGAGATATGCCATTTTTTCTCGTTCTTTAGTCATACCCTCGAGTTGTAATAATCCTTTTTTATGGGCATGCTCATAAGCTTTTTTAATAGAATTATAGGCATGTTTATTTAACTCTAATTTCCTATTCAAACCATTAGCTATTCCCTGTAAAGTCATATCATCGAAAGTGGGGCCAATTCCCCCTGAAGTTATGACAATATTTGGTTTACGTTTTAATATATCTCTTATTGTATTTGATATTGTTTCTAACTTATCTCCTATAGTAGTTATTCTCTTTACTATATGTCCAAATTTCGTTATTCTTTTTGCCACCCAATTTGAATTTGTATCTTGAGTTTTTCCGATAAGAATTTCATTGCCAATCATCAATAACTCGATTTCCATATTTCTTCCTTTCAAATTTCTTGATAGTTGAATTTTAAAAAATTTGATATATTAAATCTTTTATACAAATACAAAAAAAAAAACCAAAAAATGACAATAGAAATAGATGACAGTGGAACAGGAGATCTTGTAGGAAATGCATTTATAGGTTTTTTGAGAAAGAAAACTGGAGAATTGATATTTCGAACTTTGCCCTTAGATTTATTTAAAGGAGAAAATTGGAAAAATAAAAAGCTACTTAAAGTAACTGTTGATTTAGTTAAAGATGGTTTAAAAGAATTAAAATTTCAAAAAGATACTGAAATTATCAAGCTTTGTAGAGGAAATATATTTGATAAAGTAAGAAAATATTTTTTAGAAGAAGGAATAAACTACGAAGATGCCATTGTCGAGGGAAAATTACAAGATGCTGTTGAAGGAAAATTAGTGGATCACCTTCGAAACGATTTGGGTGTAAGATCAAGAAGCTTATCAACTAAAAGCGGTGCGAAGAGATTCTTTGTATTATTTAATTGGGTTTGTTATGATTTTTTCAATAGAGAAAAATATGTGAAATCTGGATTCAAGAAATGGAATACTGTGTGGAGAGACCGAGGGATCAAAAAATATAAAGAGATCAGGAATAATACACGTAAATCATGATTTCTTTTACTTTTGATAATTAATGATCAGTAATATTGATCAAATATATAAATAATCATATCAACATTTACTATAACATTAAATGTATATACAAATTAAGAATTAGAGGAAGTTCAAAATGGTTGGAGGGTCGCCAATGAAAAAACAAAATATAATATCTCCCCCTTCTAAAACAAAATCTATTGGTGCTGTTGCATTTCTAGCGCTTGGTATAGCATTGGTACCTACTGGCTTTTTCATGCGTGATTTCATTCTAAATGAACTTGACAAAGGGATTGCTGATGAAATTAGTATACCTGGTCCACATGACTCAAATTATAATGAATTTATATCTAACAATTATACTGGTGCAGTTCCTATGCATAGAAAATTCTACATGTGGAATTTAACTAACCCTTCTGAATTCATTGAAGGAATTAAACCAGTATACGATGAAGTAGGCCCGTATATCTTTCGGGAATTCACAACCAAATATCATGTGAATTATAGTACTAATTTGGAAGAAGTCTCTTATAAACAATATTCAACCTATATTTTTGAACCCAGTTTGTCTGATCCCTCATGTAATCTTGATGATGAAATTACAAATATAAATCCTGCTTATTTAGGAGTTCTAGAACAGGCAGGAAGCGAAGCAAATTTAATTAAGGTTATGTTTCCAACTATTCTTTCAGAAGTTAAAGGCTTGTTTGAACAAGAAATATCTATTACGCTTAATGAACTTTTAACCACTCAGGGAATTTATGATATGCTTGTTGGAACCTTAAATGATATGCTTGGGGAATTGTTTTCAGGTATCCTAGGTGAAGAAGCTATTAACATGACTGCAACATGGATAGTAGACTTTATTATTACCTATATAGTGCCCTTAGAAGACCTTGTTGAATTCATGGTAGATGCAATGCCAAGCGCTGAAGAAATTTTCTTTGCAGAATGGGCAACTGATTATTTCCCTGAAGTTCAGGTGGATGTATCAATATTGTTTAGCCACATTTTAGATGTTATAAATGATCTTGTTGATTTTATCGTCGACCTTATTTTCTTTTGGGATGTGTTACACCTTTTTGATGCTATCAAGGAGGCCCTTAAGGAAGAACTAATGAATATGTTTGAGACAGTATTTACAGATTCTCCATTTGCAGAAGCAGTTGCGGAGCTCTTTGAGAATTTGATCCGAGCATTAGGAGCAGAAATGGTTGATGAAGAAGGTAGCGAGTCTGGAGTAGGAGTTGAAATTGATGGTCGGAACCCATATAATTACCCTGGTCCACAAGCAGACTTAAACATAACTAATTATTATAAAAATGGAGAATCTGGGATAACTCAAGAACAATGTCAAGCTCTTTGGGATCCAAACAACCCAAATTCGCTTCTAGGTATGGATGTAAGCGTAAATCCAATATGGTTTGAAGCACTTATAGGATATGAAGAAAGTCGATCTTTTATTATGGATACTTTTGGTCTTAATGAAATCCAATTAGATTTAATTTTAGGTTGGATAGATACCAGTTTAAATGGTTGGCTTAAAAATATATGTGAATATACAATAAAAGAATGGAATAGTGAATTAATCACTTCAAGAACAGTTGAAGAGTGGCTCTTCACAGCTATAGACAACCTAGTGAATGAACAAGATCCAAACCAGGCAAAAGTTGGATTTTTCGCTAATTGTATTTCAGAAGAAGAAGCTGAAGCGGAAGGTATGAAAAGTGTTACTGTAAATACAGGTAAAACTGATATTAGTAAAGTGTACGAGATTACTAAATATGATGGTGAGTCCATTATTACCATGTGGCAAGAAGATGAACTTGTTCAAGGAACAGGGGGTACTCAGTTTTGCCCTGGAATTTCGAAATCAGATAATCTTTTTGTTTTTGTCTCTGATTTATTAAGATCAGTAGAATTACTATACACAAATACGACTAGTAAATATAATATTGAATTACTAAGGTACGAATTATCAGAAAATACATTTGGTACAAATACTAACTATTATCAGCCCATTAAAGGTTTGGCTAATGTTACTCTGATACAAGGAATACCTGTTTTTTTCAGTAAACCACATTTTCTTGATGGGGATAATTATTTAATAAACTCTATAAATGGATTAAACCCTAATAAATTACATCATGATACTTATCTTGATGTGGAACCAATGACTGGTGCTG
This sequence comes from Promethearchaeota archaeon, assembly GCA_016840085.1. Classification (GTDB taxonomy): domain Archaea; phylum Asgardarchaeota; class Lokiarchaeia; order Sigyniarchaeales; family SOKP01; genus Loki-b32. The sequence goes on from JAEOTA010000081.1 coordinate 12,013, forward strand.
TTATGAATGCTGCTGAGAGATTTCAGATCAACCTTATGGTGAATAAAACAGATATCTGGTATTCGACTTGTAGGGAAGGTTTTATGCCTATTTTTTGGCTTGAATTTGGCGGACAAATTGATGAAGATTTAGCACAAGATTTCAAAAAATTGGTTTATGGCACCCAAAATTTGAGTAAGGGTTTGCATCAAGGAATACTTGGAGTGGGAGCTCTCCTTGTTATCCCGGGTGTAATGTTTACAACAACCCAGAACCGGAAACGAATAAATACTAAAAAACAGAAGTTAACATTAGGTGCTAAAACTCCTAAACTCCATAAGCAAGAGCCTCCCAAACTTCAAAATAGTGAACCTTCAATTTCTCCAAGCGATAAAAAACAAAATCTTTTAAGTAATGAAATACCCGATTCTTTAGATGAAAAATCGCCAATATCTTCTACTGAGGAGAAACCTGAGTTTCAAGATGGTAAAGGATAGAACTAAATTCTATTATTAATTATTTTAAGAAGGTGGTTTATCCTGAAAACTTACAAAAAAAAGAACTCTATTGATCACGAATATGAAATTATAGAATGTATTAAAGATAATCCTGGAGGAGTCACAATTTCAGATATAGTTACTCTTACAAAATTTTCAAGAAATACTGTTTCTAAATACGTTCTAAGTCTTGAACGCACAAATCAAATCTTCAGTAAGAAGGTGGGGGCTTATAAGTTACTTTTTGCGAAGAAGGAAAAATATATCCCCTTTGAAATGGCTATTTCGTATTATAAAGCTCTTTTATCGAACTTTAAAAAATATATTCCGAATAGGGAAGAATTAGCACAAAAAATTGGAAGAGAGGCTGTAAAAGATATAAAATTTGCGTTTGGACCAACCACTCTTAAACAATTGAAGGGCTTAAAAGGGCACCCTATCTCCCGAATATTTTTAGAAGGTTTTAAGAACTTTTACTCTGCTTATGACATATTCCAACCAAATATTGAAATCACTATTTTAAAAATTGATCAAGAGGGAAAAAATGCAACTTATAGATTTAAAAATTCTATATTTTTAGAAAATAGTAATGATTTCATATACCACATTTATATCATGTGTGGAATTTCTGAAGGAATACTGAATCGAGCATTGAAAAGAGAAGTCTTATGTAAAGTTGACCAAATCTATATATCTGATAAAAAAGAAGAATCTTTTTTCGATCTCATTATAAAATTAGAGTGAATGTTAAATAAAATGAAAATTGTGGTATTTGCTCCTCATCCTGATGATGAAATTTATGGATGTGGTGGAAGCATCTTAAAATGGATGGAAGAAGGTCATGATGTTCATATCGTATATGTGACAGATAATAGAGCTTTTTTATGGTGGGGTAAAAAAGATAACGCTATTATTGAGGAGGAAGCAAAAGATTATATTAACTTAACCGAAGATGAATTAGGTAAAATAGGATTACAAGAAGCAAAAGAAGTTGCTAAAGCATTTGGCTTTCCAGATAAAAATGTTCATTTATTTAAGTTTCATGATCAAGGTGCTTCAGAAAAAATCGATGTAGGCATTGAACTTTCTAAAGATATTATTAAAGATGCTGAGAGAATTGTTTTACCAAGTAATAATAATAATCATGCAGATCATCAAGCAACACATACAATTGTGAAAGAAACTGCGAAAGAATTAAATTTAAAAGGTACAGAATTTTACGTATATGGCATATACAACGTAATAAAAGTACCAAAAGAGAAACAAATTAAAATAAGAATTAGTAAATATCAAGATAAAATCTATGAATTAATGAAAGGTTATAAAACGCAATTGTGCTTAAAGGATTCAAGGTTAGGTTGGCAAACTTTTAAATTTAAAAGAGCTGAGCGATTTGCAATATTCAAGTTAGATGATGCTGGGAAATTTTATAATTTTTAACTAAAAGAAAAAAGAAAATTTATTCAATTTTTGCTCCACAATTAGGGCAGATCTTTTTATTCCCTGCTATTTCAGCTCCACAGGCAAAACAAATCATTATTTTTCTATCTTCTGGTTGATCAAATTCAAATCTATCTTGATTTGATGAAGAATTTTGTCTAGGTATCTGTTCTTGTTTTTGTGTTGAGATTTCTGATTTTTCTATTTGACTAAGACGTTCTTGTACAAAATCTTTATCATGAGGGGTAATAATTTTAAAACCATCTGAAGCTTTAACTTCTTTAAATCCATCAGGTATATTCTTAAATTCTGAATCTTCAATAACTTTCATGTTATTAAGATCAACATTTTCTTCTGGTTTTTTTATTTGAACTTCCCCCTCATCAGAAATAGTACTTTTATCTTGGTGCATTTCATAACTAGAAAGTTCAGGTCTTAATTCTTCTTGAGCTTCAATTTCTTCTCTAAATACTTCTTCTTTTGATTTATCCCCTTTTAATTGTTTAATATGCTCAAAAATTCCCTTTGTCCTATTAATAAGCATATTTTTAAAAGAAGCTTTTAAATTCCTTGATTTTGAGAAATTAAGAGTCATTTCAGATATTTCCAGCCACAATTTAATTGCAGCTTCAATCTCCTTACGGTTTTCTAAACTTTTTGCCATTGCAACTTTTTTTCCTAATTCTTTATTAAATTTTGTAATATCCATTAATGACTCAATTCATTCTTCTGTAAAATCCAAGATAAACAAATAAATGCTGACTATTAAATATTTATTAGAGTTTGACCTAAAAATTAAAATGTCCAAACTCTACTATTTTTTTAAGAGTACATAAGAATATTATCTCTGACATTATAAATTATCTAAAGAAAGCTAATATGTCGCTAAACCCATTTTCGTCAAATGAGATAACAACATTAAGAAAATTTATCGAACAAAATGGTTGGAAAATAAAGGGGGTTATTGAGAATTACTTTCGATATAGTTTAAAAAAGGAGAAAATAGTTATACTCACAATAAAGTTTCCCGTATTACTTCCTGTTAGAATTAATATCCCATTTGAAGTTGTGAGTTTTCGAGTTGCTTTAGCTTTTCAGATATGGAATTTAGATCAAAATAATTACAACAATATACTCTATTTTATGAAAACTCTAAGAAATTTAGCTTTATCTTTAGATCTTGAACATAATTTTCCAATTCAAGGAAAAGAACAGAACTTAATTAACTTACTAAACTTATTAATGCCAGAACTTATAAAAGATGAAAATGAGAGTACTTGGCTAAACCGGATCAGGATTTCGTTAATGAATAAAAGAGACAAGTTAAGTGAATTTTCATCTGATAATCTTGAAAGAATAGTCGAATCAATTAAAAGAACAGGATTAGAACCAAGTTTTAAAGTGCCCTGGGAATTGAAACAAGGTGTTCCTAAAATTAGAACCTCTGAAACACTCCTTTTTTCAAATAATGATAATAATGAAGAATTTTTCATTCTAGAGAAAGGATATTTTACATATTTCAAAGATTTTGAATATCAGAAATTGTATATCAGAAGTTTCTTTGACACATATTCTCCATATCTCTTAAATGAGTTATTTAATGATGTTCCAGATTTTAAGTTAGAATTGTTAATTGAAAATTGGATAAAATTTTCAAAAATAATCTTAAAATCTATAATAGAAATTATTGAAAATGGAAAAATCAACTTAAATGAATTTATTAACTTTAGGTTAACAAAAGAATTAAGCTTCTATAGTAAAAACTTTATCTTAAACAAAAATAATTTTCCTTATTCAGCACTATGTTATGAGAGTTCTATTGCCAAAGAAACTTTTTCTATTCATAATGATCTTTTTAATAAGCCACCGACTAATTTTGAAGTTATTGAATCTATTAATGAATATACTAATGCTGAAGAACTGATAAATAATTATCGATTTGAAGAAGCTACTAATTTATTAAATGATGCGCTCAAAGTTTTTAATAAGAATCAACAAAAAAAAGTGGTCGTATCAATTCTTCTGAAATTAAGCAAAATTGCGACACTCTTAAATAGTGAAGAAATTGCCATAAATTACCTAGAAAATGCTCTTGGAATAGCTAAATCAGGAGAAGTTCCTATAGAATTTATCATTAGAATACATTATAAATTAGGCAAATCTTATTTTAAAAGAAAAGAATTTGAGAATGCATTAAATCATTTTAATATAATTATAAACTTTTTAGAAAATGAGAAAATTCCATTCAAAAAAGAAGAATATTTAGGATTAGCTTATCTTTATAATGGATTAATCGTTCTAGAACAAAATAAAATTGTTGAAGCGAAAAATAATTTCAAAAAAACAGTCCAAATAGGAAATAACTCAATCAAAACAAGATTAAAATATTTTCTCCTTCGTGCTAAATATTTTAAGAACCAAGGTAACTTATCACAAACTCAAAAATTTTTAAGATTTGGAATAAATTCCATTGGACTCGAGTTCAATAATGAGCCTTATAAAAATGTTTTAATCGACCTAATTCTTGAATTGGCAGAATTTTATATCCATTATAGAAAAGACTCGAAAAAAGCAATATATCTCTTAAAAAGTGTAGAAAATCACTTTTTTCCAAAAGATATAAGCGACATGCGTAGAGCTATACGTTGGAATTTATTAATGAGTGATTATTATAACTCAGTGATAGAAGATCGTAAAAATTCTCAATTCTACTTAAAACAAAGTCAAAAATTAAAAATTCAACTTCAAACAATAGGAGTAAGTGAATAAAAAGATAGCTATTAATTATTTTTTTCTCGAATATTGGGATCTTTTAGCTCCAAGACTATCTTGCTGTCCTCCAAAACGACCGTTAACAATTCTAGCTACATATAATTCTCTAAATCGTGTTCGTGGAGGCTTTTTCTTTTGAGCATTAACTCCTGTCCTTTCAATTTTAGGAGTCTGCATCTTAACTTTTCCCGCTTTGGTTAATGAACCATGTGAACCAGGCATTTTTTTTTAATCTCTTAAATTTTATAATCAAATACTTTTTATAATTATACAAATAATTTCAAATTCTTAAATTTTATTATCTTATTCTCATCTTAAAGATTGGACTCCAATTTTTTATTAAATTTATAATTTTTTCATTAAATTATATTGAATATCAAATCGCTTAAAAAAAATGTCTGATAAAAATTCGAATAAAGAGGAAATTAATAACTCTGAGCAAGAAGAAGCAAAAATACTGTATGGAATTAACAATAAAGTCTGTTTTGCCTGTGGTCAGAAATTAGATAATGATTCAGAAGTCTGTCCTTATTGCAATACTCCTATTAAATAATTTTTTTAAGAGTTATAACTGTTTTTTTCATTTTTTTCTTAGATTTAAATACAAAAGATAATAGTACCCAGAGAACTGAATAAATGAGAACATTTCTAATGTATATTAATATATCTTCATTATAATAAGCTAATTTTAGAAAATATACCAAAAATAACCATATTATATTCAATGGAATAACATATAAAGCAAACTTTTGAGAAAGAGTTTCCTTTTTTCTCCAAATTAAATAAATATCAACTACTAGAGGAGTTATATGAATATAATCGTAATAGATATACAATATAAAAAATTCATAAATAACAATCATTCCTACAGGTATAATTGAATAAATTAAGAAATTGTTAATATAGGGATTCTTGCGATAAAACAGCCATGCAATTGAAAATGAAAAATACCATTGACTAATTGTAAAAATGATTACATTTGCCCCAGGTGTTCCATGTTGCTTGGGCCCATAAAGAAAAGTATCAAGAGGCTGCCAAGAAAAAGGTAATAAGAATTGGAAAATTAAAGATATTATAGCAGCAATAATTAATTGGATAACAGTAATAGTTCGTAGATTTAAGTTTGAAATTTTATTAACTTCTTTCATATGTTTTGTATATAATTTTACACGATAAATAATAAATCCTAAAATGATTGAATCTTTTTTACCCTTATATATTAAAATGGTGAATTAAACAATTTCAGAAAAAGAAAAAGAAATTTTTAACAAAACTAAAGGTCAACGAAAGTCAATTTACCTTTCCAAACCAAGAATTCCCCCCTTAGAGGAATCAAAATGGGATGATGATGCTCGCAATTTAATTGAGGGATGGCGAAAGTTGAATAATACTACTGGTGTTCTTAATATTTTAGCTACAATGGCGAACTATTCGAAATTGTATAATCGGTGGCGTGTTTTTGGCAATCATGTTTTATATAAATCCTCACTTCCTATTAGAGAAAAAGAAATGCTTATTTTACGTACAGGATGGCTCTGTAATTCGAAGTATGAATGGGCTCAACACACATTTATTGCGAAGAGAGCCGGTCTCAGTGAAGAGGAAATATTACGAATTAAGGAAGGTCCTGATGCTGAAGGTTGGAGCTCTTTCGAATCAACATTACTTCGAACTGCAGATGAATTGTATGTTGATTCTTTCATAAGCGATTCTACATGGGAAGAGCTTGCTAAAACCTATAATACTCAACAACTAATGGATGTAGTTTTTACTGTTGGACAATATAATTTAACCGCAATGGCACTCAATTCTCTCGGTATTCAACTTGAAAAGGGTATGGAAGACTTTCCGGAGTTTTGAATTTTTAAACCTAATTAATAATTATTTTTCCTTTTACTCATTAATTAACCTCAAATATTATGTTTAAAAGAGATTTAACGTCAAAAAGAATTGGTGAAATAATCGAAAATAATGTAAGATTAATAGAAAACAATAAAATAAAATCAGGAGATATCGTCTATTGCACAAGTATTTGCGAGGATGTAATATTTGTTGAGGGACCAGAAGATAAGTTTTTTAAAGATTATCACAATTTAAAGAAATATGAGAGATATCCACCTTTTCCGGGAGATATTATTTATAGAACCATTGATGGAAAAGTTGGGAAGTGTGGGGTAGCAGAGATTGTAAAGATCTCAAGCGGGTCCTGCTTTACTGAGTTTAAAGTTAATGGCAAGAATAAAAAAAGTCGCCAGCGTGTAGAATACTTAGAATATTTAGCTCGTTCGTATGGATTTAAAGTAGAAAAAAATAAGGTGAAAAAGGGATATTTGTTAAAATTTTTTGGAGATTTACAAGAAGAAGTTGATGATTTTGTCTCGCTTTGTTGTCAAAATGATTATATTTTATGGTAAAGAAACAAAGAATTTTTGAATTCTTCAATCTTTATAAATGGAGTTATTGACATAAAGATATAATTTAAAGATAATTCTATGGTTTCAAAAAGGGAAATCAAAAAAATATAAATTTTACAAATTCTTTTGTGATTTAAATAACGTAAGGGGACTTAGTGTAGTTTTTTTAGCAATATCGCTTAAAATGCACAACCCGGTAGCACGACAGGCTCCAGATCCTATATGCAAACTTGTTCGTGCAGACACCTGTTAATCGGGGGTTCAAAAGCAAGCAAGATTTTCTTGTTTTCGGAAACTCCCTCAGTCCCCACTTTTTTGAATACTTCTAACAATCATATTTAGATTTATAAATTAGACTTCTAACTAAATAAAAAATGTAAATTTAATATTTATATTAAAATAAATTTTCCCTTTATCTTTTAAATGTAATCTAATACACCAAAATCTTTCTTTTTTGTAATTAAATATAAGTTTTTTCTTATAAAATTTAATAGTTCAATTAATTTAGGCGGAATTTCTTCTATAAATCGTGGAATTATTAATCCGAGGTGAAATTGTATAATAAGTTGGAAATTATTTAAGGAAACATATAAATATGTTTGTGGTAAATGTGGGTATTTTCAATGGGAGAATAGAACTATTTGTGAAGGATGTGGGAGTAGTAATACCCTTAGGAAAGTCAACAAAAAAGATTGGAAAAAGACTCAAATGCATGAAGAAATAAAAAAGATTGATCGTTTTGAAGAGTTATTTCGATAAGACATTAAATTACTTAGAATTAGCTTTACTTTCACTTTTTCGAAATCAAACTGATTGAGCAGTTCACCCTCAGCCCCCATTTACTCAAATAATATTTAAAATAATTAATAAGACTAATTATTAAATGGACGAATTATAGGTTTTTCAACCTTTCTTGTTCTTTTTGCTTCTTTCTTTCAATTTTTTTCCTTTGTTTTTCTAGCTTTTTTCGCCTTTTTGCTTCTTGTTTCGCTTCTTTTTCTCTTAGCTTTCTTTCTTGTTTCAGCCTTTCAAGTTCCAGTTTTTCTTTTTCAATGGCTTCTATTTCTGCTCTCTTTCTTTCTACCCGTTCCTTTTCTAATCTGATCTCCTCTTGTCTTTCTCTTTCAATTTTTTCTAATTGAGCTTTTTCTGCTTTTTCTTGCTTTAATCTTTCTCTTTCTTTTTGTTCTCTTTCATGACGATCTCTTTCTTGTCTTTCCCTTTCTCGCCTTTCCCTTTCCTTTCTCTCCTTTTCTTCTCTTTCTCTCCTTTCTTTCTCCAAGCGAATGCTCTCTAATCTTTCTCTTTCTTTTCTCTCTTCTTCTTCGATTTCAAAAAACCATGAGTCTACTTTTTGAATTAATTCCTGTTTTTCTTTTAGTGGCAATCCGAAACTTGGGTCTTTTTTCAGGTAAATATTCGCATATTTACTCATTTCCCATATTTTTGTCTGATGCGTCGTGGTAGCACTAACCCCTATCTGTCTCATACTCTCCCTAGCGATTTCAAAAGCTTGTCCAATAGATCGCATCTCATAATTTTCTTCAATAACCTTTTTTAAATATGTTAGAATTTGTTTGATATCAGCTACAGGTGGATTGGGTAATGATTTAAATTCAACCTTTTCAGATTTTAATGTTTCTAGCTCAAATTTTTCTTGTTTATATTCAGGTGTTGCTGCGATTTTAACTTCAGGACTTCGAGTATCATTTTGTTGAAGATATATGGGTTGTTCTACCATTTTGGGAGGAACTAAGGGTTCTTTTTTTGCTTTTCTCTTAAATTGTATTGGCCAACTGGCAAATGCGTACTGGCGATCTTCTGCAGAAGCAAAAATTGAATGTTTAGATGGCTTTCTAGTAGTTGATTCTCTTTGTTTAGGAGAAATTTGGGCAATACCAGAGCTTAACATGGGTGATGCTTTTTCTAATATTGAGAATAGATACATTGGATCAAACTCCAGATTAGAGTAAATGCTTTTCAAAGAATTGATATTACTTTCAATTATACTTAGATTTACCTGAGAAAGTGTTTCCTGTAAAATTTGATCAGCTGCAAAGATAATCCCATTTAATCCTGCTGCTGACATTAAGTAGGAATCATCTGGTTTTCCTCTTATTTTATCAGAAACTAAAATTTGATTGTAAAAATCCCAATGAGTACTCAATAGCATATGACCATCTTTAGCAATTTGATAGGAATCATCATTACAGATTGTTTCCATCATCTCTAAAAATATGTCCTTATAGGGTATGAATATATTTCTCATTAAAGCACCCTTTATGAAAGTTTTATGATTCTCTGATTTAAAAGATAAGTCGACTGGAACTTTAATCACTTTTTCTGCAATTATAACATCTTGGTCATCTTCTAAAGTAACATTTGTGGATGTAGCCATGTGGTCATAAGCAAAGTTAGATAGTATTAGTCCCGTTAAAATTCTATTGTCAGTAATGTACTTACCAGATTCTAATTCAAATTTTAAAAAATAATACCCCAAACCAAAAAGGTAATAAAGAGTTCCTCTTTCAATCTCAATAGAATAGTCATAACCAGTGAAGAAGATAACTGTATCTGAAATAATACTTGATACTTGATGATGAGCATACATTCCTAAGGTGGGATAACCTAACAAGTCTCCCCAACTGGGTATCATAAAAAGCGAATTGCTTGGAAATAACTTATTCTCCAATTTCTGTTTTTCAATTCTTTCTTTTTCAAGCCGTTCTTTTTCAAGACGCTCTTTTTCTAACCTTTCCTTTTCCAACTTTTCCTTTTCAAGTCTTTCTTTTTCCGATTGGTCTACATTTATATTCTCCATCTACTTAATATCAACTCAGAATATAATTGAAAAATTTAAAAAAATGATTTCTGAAATTATTATAATAATTGATAGCTATTAATTTATGATTTTCTCATCATTTTTATTTAATGCCCACAATTATAAAAAAAAAAAGGTAAGTTTGTGAACTTTTTATCGAAGTAAGAAAAGTATTTGAGTTTTCAATTCCTCGGGAGGAGTTACCCCCGGATCATCTAAATATAATTCATAGGCAATGCCAGATGTCTCATATCCATTCTTTTGAGCCCATTGAGTAAGTGCGTTATATGCGGGTTCAATTTTATCATAGGGGCCAGTATGAATGCAACTAGCATATTTTCCAGCAGGGATTTCACTTGTTTTTATATCATCTTTTTCAAGAAGTTTTTTAGAAAAAGGGATGCCAATCTCTACATCCATATTTTGCATATCTAAATTAAAATATCCCGCGAAAGGAGCACCTGCAGGGAATTCTCCTTTCTCCCCCAAATATTGCATGATCTTCATGTAGGATTCTCCCAGTAGTTGAGGTAATTGTTGTACTGAGGTTTTTGTACGTATAGATAAAACTAACTGAGTAGATCGCTCTAATTTTTCACAATTATACGACATAGAACTTCCTCTTATATTTATTGATACAATTTTCAATTATTAATTATGAAAATAAGCATATGTAAGTTTTAAAATTAAATGATCTTTTTTAAAAGAATCTCAGTAGTAATTAAGTGATTTATTTAAAATCAGTAATTCATTTTTACTTTTTTTACGTGAAAGCTGTGTTTCACGATCTTATTTATGATTAATTTTCTTGTAATCTTAATTTTAAAATAGTAATTATAAAATATTAAAAATGAATATGAAGAATATATCAACAATTGAATCTAAATAGATAGAGTTTTCATGTAATAATGTATCGAATTGAGAAAATAGGTGAAAACCAGTACTATATAAAAGCTCTAGGCACATTTCCACCTTCAGTTGCAAAAAAATTCATAAAAGATTTTGAAGAAAAATTAAAGGATGTAAGCTTATTTTCTGTGATTGTTGATGGTTTAGATGTTATTTTACTCAATCTTAAATCTTTCGAAATTATTTTAGAATTTCTTAGAAAAAATAATGAGAAATTGATTAAATCTGCGTATATTATTTCCAAAAATCTTATATTAAAGAAAGAGGTCCAAATATTATTAGATAGAGCGGAATCTCCTAAAAGGAAAATTGTTAAAAATCTTGAAGCTGCAAAAGAATGGATTGGTGTTAAAGAAATTATAATAGAAAAAGACTAGCTATTTTGCTTTTTATTTAATTTTTGACTATCTTCTGCAGTAAAAGCTGTTAAAAATATAATTCCTAAGACGATTACTACAAATCCAACAATTTGGAATAATGTAATAATCTCACTTAAAACAATGGAGCTTATTATAACTGCTATTATTATACTTGCTGATGTAAAACATGGCACAACTATATTTGCCTTAGCTTTAGCAAATGCATATTGAGAAATCAGAAGAGTTAAAGTAGCAAGAAGAAAAGTAACAAAAGTAAAAGTTAATGTTATTGTAGTATTAGGAATGGCAGTAATTCTTTTTGTGACTGTTTGAAAAGCCATAAATGTTCCTGCTGTAATTCCTAATATCAAACCTGCTGCTTTATAACCATTTAACTTTGAAATAATAATAGCTATGAATTCAAGAACAATAAAACTAATTGAAGTTATGAGAAAAATATCAATTTTAAAATTGTTATATTTAACTTCGCTCGGATTTACATTAAATAAGGTGATTAAGATAGTTCCTAAAATAATTAATGTAATTCCGATTATTTGTAATTTTGAAATAGTTTCTTTTAGTATATAATAAGAGAATATTGCTAATATAACCAAACCTAAACCTTCAATTGGGGCTATTAAATTAATAGGGGCAAAAAATAGAGCAGCCCATTGAATAAACATATAGATAGAGGTTAAAATTGTACCAAATATCCAGATGCCTGTGTGTTTATTTTTAACATTTACCTTTCCCTGATCTTTAAAACCTTCAATAGCATATTTCTGAATACCTTTACCCAAATAAAGAATCGCATATGCAATAAATCCTATTGATAAGCCTATTATTATTCTTATGTCAGAACTCATTTTTATCTCACAGAATTATACAAACTTATTTAGAGAGTTATTAGTTTATATCCTTGTTCAATATATTTTGTCATGCTAGGGTGTCCCATCAATTCAGCACAAGTAGAAAACCCTAATTTTTCTACTTCTTCTAAAGAGCCCATTTTATTACTACATGCTTTACAAAAACAATTTATTAATCCATAGTTTTTCAATTCTTGGTACTTAATATAAAACGGATTATTTTTAGATTCAAATTGATTTGCTAATTTGGTTGCAGAACCTTCAACTATAACTTTTACATCATGCCCTTTTTCACTCATATATTTAGTCTTCATATCTAGAATATATTAATAATAAATTGATTTGTATTATATCACTAAATATTTAACCTTTTTTTACATAATTCTATTATAAAACTGCTGATGGAATTATAAAATTAGTCTGCATTAACTAATACATAATTTACTTGAAACGAATTACTATTTCTTAACTTTAAGTTAAAAATATAACCTTCATAGAGATTATAGTTTGTACTTAAAATTGGTGTGAATACATAAAAATTATTTTGCTTTCTATGACTCCTATTCTTATTTTTATAAAGTCGAATGTTATAAAGATTATGTCTTAAATAATAACCAAGTTCTCTAGCTTTATGCCTATTTTGATTTTTGTGAGCAGATAAACCAATAGTGGGCAATTCTCCCATATTAATTAATATAAAATAGATTTGATCTGCTAATTCAATAGACGATGTATTTCCAACAATAATTTCTCTTGATTGACAAACCCAACCATCACCTTTTAACCAACCATTTATAAGTTCTCTTAATAATTCTTCTGAGGTAGAAAACAAAAATGGGTGTATTCTTTTTCTAGAGGATCCTGTGTTAAATAAGTTAAATATTAATTCTCCCAATTGAGTATTATAAAAATTAATTCGATATGCATTTCTTTCAGGGATTCCAATTACTTTAGGTTTAATACCAAATATTTCTTCTCCATAACATGTAATATTATTTAATAGACATTTTTCATTAATCCCGATAGTAAATGAAACACCGCTACATTTTTTATTATATCTTTTATCAGACGTAAATAATATCATTCCTTCAGCAAGATAATATCCAAACCACCTGAAGAGTTGTTTTGTGAAATCTAAAATTCCAAGAATTTTCATTCGTATTTTATTTGAAAATGTATTTACAAATTCTTCGGTTTTCATCTTAGATTTTGTATTTACTTGATGATGTTTTGGAATCAGAAGGAAATCACCATTTTTTAAATGCTCACTACTAAGAATTTCAATATTTTTTTCTAATACTCCTAGATTTATCTTACTATACTTTCTACGGCAATAATCTCGAATTTCTTTACGAATCACATAAAATTTTTGATTCTCTATGGATTTTATTTTAAAAACTTGACCTGTGCATCTAATTTCTTTAATTATTCCTCTATACATAACTTTTTTAACGTCTTGGACTTGATCTGTCATAGACGAATTAACATATATTTCTTCCCCAACTTTTATCTCTGAAATTGATTTTGCACTAGTATTCCCTAGAATTACTTTAATATCAGGTGGAAAACCCTTATATTGGGTATTTTTAGAAATTTTAAGAATATTGTTCATATTGTAATATCCAAAATGATTAACAACAATATAAATTCAGAAAGAGTGGTGATTTTTCATCGAATAATTCCAAAAATCATAGAGACTTTTGTAAATAGCTAAATATTAAAAATTGTACAATATTTGTAAATATAAGAGAAATCATATATATTTAGATTGTTTTATTTTAAATCAATATTTAATTGTATAATTTCAACAATTTTTCAGATATATAATCATTAATTAAAATCTTTTCCTCCTCTGTTATTTCAAATAAATTATATATTAAATCATTTAATTGATTGATTTTTTCATCAACATCTTCGTTCAATTTTTCTAATTTAATAATATCTGAAACGATTTGTTCAATTAACTTAATTTTTTTAAGTTTAAAGTCGTTTAATGATCCTCTTCGCAGAATAATAGGTAGATTTTTTATAAATGTTGATCCAATCTCAATTTCATTTTCTTTTTTCTTACCCATAATATCTATAAAATATCGCATTAAGTTAGAATTAAGCACAGCGGTCACATACTTCAAAGAAAAAGCAGTAGATTTCTTTTTTGTTATAAAATAAGTGTTATCAACATAAGTTTTATTATCTACATATGTAAAATTATATACTAATCTTGGTATTCTGTATCCTATATATATAACCTCATCAAATTTATCAATATTTTTTTCACTTTCCTTTTTAATTTCAATTAAATCTGATTTGGACATACTGTTTGATAATAAATATCTCTTTAGTTTAGTATCATTCCAAGCTTTTTCTCTATTATGTATTATAACAATATATTTATTAATTAAAGGTTCAACACAAAACTTTCTTATTTCACCCATTTTACGATATTTTCTTAAGTATTCTTCAGGTATTTGTGTAGGCTTCTCATCAAATATTAAAATAGGCTTATGTTTCTTTCTAAATGAATTTGAATATTGATTGCAGTTATAATCATCACCTAATTTTGTTTTAAATTTCTTAATTTTCATAAAGAGTTCTTTATGCAATTTTGGAGTAAATGCCCAATTTTCATCATTTTTCCAATTTCCCAAATCAAATTGTCCTGCTTTTTCTAAATAATCATTTAAATCAAGACTCTTCAATTCCCTTGCAAAATCCTCATCAAATAAAAAGACTTCAAAAAAATTAAGCTTTCTTAAAGGTTGTTGTTTAGTATAAGATAAAATTGAATTATGAATATCCACTCCTTTAAACAATAATTGTTCCCTGAAGTCAATAATTTTTAATAATTTTACTCGCTCTTTAAAAAATTTTTTTAGATAATTAGCATAGGCAGATTCCAGCCAATATCGAGAAGTAATAAAGGTAAAATATCCTCCCTCTCTTAATAACTCATAACTACGTACAGTAAAATCATAATGTACATCACCTTGACCATGGTGATATTTATTTAATATTCCTAATTTTCCAATTATCTTCTGCTCTAATTTAGGGGCGAAAGTTATTCTAAAATATGGTGGATTTCCAATAATAATATCAAAACCATTTCTTTTTTCAAATACTTCTGGATATTCCATAATCCAATGAAAAATGCCTAACTCTGTCAAGTTCTCAGTATTAACTTTTACCCCTTCTTTCGATAAGTCATTCACTAAAGCTTCATTTAGCTTTTTATTAAAATCTTTAGTTATTATATCTATATCTTTTTTTAGGTTTTTCTGTTTAAGAGGATCTTCTATTGAATAATACTGTTTGATTAATTCATTTCTTTCTAAAAAAATGTCTATTAAATTACCCTTCTTAACCCATGAACTGATATCTTTAGGGTCTATTTTAATAGTTTCAGTATTTGTATACCCAATTAATGAATTCCCTTTTCTTATATTGAAATCTATGTTAGGTAATGGCTCGGGTTCCTGTTTTTCAATAATCCATAACCATAATCTTAACTTACAGATATCTACTGCAGGTTCCTTTATATCAACCCCGTATAAATTATTTTGAATAATTTCTTTTTTAATATCATAATTGGATTCTGATAATTCAATTTTCTTTAGGATATTCTTTCTGATATTGAATAAAATATTTCCACAGCTTAATAGAAATGCACCAGATCCAACAGCAGGATCGCATATTTTTAGTAGCTTAATAATCTGTAAGTATACCTTTTTTAGAATTAATTTATCAAGATCAAATATATCGTTAAAATTTTCAATATATTTCCACTGAATATCTTCCCTTTTCTTTAAAAATTCAATAACTTGATTTTTTAGATATGCTTCAATAATTCCCTTAGCCATATATTCTGTAATTACTTGTGGAGTATAATATACTCCACTTCCTTTTCTATCTTCAATTGTTTTTTCGAAAATATGCCCTAAAATTTCAGGATCAATTGTATTATCTATTTTGTAATTTTTCTCTAAATTTTCATATTCTTTCTTGAAATTAAAAGTTCTGAGAAATTGTATAGCTTGTATAAAAGATTCTCTTTGAATTTTTAAACCTTTATTATCAATCTCCTTTTTTCTAAATAAATCTCCATTTAAAAAGGGAATTTTTTCATAAATTTTGGGGAGATTTTCTCGTATATTTAACGGAGTGTTTAAAGTCTCAAAAAACAATTGATTGATTCTGTTATAAAAATCTTCAGGTTTAGTATTTTTCAAAAAATTAAGGATATCATCTTTTATAATTCCATATTCAGATAAGATTCTTATAAATATTAAACGTGTGAAGTTTAATCTGATAAAATCTTTTTTTTCCTGTTTAGTTGAAGCAAATACCACATTGTTTAAAAGAGAATCTTCCTTATATATAGATTTTTTTTTATTTTCTTTATCTATATATTCCCCTCCATGAATTAAAGCAACATACCAATTATAGAATTTTTCAGTGATATCTACTGCTTCTTCTATAGGTATTTCACGTATTTTTTCGGCTTTATAAACATTTTCCATTAATTTAAAAGCTTCTTTCACAGAGAACTCTTGCTCTACAACTCTTATCTCTCCTTTTATTTCTATTGCTTTTATGAAGATCCATTCCTTACCATTTGTCACTAATGCATTATTTTGATTACCAATATTGATATCAGATATCCATAGTTTTGCTTGGTTTATGCCATGATCCTTTTTAGCCCTTAGATCTTCATTAAATGGCTCCCATTCAATAAGAAGATTTTTATTTATTTTCATATCTTTTGAAGATATAAAGCCATCTGGTTTCCTCAAATTCCCAAGACTTGTTTTCTTATGAATTTCAGCATGAAGCTCAATGTCAGGAAGAAATTTTTTAATATGTGGTTCTAGTTTATTTCTTGTATAGGATTCAGGATCACTCTCAATAATTAAAAATTTTGATTTTAAAGGCTTTCCTTCTTTTATCACTTGTTGATTTTCTTTTTTAATTCCCTCCAAAATGGCACTTTGTAAGATATTAGAAATTTCTTCGTTTGAAAAACTATTATAATTAATAATTTCGGCAGTCATTCAAAATCTTAAATTTGAGTTTTTTATTTTGGTAATTATAATATTTTTTTTATACTTTAATTGGTAAAGTATGCCCAAAAAGGATGTAAAAAATTATATAATACTTAGGTGACATAATTGTTAAAAATACTTCAATCTATTTAAATGAAAAATAGAGGATGGTTGCAAAATTCAGTGATGGCAAATATATCGAACTAATATAGTTGTCTAGATGTGGATTTTATATCTATTTTCTAGCAAATAACAAAGAGACTAATATAAAATTCTTTATACTATTATTTGGAGTTATTACAAGGGATTTTAATAATATGAACAAAATGACTTCTATTCACTTCCTACCTTCACTCTATATTAACTCCAAAAAGAAATCATAAAGACAATTGCTGGTTTTTTGAATTTTGAGGGAGGTACTTTATTTATTGGTGTAGATGATAATGGAAATATAATAGGATTAAAAAATGATTATAAATTATTAGGAAGAAAAAAAGATTTTGATGGTCTTTTAATACAACTTAATAATCTAATAAAAAAACATTTTAGGGGAAATATTTTTGCAGATTTTAATATTTTTTCTCAAGAAATCGATGGGAAAGAGATATGTATAATAGTTGTCAAAAAAAGTTCGACACCCATTTTTTTAAGACCAGAAGGGGATTTTTATATTAGATCCGGCACATCTACTAATAAATTAAATACTGAAGACTCGGTTTTATATATCAAAACTCATTTTAAGAAATGGTAAAATATTTCATCCTATTCAGAGGAATTCATTCTAATTAAGACTTTTATAGATCATTTAACTTTTGATATAAATCATTATCATTCTAATATATTCAAAAATAAAGAAATATAGGCATATAAGATGATACACTTAAAATTATTTATTTTGGAAGTTTAATATCAACACTATAAGGTCTGGTATGGACATAAAATCTGTAATCTTAAACCTCATAAATCAACATATTTGATAATTAAAGAAGAAAGATAAAACTATTGTTTATTTATTCCATAGAAAAAAAATAAAAAAAAAAGATTTAAATTAAGGAAAACTGGGTTAATGAGGACCGTCAGGGATATTTTTGATTAAAAAAAGGTTAATAGGAGAAATACCACCAAGATCTACATTAGGATAACAAGCAGCAAGATAATCAATCTTTAAATCTGTAACCCCTAGGACAGTATCGAAGTCTATATAATCTACATATTTATAATTTGGAATAGGAGCTAAAACAGAGACATATTCATCCTCATCACCAGTAAAATAATACCACTGAGCAAATCCGTCCCAATAACGTATAATGATATTAAGTGCTTTATGAGTGTCACTATGATATCTAAGCACCATTTGCACTGAATTACCTTTTCTTGCACCACAACTTGGTCTTGTGAACCATATACTAGTTTCAAGACCATTTTCGCCTGACCAGTGAATAACATTCCCATCTACGGACCTAAAATGATCTAAATCATCGGTTGTAACATCATCACCTTTTAAATATTGACTCGGGTAAACAACGCACCCACCAGAACCTTCAGGATTCATTAAAAGACTATCGGCAGGCCTTCTAACTATGATGGAAGGTATAATTCCGAGTATCGCAATGATTGCTATACTCAAGACTACTATTATTGATTTTTTGTATTTGATATTTAACACCTTTTTATTTTAATGATGTGTAAATTCTTTAAATTATTTATTTTTAGATTTTGGTCGTTATAAAAAGATGTTATTTGAATATTTAAATATTATGCTTGAATTTGTGATCATTAAAATTCAATCTCTACCTATACAGTCTTAACGTAATGATCGTTTTTTCTCATCGATAGGAAGCTCAGTAATAAATTTGTTAGAAAGATCTTTTATCAGTTTATCTTTAATAGGATCTGCCTTGCCAAACCGATGACCTGTAAAATTGCACTGAACAAATTTTTCATCATCTGATTCATAATACCCACATCTGCGGCAAAATAAATCTTGTAAATGCAAGTTTGTCTTTGGGCATAATATTAGGTCTATCCCTATTTTATCGGGTCTAATCGATATTTTTTTTACGTTCAAGTAATCACTATTTTTCAACTGTGCTGTGAAAGAAATCTGATATTCAATCAAATCTATCTTACAATTATTAGATAAATACTGTCGATTTAATAATAAAAGTTCAATATTAAAAATTTATTTTAAAGAATATATTTTAAGGGGAGATCACGTAATAAATATAAGAAACTTATTATCAAGAAGGAATATAGAAAATTTCCTTTCTACTGGAATGAATCTAGATCAATTTTTTTTTTTCTAAATTTATTTTTACAGATTTTCTCGAATTCTTCAAGATGATCTCTAAATCTAAGATTAATGTCTTATGATTATGAAATAAATGGTTCTCTAATCGTCTATGATGATAGGGAGATATTTTGGGATGTAATAGTATCAATTATTCTGGATAATCACTACACATTTGAACTATTAAAAAAAATTATTCAAGTAGATCTCCAACTTTATTAGGATCTTGGATAAGTCCCGCAAATGCCTGAGTCCGTTCAGTTGAATTTTTAAATGTTCCATAGGGATTTTCTGCTATGAATCTATAGGTCATTTTCTTAACATTTCGCTTGTCTTTCCATGCTTCTAAGGATGGGAAGTAATGATAATAAAATGCGCCTGTAAATCCGATAAGACACAGGGGTATTATTATAAGGAAAAAGATACTGAGTAATGGATGAAATATCCAGACATATACTTCAGAAAATTTAAATATTGTAAATATAATATAGGTAGCAAGGTCGCAAAAATGAAAAACAGGCCATGTCTGTGAATGAAATAGTGCCAATTTTTAACTTGTCGGTAATGTATCGCTAATCCTATGGCAATAAACGATAACAGTACAATTGTCGTTATACCAGTATAGTCATGTAAGAATTGAAATTCTGGAAAGAAGGCTCAAATGGACATAAATAAGATTGAAAATAGCACTGAGGGAAAAAAGAGATACATCCCAACTTTTTCTTTAGGTAATAGTTTTACGGGTAATTCTAGTCGTTCTTTCTTGATCTTAATTTTTTCAGGCTTTTCTCTTGTAAACCTTTTCTTTAATACTGGTGCAATTAATTCTTTTTCTTTTGTAATCGCTTCTACTTGTTCGATTTCTTGCTCAATAGGAGATTCTAGATAAGTTAGGAATTCATTGCGCCATTCTTCTAAGGTAGTAAAGATCTTATCTTGATACTTACTTTCAAAATAATCTTCGGTCTCTCCAAGATCTTTTAACATATCATAATCAGACTCAATCTGACTTTTTAGATTATCTTTAAATTTATCTATTTCATCAGTCTTTTTATATATACTCTCTTTATAGAGCAAATCTCTTTGTTTTTGATAAGATAATAAATATTTATAGAGTCCAAAAACAATAGAGGTAGTAGTTACTATTGAATCATCAATACCTAAAAAATCTGAAAGCTCTTTTATCCGTTGATTGACCTTTTTATGAATTTCTGTCATTCTGACTCATCATTTTAATATTTAATTTGTATTTTTATCTTTACTAATAATATTCCTACAATAATTAAAGGAAAACTCCCCTATTTAAAATTTATAATATGAAAAAACCCAGGTGAATTTTCATGGTGAAAATTGAATCAGAACGGTTGGCGTTGTTACATCTATAACTCAGGTAAAACTTAATATATTAGCACAATACGTCTTATAGCAATGTCTTTACCAAAGATGTATTCTATATCAAGTGAATACTGGAGTCTCATTTCTACTTTCCATTGCTCATTTGAGAGAGCATATTAATCCAAATTTATAAAAAAGAAAAAAAGTGATTAGATACAAAATTCAGTGATGGCGAAATGATCTGATCAGAATTTGTTTCATAATCATTAAAAATAAGGATTTCCCAAACCAAATAAATTAGAACACCTTAATTTCCGATGGAAAATGATTTAGGAATGGCGAAAGATTTAAAACCCATCACTGGGTTTTGTAACTACCCAAAATAGAGTGTATATAAAATTTAAAAATGATTGAAAAACGATTAAATAATAATTTCTTGAATGAATTTAGAGATTATGCTTTTTCTAAAATTAAAGAAGATAAATTATACCTTGTTGGATCCACACGATTTAAAGATTATTTCATAAAAATTGAATCAGTATTACAGATTAAATATAAGAAATTAGTTTCAATTTGTTCTATTGATGGATTATTAAATAAGGAAAAATTTTCAACCGAAGAATGGGAAATATTACAGGAAATTGCTTTAAGAAAGTTAGAGAATCAGGAAGCTATCCTAATATTAGATGTAAATGATTATATTGGGCAGCATTCAAGAGAAGAAATTGAATATTTTAAAAATCGTCTAAACCTTCCTGTCTATTACTTATCAAATTTAAAAGTTTGAATAACTTAAGATTAAATTCAATCTCCCAAAGATTTCCGTCGGCTATATAAACAAAAAATTCATAAAAAAGCGTCTAAAATTTTCAAATAAATTATTAAATCAATTAAGTCGTCAAATTAAAAATAAAAAGTTGACTTTAAATCGTAGAAAAATCAAATAATGAGAAGGAAAGTTAAAATATTAAGGGTTTAAAATTATAATGGAATTGTTCCAAATATTTTGGGACGATCAGAAAAACTTATTCTTAGAGTTTAAAAAAGATGAGGAAGAAAAACAACTTCTACTTCCTAAGAAAATAAGAACAATAAATTTACAATTTGAAATTTCTAAAAATATACGGCAAAAATCGCCACCTTATTTAATTTCAATACATAGATTATATTACACTGCAGAGACATTTTCATTTACTATTGAATTGGATGAGTTAGCTAATGTTGATGAACTTCACATTAAAATTTTGCGTATAGTAATTATATTAATTTCTGGTCAGCGAATCCAGTATACTTTTACACAGAGCTTTAGCATGTCTGATATTACCCTCAATGAAGATTGCTATATTGGGTATAATTATGAAGATTTGAAATTGAAACCTAATATTAAAAACAAGATAACTCAAGAAAAAATTTTTCATGAGATTAAAACAAATATAGATGGCAACGAAGAACGAAGAACTGAAATCTATGAAAAAAGTAAAGTGGAGGAGGTTATTAAGGATAATGGTTTAATATCAATGATCTACGAAAGTAATAAAACATTGAAAAGCATTGCGCAAGAATTAAAAAACATATCTTTGACTTTACAGAATTTACCTAATAATGTTGTTTCATATAGCTCTTCGGTTCCGGTTATTAATAGTCAAAAAGGGGGAATTGAAAGGATAAAAATACCTATGAAACCAGCTTTAATTCAAGGACAAATGTCTTCAGCGAAATTAATGGTGATTAGAGAAATGAAGTCTATATTTGAACAAAGTATTGATGAGAATTCTAACTTTAATGTTAAAGCTATATTAAAACCTTTAGCTGAAGATGAACTAAAAGATATAACGCTCAATGATGATGAGTTAAAGAAAAGAGAAGAAGTAGCAATAAATAATCAGATTATAAGGCTTAAAAAACATCATGAACAAGAAATTCAATTGGAAGATTTGAAAAAACCTGAATAAAATATAATCCTCCTTACATTTAAAAAGCCTCATCTACTACAAAATGAATAACTATTATAACTTTGAGTTTATTAACAAATTTTAATTATTTTTAAATATTTAGATAAAAAAGAGGAAAATAATTCCATAGAGGTTAAGAAAAATTTTACTGAACTATTTTATCGGAACTGCCGGAAGTGGAAAAAGTACATTAACTGGAGAATTAAAAGAATATATGATAAATAGAGATCCAGAAATTTCTGCGATTACTTTAAATTTAGACCCTGGAGTTAGGATAATATCGTATGCTCCGGATATTGATATCAGAGATTATCTTATTCTTGAAGAAGTTATGGAAGAATACGGTTTGGGTCCTAATGGTGCAATGATTTTAGCGTCTGATCTAATGGTCAATTATTTAGATGAATTAAAAGACGAAATCGATGAATTCAATCCTGATTGGGTATTTGTGGACACTGCTGGACAACTTGAGCTTTTTGCATTTCGTGAGACAGGGCCATTAATTGCAAGTGCTTTAGGATTTGGCGACGTTCAGAGGGCTGTATCGTTTCTTTTTGATTCTAATTTTGTTTTACGACCAAATGGATTTATATCTACTTTACTTCTAGCTGCTTCTGTACAATTTAGGTTTAGAAAC
The DNA here is from genome assembly GCA_016840085.1 of Promethearchaeota archaeon. Taxonomy (GTDB): domain Archaea; phylum Asgardarchaeota; class Lokiarchaeia; order Sigyniarchaeales; family SOKP01; genus Loki-b32. The sequence continues at coordinate 35,326 of JAEOTA010000081.1, forward strand.
ATATCACAAATAAATGTCTTATCTAAGGTTGATCTCATTGATGAAGATCAAATCAAAATGATCGTTAATTGGAGTCAAGATTTCCAAGCTTTAGAAGATTCTACTAGTGAAAGAGAAAAAGGATTAATACGAGAATTATCTATGTTGATATCTGAAGTATTTGTCCAAATGGGTTCGACAAGTGAATTAATTCCTTGTTCAATCAAGGAAGAACAAGGTTTAGATCTCCTATTTGGGCATCTACAGAGAGTTTTCGATTCCGACAAATCAAGTTTTTATTAATTATCTTTAATTTTAGAAAATAATTCAATGAAAAATTTTTTAAAAAGACAATGAAGATAATAGGGCCAATCGCGGGAATAGGGAGTAGATTACGTCCCTTTACCTTTAATAAGCCAAAAGCATTTATACGAGTTGCAGGTAAGACAATATTAGAACATATATTAGATAAATTAACCTATACATTTGATTTAGATACTGAGTTAATCCTAATAGTTGGATATAAGAAAAGACAAATTATGGAATATATTAAAAAGAATTATAGCAATAAATTTAAACTTACCTTTATTGAACAAATCCCACGTGGGTATAAGGAAGATATTCCGTATTATTGGGGCCTTGGAGAAGCTGTATATTTAGCACACAGAAGATTTGGAAAAAAGGAATTTAAATCTAATGAAGAGAATAAAAGAGCGGGATCTCTGATTTTTCTAAGTGATATGATATCGATTGACGAATATTCATATTTAATGTATAGATATTATGAATCTGGCGTAGATGGGATAATAACTGTTATGGAAGTCTCAAAAGAAAATGCCAGCTCTTACGGTATTGTTGTTGTTGATAAAGATAATATTATAACAAAATTAGTAGAAAAACCAAAAGAGTATATCTCAAATCTTGCTATCGTAGGAATTTATGCCTTCTCTAATACTACGACTCTCGCTCTTTTTAGAAATTTAAAAAAATATTTAGATCAGAGAGATGAAGATTCTGGTGAAGTTTATATGACTGAGAGCTTACAAGATTTAGTAAATGATGGATTTAAAATATCGGCTGTTACCCATAAGCAAGGAGTCCTTGATTTTGGAAGACCCTCTGAATTATTAAATGGAAATAGATACCTTTTGGAAACTTATTCTGTTAAAAGAGAAGATTTTCAAGAATTAAACATATCTGTTGAACGATCTCATCTAAAAAATCCTATTAATATTGGAAAAAACACAAAAATCATTAATTCCGTCATAGGACCATATGTTTCAATAGGGAATGATTCATATATATCGAATTCTATATTAAATGATTGTGTTATTGAAAAGAGAGTTATTTTAGAAAATATAATTAGTGAAAATTCAATTATAGGAAGCGATGTAAGAATTGAGAATATAAGCAAAGATAATTTAATTATTGGAGATAAGAGCTCCTACTAAAAAAGCTCTATCCTACGAAAAGTGCATCTATTAACCGGCTTTCTCATAATATTATATTAAAATTCTAAATTTACGAATTGTAATTTCTAAATATTATTATTAAATATTAAAATATAGAAAGATTAAAATACTAATTAATAATAACAAGATTTTGATTATATAAAAAATATAATTATTACATGGAATATGATTAGTCATGTCATATCATATCGCGTTCGATATTGCTCATAAACCAAGAGGTCAAATTGATGAAAACCTTACTGAGATACGAGATCATCTCAATTCGAATGGTTTTGTATGTTATAACTTTTTAGAAGTTCCAATTACAGAAGAATCATTAATACCGTATGATATCTTAGTTTTTGTTTGTCCCGATTTTGCTAAAATAGCGCCTCTGGAAATTACTGAAATTATTAATTGGGTTACGAATTCTGGAGGAGGTTTGTTATTATTATCTCATGCTGGTGGAGATAGAGGGCGAGGAAGTAATCTGTCTGAAATCTCTGAGCAATTTGGGATAGCTTTTGAAAGTGATCAAGTTCTAGACGAAAGAACTAATTTAGGAATAGAAAATATTCCGTTAATCTCTACTTTTAATATACCACATCCAATAACTGCTGATATAGATACTATATGCTATAGATCAGGGTGTTCACTTACTATTATTGGTAGTGGTGCATTAGCAATTGCATCATCTAATGAAAGTTCAGAGCCATTTTCTTGTCCCTTGATATGTGTGTCAGACCTAGGAAATGGTAGAGTATGTTGTATTGGAAGTTATGAAATGTTTAGAGATAATATCGGCGGAGGTTTTCAATGCAGTGATCATCCAAATTTAGCTATAAATATGTTTAAATGGCTCGTTTCTGACTATCGCATGGAATTAAGGGCAACTATTGATGTTCCAACCCCTATTCCTCAAAGATCTGATATTTCAACTTCAGTTATAGAACAACCAGACTATTCACGCATTTCTACTCCTAGTGAAAAAAGAAAAATAGATATTGATTTTTCAATGAAAATTTCTAAAAAAAGTGAGTTAATGGAATTATTAAAGATATTTCAAACTCAACTTACTACAATTAAAACTACAATCGATAAATTAATAGAAACAGCTTCTATCTCTCAAGACGACGTAATGGAGTTAAAAAATATAGAAATCTCCCAAGTGCCTGAAAAAAAAGGAGTAGATGAAGAAGTTTCACTAGAACCATCTCAAACTCCAGAAAAAGTTGATACAAAAAGTATTCTACAAGAACTTGCAAATATAGATCCTACATTAACAGATTTACCTCCAAAACCAGAAAGTATGAAAAAGGAAGAAACTGATGAATTAGGATTGAAACCTGTTCCTAAACTTAAAACAAAAGATAAAAGTAAAAAAGAATTAAAAAGTGAAAAGAAAGGTTTGGAAACAAAATTAACTTCTGTTAAAGACCTATTAAATTTTATTGATAAAAAGCACTCTTCGGGGGCATTAGATGATGAGGAATATGCTAAACGCTCCAAAAAATTACAAAAAGATTTAAAGAAAACTAAGAAAAGAATTGATATTCTCGATAAATTATTAGTAAAGTAATTATTAAAAAAGTTATTAAAATAATTTCTTAATTTTTAGGTTTAAATTCATCTGGAACGTACGGTTGAGCATAGTGATTCACAATTTCAAAGAATTCCCTATCACTCACACCTTTAGTAATTTTTTTTAATTCTTCTTTAATAATATTAAAAGATGCTCTTAATTCTTCCTTAGATGTAGATTCATGCTTTCTTTTTACATCAGTAACAATCTTTTTAATAATCTCATCGGGAATATCTAAATCAAGAACCTTAATTTTTTGCTTTAAAGCATGTAGAATTGATTTAGAACCTGAAAACTTGCCCAAATAAAATTTTCTCCTCCTTCCAACCATACGAGGATTAATAGGTTCATATGTTAAGGGATGTGCTAGTATTGCTGCTATATGAAGTCCACTTTCATGCGAAAATGCATAATCTCCAACTATTGGTTTATATTGTGATAAAGGTTTGCAAAAATACTTTTCACATATCTCACTTAATTCGGGTAATTTTGTTAAATCTATTCCTGTTTTGATTCCTACTCTCTCTAATATTGTGGCAACTTCTTCCAAAGCAGCATTTCCAGCGCGTTCTCCATATCCATTAATGCATGTATGAGGATATTGGCACCCTTCAAATACTCCTGTAATAGTATTCGCCACAGCTAATCCAAAATCATTATGGGTATGGATCCCCATTGGGACTTTCTGTTTTAATGGATTTATTATTTCCTCTTTTATCCGTTTTATTAAATAAGAAGTTGATTGTGGTGTTAAGATCCCAACTGTATCCCCTAATACTATCCGTTCTGCTCCAGCTTTAATTGCAGTATTAAAAACATCTTTAAGATGTATAAAATCACATCGTGTTCCATCTTCAGAAACCCAATTGATTTTAAGACCATTATCTTTTGCATAATGAATAGCTGATTTAATCTGTTTTAATTGTTCATCTGCTGTCTGTTTTAAGGTTTTTCTAAAAATAGGAGATATTGGCATAAATATAACGATTTCTTTAAGATCTGCATCAATACATGCATTAATATCATCTTTCCGTGGTCTAGCTATTCCCAATATTGTTGATCTTTTGAGATTCTCCTTTACAATGGACTTTACAATTTTCTTTTCTGAATCTGAAACAGCTGGAAAACCTACTGCTATTAATTTTACACCTATTTCATCCATTAATTTAGTTAAATGAATTTTTTCATCAAGAGTTAAATAAACCGTTGGGCTCTGTTCACCATCTCTAAGAGTTTCATCCCAAATCTCAACTTTATCGGGTAAATCGTATTTTTCTAATACGATTTCATTGTAATCGATTAACAATTCTCTAAGTTCTTCCTTTGTAAATTTATATGACATACTTTGCGCCTTAATATTATTGATGATAATAAAAATTATGGAAGGCAAATAAACTTCATTTTTAAAAATAAAAAAGCTCTACTTGATAAAGCAATAATAATTTTGAAAATTGAAAAAAATTTTGAAAAGAAAAAATTTATGCTGTTTATCAGTGTAAAATCAAATTTTCTGAGAAAAAAGATTTAAATCTTCAATTTCTGGAAGATCGATATTAAAGTATATGCTTAACTGAATTAATATTGAACTGGTTGTAGCGAGGCACAAATATCGAATAATTGAAAAAGATTTACTTTATCACATCTGTTATGAAGCAAGTTTCCACTATCTTTACTCCTTTTATCTGAGAAATCTTTTCCTCAATCAGCGGATTGAATAACTCTATACTTCCGATTTCAACTTTCATAAAAAGACCACAATCCCCAGAAAGTCTCCAGATATTTGTAATTTCTTCTATTTCTAATAGCTCTTTTAATATTCTTTTTATTTCTTTGAAATCTGGTTCAACCTTTACAGTAGCTCTAGTACGTGGCTTATTATCTATATTATATTCAATAGTAAATTTCTTTATAACGCCCTCATCATTTAACTTTTTTACCCTTCTTCTAACTGTAGCTTCTGTTTTACCTACTTGTACTGAAATATCATTAAACGACATTCTACTATTATCTTTTAATAATTCGAGGATTTTGATATCAACTATGTCCATAATGATCAAATTAACTTTTATATTCTTTTTTTATAAGTAATTTATCTTAATTAATAAATATAATGATTTAATTATTAAAAAAAAAATAACAAATCTTTAATTTGATTCCCTAAATCACAAATTTTATTCTCATTTGAAAAAATTCATGTTTGAAATATCCTAAATTAGTTTATTAAACTATTAATATAATCTCATAGTTTACTTTTTTTGATAATTTTATTTGATTTGAATTTGGAATGCGAACTAAAAGTATCCATTTCTTACAATTTATATTACAAATTCTCATTATTTTGAAAATAGATGAAAATATTCATTTATCATTATAAAATGAGTTTATTCTGTAAATCCTTTTTTCAATAAATTTACTGCTTTTTCTTAAAAAAGAGCATAAAAAATAATATTGATATGTAATAATAATATTAATAATACATAATTTCTGCAGATGGAAGATATTGAAAGTGGTAAAATATGTCAAAAGAAATTCCAGAAAACGTAAAGGAATCTTTAAAGGCTATTGGGTTAACCGATTATGAGATAGCCATCTATTTAACTTTAATTTCTAAAGGTCCAATGGATGCTAGAGAACTTTCGGATGCGTCCGGTGTTCCCTACTCACGGATATATAATATTCTTACACAGCTTGAAAAGGAGAAAATGTGGATAATAAAGGAGGAAGAATCCAGACCTAGTCGCTATTTTGCCAAATCACCTGATGAGGCTTTGGTTATTGCAAAAAAGCAATATAGTGATAGCTTTAACGATGACTCTAAAAAAATTATTCATACATTAACCCCAATTTATCAATCACATGACACACCAATAAAGATTGCCTTGTATGTTCACAGAGGTAGAGACGTTTGTATTAATCGAGCCCTCTCCTTAATTAATATGGCAAAAACATCACTTTATTTTACTTCTACGAAATATGAATTTTTAGAACTATTTTATGATGACATAAAGAAAGCCAGAGCTCGAGGTGTTACTGATTTAAAACTGTTAGTTGAGGCTGAATCTTTGGAAGATAAAAATATTAAAGCTTTACTTAAGAAATACAGCACTCTATGTGAAATAAAGTGGAGAGATCAAATTTTTGGAAGTTCAATAATAATAGATGAAGGAGAGGATGCATTCATAATTCTTTCAGAAAGATTTTTTCCTGAAAGAATGTCTTATTTTGGTATAGCTACTGATCATGTGGCGTTTGGACCATCAGCCTTGTATTATTTTAATTATCTTTATACCACAGCAAAAGAAGTAGATTGACATTTCAGCAAAACGGAGTCAATTAATAAATAATTCAACAACTTTGGAATAGATTTGTAAAAAGGACACTATAAACTGCTTAAAATCGGTAATAGGAATTTTCCCCTATCTGAATAGTCTATCATTTTACTTCTTTCCCTCTTATTTGGTGTATTTGGTAATTTTTTTAATACGCTTTACTTGGCAATTCGCACATACTAACCCTTCTGGATTCAGAGTGAGTCCGTTTTAAATTAATGTTCTGGTAGCACAACAAAATTATCTCTATAAATCAGCTAAAGAAGCAAAATTAAATTAACCCATTTTGGAAAAATGAAGTTATTTGCTTCATTTTTAAAAAAAAGAATTAGACTAAAATGAAATTAAAAATTTTTACCATTTAATACTTATTGCATTTTCTGGACATACATCAACACATTTAAGACAACGAGTACAAACGGATGGCCAAATTGCTGTTATTTTCCAATGCTTAGGATCATATATGTCTTCTTCCTGATTTTTTAAATCTTCATGCCTTAAAAATACACAAGGATCACAGACATTAAGACATCTAGCACATTCTCTTGGATCTACATTACCCTCAGGTCCACATTTTGAATAATCAATTTTTATTTTTGTTTTTCCCATAAGACCACCTAAAAATGTCCATCAAATCCCGGAAATTCTTGTCTTGGTATAAGCTTTAGAGCATCATGTTCGCAAGCATGACGACATACTCCACACCCAAAACACTTATTGTAATCAATTATAACTCTCTTAATGGAGGGGATATAACGTATAGCATTCCATTGGCACATAGAAACACAAGCTTTACACCCTTGGCAATTGTCTTGATCTAAATGAATAATATATTCTGCTTTGGACATTATCATTAAATCAAAATCGTTTCTCAATCGTAGTGCTCCACATTCAGGACTTTCACAATTACATATCGCATTTATATATGGGTAGGGTTGATACCAAACAGTAGATACTAATCCATTTTTGTTATGTTGCTCTATTCTTTCCATTGCTTCTTCCCGAGAGATACGATGTGCTCTCTCTTTTGGTATAAATCTTGGGAGTTTTTCTAATACTTCTGAAAGTACTCCAAAATTAATACAACATTGATAATTTACACCTCTTTGCATCTTGCGACACATACAATATGTTTCAACAATAGGTTCCGCTGCTAGTTCAGAAAGAATAATCTGAGCATCTTCCATAGGAATTACTTGCCCAATATGACCATCTGCTCTAATAGGGTTTGGATGTCTGATAGTGCCATGAATCATTCGCTCAACAGCCCAGCGAAGAATTTTTCCAATAATGGGCATTTGTAATTTATAACCCAGACCCTTGGAAGATAATCCCGCAATTTTTCGAATATATACAGCTTCAAAATTCATCCACTGCTCAGTTAGATATTCTTTAAGATTATGTTCGTCAGCAAGTTGATCTGAATAATTCTTTGCGTTTAAGTACCATTTATGCCCAATTCCATGTTTCATACACCATTTACACATTTTTTTATCTCCTATAATTCTCAAAATATTTATTTCTTTATTTTAGATTAAATGATAAATTATATAAAACTTTTAATTTTAAGAATTAAGTATTAGATGCCCGAAAACTTCTTAGATGCTCCATCATCCCCGATCCAATTTCTCCAGTATCTCTATTTTTCATAATAACCATCTGTTCAAAAAGTTCAGTAAACCCTCCCTGAAAATTCCGAACAAACCGAATAAAAGAATTCTTTCTAATTCTTTCTGCTTTAATTTTTAATGTTTCTCCGTCTGATCCCGTAATAAAATATTCTGTCTTAAGGGGACTGTGAAATTGGTCATTATCATTAATTGTTTTAATATCTAATTCGGAAATAGGAATATTCCCTGATTTTTTTGAGATAGAACCAGATAAATCAAAATTATCACCTATATAATCTTTACGGAATCCACATGACCATTCTTTGAATTGAAAATGACCTGCATACCACTTATCAAACTGATGCCAATTTCGGAAACCCCAACTCTTATCTCGTTGTCCATGTCCATTTATATTTATAGTTGTCCCATCTTTCATTATTAAGATTCCTTTCACGATTCCTGATGCTTCAAAATGTTGTTGCCATGACGCAGAAGAATCCCTTCCAAAATAATATGTTGTAAACCTAGTCTTAAATTGAATATTAATTTTTAATTTTCGAGAGTTATATATGATTTCCCATGTTTTAAATGGTTCAACTAACCTATAAGAAAGGTTTTTGTTCGAAAGCATGGTATTAATATCCTCCTCGTAATGATGAAGTGGTGGTTCTTTATAATAAACTTCATTTCTTTCTTTTAGAAATAGTAAAAATACGAATTCTCTTCTCTTTGCATTAGGGACTATCCCAATAGTTGAAAATCCTGAAACTTTATTTTCGATATCTACCCAATTAAAGTAATACGATTCTCGCCACTTTAGTTCACTAGTTGGTTTGTGCAATAGTTCATCTATCTCAATTAAGGGTGAGTCTGATACTTTAGAATTCATAGATCCTAATCCTCTGGTAATAAATAAAGTGATGGTCCTTCTTTCTTTTTCTTTGCTTTACTTCGAAAGAATCTTGGAATACCTGGGTCAAAATCACTTTCTAGGAATTCTGGTACATATTTATTCATTGTTTTATCAGTAAGATTCCAATCTATTTCATCGGTTATACCCACATAATTAGTATATCTCGCATATCCATAACAATAAGCATAAGAACCTGCTATTAACCTCTGCTTTTTATCCCATTTAGAAAATTTTAAAAATAACTCCTTGTTTGCCTTAACAGCGTAATCGTTAAATTGATCTAAAATATCAAAATTAAGGGGAATTACATCATTCCCTTCTCTCGTTAACAATGCAGCACCTGTAATATTATCCGTGAAATCAATGGGTTTTGATTCTAAAGATACAAATTCATCCAATTCTACTTCAACATTTTTTAACCTTAAGACAAATGCAATATTTGTATAAGGTGCTTTTACTTCAGTGGCAGACCAAGAAAAATGGGGCTTCTCTCCATTATAAAGATGCAATATTTCTCGAAATACTAAAATTTCATCTTCGTCTACTTTATAAGGGCCATGATCACATATTTTTGCTCTTGCCTCACATTCGTCCATATATGAAACCAATTCTATATTAGCCATCGTTCGTTTAATTTTCTTAGCTTGTTCTTTAGGAATATCAATAATTTGACCTAATGTCCAATCTATGTCTGATTGATCTAATGCAATATTTTTTTTATCTGAATCAAATACAGATAATTTGTTATTTGGAAAATAGGATGATGCCAATCTTTTCCAAAAATCAAGTATGAACATCGTTTGTTTTCTTTTTTCCTCACTTTCACTCCTAGGATCTCCATTATTTCTTTGAATTTCCCCCATACGACCTGCCATATAATAGAGTGGAATGTAAAAAATACTTAATGCTTGAATTTCTGAAAGAATTTTTCTGCTTTCTTTTCCAATCTTTTCCGAAGTGGCTTTTTCTGATACTTTTTTTAATATATTATAAAGAATATCATATGAATTATAAAAAGAAACACAAATATAAGCAGTAACAGGGAATAATTGTGATTCTAATAGACCTCTTTTGGAAACTTGGTAATCTATTAATTCAGAGGCGTGTTTAATTATTTTATTAGCTTCTTGAACATTCATAATTCTATTTAATTACATTATAGGTTGTTGATAATTATTCAACTTAACTATATTTAAAATTATTAACCCAAATCGTTCTTTTTAATAAAATTTAAGTAAAATATAAAAAATAAAAGATCAATTAGCATCAATTATTTTGGATTCTATTAGGGATATAATACATGAAGAAAATTGGTGAAGGCTTATCTTGTTCATCAAAAACAGAAGTTGCTGGTGAATTAGTCTATATTCAAACTATTGAAGATGTGATTAACCTGTTCGATAACGCTTCTGGAAAGATATGCATAGTTGAAGATGCAGGAATTACAACATTAAGTCCTATTTTATCAGAATTGGTAGGAACGATCTGTACTTCTGGTTCTGCTGGATCACATCTAGCTATTGTTTCTAGAGAATTTGGGATTCCTTGTATAATGAGTACTAAATTTTCAATCGATAATCTTTATACTTTAAACGGAAAACTCGCTAAAATTGCTTTTGATGGAGAAGATAAAGGAATTCTCTATTTAAGTGAATAATTCTTTATTTTATTACTATTAGATTTATAATGTTTGAAAAATGACTTATGTGGAATTCTTTTCAAATTCTAAACCAAATCCAAACTTATTTGGAGGGAAAGGTTCAAATTTAATTAAATTGCTTAAATTGGGCCTTAATATACCTCCTGGATTTATTGTAAACACAGAATCATATAAGAAATTTCTTGAAGATTCACATTTAAAAGAACAAATATTTCAAATCCTTTCCACGGAATATGAACAGAAAGATGTTCTGGCTCTCTCAGAGAAAATAAAAAACCTATTTCAAGATTCAAAAATACCACAAAAAATTATAAATGAAATTAAAGAAGCTTATCAAATTACTCGCAAGAAAATTGGTAAAAAAATTTCTTTTTCTGTAAGATCCTCAGCCAATGTTGAAGATTTAAAAGATTTTTCATTTGCTGGCCAAGCTGAAAGTTTTTTAAATAAAAAAACCTTGGAAGAAATTTTAGAATCATTAAAAAATTGTTGGATATCCCTATTTTCACCTCGGGCATTACTTTATATTCTACAAACTCGAAAATATAATAAAGAAATTTCTTTAATTGACCTGAAAATGGCAGTGATTATTCAAAAAATGGTGTGCTCTCAAATATCAGGTGTTTTATTCACTGCTAATGTGTTAAACAATTCTCAAAATCAGATGTTAATAAATTCTACATGGGGTCTAGGTGACACTATTACAAATGGTACTATTATACCAGATCTAATAGTTTTGAATAAAGAACCCTTTAATATCATAAAAAATGTGATAGGAAAAAAAGAAAAAAAGTCTATTCCTAACCCTTATGGTTGTTCCACAATTTTAATAGAAACAGAGCAAGAACTACGAGATAAATGTTCTTTGAATGACTCACAATTACGGAATCTCTATGATCTTGGATTAAAACTAGAACACGGTTTTCATTACCCTCTAGATATTGAATGGGCTATAGAGAATAAAATCCTCTATACTTTACAATGTCGATCAATCACCACGTTAAGAAAAAGGTAATAAAAAGAGAAAAAATCTATATTTATTCATTTTAAAAAAGTTCTTTTTCCTAAATAAATAAAAAGTTCTGATAACTCAAAAATAGTCAACGGCATAACCATTTGAGCCATACTTGTACGAAGATCTTCTTTGTCTTTACCAGCCAATATTAATTTCCGTATATCTTCAACATAATCATCCATATTCAAAAATAATATTTCTATTTTATCAACCCCTGTAAGTTCTTCAATATCCTTATCCAGATGCTCCTCTACTTGATTAAGCAACCCTAACTTTATTTTTGGAGATAAATCATATTTGGTTATAAGACGATTACACTCTTCTATAATAATATTTAAACTTAAATTCCAATCAGCATTTTCCTTATATTTTGGAATAAGAATATCACTAATAATCACTTCAAAAAGAGTTCTTGGCGCTCTTTCATCAAAATCAACTTGTTCCCCATTGCTCAATTCAACCTTAATAATTTGATCACTCATGCCTCATCTCAACTTGAATCGAAAATTGTGTTCTTAATAATTAATGGACTAATATCTAATAAATATTTTCATAACTCAAACTGCTTTAAAACTTTAATAATCACTAAGTGTAGTTTTTCGATTAATTTGATAATATTAATTCTTTTGATTGAACTCAATAACCTATTGACACTTATAGAGCTTGCCAAGAAAAGAAAATCAAAATTTGATGAATTAATAATACTTTATGATAAAGCTTCAGAAGAATTCGATAAATTGAAGGTGACTGGTATTATAGGCGGATATATAGGAGATTTAGTCTAGGAATAAATTTAAATATGTTTTTTTTCCTTTTTATTATAGGAGCCATATGAAAATCTCAGAATTAATAAAATTATTATCAAAAGCAGCAGAGGGTAAGGACTCAATCGCTGAAGGAGCTGTAGGATCTAATTTCTTTGGCTTTGTTTTCAGGGATGTAGTTTTTGTGGAGGACCTCCTCGATCTAGGTTATTTAAGTCAATTTTGTAATGTTGGAACTATGCCGATGTTTCTACATAATTTCAGCGGGGACCCAGACGCTTTTTTTAAATATTCTGACTTAAGTTTTGATATTTCTTGTATTGGATCATTAAAGACTCTGGTTCCCACAATTAAGTTTTGTATGGATGATTTATTATTTGAGGTCTGGATGTTAGTAAGGACGCCAAAAGGGGAGGTCTTTCCTGCTTCTTTTTACTATGGAAAATCACGTCTAGCCATTGGAGGTTGGAATATTAATACTATAGAATTATTTCATAAGATTAAATTTTATTTACCTAAGGAGCTTAACGAGTTTACAACAGTCAATCCTTTTGATTTCACGGTCGAGGAGCGAGACCATTTAGCAAGTTCTTTAGAATTAGCCCTTCAAAAAGTTAAACCATCTGATTTTGAAGTGACATTTAGAGACGAATATGGAGATATTTTTTTAGCTATTCAGGAGGGAATACCTGTTTTTAAAAGAATTAATGATGAAGATTATTGGCCTATTGAAATTATAGACCAAGGATCTTGGAGGTATTTAGATCTTTTTGAAGAATTAATTAAGGATCAGCTAACCTTAGATGATAAAAATAGATTAGAAGCAGATCTAACTTCTTTAGAATTTAGAACGCTCAGAAAAAATTTAATTATGAAGTGTTACGATAAATTAATTGATCTTGCTTATCAACAGGGTTCTCGTCTTGCGTTTCAAGTGTTAGGAAAGTTACTTCTAAATGAGGGGATAAAGATTTTCGATGATCTTAGAAGACTAATTCTAGATAATTCACGATGGATAGACGAACGCGACAAATTGAAGATGAAAAAAGATAGATGTAAAAGAAGAAATAATTTAATTAATTTTAGAACAAGATTATTAAAGAACAAGGAGGATATGATTGCACAATAATTTTTAAAAAAGAAGATTAAGTTATTTGAGATTCATTTTTAATTTATTCATCATAAAAGAGGTTAGATTTTATGTTTCCTTTTTTCACGTGAAAAAAAGGAAATTTTTATAAGGGAAAAAAATTCAACATATTATGATGAAAGAATCGGAACACCGTGATTTAAATATATTCTTATACCTAATGCCGAACAATCGGCTAACCTCAACCCTTAACCCTGAGCATCAGTTCTCTCGACTGGGCGGGTAATTATTAGATAAATACGTCTCCTCTTTTTGTTTTCAGTTTTTCGCGGTGTCCGCTTCTTTACTACTTCTTTTTTTTAATAAATTTTATGTTATTTTTACGTTTTTTTTGTTTTTACTATTTAAAATCTAATACTGAAAAAATGGAAAATGCAAAAAAGAGACATAAAGGTCAATTACCTTTCTGTATATTGTCGAAATTTTATAAAAAACATCTATATTTTATCATTTTCTAGTTTAAATTTTACATTTTTACAATTTAAACGAGACATAATCATAATCTTGAATTTTAGCATCAAATTGGAACATAACTGTTTTTATAAATCTTGAGATTATTCTCATAAAAACATTCTTCAAAATTTTTTAATAGATACTTGGTTTCCGAGGATAAATAATGAATTAACTGCTTAAATAAAGAATAACCCGTACTAGGTAAGAATTTAGGGTTTAATTAAATTAGGAAGATATTTCTCATTAGATATTTCTATTAATGATTTTGTATAATCAGTTATTTTTTTTGCGATTTCTGGATGGGATAGCATTTGAACTTCAATTTTTTCACCTCGATCCCATAATAAATAAGGAGTCTCTTCATATGGGACATTTTCTTTAATTTCCTTTATCCAACTATCTGGTAATTCATTTTTTAATTGAACATCAAGCATTTTAGCTAAAAATAAAGTCCAAGCTCGTGGAACTACAGATATTAAATAACCACCTCCTCCAAATGCTACCCATCTATTTTGACAAAATTCACGAGCACTAGTTTTGATTGTTTGAGCAATATCTCTATATGCTGCTATTGAAAGACCCATTTCAGTTAATGGATCATTGAAATAAGTATCTACACCTAACTGAGTAAATAATATATCGGGAGAGTATGCTTCTAATAGTTTAGGAACGGTTTTTCTAAATAGATTTATAAAATTCTTATTATTTGTGCTAGGAAGCAAGGGAAAATTAATAGAATAACCTTTTCCCTTTCCTTCTCCGTTTTCATTAATAAAACCTGTACCTGGAAAAAGAAATCTTCCATCTTGATGAAAAGATATTTTTAAAACATTAGGATCATCATAAAACAACCATTGAACACCATCTCCATGATGACAATCAATATCTAAATAAGCTATTCTTATATCTTTTTGCAAATTTTGAAGGTGTTTTATTGCAACTCCAATATCATTAAAAATGCAAAAACCTGAAGCTTTATTTCTTAATGCATGATGAAGACCGCCAGCGGGATTAAACGAAACTTTAAAATCCTCTTCATTCCAAACTTTTTCTGCTGCTAAAATACTTGCACCACAGACTAAAGCAGATGCTTCATACATACCCTCAAATGCAGGAGTATCTCCGGGACCTAGTCCATAAATATAGGGAGAAATTGTGTTATCTCTTGGATTTTCGCTCAATTTCCTAACAATATTGACATATTCTAGGGAATGAATTCGTTCTAATTCATTATTCGTGGCCATCCGAGGTTTTATTATCTCTAATCTGCTACTATTTAAAAGATTTAATTTATCCATAAGGCTGTATGTAAATTTGAGCCTTAGAGGTCTAAAGGGATGATCCTTTCCAAAATTATATTTCTGATATTCATCTGTATAAATTAGACCAACTCTATCGACCATTATAGTTATTAAAATTTAACCTCCTATTAATCTTTTTAAAGTATAAATTATAAGTTTATCTCAATCTTCTCTTGTATAAATCGTATTTTTTAAACAGAAGTAATAATATTTAAGAGAGGTGTATTATCAAAATATTATAAGAAAAAATAAATATTTGCAAAAAAGTTCATATAAAGATAATTCTTTTAAAGATAACCTATGCTTTAACCATGTCCCAAGTATTTAAGAGTTTTTTAGATCGAGTTGCTCGTGAATCTGAATTTAAGCCGCTTAAGAATCAATTACTCAATTATTTAAAAAAAGAGAGTGAAAATAAATACAAAAACTATCCCAGATTATTAGAATTAATGAAAAATTATTGGCCTAAATATCAAGACCGTTCTCGTATTTCTCATCTTTTAAAAGATCATTATGAAGAGATTTTTACTTTTTATTTGAATAGTTTTTTTCATTTTCGAAAGCGGGGACTTTCATATTTAGAACCAGAAGCCCCAACTCCAGTTGATTTTAAGCTCGTTTTCAAATATCATTATAATTCTAAAGAGATTGAGGTTGTTGAGGAAATAATGAAAAAGCAAAAGATTGAAGGAAATACAGAATCGATACTAAAGCGAGTTTTTATTTTTGCTATTAGTTCTTTTGGTTTTATGGTTGAGCAAATATTTGAAAGGCCATTTGCCTTTCAATTTTTTGATATTACTTCAAATCTTCTTCCTAATAATGAATATGAAGTAATTGCTATTATATCTGGAAGAGAACAATAAAAAACTGTTGTTTATATTTATTAGCTATTTGTTATTGCTTAAAAATGAACTTAAATCCATGATATCATCGCCTCTTTTAACTTGGATCTTGCTTTTAATTCCTTTAATTTTTCGTTCTAGAAACATAATAGCATCAAGCGGAATTCTTCTAGGAATTCCTCCTCTTTGTCTAATAATCGCTAATAGATAGTCTATATTTTGCAGTACATCTGGACTTATCAATTCATTATATATTGCTTGGTAGACATTTGACTCTCTAACTTTTAAATTGTTCAAGTGATTGTATGCTTCAGGGGCTAATACTACTTTTAATATAAATTCGATTTTTTCTGACATCGAAACGACTTTATCTTTTACTACATCTTGTTGCCTTTTAGCTTCCATTAATGCTTTCATTTTTCTCATGCGAATTTTTTCTAGTTCATGTTGTTCAAAGTTTCTATTAGTTTCATTCATTTTCTTATCTATCTCTGTTATTTTGTTCTATTAATTATAGTTTAATTTAAGATATACATCTTGTCATTAATTTGTTAAATTAAAACTCAATAAATAAATAATGGTGGCTAAAATAATAATTTTTTGAAGAAAAATTCCTTTTTCTTCTAATAATTAAATCTTAAAATTAGTAAAAATGGTCCCTCCCCCCGGAATCTAGCTAGATCTGAAGTAGATCCGTATTTCGAGCCGGGGACCGCTCGGTTTCAATTTCGGCTGACGTAACTTCATTAGCTACCAGCTTTAGTACGCGATATTATCTACAGCCGAGCACTCTGACCACTGAGTTAGGGAGGGGATGTGTTTTAAAATTATATAATAATTTAATTAATTTATTTTTTATGATTTTCAATTTAGAGTAAATAATAACAAGAATTATTTTATTCTATACTTTTTTTAATACTCATAAATAACCCTCTTTTGTTTAAGAAAACTTATTAAACAAAAAATTTTCCTATATTATTAACATAAAAATTTCCAATAAAAGATCGCAAAATACTTTTGTTGTGAAAAATTTAATTAATTAATGAATAGTTTTATAAAATTAAACTAATATTTTTTTAAGAAAGGTGATGAATAATTAGAGAAGAGACTGATTATACAGAATCTATTGAGAGTTATAAAAACGATCCAAACGTTATTCTAGAACCATGGGGTAGAAGTATAGATCATTTACGATTAACCATTATTGGTAAAAAAGGAACACCTTATGCTGATGGAAAGTTCGTTTTTGAAATCAAGTTCCCTGAGAACTACCCGTTCGCTCCGCCCTACGCTTACGCAGTTACTTTAATGTGGCACCCTAACATTGATTCATCTATTCCACCAGGGAAATTGAATATATGTTTAGATTTAATTAATCCAGATTTAGTAGGTAAAGTTGATGCGAGTACAGGAGCAAGCGGATGGACACCTTCAAAAACTCTAACTAATATTATTGAAGCACTGAAGGGCATGATGCATATAGAGTTATGTGAATATCTCGCATAACGTGTAAAGCCGCCCTTCTTTAATCCTGGCGATCCCCTTAATCATGAAGCAGGTGAACAGTATTTTCGTGCTTTAAAGAAATTTGAAGCTAAAGCTAAAAGCTGGACAGCCAAATATGCCATCGACTAGAGGAATTTAACTATCTTTTATTTCCTATTTTTATTTTTTATGTTTTAATTTATTTGGTTTAAGAAATTCAAACTCATATTTCATAGATTAGCTCATATCTCATAGATCACCTGTTATTATTAATAACCCAATTTCTTTAAATTGTTAATCCAAATATTTATTATAACGATTTGATTAAAGCAAATAATTAATTAAAAAGTGGATTTATTGCTAAAAAAATCGACAGGGTTAAGATCTAAGGTTATAAAGATGGATAAATTTGATATCTCTTCTTTTACAGATATTTTAGCTGATAAGGCTGGAAAAATAATTCCAGAAATTTTCAAGGGTGTACAAAAAGCAAGAAGAGATTATAAAAATGAAATTAAAATACTTCCAGATGAGATTAAATATGCATCTGCAGAGTTATGGGAAGAGATTATTGGAAAAGCAATATCATTGGGAATAGATTTAATAGGATTTGCTCCTATTGATGAGAATTTAATTTTTGAGAATGATTATGTTGGTGGAATCGAAATGTTATATGAAAACGGAATTGTATTAGGTATGGAAATGAATTATGATGCAATAAATACTGCACCTAAACCCCCAGCAGGTTTAGAATCATTAAGAATTTATGCGGAATTAGGTAATGCTACGAATAAATTAGTTGATTTTATTCGTTCAAAAGGATATAAAGCAATTGCTTGTCATCCTTTAGGTGGTCCTATACTTTATCCCGCAATGGCAGTTAAAGCAAAATTAGGAAAAATAGGAAAGCAGGGTCTTTTAATCACAAAAAAGTATGGTCCCCGGCAAAGGTTATCTATTATTGCAATAAATGCTACTCCCCTTCCTGAAAATCAATGTGAAGATTTTGAAATTTCTGAGTTTTGTGAGAGATGTAGAAGATGCATTCATTTTTGCCCTGTTAATGCAATTTTTGAAGATCCTCTTGTCAAAAAAAATGGAACAATAACCCGAATCGATAGCAACAAATGTTTTGAGTATTTTTACGAAACTACTGGTTGTTCAGTATGTATTGAAACATGTCCCTTTCATAAAATTGGTTCTGAAGTACTTTATTATAGACAGCTATAACAAATTCCCTAAATTATATTTAAATTAAGTAAACATGCGAAATATTTCTTTTAAAGATAAGAAAGTAATCATTTTTGATTTAGATGGGACTATTGTATACTTAAAAGCGGATTGGATATCTTTGAAAAGAAAACTAGTTGAAAAATATAATAAGCTTTATGATGATTATTGCAATTTTGATAGCGTGTCTGTATGTCTTAGTAAAATAGTAGAAAGAGAAGATGAAAAAGCGCTTGCAGATTTCATTAAAATTATTCGCCAGTATGAACTTGAAAATATCGAAGAAAACAAACCAATTAAAGAGTCAATTTTTTTTATTAATAATAAAGAGTTATTTGGTATAGAAGAAAAGAGTAAATTCGTAATTTTGTCTCTTAATACAAGAAGTACTATAATCAAATCATTAAAATTAGCGAAAATATTCAAAAAAATTGATTTTATAGTAGGAAGAGAGGATGTCCGAAAATGGAAACCAGATCCAGAAGGAATTTTTAAAATAAAAGCTCATTATAATTTGAGAAATGAAGAAATGATTTATTTTGGGGATTTGGAAAAAGACATGATAACTGGGAAAAATGCTGGTATTGAAGCTTACTATATAGATGATTTAATTAATCTTGTTAATAAAAAGAAGTCTGGATTAAAAACTATCTAAATTTGTTCCATAATAAGTTATTAGATTTTCATAAAGGTAAAGACTTCATCCTTTTTTTCAATATATTTGAACAAACCATAATTAGTTACTTTTGTAATAATTTGATCGTCCTTTAGATGATGGTCATCAACTGATAACCATCCATTATCTTTTAAAACTCGATACAATTCTCTTAAAATATTTTCTGGATCTGATAAGTGATGAAAAATATCCAATAAAAGAACTACATCAACGGTATTATCTTCTAGTTTTGTATTACATTCAGTTAGAATTGTTTCAATATTACAAAGTCCTCTTTTTTCTGCTCTTTTTTTGACATCTTCAATAGCTAAAGGATGAATATCAGCTGCATATACTTTTCCTGTCTTACCAACTGCCTCTGCTGCGGCAATAGTATAACTCCCTGGACCACATCCATAATCTAATACAAAATTTCCTTTTTTTATTTTAGTTTTTTCTATTTTTAGATTTGGTGGATAGTTTTTATCACGTTTTTCAAAATGTTTAATCATAAATTTAAAATGAGTTTTGCTCATGGGTTTATCTTTTTCCCTTTTTTCTGGAATTACTAACACCCCTATTTTAAATATTAATATAAGAATAAAAAAATGGAATTTCACATAAAAGTGATTATAACATTATATTTTTTAATCTCTGATTCTGCTAGTGCTTTTCCCAAAGGAGTTAACATAATTATATCATTTGATTTTATTTTTACTGAAGTTAACTTAATATCAGGATCTTTTAGTGAAGGCATGTACGGATTCCAATAAATCTCTTTAGTCATTGGATTAGTAATCATCCAAAATTCTGGATCTAGTTTGTGTCCTGAAACTTCCATTGCGTTAAATATATAACCAATATCAGCGTCAAAAGGCACTACAATTTGTACATTTTCTTCACCTTCAATCTTTCCACATGCTAAACAATCATCTCTTTTTATGATGTTTAGATGATCAAATTGACCGTAAATGCCATTGTAATTCACATAGGGAGGATCCATCGGAGATCCAATATTTCTGCTGTTAACTCGAAATAATAGTTTGAGTGCTTCTTGAGATTGGATACTTGCAATTACGGAACTAACTGTTTGGATTGCTGCTATTTTATTTCCGAGAATATTTTCCATTTCTTCAAATTTGTAATCTGGACCAAAAGTGTTTCTGATATTATTTTTCCATTCTTCAATCTCTGCTTCAGTTAATGTATCTCTTTTCTCTGGAGATACATTTTCATTAAATACTCGCTCTCTTAATTGTTCTAACTCCTCTTGAGCTAATTCTTTTAGTTTAAGAACGTCAACATTTAAATTAAGATCAGGTTTATGTCCATATTTTTTTTCAAAATTAACTTCAGCTTTTATAACACAATGATTTCTATTACGGGGTAACCCTTTTAACGTGCACGCTGCAACTAATTTATCGTCAGCTGGAGGAATTGGAACTAAGCATCTATAACATGGAGTTTGATCTAAAAGTTCGGGGGCATATTTCCAATCAAAAACCATTTCAATCTCTCTTCTGAATTTTTCTTTTAATGGATTAATTTTTTCTTCATTTAACCGTTCTATTTCTTCTTCTAGGTCTTCAATTCTTTTCTGGGCTTGAAAATATTCAGGGTATTCCATTTCAGTAATTTCCCAAAGTCTTGCTTCTACTAAATTATCGATCTCTCTTTCTTTATCTTTATATTGTAAACCAGAACCCTCAGGGATTACAATTTGAACATGACCTTCAAAAGCATGTGTAGCTCCTTCGACCATAGGTTTTTTTAGTCTAAGACAGATTTTATTTAAGTCCAATCTAGCATTAAAATTATCTAATGCTCCTATAACTACATCTGCTTCTTCATATACAGCCATAGGTAATTTTTGAAGCTTTTCAAAATAAAAATCAACTTTTAGAAAAAGATTCATTTCTTTCAATCGTTCTGCTGCCACTTCAGCTTTAGGTCGTCCCTCATCTCCCGGTTTAAATAGCATTTGTCTAGATAAATTTGAGGTTTCAATAGTATCTAAATCCACTAAGATCAGTTTACCTATACCCATCAGAGCGAAATCTTTTGCGATTTCACAGCCCTTCACGAAAATTATTGTTTATAATATTCCTAATGCGCCTACTCCGATGATTAAAATACATCCCTTATTTATAACATCTTGATCCCAGCCATCAATTAATTGTTGTCGGGCATACATGCGCGACTTAACAAAATCTTCTACTTTTTCAGTCATTTTTAATGCCTTTATTTGTGGGTATTATAATAATATTATTTTTTCATCAGAATTTAAACTCTTTTAGTTAATTTTAGAGATAGGTTATTTTTAATTTCCCTTTATGAAATCAAAATTCTATTCTTTATTTTAACTATGAAATCGTAATAGAATATGGGTGTAACCCTACACCCTCTATCCCATCTGCCAATATGGCTTTTGGGACTGCTTTTTTAAGGATATTATATGCACCATTTACATCCGCATTGATAATAATCCCTTCTTGACTGTGATATAAACCCCTACAAATACGCTTTCCTTGAAATTTTTCATGTTTTTTTATAGATTCATTATCTAAGAAACTACATCTCGAAGTGAAAGATTCTGGCTCTAATATAACATCAATCTCGATTAACTCTGATTTATATTTAATTTGGGACATAAATTTGGAAAAAGGAATTTGGACAAAGTTTTGGTTATTACGCTTTCCAATTTTTATTTTATGTTTCCAAGATTTATTATAACCAATGACTATCGTTCCAAAATTGTGGTTAATGCAATAATTTATCACTGCTCTCGAAATTTTATGGAAGATATCATTAATTTTATTGTTTCTTTTCCGGGTTAGCCATTGCATTCTTTTTGTTTCAGAACCGATCCCTTGCTTATCCTTTTTGCTTTTATATCTAGCAAGTTGTTTGTTGTAGAATTGATTAATAGATTTCACAACACCACCTTTAATAACAACAGGTTGTAACCCCGCATTATTTACCATAGTTATGATATTGTTCAACCCCAAATCAATCCCAATAACTCTCTTTTTATCTAAATTCAAATTTTTTACTTCCTTTTTATAAATAATTTCTAAGATATAATATAATCCTTTTGGAATAATTCTGACGTGGTGTAATTTACTTTTTATACGGGTTTTAACGGGAGGTAATTGAGTTTTTTTCGGGAAATAAAGAAAAGCTCCCTTGATCATGCATTGTTGATTCGTAAAAATAATCATACACTCGCCATCTTTCTTTTTGTAACGTGGCGGTTTTGGAGATCCTAAGTAATTCTCTGGCTGCTTTTTGTGGTTTTTAAGAGATTGGAAAAATGATTTCCAATTTTTATCCACGAGTTTTAAAATTTGCTGAGCAGTTTGTGAAGGGAGCTTTTTATATGGTTCTTTCTCTTTTAGCATATACCATAAGTCGTAATATCTCAACCAATTACCTAAATAAAAAAACTCTTGTCTCACATAATAATTGGCAAGATTATAGAGATTTTTAGATAAATGACATAGATAAGATAATTGTGGAGTGTTCTTTAATTGAATCTGTTCTGTTAACCTCATTTCCATAATATTGAAGGAGAATTTCAGATTTAAAAGAAAAGAGACTGAAGATTTATATTTGATAAAAGAATTTAAAAAAATTAAGGGAAATTAAGAATTCTCTAGAGATATAAAAAGTATATAGAAAATGATACGTATTAAGCCTATAAAAAAGTATAATTATTAAAATTAAAAAAGCAATATTTTAAGTTTTTTTACTTTTATCAGCTTTTTTAATCATTTTTTTAAGATTATCAATTTCTTCCCTTTCTTTAGCTTGTTTTAATCTTTTTTGTTCTTTCTTCTTTTCCATTTCCTTTTTCTCAATCTCATCTATAAGTTCTTGTTTAATTTTAATCAAATCACTCATTTTCTTACTGAATTCTTTTGCTTCATCTTTGATTTGTTCTTTTTGCTTTTTTTCTTTTAATTTTGCTTTACTCCGTCCCTCTTCAATCATTTTCATAACTTTATCTGTATCAATACTAACTTCACTAATTGCTTGTTTCATTTCGGCATCTTTAGATTCTCTTCTACTTTTTTCTAAGGACCTTTGTTTTTCTAATTGCTTTTGAATTTCATTAATTCGTGATTCCTCGGCTTTAACTCTTTCTTCCAAAATCTTAGCATTTTTTATTTCGGTTTCAATATATTTTATCTCTTCTTTCCATCCAATTTCTTTAAATTTAGAAATAGCTGTATTGAACTTTTCATAAGCATTTTCAAAATCATGATACGCTGCTAATCTCTTTCCATCATCAATATATTTTAATCCTTCATCTCTAATTTGATCAAAATGTTTCTTTTTAACAAATAATTCTCTATATTGTTTTTCTTGTCCACGCTTCAGTTGTTCTTGTTCCAATCTTTTCCTTCTTACCTCTTCTTGAAACTTTTCATATTCTATTTGTCTTTGTATTCGAGCCTCTTCCTCTAACTTCTTCTTTTTAATATAATTAACTTGTTCTTGTTGTAAATCTTTGATTAATGCATTTAAATTATTTATTTCTGGTTCCCATCCTATATTTTCAGCTAAAATATTTCTTGCTTGGACATATAAAGAAATTGCATTATTAAAATCTGGATTAAGTTGTTTCAAGTATTTTCCGGCTTCGTCGAGCAAAGAATAAGCAGATTCCCTGACAGTCATTTGTTCTTGAATCATTCTTTCCCTTTGTTTTTGAGCTAATAATTGTGCTCTTTTCTTTTCTTCTTCTTGCCTTTTTCTTTCATCTATAAGAATTTTTAATGCTTTTTCTTCTTCTAATTTCTCAAATTCTTTCTGAAATTTTAATTCTTCTTGTTCTACTTCTTGCTTCTTTAATTTATTAACCTTAAGAATCATATTATTAATAGAATCTGTTGGAAACTGTAATTCATTCAAGATTAATCCTGCTTTTCTATATCTTTCAATAGCGTTTTCATAATTCGATGCTTTTAGAAATTTCTCTGCATCATCAAGGATTTTAAATGCAGATTCTTTCCTCTTCTCAAGTCTAGCTTTCAATTCTTCTTTCTCCTGGATCTCGATTTGCTTATTCTGTAATCTTTCTCTTTCGTTTTTAAAAAAAGTAGATATTTGTTCTTCAAACTCCCACACCTCTCTTTCTCTCTGTATACTGAGTTCTAAATCCTTTTGTCTTTGTAATTGATGGTCTTTTTTCTTCTCTCGGACTTTTTGAATTGTTTCTCTAATTGCTTCTGTTGGGAATGAAATTTCGTTTAAAATTAATTCTGCTGTATGATAATATTCAAGTGCTTTATTATATCGCGCTTGATTCATATATATCTCTGCTTCATCTAGTATACTAAAAGCCTCATCTTTTCTCTTTTCCATATAAGCACGATGCTTTTTTTGTTTTTCAAGTTCATTCTGCTGACTCTTCATTCTCAATTCATTAATTTTTATGCTTTCAGCTATTTTTTGTTGAAAATCAAATTGTTCACGCTCTTTCTGAAGTTTAGATTCTAACTCCATTTGCTTTGTAGTTATTTCTTCCCTACTTTTCATTTGAACCTTATAAATCATATCTCTAATCAAATTTGTTGGAAATCCTATTTCACTTAAAATTAATTCTGCTTTATGATACATTTCAGTTGCTTTATCATATTCAGCTTGCTTTAACAACTTTTCAGCAAGATCCATAATCTCAAAGGCTTCTATTTTACGTGATTCCATTTTCTGTAATAAATTTTCGCGTTCTTGTATTTTTAATTCTTTTAATTCTAATCTTTTCTTTTCTCTTAACATACTTTCAGAGATCTTTGATTGAAATTGTTGTTGTTCTTGTTGTTGGTTAATCTTCAATTCTTGTTCTATTTCTTTTTGTTTTTCTAAATCTCTCTTTCTCTTTTCAATTGTATTTATCGTATTAGTTAATAACTTCAGATATTCACGGGTCCAACCTATTTCAGTTAATATATGAATCGCATGTTGATAACTTACTAATGCATTATCAAAATCTTTGTGTTTAACTGATTCATACCCATTATTAATTAAATTAAAAGCTTCTTGTTGCTTGACTAAATTTTGAGCACTTATGAGTTTTTGACTTTTTAAATTTTCTTCTTCTTCTATTGCCATTGCTCTTTCTTTCTTTCTGTATAATTTTATTTGTTCCATAAACTCATAATTCGCTTTTTCCTTATCTATTGATTCTTGTAGTAATTTTGCCTTTTGTATATCATCTTCTCTCTTTTTTTTCATGATATTCTGAATTGCATTTTCAAGAATGGGTATTTCATCGTCCCATTGAATTTGGGCAAAATTGTTTGCAACATCTCGATATATATCAATTGACTCTTCAAATCTTCCTTTCGAGAGTAAATCTTGAGCTTTATCCAATAATTTAAAACCCTCTTCTCTTTTTTTCTCTCTATATACTAATTCTTCTTCTTTTTTTCTTAATTTTATCTCTCTTTGTCTTAATTTTTCACGTTGAGTTTTCATTTCTTCTGATATAAGTTCATGAAATAATTTTTCTTCCTTTTCTCGCTCAAGACTTGCTTTTAATTCCATCTGTTTTTTAACTTCCATCTTATATTTTTTATTCTCAACCTCATTAATAGATCTTTGAATTAAATCAATTTCATCATGCCATTGAATCTCTGTAAAAATATCCGTAGCGTTATAGTATACTGTGATTGCTTTATCAAAATCATTTTGTTCAATATGTTTTTGTGCTTCTTCTAAAAGTTTGAAAGCTTCTTCTTTTCTCTTTTCAGTTATTAATCTAATTTCTTCCAGTTTTCTCAGTTCCTCTTGTTTTTCTTTCATTTTAAGCTGTTCTAATTTCATTTTTTCTGTTATCTGTTGTTGGAATAGGCGCTCTTCTTGTTCTCTTCTAAGATTTAATTCGAGTTCTTTTAATTTATTCAAATCATCATCTCTCTTTTTCTCCTGGATTTTTTGAATCATTTCTCTGATAATAGTTGTAGGAAAAAAAATTTCATTGAAAATTAATTCTGAATTACGATAAAGTTCAATTGATTTATCATATTCACTTTGATTTAATAACTCTTCAGCTTGATCCATAATCTCAAATGCTTCTATTTTACGTTTTTTCATTTTTTGTAACAAATCTTCACGTTTTTGAACTTCAATTACCTTAGAGTTTAATCTTTCTTTCTCTTTTCGTATATAGTTTGAAATTTTATTTTGAAATTGTTCCTCTTCTTTTTGACGGTTTAATGCAGCTTCAAATTCTATCTGCTTTACCTTTTCCTTTCTTTCTTTGCTTTCTTGAA
Organism: Promethearchaeota archaeon; assembly: GCA_016840085.1. Classification (GTDB taxonomy): domain Archaea; phylum Asgardarchaeota; class Lokiarchaeia; order Sigyniarchaeales; family SOKP01; genus Loki-b32. The sequence continues at coordinate 62,028 of JAEOTA010000081.1, forward strand.
TAGATTGAATTGTGTCTTTTAGTAATTTTAAATAATCTTCTCGCCACCCTATTCCTTTTAAGATATTTATTGCATTTTCATAATTTTCTATAGCTTTCGCGAAGTTTTCTTCTTTGAGAATATTTTCGGCTTCTTCAATAATATTAAATGCTCTTTCTTGTTCAACTAAATTTTGGGCTGAAATTTTTTTCTGTTTTTCAAGTATTTTTTGCTCTTTTAATGCTTCTACTTTTTCTCTTTCTCTTTGAAGTAGAATCTTGTTCATAAAAGCTTTATCAACAGTTTCTTTTTCAATTGCCTTTTGTAATAATTTTTGTTTATAGAGTTCATTCTCTCTCTTTTTCTCTTTTATATCCTCTATTGTAGTTTGAATAATTGGAATTTCTTCTGTCCATTGAATTTGAGCAAAGATATTGGCTACATCATAATATATTTCAAGAGTATTATCAAACTTTCCAAAAGAAAGGAAATTTTGAGCTTTTTCTAGCAAATCAAATGCTTCATTCTTTTTATTTGCTTGATAGGCTCTTAAATTCTCTTTTTCACTTAATGCAATTTCCTTTTCTTTCAATCTTTCACGTTGAGCTTTCATTTCTCTAGTGATGAGCTCTTGAAACCTTTTTTCTTCCTTTTCATGCTCAAAATCAGCTTGAATTTTCAATTGTTTTTGTAATTCGGCCTCTTTTTTCTGATTTTCAATTTCTATAATAGAATTTTGAATTAAGCTTATTTCGTTTTGCCAATTCGCATCTGCAAAAAAATTGATAGCATATTGCAATATTTCAATAGCTTTATCAAAATAACCTTGTTTTAAATTATCCTGTGATTCCTCTAATAATTTAAAACCTGATTTTCTTCTTTCTTCACGATATTGTAATTCTTTTTCCCGTCCTCTTAATTCAATTTCTTGTTTTTTCAGTTTTTCTCTTTCTTGTTTTAAATATTTTGTAATTTGCTTTTGAAAATCTTCTTCTTTTTTTTCTCTTTCTAAAGTTTCTTGCATCTTTTTTTGTCTTAAAATCTTTTGATCACGTTTTAGTTCTTCAACTTGATGTATAGAATTTTCAATCAAAGGAATTTCCTCAGTCCATCGTATTTCAGCAAAAATATTGCCTGCATTTTGGTACTCCTCGATTGCATTATTATATTCACCTCTTTTAACGAAACTTAATGCTGAATCTAGAAATTCAAAAGCCTTTTTCCTCCGCTCCTTAAAATATTTTACTTCTTCCTCCTTTTCCTTTAATATGATCTCTTTTTTCTTTAAATGTTCACGCTCTTTATTTAATTGAGTAGCAATTTGCTTCTGAAAATCAATTTCAGCTTCTTCCCTTTTTTCCAAACGTTTTTGGTCTTCATATTGCTTCTTGAGTCGAGAATCTTTTATCTTCTCTATATTTAATATTGTATTCTTAATTGTATTAATGTAAGTTTCCCACCCTGTTCCTAAATCTTCAAGAATTACCAACCCTTCTTTATATTCATTGATAGCTCTTTCAAAGTTTTTTTCTTTTAAAATTTCATCTGCTTTATCTAAAATTTTAAAGAGATCCTTCTCTTTTTCTGCATAATCTCTTTTTTTTAATTCAAATTCTTCCCTTTTATTCTCTAAATCTTTAGCAGATTCTATTGCTTGCTTCATTTCCTTTAAATAAATAGATTCTTGAACTCTAAATAATTCTCTTTCTCGTTTTTCTTTAAGACCCTCAGTTTTTTTCTCTCTTTCTTGTTTTTCCTTTATCCCATTTATTAAATTAATCACTGGTTGAATATAAGAATCCCATTCTATTGATTTGAGGAGCTGAATCGCTTCTTCAAGTTTCTCGATTGCGTGATTATAATCTTTTTCTCTTTCAAACTTCTTTCCTATATCAATTAAATTGAAAGCTTTTATTTGTACTTGCTCTTCTATTCTCTTCTTTTCTTCAAACTCAATAAGTTTTTTTCTTTGTAAATCTGCTTCTGAAGTTAAAGCTTCTGATTCTCCCTCAATTTTACTAGATACCATTGAAATAGCTTGTTTTTGTTGAGTTTGAAAATTTTCAATATGCTCTTTATCTTTTCTAAGTTTTTCAATAATAGCTAAAATATTCTGAGTTTGGGCAATCCAACCTATAGAATTTAATAATTGGACTGCTTCTTTATAATTATTTATAGCGTTATCAAATTTCTTTTCCTTTTCAAATATCTTGGCTTTATCAATAAGAGAAAAAGCTTCATTTTGTACTTCTTCTTCACGTCTCTTTTGTTCTCTATATCTAGCAATCGTTTCTGCTTTTTCTGGAGTAGATTTTTCTCCAAACATTCCAACAATTTGAGGTGATTGTTCTACTTGCTGTTGTGAGATTTGTTCTGAAGATATTTTCTCTTGTTGTTGTTTTAATTGAAATTCTTGTTGTTGCTTAATATTATTTGCGAGTTTTTTTATTTTTACTCTCAGATTTTCTAATTGTACTTCAGGCCAACCCGATTGGGCTAATAAATTAATAGCTGACATGTATTGCTGAATAGCATCTTCATAAAAACCATTAGATTCTAACTCTTTTGCTCCTTCTAAAAGTGAAAAAGCTTGATCTTGTACTTGTTCAATTTGAGCCTGGATCTGAGTATGTTCATAAAATTTTTCTTGTTTAAGAAAATTTTTTAATTCTTCTATTCTTTCATATATATCTTGAATTCTATGAGTTAAAATTCCGCTTTGCTTTAGGTATTTAGCAGCTTTTTGATAATGGGATATTGCCTTTTCTGCATTTTTTTCCTCTTCAAAATTTTGCGCAAGTTCTAAAAATTTTAAGGCTTCTTGAGCCAATTCGTCTGGATTTTGCATAATATAAAAATCTGACCAATTGTATTTTAATCAAATATATAACTATTGTTTTTCTTACTTAATTTACACTAAGTAATTAAACTTTTTATATTGTGATAACTATTTTAACTAAATTATTAAACACGATGAATATTATTGAGCCAGAAATTAAATAATAGAATTATAATAGACTTTGAACCAATTTCAAGAAGAGTATATCTACAAGAGGATAAAACTCTTTACGAAATCCTTACCGATTTAAATATTCCTATTCAAACGATATGTGGTGGATCAGGAACATGTGGAAAATGTAAAGTATTAATTCAGAGAGGAAAAGAATATCTAACACCTACAACGAATAATGAAAAAAATTTTGTAAAAACAAAGGAACTTGAGAATGGATGGAGATTAGCATGTCAGACAAGAGTAAACAAAAATAACATAAAAGAATTGGAAAAACAATCTTCCCCTCAATTTCGGATATTCTTACCGAATGAATTATTAATTGAAGATTTTAAAATCTTAGTAACTGGAACAGAAAAGGGGACAGAATTGTGGCCAGCAATTAAAAAAGTTTATATTGAGGTTAAGAAACCAACTTTACAGGAGCCTGTTCCTGATTATGAAAGAATCTTAACCGATCTTCTAGCTCAAAATAAAGATATAAAAAAGAATATTCAAATTGATTTTACTTTATTACAAGATTTGCCAAGTATTTTAAGACATAATGACCATAAAATTACATTAACTTTATGGAATTCTAATAAAATAATTGATTGCGAATTTGGGAATACTACTTATGATAATTTTGGAATTGCCTTTGATATTGGGACTACAACTATTGTGGGCTATTTAATCAATTTAAATAATGGTAAAATCTATTCTGTTGACTCAAAATTAAATAGTCAAACAGCATATGGAGAAGACGTTATTACTCGTTTAACGTATATTAAAAACGATAAAAATAAGCTCAAAATATTAAATTCTACTTTGATAAACGATTTAAATAATATTATTGACAAGACTTCAACCGAAGCTAATATTAGTCCTTCTCAAATTTATGAAGCTACTATTGTTGGTAATTCTGTTATGCATCATATTTTTCTAGGATTAGATCCTGTAAATATTGGATTAAGCCCATTTATTCCTGTAATCAAAAAGGGATTAAATATTAAAGCGAAAGATTTAAAACTTAATATCTCTAAAAAAGGAAATGTTTATACTGCTCCACTTATTGCGGGATTCGTTGGAGCTGATACGATTGGAGTTATTCTCTCTTCTAATATTGAAAAGGAAAAAGAACTTACTTTAGCAATTGATATTGGAACAAATGGAGAAATTATTATAGGAAATCATAAATTTTTAGCTGTTGGATCATGTGCTGCAGGTTCCGCATTAGAAGGGGCTCATATTAGTGATGGAATAAGAGCAGCAGCAGGTGCAATCGATACTATAAAGATCACCCCTAAAAACCTTGATGTCTCTTACACAACAATTAGAAATAAAGAACCTATCGGTATATGTGGTTCTGGTTTGGTAGATGCTATAGCAGAAATGTTGAAATCTAAAATCCTAACAAGAAGTGGCAATTTTAATAAAGAATTTCTTGACCATGAGAGATTTATTAAAAAAGATAAAAATAATGAATTTATTATAGTTAAAAGAAATGAAACATCTATTGGGAAAGATATAACTGTCACTCAAAATGATGTTAGACAAATCCAGATGGCAAAAGCAGCATTTTACTCGGGTTCAAGGATCATTTTACAACATTTAGGAGATTCATTAGAAATTAAGCAAGTTTTCCTAGCTGGAGCTTTTGGAAACTATATTAACGCAAAAAATGCTAAATTTATAGGAATGATTCCAGATATCCATGATGAGAAAATCTTTCAAATCGGAAATGCCGCTGGGATAGGAGCTCAATATTGTTTGCTAAATAAGAATTTAAGAGATAAAGCAGAACAGTTATTAACTAAAATTCAATATGTAGAGATTGCAGTAAAAGAAGAATTTCAAAAAGAATACGCTGAAGCTATGTATTTTCCTCACTTAAATTTAAACTTATTTCCAAATTTGAAAGAGTATAAAGAGATACCAAAAAGATAAATTTGCTTTTAAATAAATAAAATTCAATTTGAGTTTTTGTAAAAATATTTAAATTTTTAATTTATCTAATCTATAATTTAATTTGTATTATCAAATTAAATAAATTCTTAAATATCATTTACAATAATATTTTATATACATAAACAAAAACTTTAAAAAAAAATATAAATAAACGACGTGAATGAAGCCTTATGTCGAGTTTTAAGCTCAAAGTATTGTTAACGGGAGCCGCTGCTGTAGGTAAAACCAGCCTCGTCCAACGATTTATTAAAAATAGATTTCAAGCAAATTATAAATTAACTGTTGGAGTTGATATATTGACGAAGGATGTTGAATTCCGATCTGGTGAAATAGCAACTCTATCGATATGGGATATTGGGGGACAGCAACGCTTCGAATTTATTCGAAGTACTTTCTATAAAGGTGCCGCTGGTGCCTTATTGGTATTTGACTTGACTCGAGAACAGACTTATACAGAAACTCGAAAATGGATGACAGAAATACGTCAATTTGCAGGTGAAAATATTCCTTTTGTCCTTATTGGAAACAAGGCAGATCTAATAGAGGATGTTGGGGTAGTGATCGATAGAAATGAAGCACGCTCATATGCGGAAAATGAGGGTAGTATTTATATAGAAACATCTGCAAAAACAGGAGTAAATGTAGACGAGGCTTTCACGGAACTCACACGAAGAATAATTGATTCTAGATCTTAAGAATTAAAATATGGTTTTTTCTTCGAATTCTGAAAATTATTTATTTCTTAATTTTGAAGAAGTAATAATTTAATTACTTTCTCATGAAAATAATTTAGTTAATAGGCTCAAATTCTTCATAAAGATCATCATGAATAATTTTTATCGCATCTATTAATCGATCTTTGGCTATAACAATAGAAAGATTTAATTCATCATAACTTTGAGAAATCGATTTAACTTTTATATTCTTTTTATCTAAAGCATTGAATATTTTTGCTTTAGTTTGATTTTCAAGGACTTTTAGACCTATTATGTTAATCACAGCAACATCTTCCCATTTTATCTCAAAAAATTCAGAGTAAAATTCAGAATTTTTTAATGCTTGAATCGCTTTTTTTGAGTCTTCTGCTTTAACGATGAATGATGTGCTTATTTCAGAAGAACTTTGCGCTACTAGTGAAACGCTAATATTATTTTTACTCATTTTTTTGAATATCTTTGCTAAAATCCCTGGAACATCAACCATGCTCCCAGAAATTATAGTAATTATTGTTGCCAATTCTACAGCAGAAATTCCCTTAATATGTTTGACATCAGTATGTTCAGAAATCTCAGTAAAGTTCTTTTCTAATGGATTATCAAAATTTCTGATTTCTAAGGGGATTTTATATTTTTCTATTGCTTCTAAACATTTAGGATGGAGAATTTTAGCTCCAAAATTAGCGATATGTTTTGCTTCAGTATAATCTAGATTCTTAATAAGGGAAGATTGAGGAACATATTTCGGATTTATTGCCAATAATCCACCGACATCTTTCCATAAAATTACTTTTATATTTTTATCTATACCCACATTATAAAGTGAATGTGCTAAAATCGTTGCTGAATAATCTGAGCCTCCTCTTCCTAATGTTGTAATATATCCGATCTTATTTCTTCCAATAAAGCCAGTAAAACATATAATTATATCCTTTTTAGGATTCTCTAAAATTGGGATTAAATATTTTTCAACTCGAGAGTTTGTTAAATCATATAAAGGATAAGCGTTATTAAATTCATCATTTGTGATAATAACTTTATTTGCTGGGATATAAACAGAATCTATTTTATTACTTGCTAGATACTGATCTAAAATATATGTCGATATTATTTCACCGAAACTCGATATATAATCCTTATAATAGGGTTCTAAACCAAATTCTTTAATATCTGCTAAAGTATCTTCTAATTCACTTAATTTATCATCAATCCAATCTTTTACTTTAAAATAATATTCAGTTTCCTCTTTAAATATCTGTTCAATTATGTCAATATGCTTTTTCTCAATTAAAGCAATATTTTTATCAATATCTTTAATATCTTCTAAATTTTGAGCTGTTTTTAAGAGTAAATCTGTTATTCCACTAAAGGCTGAAGTAACATACACTTTTTTTACATTTTTATAAAGTTCTGTAATTTTAAGAATCTGTTTAAAAGAAATTTTATCAGTTAAACAAGAACCTCCGAATTTCATCACTACAATCGGCATATTTCTCCAATCTAACTTATGACGCTCTAGTTCTATTAATTTTAATTAATAAATATATTTTATCCAATAAAAATCATAAAAAAGACATTAAGTATTTTTGAAATTTATTATCTAAATGAAGCAGAGTAATTGTACTTATTTTAAGAAAAAGTAAAATGGTAATATTAATTTAATAATAAGATGATAGATTTACATTTACATTCTACTAGTTCTGACGGACTGCAAACACCTTCTCAATTAATCGATTTAGCAACTGACCTTAAATTAAAAGCGATTGCACTGACAGATCATGATACAGTAGCGGGAGTAGATGGATTTTTATTATATGGAGAAACTAAAGAGATAATCGTTATTCCGGGCTTAGAAATATCAATAAGACATGAACCAGATAGAGAAATAATAGATGTTCATATAATTGGTTTGAATATTGATCACAAATCAACAAAATTGATTAATGTAATTGAAGATCAAATAAAGGGTAGATTAGAACAAAAAAAAGCAATTTGTAAGCGTCTACGAGAGGAATTTGGTTATAATATAACATTTGAAGAAGTTAAAACCTATGCAGGAGGAAAGGTTGTTGGTCGACCACATATAGTTGAAATTATGAAAAAAAATAATCCTGATAAAGTTAAAGTAAAGTCTGCCAATCAATTATTTAAGATGATAAGTATAAATGGTGAAGCGTTTGTAGATCGTGAAATAGAGCTTAATCTGGAAGAGTCCATTGAATTAATTAAATCTGCTGGCGGAATTCCAATTCTGGCACATCCAGGAATTTATGAGATTTCAGATAGAACTAAGTTTATAGAATTATTTATTAGCGCGGGAATAGAGGGAATCGAAGTAGAGTATACATATAATAAAAATAGACCTTTTTCCCAAACAGATAAAGCAAATTGGGCACAAAGCTTCTTTCCAGGTTATTTTCGAAAAATTGCTGAAAAATTTAACCTCATCAAATCAGGAGGATCTGATTATCACGGAGGTAAAAAAGGGATAAAAATTGGAGACGCCAAAGTTCCAGATGCATATTTAAAGAGTTTTATTTAATTTGATATCTAGAATTTCATTCCTTTAAATTCAGTTTTCTTATTTTAATCACTTTCTAAATTAGATTTAATATTATTTGCTCTTTCTTTCAAGATCTCTCTAATCTGATTAGCATCTTTTTCGCTTGTAAAGAAAAGTGGAACCCATAAGCAAATTGATAAAATACCAAATATTAAAGTTGACCATAATATTGTTAACGAAAAACTATCTGTCCACGCAATTATAAAACCTCCTAAGACGACCCCAATTGATCTTCCTACAAAATCAATAAACGATCCCATTGCTACGATTGTTCCTCTATGCTCCGGTAAATTTACATCTATTAAAGAACTATACCAATTTGGTGCGATTCCAAAAGTAAAGGCAAAACCAATCCCTAATAACGAGGAATAAATAATCCATAAAACCCAAAATCCTGTTAAATTAACTGATAGACTTCCAAAAAAAAAGGTTTTATTTGAAACATTAGGTGTCAGTAAAAAGCCCCCTAAAAGAAAGGGTAATGTAAGAATCGAACAAATTGTAGCAATTTTAATTCTTCCACTTGAGTCACCTCTCTTTACCTTTTTATCTCCCCAATGAGCCAACCAAAACTGTCCAAAAATTAATCCTAAACCAATGACAAAGAGAAGCAGAACACCAAGTGTTAATATACTAAAAGAATCGGAAAATGAAATTCCTAATTCGAGATTTAAATAAGGAAAAATATATGCCACAAGTAGTCCTGAAGCTATTACATCAAAGAAATTTAATGTTAAAAAAATATTAGATTTCCTTATGTAAATATTTTTCAAATCACTAAATTTTATTTTATAAGAATATTGAAGTGTATCCTCTGTTAAGATTGATTCCAAATATTTTTCTTTTGCAGCTCTTTTTGGTTCAGTAGTAAGAAATAGACAGAAAATAGTGAAAATGAAGCCAACAAGACCAAGAATTAAAAAGGGAAGCCGCCATGTATTTAGCAAATTAGGAAAATTTAAAGAGATATATGAAATATTTTCTCTAATACTTTCAGATTCTATATCAATTCTTTCATAGGGAATTTTATTAAAGGATAATGCAAAGAATGTAGCAAATAACGAACCGATTGTTGATAATAATGACCACACAGCAAATGATTTTGACCTTGATTCTGAAGAGACCATATCTGCAATATAAGAAATGATTAAAGGACCTGTTATTCCTGTTGCTATAGCAGCGAGAATACGTGCTAAAATCAACTGCCATAGATCAGTAATAAAAATATGAATCATTGCTGTCATGGACCAAAACAATCCTGCAATGACTAACAACTTTTTTCTTTCAATAAGATCTGTAGCATACCCCGAAATAACAATAGTTACTCCATGGACTATTGTATAAATTCCGAGAATAATACCAATAGTGTCAAAAAATATTCCTAAATCCGCGGCAATTAATACTTGGTTTGGAAGTATTAACGGACTATCCATTATAATGATTATTACTAAGATTAAAAATAAAGATAATGAGAGATATTCTCTTTTTTTCATTTTTATATTAAGAGCTTAAAATTAGATAAAGAAACAGTAGGATTATTGATTTAAAAGATTTTGGATTTCATAGATTTGGTCATCTAATTTTTTCACTAAAAGAGTTATTTTCTTCTTTTTTTCTTCAAGTTCTTCAGCAGAAATTTCTCCTTGTAGTTCTTGCATATCATAGTCTAACGCCATTTTATTTAAATTTGCTTTTTTTATCTTTATATCAAGCAATTGTTTTTTCAAATCTTCATTTTGATACCTATTCGTTATTGAAATCGCTTCTGTAGTCGTAGAAGTTTCCAAGGGAGGGATTCCTTCAGATTCTTCTTTTAAAACTTTTTGATATTTCATTTCTAGCGGTTTTTCGTCAATTTTTTGAACAAATGGTTGCTCAGGTTGAGTTTTGATAACATTAGATTTTATTTTTAAAGATGGAGTCGCTGAGAGAGGTTTTGTGATTTTTTGTTCTGCGTCACTTTTTATCTGACCATACGGAGAAATTTTTAACTGAGATTTAGCCTCTTTTGGAACAGTAACCACTCTTTTTGGTCGAATTTTAACCATAAAATCTTCAGGCTTTAATTTTAAACTTGTAGGTTCTTGAGCAATTTCTGGTTTTTTAAGCCCTTCTTGTTTAGGTATTTCCTTAATATCTTCAGTTTTTTCCTGAAGTACTTCTTGTTCTATTCTTGGTTTTTCAATTGAAAACGGGCTTTTTTGAGGTGGATTTACTGATGGAGGAAGATGTGGTGGCGGAGGAGTTTTAAAAATTTTTGGTTCTTCAATGGGTATAGGGGCCTTAGATGTTTCAGACGGAACAGCTTTTTGGACTCTATCCGCATCTATAGGGTGTGCAGGGGTAACTTGCGGTGCTTCAACTTGTTCTAACATTGTTTTTATTTTTTGTGATTTCTCAAAAAATTCCTTTCCTAATGAATCATCTCCTAATTCCACGCATAAACTACTGATTTTATCAAATAGAAATGCTGCTTTATCAAAATCAGCATCCTTCAAAACTTTTGTTGCCTCTTCAATCAATTTATCCCTCTCTAATAATGGCTTTAAAAGAGGAGAAACCTCTGCACTCATCTCTAAGATATCTGCGATTATTTGAATCATTTTATTACGATTTTCTGGATCTTTAGCTATCATTGAATAAGTTTTCAATCCTAAAATTCTTTCGATTTGGGAAGGGTCCATAGCTCCTTCTAAATCTTGTTTATTGCCTATTATAGATGTATGTGCATCAGGTGCTTGTTCTTTTATTAATTCTAAGAAAAATTTGCTTTTTTCAACATTTTCTAATGTAGAATCAGTAATCAGGAGAACCGCATCACTTCCTTTAATAAAATTATTCCATAAGTAGCTAAATTGTTCCTGTCCTGCAAAATCCCATAAATGAAAATATAATTTACCAATTCTAATTGTAGCAATTTCGCCTGTGATCGTAGGTATATGTTGCATAGGGATTTCCTCTGCACGAATTAATTTAGTGATTGTAGTTTTACCTACTCCAGAAAATCCAACTAAAGATATTTTTGGTCTTAAATTTTTATGGATTCCATCTACTATTGGATCAAAAACTTCGAAAGTTTTGGCATCAAACCTGTGTTGTAGGATATCTTCAAATAAAGTTCCGAATTCTTTTCTACATCTCTCTAATTCTTTTTTAACATTATCAAATTTATCTGTTAACCCAGTTACAAATATGAACAGTAAGTCTAATTCTTTTTGTGTTATAAATGATACTTTAAATTTATAAAAATCATGAGATTCTACTATATCTATTTCTCTTGAGGATACATCTTGCATAATTTCTTCTACTAGAAGACTCAATGCTTCTTGTTTCATTGCTTTACCGAAATGCCTATAATATAGAAGCTCTTCACCCTTATATATAAATACTTGACGTAAAATAGCTTTTCACCAAAAAAGTATATAATTTACCCTCTTAAAACTAATTCGAGAGATATTTTACTAAATCCTTAATAATCGAATATTTATCCTTTTTAATTTTTTCTTCTTTTAAAGTATCTTCTATTTTTGTAATCTCTTTTGAGAAATCAAAGATAGAAAATTCATGAATCTCTTCTTCAGAACTTTCACTTAATTTTTTCAAAAAAACACCAATACTTGGCATAAATTTTGCTAAGTTTACGCTTAATTCAAGTTTAGAAATTAATATTAAATCTTCTATAAATGTAAATAAATAGTTATTCTTTTTAGCTTCCAACGCAAATGAATTAATATTTTCTAAACTTAATTCAGCAGCAATTTCTTTAGAATTTGAAATCAATGATAGAATTTTTTGAGGAATTACTTTTCCTTTAGAGAATTCCTTAATTGCCGATCCTAGTATAATTCCATATTTATTAGCGATTGCACATTCAGCATTTAAGTCAGATTTTAGTTGAGAGATAATTTCCTCGTAATTAATTTGATTCATAATTTGGAAGTATTGCTTTTTAATAAATAATGAAAACCTATTTATTTATATTTATTTTGTTATTAGAATCAATATAATACTAAGATTCTTAAGAATTTAATAAATAAAGAAATTGAAAACATTTAAAACACATTTTTCAGAAAAAGAATCTGATATTACGATTATTTCTGAATCGAAATCAGCAATATTAAGAGCTAAAGACACTTTATTTTTTCATAGAAATAATTTAGAAAGATATATTAAAAAAAATAATAATTTTTTAACTTCCTTCTCTCCAGTAAAAGTAAAAACAAGTTTAAGGATTGTTAATTTAATGGCAGAAGTAGCCTATATCTGTGATGTTGGTCCTATGGCTTCTGTAGCAGGAGCTTTAGCTGATTTAATGTTAGAAGCAATGAAAATAAAGGATAATACTACAGAAATTGATTTTATTCCAGCAAAAATTGCGTTAGTTGAAAATGGGGGTGAAATTTCAATAGATTCAATTAAACCAATGAAAGTTGCTTTATTCGCTGGATATAATGAATTAAATCTAAATATAGGATTCTTAATAGAAAAAAAAGATTGTCCTTTAGGAATTGGTACTAGTTCTGCTACAATAGGGCATGCGATTAGTTTAGGACAAGCTGATGTGGTGACAATCTTTGCAGAAAATGCAGCGTTAGCAGATACTGCAGCTACTAAAATTGGAAACTTAGTAAAGGGTAAAGATATCGAAACATCAATAAAAAAAGGTTTGGATGCCGTGGATAACATTTTTGGGGTTTCAGGAGCTTTTATTAGCAGAGAAAATAAAGTTGGTCAAACTGGTAAGTTGCCTAAATTAATAAAGATTGAAGGAAATAAGAAAAAGATTCTTAAAGAAAAATTGGATAATATCTTTCCTGGAGATTATGAAATTTTTAGATAACCCAATAAAGAGGAGTTTCCACCCCTTTCATCGTTTTTGATGATAATATTTTGTTTAAATAATCGAGAGTGTAATATTCTTCTAATTCCTCTTTTGATAATTGTCCAAATAAATCTCCTCCCTTGTTTATTATATATTCACCTGCGAAAATAATATAGACATCTGTATTATAATCACTTTTAATTTTACTTAAGATATTAATGCCACTCTCATTGATATGGTTATTAGGAGGAAATAAATCAGTTTCATTTTTCAAAAAAATAAAATTCTCATTATAAGTAAACGAACCATCTTGATCACTAAAAAGATAATCATAATGATTAAATACATGATTCCATCCAACTTTAGTAAAGATAACATTTTTATCCACAGTGTTATTTGAATACCATTGAATAGAACTTGCATCCCTCTTCTTTACATCAAAAACTTCATAACTGACTGACTCATAAAAATAAGATGTAAATAATGAAAATGATATTATCATTAAAAAGGTAAATTTTAGTCTAAAGTTTTTAAATTTGTTTAACCTTATAAGCTTATATATATACGAAATAAACCCAATCACAATAAATGGAGGTATAAGATATAGAATTCTTTGCCAAATCAAATTACTAAGAATAAAAACGTTAAAAATAAAACCTATTGCCAATAATATAATGAGACTTAATCCCCAAATAAATATCGGTTTTCCTCTTGGCTTTTTTTGAAATAGAATCATTCCCCATATAGAAAATGCGCTTATTAATATAATTTCAGTTACATAGAATATATTAATCATTTCTATTTTAAGCCAGAACAAGTTTACGATCAATAAAACAACTACAAGGAGAATCAAAATACTTAAAATTAGTGGAATTATTATTCTGTCTTCGATTCTTTTGTAAAAATTATTTCCTTCTCCTTTAATCACAGATGAAAATCTTCCTTTAGTAAAAATGATTGATTTTTGTAATCTCCAGAATAAAATAGCTCCAGCTGTAACCCCGGCTATAATCATAAATAGTAAGAGATACCATGAGATATTGAATGGAATTAAAAACCAATAATGTCCACTTCCAATTCCAAAATAACTTAATACTAAAAAAATCCCTAATAATCCTACTAAAAAGATTAAGTCAAAACCGCGCTTGTAATCTTTCAAAAAATAAATAAAATATAACCATAAATAAGAGATTAAAAATATTATAGATGTGACTACGTGCGTAAGAACAGCACTAATAAAGATTATCGTAATTATTATATAAAAGAAAGAAATGTTTGTAAGAATGTCTTTTCTCTGTGGGCGTTCTACTTTAATAAAATTTTGTAATCGTACATATAGAAGGAAAAATATAGCTAGACATTTAATTAACGCGGAACCTGAAGGCCAATATTGAAGCATCATTGTAGAGAAGCCTAGCGAAGAAAACTCTAAAATAAATACACTAAGAAATGCTAGATTCCGATTTTTAAATATTCTTAAAGATATATTATAGAAAACAAGAGCAGAAAGAAAGAAAGTATAAAATACCAAAAATTTTGGTAAAAGTACATGATTCAAACCAGAAAAAAAATTGATTACTGCTCCAAAAATACTTAAACCCATTTCTCCATGATATTCTTTAATAGGAATAATATTTTCACTTGTTATTCTTTGGCTATTAAGAATATGAAGCCATGGATCAGTTCCACCAAAATTACTAAATTTAAAAATATTCATAATACAGATTAAGAAGATAAAAATTATTAAGAGGATGCCATTTAGAGGTATGTTGTCTTTGAAAAATTTATATAGAGAGAACTTATTGATTTTTTCATGTTTATTTTTCAAATACTCTTTAGATTTAATGAAATTATATAATCCTTTTTTCCATTCACCAAATATTATAATAATTATTAACAGTAAAAAAAATATTAAAGTAAAAGAAAAGAAAAAAAACCCTATAATTGGAATACCTATCCAATATCCAATATAACCTATAAAAATGTAAAAAGCTGAATTAATAACTATTGTTAGACTTAATTTTTCTAAAAAACTAAAATTCTGCTTTTTCATTAGTATGAAAAAGATGGGGTAAGTGGGTAAAAATAATAAAGCAAAAATGGTACTAATAATTACACTCGATTGAAAAAGATATTCAAGAATAAAGATATCTGCTATACCTAAAAAAGTAGTAAAATTAATTAATTTAAAAAAAATGAATGTAAAAGAAACTATAGAAATTATAAAAATAAATAGATTTATTCTTGAATAAATGGAAAGTAATGCTGTGGTTATTTTATTTTTAATATTATTCATCTTTTTTAAAGGATTTACGATATCTGTAAATCTATTTTATATTTTTGACTATGCCATGTAAAATACTCTCTCAATCCTTCTTCTTGTGTATATTTTGGCTGGTAATTTATAATTTTTTTAGCCTTAGAAATATCACCAAAACTATGTAATATATCACCAGGCCGAGGATCTGTATATGTAATCTTTAAATCTTCTCTGTTTGTTAATTTTAAAATCAATTTTGCGAGATCTGTTAATTTAATTGGAGAACCAGCTGCTATATTTAAAATTTCACCTTTTATATTATGCTCAACAGCTAATATATTAGTCTGAATTACATCTTCAACATAAGTAAAATCCCTTGATTGCTCTCCATTACCAAATATTATTAGATTCTTATTATTGATGAGTCTTCCTAACCAAATTGCGATTACCCCGCTATAAGTTGAATCCTTTTGTCTTGGACCAAAAACATTAAAATATCTCAAAGATACTGTCTTTAATCCATAAATTTGATAATATACCTGCATATACGCCTCACCAGTCATTTTAGATACACCATAAGGAGAAATTGGTAAACAATTCATATCCTCCCTTTTAGGTAATTCAGGACTATCTCCATATACTGAAGAACTTGACGCAAAGATGATCTTTTCGACATCCATTTTCCTGGCTGCATTTAAAATGTTTAATGTACCATTCACATTAACATCATTGCATGATTCTGGCATTAATATTGATTGAGGTACACTAGTAAATGCTGCTTCATGATATATGATGTCAATATCTTCAAAGATTTCTAATAAAAAGTTTAAATCTCTTATATCCCCTTTTTTAAATTTAAAATTTTTGTGTTCTAAAACATTTTCTAAATTGTCTAAACTGCCATTAAATAGGTTATCAACACCTATTACTTCTGCCCCTAATTCAATTAATTTACTTGTTATATTACTTCCGATGAACCCAGCAGCTCCAGTAACAAGAATTCTTTTATCTTCAATTTTCATATTTAATCAATTAAAAATCTTGAGATTATTTTTATTAAAATCTTGTAATGTTATTTAACATTTTTAATAAAATTGATAACCTAAACATGTTCATAAAGAAGAAATTTTTTAATAGTATTTTAAAAATTATTAGCGTGAATCCGTTAAATATTTCATAAATTCTTTTTTATACTCTTTTGGAAGTTTATCTGGTCTTTTTAGGTCTGAATCAGGACTTACTTTAGTTTTAATCAAGATCATAATTGGACCTTCTCGATTTTTAATATCTTCTAATGATTCTAATAATTTCTCTTTAGATTCTATTAAAATTCCTAATTTGTAATTTGATGCCAAGGCTATATTAGTGAATTTAACATTGGGAGAATTTGTAGGTTGACTTCCTGTAGATTCATGAACTTCATTATCTAATATAATATGAACGAAGTTTGTAGGTGAATACTTTCCAATCGTTGTAAAAGCCCCCATTTGCATAATTGTTGCTCCATCTCCATCAAATACAATTACTCTTTTATCTGGCTTTTGAAGAGCTATACTTAATCCAATAGAACTAGCGCATCCCATTGATCCAATATTATAGAAACTTTTATTATGTTCTTTTTTTCTTGATTCTCTATACTCAAATAATTTTCTTGAAATATATCCTGTGGTAGAAACAATAATTTCATCATTAGTTAAATTATTCATAATTAACTCTATTACTTCTTTCGTTGTCAATGAATAATTATTTAATGATTTTTTTTTCATTTCATAAAATTGAAAGAAATTTCGTCGAAAAATTAAAGCATATGGACCATTTTCTTTCTTAAGATACTCAATTACCTTCTTAATCTCGTTTTTAATTAAAACTAAATCTGGTTTAAGGATAGTATAAGGAATTTGCAATGTATCTAATAATGGGAGCATAATTTCACCCATTTTCTTATGTTGAGGTGCATCAATTTTATCAGGTTCACCTCTCCACCCAATCATTAAGAGAACAGGAATTGAGTATACTTCTGGATCACATAATGACGTAATAGGATTGATTGTCTTCCCAAATCCAGAATTTTGCATATAAACAATTCCTATTTTATTTGTTGCTAAATGATAACCAGAAGCAATAGCAATAGCTTCACATTCATTGCAAGCAACAACATTTTTTAGACCTTTTCCATCATTATCAGCTAAGTATTTCATCCAATCTTTAAATGTGGAATCAGGGATTCCAGTAAAGAAAGTAAAATCAAAATTTTTTAAAATTTCAAAAAAATCCTCGCACCTAATCATTTTTATCATCAACAAATAAAGATTTAATTATTTTTTTTAAAATACTGCTTTGCTTTTTCTAAATCTTTGTGATCATCAATTTCAATACAAAATTCATTAAAAAAACAAGGTTTTAAAACTATTTTATCTAAAATTTCATTTAGTGCATCTTCAGCATAGCAATTTACCTTATTATAGCTTACAAAAATTTCTATTTGTTCAAACCATTGTTTCATAAATTCTTTTGATAATTTATATAATGGAGCTAAAAATGCTGTTTGTGGTCCTGACAAATCTACTCCTATCTTATATATCCTATTATTTAAAATATTTGCTTTAAAGTCCTTCACGGGAGGGGGAATCTCTTTATTTACTAATACACAGTTTATATCTTTAGAATCAACTAAAAGCTTTATCAGATTTTCAGAAATTATTAAATCTCCATGAGAAATCAAAATATCATCAGTAATAACATCTCGAGCTAAATAAATTGAATATATATAATTGGTATTTTCATAACGGGGATTATGAATAAATTGAACTTCAATAGAAGGATAAAACTTTTTAATATAGGATTTAATTTGATTCTCAAATGGACCAGTTGGAATTATAAACTCTTTAAAGTTAAACTTAACGATGTTTCTTATTTGATAATCTAATATTGTTTCGTCATTATTAATTTTAACAAGGCATTTAGGCTTATTATTAGTTAATGGCGCTAATCTTTTGCCAATCCCTGCGTTTAACAATATCACTTTCATCTTATATCATTTAAGATTTTCCTTAATTTTGTTTCTGTAAGTAAACGAGGATTATTTTTTACTCTTTCAGGATTGAATCCATTTTTTATAATTAATTCAATATCCTCCTGAGTCTTAATATGCAAATTCTCTAATTTTATTTCTAATCCAATATTTATTATTAAATTTCTAATAATTTCTCGTGCTTCGATAAAATCTGAAGCACCAATTATTGAAATTAGTTCTTTCATAACCTTTTTAACATATTCAACTCCACGTGAATCTATTATATCATCTTCACTCACATCTGAATTAAAGACAATCATAGAAGGTAAAGTCAAAGCAACTGCATGTCCATGAGGTATATTAAAGTATGAAGTAATAGGATATGAAATAGCATGACAAGCAGTCGTTTTTGTGATGTTTATTGCTTTTCCAGCATAATTTGCCGCAATTACCATATTATACCTAGATTTTTTATCAGGGGTGTTAACAGCTTTTATTAAATTATTTAATATAAGCTCAATTGCCTTCTTCGCATAGTTTTTTGATTCATCAGTAGAATTTATATTCCAAAAAGATTCAATAGCTTGAGTGAGTGCATCTAAACCGGAAACAGCAGTGTTTTTTTTCGACAAGCTGTATGTAAACTGAGGATCGACAATCACATATTCTGGTTGTAAGTATTCTGGTTCTGCTAAAGAATATTTATCTTTATCTATGTAAACAACAGCAAAATGAGTTGCTTCACTCCCAGAACCTGCTGTTGTTGGAATCCGAATTAAAGGTATGCCTTTTTTTTTTATTTCTTTTTTTTTTACGATAAGATCTATAGGAGAATTATCATTAGTTGATAAAATTGAAATAGATTTTCCCATATCTAAGACTGATCCTCCTCCAACAGCGATAATTACATCAAAATCTTGGCTTTTAAATAAGTCTAATCCTTTTTTTATATCATTTAATTTTGGATTTGGAGAAAAATCATTGAATTGGATATAATCATAATTTTTGAGAATCTTAAGAAGCTTTTCTTTTATAATAGTCTTCTCAAAAGAATCTTTTCCTGTTATTAGGAATATATTTTTAAAGGTATTCTTTCTTAAAATCGTCTTTAATTTATTAATAGAGTTAAATCCTAAATATTCTATCATTTTTGTGTTATATTTATTAATCAAATTAATCTTTCAGCAAATTCAATATCTTTCTTATTATGAATCTCAATCCAACCTTTATGTACTTCCAAAATGTCTACTTGAAAACCTCTATCTATTACTTCTTGTATAAGATCAACAAATGATGCTTTTTCAAATGAATCTGCTTCATGGAAATTTCCTTTGTGATTCATTTTGCAATCATTATATATCCTTCTGATTATCTCGACCCCATATTCTGAGAAGTAAGCTATTCCGGCAAATTCATAATCCGCCATGTCTTTATTAATACTCCTTCCTATTCTGAAAATCTTGTTCTTTATTTGATATAAATCTCTGGTTTGTTCACTTGGCTTACTTTTTGTAAGAACAAGTTCAAGAATTTTATCAATTTTATGCTTGTGATAAGTGTAAGAATTATCCAATACCAATATAATATCTCCTTTTGAATTGAGCAGGTTTTTTATTATTTGTTCATTAAACAATATATCAGAGTAAATAAAAATAAACCCTCCTCCCATATCCCATTCAGCTTTAAAGAGAGAATGTAAGATGTAATACTCATCATATTCATCATTATCAATGTATTTTATACCATCAACTGTAAATTCCTCTTTTTTATAACCTCTAATAACAATTATATCGTTAATACCACAATTTTTTAATGTCTCTATTTGTCTTTGGAGAACAGGCTTACTTTTTAAAAGCGTCATCCCCTTCGGAATATTAAACTCAGGATCACTTCCAGCAGCAGGGATAATTACTTTTATAGGACTTTTAATATATTTTAAATCTTTTTCTTTTACATCCAAAAAACCAACATCTTTAAAAACGGTTTTAACTGGGCTGCACATAGATTCTGCTTCAAATGCCCTTTTATTCCTTAAAATTATTGAAGCAGTTTCCTTCATAGCTTTATGAGCAGCTCGTAAAAGATGATTAGCATATATTACTATATTAAATCCATGCTCTATTAGTTCTTCCTCTGTAATAGTATTATAAGTGGTAGGGACACATACTAAAGGTTTTCTAAATCCTAATTCTTTTGTTAATTTTTCATATTCTATAGCAAAATTAAGGATTTCTTTAGGATCTCTCTGTTTAGAATGAATCATTATTCCATCTGCACCTGCTAATAAATATTTCTTAGCTCTATAAATAGCATCTCTTAATCCTGAACCTGCTATCAAGCTTTCAATACGTGCTATAATCATAAAATCATCAGAAATTTGAACTTCCTTCCCTCTTTTAATTTTTGTAGCAAATATATCCGGATCTGCTTGATCTTGGATTGTACCCCCTTCAAGGCTATTTCTTTTAGGGAATTTCTTATCCTCAATAATAACCATTGAAACGCCCATGTCTTCTAATGCTCGAATAAAATATTCGAAATTTGCAGCTTCTCCACCAGTGTCTCCATCAATTATTATTGGTTTATTTGAGCTATTTAGAATTTGTCTAATTGTTTCATATCGAGATTCAGCACCTACAAGCTCAATATCTGGATATCCTTTAGCAGCACTATCTGTAAAACTACTAGCCCAAAATCCATCAAACTCACGAATTTCATCTTTGTAGTGTTCTTTTATATTATTAGCGATAATTGCACTTAATCCGTTATGAGCTTCTATAATTCTAATAAAACTTTTTTTTTCAAGTAAATCTTTTAGCATTCTTCTTCTTACATTTGGTAAGATTCTACTTGTTAGCTTGAATTCCATAATCACCACTTATAAGTCCAGATAAAAAATTATTTTAAATATTCTCTTATATTTTCTAATTAACTTGCTTGATGTCTATTACTAATTAAAGATTAGAATTTATACAATTATCTTAGTAAATTAAGATTAATTAGGTTTTTCTTTTAATATATTATTTAAAATGTGGAAATGAGAAAAAAATTATTAATAATTTTATGTGTTATAAATATTCCTTTCTCTCTGGCATACTTTTCCAATCAACTAAAAGAACTAAACCACCTACTAGAGCCACAATTATCCAAAGCATAAAAGCAGCTCCAGAACCTGCCGTATCAATGAGAACACCTGAAGTAAAAGTTGTAATTGCTGCGCCAATATATCCCCACCCATCAATAAACCCCGTGGCGGCAGATGCTGCTTTTCTTGTACCAAATTCCATTGGTATTGTAGAAACTAATAGAGCGTGGGGAGCAAAGTTTAAAAAACCAATTAAAATCAATACTGGAATCCCAAAAACCATATCAAGTGGAGGAAGCAATGTATATATAACTAATGTCAAGGATAATGCTATAAAAAGAAGTGAAATAACAGGAATTCTTCTTTTATTGAGAAATTTATCTGAAAACCAAGCACCGATAATAACCCCAATTACTCCCCCAATTGGGTAAAAAATTGATTTCCATATAACAAAATATTCCGCACCTGTTATTTCAGGGCTTAATAAATATGGGAGCCAATCTGTTAAACCATATCTAACCATATTTAAACAAAATAACCCAAAGGAAGCAAAAAGAACCGTTTTTGTTTTAATAATTGTGCCAACTGTGTATTTAAAGCCTAGAAATTCATCATCATGACATTCACCCATTACAATTTTACCCTCACATTCCTCCTCAAGAGTTGGGAAACCAACCTCTTCAGGAGCATTTCTACTACGAATGTAAAAATGAATCGCCATGAAAAACATGATAAATCCTGGAATAATAAATGAAAATCTCCAATTTAGCCCAAAAGTACCAGTAATAAGTATTGCAATTAGCCATGCTATAACACCTCCAAATAAATATGATGTAGCAAGTCTACTTGACCATTTCCCTCTTTCGTCTGGAGGATACCAATTGGCAATGGTTTTTACAGAAGGAGCCCATCCCATTGCTTGAAAATATCCATTTAATCCCCAAAGCAGAAATGCCAACCAAATGAATTCAAATGCAACCCCCATAAATAAATTTATAATAGAAGATGCAATTAGACCCAAAGTTATAAAACGTCTCGCGCCAATTTTATCACCTAAAAACCCATTAAAAAATTGTCCAAAAGCATATGCTAAGAAAAAACAAGTCCCTACAAATCCCATAATAGTTGCGGAGATTCCATACTCCGACATGAGATATGGTTTTGCTATAGACAAATTTGTACGACCTATATAATAAATCATATAGGTAATCCACACCGTAAAAAATATTCGATTTCGCCAACGTTTAAATGCTTGTTTTGTTTCAATCTCACTGTTTAAACTTAATTTTTCATCCATATTTTTAATACCTCTTCTTAATTAAAAGTTTTATATTTTTCCTTCTTTTATTAATTGTTTTGCATATTCATAATCTTCGTCAGTATCCAATTCAACCCATCCTCCCTCAATATCTACTGAATAGATAGAATATCCCCTAATAATAAGTTCCTCAAACATATCTGTTAAATAAGCTTTTTCAATCGTAGTAGAATCATGGAAGCGTCCTGTAAACTTACAGGTTTTATTATTTTTTGCCCGATTGTAATTCCGGGTAAAAATCTCTGCTCCTTTTTTAGAAATTTTTCCAAGGCCTATAAATTCTCCATAAGCAACATTGGGATTATAAAATTTAGAAAGGTGAGTTATTTTACCTTCTTTTACTAGAACTAATTCAGCTTCATCTGTAGGATGCTTTGTACGTCCCTCATATCTTTCTCTCCAAGCTGTATCTACTACAAGGCTAAAATCATGAGCGGAATCAAGTAGTTTTTGAACAACTTCTTTGCTATAAAGGATATCTGAATATGTGAATATGAATTCATCAATCATCTCTGGCTCAGCGTAAAAAAGTGATTCTAAAATATTATTGTTATAAAAATTATCATTATCATAATACCTAATATTTGGAAGATTAATTGTTTCTTTCTGATATCCTCGAATAATGACAATATCATTAATACCACAACTATAAAGAACCTCTAAAGTCCTATCAAGAATTGTTTTTCCTTCTATTTCTAGTAGACATTTAGGTTTGTAGTCTGTAAAGGGTCTTAATCTAGTACTAGGCCCTGCTGCTATAATAATAGCTTTCATACTTGAATACCTATTTTAAACATTTAATTCTAAGTAAAATATAAAATACAAAATATTTGTATAAAAAATTAATTATTCAATTAAATCCTTTTGAAATTATTTATAATCTGCCTTCAAATTAGTTTTAAGAGATGGTATAAATAAATTACTTCTTGTTAAGAATTTTAAATTAAGGATAATGTTTTCTTACATATTTATTAAAATAAAGAGGAAAGTATAAAATCCATACAACTATTTCTTTCCATCTTTGGGACAATTGTTTTCTTCGGGCTATAATTGACCGTATTACAAACTTTAAATATCCGGTATTTTTAATCTGATTAGATACATCATTTAATTCTGTGTCTAAGATAATGAAACGTTTAGTGAACTTTTTATACCTACGGAACAACTTTTTTAATCCATAACCAGTTAATCTATTAAAAATTAGAATTGTAATGAACTTTTGATTTTTAGATGAATAAAAATTTTTAGTTTCAGATGGGTTTATCATAGAATTATTGATTTTAAGCTTTTCTCGAAGAAATTTCACTAATTGGGGTGGAAATTGATAAGGAATTAAGACATTCTCAAATTTCAATGTGGTTAAAATGCTTTGTTCATAGAGTGTATTCAAAATGGATTGAAACGTCCTGTAAGCTTTTGATTCTGTCTTTTTATAAAATTGAAATAATTCATCATATATGATTGGATATTTTTCCTTTACATCTTTTTTCTCCAGATAATCTTCATACAAATTGTATAAGGCAAACTTTCCATTGTCATTAACTAATTTCCAATTATCCTGAATTATCATTGTTTTTTTGATAGATTGAAACATTAAGTAACAATCTCCTCTAACTTTTCTGTTCTTATTAACATCAACACCTTTTTCGATTAAATCTTTAAATGATTTTGATTCTCTCTCATGCGTAGCTTCAAGATTTAGATAATCAAGAATAGTTTCTATAATGTCTATTAAATAAACTCTATTTTTGATTCTTTTAGGAGGAGAATTCGTCAGAATTAATGGCAACTTGATAAAAAAAACTGGTTGCATAGAAGATTGATGTATATCATCAAAATGTAATAATTTAGTTTTTTTATATAAATTCTTATCATAATAACCATGGTCAGAGTTGATAATGATAATAGAATTATCCCAATAATCTTTCTTTTTTAAATAATCTATTATTTTGCTTAAAAATAAATCAGTTTGAGGGTCACTTGGTCTAAAAAATACAAAAAGGAAATTGTTTTTATAACGGTTAAGTTCCTCAACCTTTTTGATAAATAAGTGATATACTTCCATCGCATTTAACCAGTGATCTCCTTTATGCAGGTCCTCTTCATAATATGGATTGAGAATTTCTTCAAAAACTATTACTTGCTCTCTTCCAAACAATATTGATTCAATATTATAATCTTCTTTTCTTAAAGGAGCAATATTATTTTTAGATTTTAAACTTGGAAGGTTTTTGATTGAACGAAAATAGTCAGGAAATACAAAATAGGGGAATCTTCCGGTTAGAAATGAAAAGAGCGATAAGTTTGTTGAGGAAAATTGAGAAATACAATCTTCAAAATAAAAACCTTCATTACAATCTCTTAGTTTTTTATATATTGGAAGCAACCCATGTAGATCAGATCTTTCATAATTGCAGATTGAATCAGTGACTATCCAAAAAATATTCATTGGGACACCTTTTTTTAATATCAATTTTAATGTTTTTAATTATTTGAGTATAAATGCATTCAATGATTAATTAAATGATAAAAATTTATTGCATTATACTTAACTCTTAAAACTATTATTCTAACTTAATTACTCACCATTCTATTGTTGCAAACATTTTTTATATGTATCTAAAACAGTTTGTGCGCTCTCTTTCCAGGAAAATTTCTTGACTCTTTCAAGACCCTTATCTATTAGATTATTCCGTAAATTTTTATCACTAATTATCTGAAAAATTTTATTCGCAAGTTCATTTGGATCCCTATTATCATTTAAAATTAGGGCAGCATCTCCTACAACTTCTGGAATAGCAAAAGCATTTGATGTAATAACTGGGCAACCACAAGCCATAGCTTCTATATTGGGTATACCAAATCCTTCGAAAAATGATGGAAATACAAAAACTTCGGCTAAATTTAAAAGCTCAATAATTTCTTCTCGAGAAATAAAGCCTGTAAAAATGATATCTTTAAGTATATTCTTTTTTTTTGCAAATTCAACTACTTTTTGATTTTTCCATCCTTTCCCTCCCAAGACAAATTTTAGATCTATTTTTTTTTCTTTTAGAATTTGAAATGCATTTAGCATTATCCAAGGGTTTTTTCTCACAGAATATTTACTCAAATGAAAAATAAAAGGTTTATCTATTCTAAACTTTTTTTTAGCTTTTATTGGATTATCTTTATATTTTTTGAAATCCTTGTCTACAGAGCTATGAGTAAAAAAGATTTTATCTTTTTTCACATGGTATTGATTAGTAATAAAAAATTTACCTGCTTTTGAACCCACAAATATGTAATCCATTTTTCGAATATAAAATGGCTTAATAATTCTTGTGTGCAACACTTTAATTTTAGAATATTGATATGGAAAATAGAATTGCGCTGCTCCTCCTCCATGGATTGAAGTAATTTTTTTTGGTTTTCTTAACCAAATAGGAGAAAATATAGTTATAGGGTAAAAATGAAGAATATCAAATTTTTCCTTTATAAGCTTAATTGTTGCTAATAATGGATTTTTAGAAATAATAAGTTGATCTGCTTTTTTATAAATTTCATTATTATTTCTCGAGTAATGTATAAGTACAATATGAAATCTATCATTAATATTTAAAATATTATTAACTAACTGTCTTAAATAACTACCACTTCCACTTGTTCCTTGATCTATTGGTTTTGTAAAAATCCCTACTTTTGGTCGGTTATTTGATTTCAACTTTATTTTAACATTTCTTCGATTCGTAATTAATCATATTTATTCGTAGATTGAAAAATCTTGATAATATCCTTTTCAAAAGTTTTAGCTTTAATAATTATAAATGATGAAAATACAATAAACATAAAAATAGTGTAAACTATCATAATAATTTCTAATATCTGTAAATAACCAAAATTCATATATAATAAGAAGCCAATGAAAAATACTGTTATAATGATATAAGGATGACTAAAAGCATTAACAAGATTAATAATTAAACCTTTTATAAATTTAATAATACCTTTTTTTGACGATTTAAATTCGTTACTTTCTATTTTTCGATTAATAATATTTCTGATTTCACTCTTAGTAGACGCTATCATGGCTATCTTACGGATTATTCTTATTCCTAATAAGAAGTAAGATGCTATTGCTCCTAAAATTATGTATAGAAATTTTGTATTGATATTATAAATGCTATAACCAAGAGCAAAGAAAAATAATCCCAGAAAGATTAAATGTCCAATCTCATCGTAATAAATTCCTCGCAATGAAATTTGTTTTTTATATCTTGCAATCTCCCCGTCTACTTCATCAGAGATATAATATAGATATAATAATATAAATCCAAGGATAATAAAAAAGTTGTTACCTACCCCAATCAATAATAATCCTATTAAACCAATTATAATACCGAAAACTGTAACAAAATTTGCAGTAATTGGGGTTTTTACTAATATCCAGGTGATATAAGGAGAGATAAAGTGAGGAAGAGAGTGCCACCAAGCTTTTTTTCTTTTTGTTCTTTCTAATTTTTTTCCCTGACAGATCTTTTTGAATTCTTTAAATTTCATCTCGCATTTTAAAAGTATTTTAATTTATAATATACTCACAAATTTTTCGAAAAATAAATTATTTATCAAAATCTTCAAATCATAAATTTAATTTGAAACTCATTATTTTTTTTTAAAATGAATTAAAAATTTCAGAGATTTTTTACTTTTAATATGAAAGCTGAAAATATTGAGAAACAGCTATCTAAAGATAATACAGAGTACAAAAATTTAGCTACTAATACATTTTACTCGATTTTAAAGAATTTCTGCAAGTATATAAAAACTTTTTTAGGAAGTTTAAATTACCAACACCAGAAATAAAATCATTATGTAAAATATTTTAATTCTTTATATATAGGTTAAAAATGAATAATAGAGTTTTTATTTTGTGCGCAGGAGAATCCACCAGATTTGGTGGCAAAGCAAAGCAATTGATTAAAATAGATGGGGAAGAAATTTTAAGACGAATAATAAGAGTTTTAAAGCATTATGAAAGCATTAGCGAAATTTTTATTATAACCCATCGTGATGATATTAGAAACAATATAAAAGAATTAAATGACAATAAAATACACTTTATAAACCCATCAAAAAGGAGATATACGCTTGAGTCGATGCTATCCACCCAAGATGAATGGGTTGATAGAAATATTATTTTACTTGGAGATGTTATATTTTCTAAAAATGGTTTAGAAAAAATATTAAATTCTAAGAAAGATTTTTGCTTTTTTGGAAGAACCAAGCCTTATAAATATACCTTTAAAATAGAACAGGAGATCTATGGCATAATAATCCCCTTTAGCGAAAAAGAAAGAAGAATAAAAGATTCTCTTGAAGCAATAGAAAATTCTACGGGAAAAAATAAAGGAAAGCTAAATAGTCTTTTTTTCTATTTAGAAAAACAAGAGAAAAGCAAAAGGTTTTTTCGTGAAATAAATTGGGTTGAAATTAACGATACAACTGAAGATATTGATTCTAAAGAAGACTTAGAACAATTTAAGAAAAATATAATAGATAAAAATTTATTAGATTGAAATTATAAGTCCGATTTAGCAAGATTATAATATTATTTAAAATTGAAAATAAATTTTTCTTCATCACAAGAAGTGTAAATAGGTATTTTCTCATTTTCAACGTGATAAACTTAAATTCTTCTTAAAATTTTCTTAAATCATAAAGTTAATAAAATTTGAAGGAGATTTTTTATGGATTCAGAATTGATTCCAGTACATATAGGCTGGAAA
The DNA here is from genome assembly GCA_016840085.1 of Promethearchaeota archaeon. Classification (GTDB taxonomy): domain Archaea; phylum Asgardarchaeota; class Lokiarchaeia; order Sigyniarchaeales; family SOKP01; genus Loki-b32. The sequence goes on from JAEOTA010000081.1 coordinate 90,506, forward strand.
GACTCCTTTTCTACCTTTTATATAGAGCTTGCTTCTTTAGGTGTCCTCAATCATAAATTTAATTTGAAATTTTAAAAGATTACTTTATACTTAATGAGACTTTCAAGATCAATTTCTTTAGAAAGTATTAATTTCATAAACTTAATTTGAGATTCATAATTTTCTTTTTTTAATTTAATTTCATATTACATTTCATTCTTAAATTATAACAGAGTATCATGACGAATCAGTCAGCTAGAGATAATACAGAATATAGAAATTTAGCTACAAATACATTTTTTTCCTTTATGTTTAATTACAGTTCTCTTTTTTTTACATTCATATATTCATTTCTTTTAGCACGATTGTTTACTGACGCTTTGTGGGGGCTTCTAATATTGGCTACATCATATATCATAATAATAGTAACCATTACCTCTTTATTACCACCAGGTCTTAATTTTGTGTTAAATTATTATATTCCAAGATATCTAATATTAAATGAAAAAGTTAAGATAAAATCTTTAATTAGAAATTCAGTTATAGTAAAATTTTCTTTTTTAATTCCTATTTTCATTATCAGCATTCTCTTATTTAATATATTTAGCTATTTTTTTATAGATACTTTGGTATCTCTTTTTTTTATTTTATCCCCCCTCATTTTCATAAATAATTTTAACTTAATTGTTTTAGCAATAAACCGTAGCTTTAATAGATTTAATTATAATTTCTTGTTCTTAGTATTGAAAAATTGTATTCATATTATACCTCTATTTATATTTTTTATTTATGAAATTAATATTGAAATAGAGATTGCTGCTTGGATAGTATTAATTTCAAGTATAATTCCCTTTTTGCTAAACTCTCTATTTGTATTTATAATGGTTTATAAAATTAAACCAATCGGAAATAAACCCGATTCATTTAAAAAAGATGTATCTAAAACGTTTAAATATGGTATTTATATAGGATTTACTGATCTTATCGAAAGACTTTCGAGGGAAGCACAACTTCAAGGAATTGGATTTGTAATATCACCAGATGTTGTTACAGGTTTTAATATCGCTAGAAATTACCAAAAATTAGGTGAGTATTCAATTGCATCTTTTCATTTTCCATTATTAACTTCTTTTACAAAACTGAACACAAAGGAAAATTATGAACAAATAGATATGATTTATAGAGTTGCTTATAAAATAACATTATTTCTATTGTTAATTATATCCGGAATTTTATTCTTTAGTGTTGAATTTGTTTTAGATTTTGTATTTCTTGAAGCGCGTTTAATATATTCGAATTTACTCCGTTTAATCGTACTTGCTTCTATTTTTCAAGTTTTAGCGATTTTTGTACAAAGCCATTTCAATGCTCAACATAAAGTAAAATTATCATTATTTTTAAGAATATTCTATACTTCAATTAGTATTCCATTATTTTTTATAGGACTTTACTTTTTTGGGGTCGAAGGAGCAATATTATATGGATTAATTGTAGGGAGCATTCTTTCAATGGTTATTCAGATTTTTGCAACCTATAAATTTGGAAACATCAAATTAAATATTAAAGGTATAATACTCCAATATATAACATTTTTTGTTCCGTTAATTATCACAATTTTCTTAAAAGAACTTATATTTAAAGATGCTACTTCAAACCTAATAGAAAATTTAGGATTATCACATTTTAAAAAATTAGACTTTCTATCTATAGGTACATTCCTTATCCTCTTTATATTAATGAATTTAATTCTTAAAACTGTTACCTCTTCAGATATTAAATATTTTGAATCTTTCTTAAATAAAGAAAGATTTTTTGATAAATATATGTTAAAAGGTCTGAATATCTTAAAGAGATTTACGAGAGATTAGTTATTTTAATGCAATTTAAAAATAAAAAACAACATAATTAGGATAACACATTATATTCTTATTTGTTCATATTTTTCCTTAGCCAATCATATGTTTTTTGTAATCCTTCATCAATACTAATTTGGGGATGATAATTTAATATTGTTTTGGCTTTATTTATGTCTGAATGTGTAATATCTACATCTCCTTTTTGCTTATCAGCGTATATTATATTTTTAGGTTTGTTTGCAATTTTAGACATTTTTTCAACTAATTGATTAACACTAATAGGATTTGAATACCCTAAATTAAATGCTTCCCCTGAGGAATTATTACTCTCTGCTGCTAAAATTAATCCATTAACTATATCCGAAATATATGTGAAATCTCTTAGCTGTTCCCCTTCACCATAAATAGTAATTTCTTTGTCTTGGAAAATAAGGTTTAAAAATTTTCTTATTGCCATATCTGGTCTACCTCTTGGCCCATAAACAGTATAAAATCTAAGAGAAGAAGTAGGAAGGTTATTTTCTCGAAAAAAATAGTCAACATACATTTCACAACATAATTTTGAGATAGCGTATGGAGATATAGGGTTTTTAGGGTGTTCTTCATCAACTGGAGTATAAATTGGATTGCCATATACAGAAGAAGATGATGAATAAATAACCTTTTTTACATTATTTTTATCAGCATATTCTAAGATATTGAGAGTACTAATGATATTATTATTAGTAATTTTTCCTGCATGTTCAATTGAATATCTTACACCTGGTTGAGCAGCAAGATGAAATATAATATCAATATCGCAATTAATTTCTTCAAAAACTGATTTATTTAATAAATCTCCTCTAATTAGATCGAAGTCTTTAAATTTTTCATAATTTTTAGTTATTTCTTCTATGTTTTCTTCTTTTCCGGAATAATAATCATTAAAATTATCTATTATTATGATATAATTATCTTTTATAATTAAATTCTCAAAAAGATGGGAACCTATAAAACCTGCTCCCCCAGAAATCAAAATATTTTTATTTTTTATCATAGTGATTTCAAATTCTTTTTTTTAAATAGAATAATTATTCTAAGGAAGAATAAATTAATTATATTACTAAAAAAATTCTTAAAATTGTCTATTAGAAAGAAAATTCTTTATAAATTCGTCCTAAACTTAATAAAATTTATAAAAAATCAAAATATTATTCAGAGATTCAATTTCATAAGACTTTAAAACGTATAAAAGTAGTTTATTTAATTTAAATCAAGAAATTAGAAAATTTTATGTGCTGAATCTTTTAAAGGATAAAATAACATCTTAATTCGTTTATTAAAATTATTGATATAATCGTTCAAAATTTTTAATATTTTTTTTCCATAGGAATTTAGCTTGTATTTTATCCAGACTATTTTTTATAAATTGATTTCTTAAATCTTCATCTCGTAACAGTTTTTTTATTGATCGTGCATAGCATATGTAATTTTCTGTTTCACATAAAAGTCCATTTTTTAAATGATTTATTAAATCTCTTGTACCCGCTATATTACTGGTAACTATTGGAACTTGAAAAACCATTGCTTCCATTAAGACACCAGCTAAACCTTCTCCTCTACTTGGAAGAAAAAATATATCTGCATGCCCATAAAAATTATGAACATCAAGTCTATTCCCTACAAATAAAATTATTTCTCCTAATCCTAATGTTGAAGCTTTCTGGATTGATCTTTTCCGCTCTGGACCATCTCCTATCAATATAAACTTAATATTCTCATTTTTTAGTAATTTAGCAGTTTTTAAAATTAAATCAATCCCTTTCCTTTTATTAAGGAGTCCAATAAACAAAATTATTTTTTCATTTTTAAGAATGTTAAAAATCTCCTTTATATTTTTATCAGGCGTTTTTGGTGTTAAATCAATTCCAGTAGGGGTAATTCTGATTTTTCTTTTAGGAACTCCTGCTTTATCAGCATATTTAATTAAGGATCTTCCATAAACTGTGATATAATTAGAAGCAATAAAAACAAGTTTACCTAATATTTTAAAGAAAATTTTAAAGAAGACATCTAATTTTGATGATACTTTAAAGGAATAAGACGGAATAGTATCCATTGTGAGAACTAATTTTTTTTTTTTAAAGAATAAGAGTTTTAGTAAGCAAATTATAAATGTATTTGGATAGAATGGTACCCAAGCATGAATTATATCATTTTCTTTTAAGATTTTCCAACATTTTTTAAAAAATTCCAAATTGGTGGGGATAGGCCAAGAATATCCTGAAGATTTTGTCCAAACCGGGTAAGTTATTAGATTAATTCCCTTAAAATCGTCGTAGTGTCTTGAATCTTTTTTTTTTAATTCTTTTTTTTTTCTTGGAGTAAAAACTGATACAATATATCTTTTTTTTTTTAAATTATTCATGATATAAGAAATTGGTCTCTTTGTATTAATACCAGGGTTTATATAACAAATTCTTTTGTATTGTCTACTCATAAATAAGGAAAAGAAGTATGAAATTTTTAAATTACTTTTTTTTACAAAAATTTTCATTAAATTAGTCTTAAAATAACTAATACTATAAGCTAATTAAAAAGAATGATTGTAGGATATATCTCCTTGAGTTTACAAAATATTAAAAGGCATAAGTTGTTATTGAGACAGTTATATAAATATATAATTAATAAAGTACTAATTTTTTATATTACGTAATTTTTTAACACATATCGAAGTTTTATTAATAATTAGATTTAAATTTAATAATAGAAACTGATTTTAATACATCTAGGAGTATTCATTTTGAAAACATCAACATCTTCTAAAAATTTGAAATATACTACGAAGAAAAATACACCTAAATCTCTTGATACAAAATACCTTTTTCCAGGCTTAAAAATAGGTGTAATAATACCAGCATATAATGAAGAATTGAATATAGGAAAAACCCTTGAAGAAATCCCCCATAATTTATCTGAAAAATTTGATGTTATAGTAGTCGATGATGGATCCGCCGATAAAACTAGCGAAGTTGCTAATCAGCATAATATCACTTTAATTAAGCACTCTCAAAACAGAGGATATGGGGCTGCAGTTACAACAGGATTAAATTATTGCAAGAAAGATAAATTTGATGTGATAGTTATACTTGATGCTGATGGCCAACATCCTCCTAGGTATATTAAAGATTTTATAAAACCTATTATTGAAAATAATGTAGAGTTTGTCATTGGAAATCGTTTTAAATATTATTATGATATGAACAGCTTTAAGAAACTTTCAGTTAAAATTATGACTGCCTTTTATATGGTATTTTTTCAAAGAAAAGTAATGGATCCTACTAATGGATATAGATCATTGTCTTCAAAAATAATAGAAAATTTAGAACTTGAATCTGTATATTCCATATCACAAGAGATGCTTTTCAAAATTATTCCTTTCTACAAATATAAAGAAATTCCTATTATTGTTAGACAAAGGAACCACGGGAAATCTTTTATAAAAATGAGAAATTATTTACTCAAAATAATATTACTATTCTTAAAATTTTACATTTTCCCAAAAATTAAAAAAATCACTCATAAATTTTTAAGTGGAGATTTCAGACAGAGAGTTAAAAAATATTATCTGAGAACTTAAATCTTTCTAATTCTATAATTTGAAGTTATGAAGGTAATAATAATTTTCTGAACCTCTTATCTTCTTTTAAATACAATTAAACTGCCAAAAAACGAGGTAAGGTTTCTAAATCAATAAAATTAAAATTATCTTTATATTCAACCATATTAAGAAAAATCTTCAATGGGGTTAAGTCCTATAATTCTAAAAAATGATTAATTATTGTAGAGATAAGTAGGGAAATATCTTAAAAACGTAAATTTTCTAACTTAAAAACGTGTTAATATATTGTATAATTTTAGATTAGATAATTGGTTTAGGATTTGAATAATACTTGAATTTTTGTTAATTAATTTCTTGAAATTTTTCCAAATCTTTTTTATATTATGACAATAATACAACTTGCAAATGATTAATGATTATGGGGATGCCAATCTTGGGTTAAAACAACTAAGGAATTGCTGTTTTTGAAAATCTCAGCAACGACATTAATACCATCTATTATTAGATCTCATTCCTCAACCGGTAATGAGCCTTCTGGTAAAAATCATTTTGAATATCAACAATTATTAATGCGTCTTTATCATCAATCTTAATATCTTTTTCAAATTCTAATTGTTCCATGATATATCCAAATTTTGAGGTCGTATTGAATTCTAATACCATCTAATAATAATTAAATTTTTTTATATAACAAATAGCTTGAATTAAATAAATACCAAAATAGTATGGAAAAAATCACGATCCATTCAGTAGTAGGCAAAATAGTGAATATTGCTCGACCAAGAGAGTAACATATATTAATATAAAGATTGCAATAATTTGTTATAAAAAATGGTATTAAATAAAATACAAAAATCCCTGCTACGATAAATCCAACATATGCTGCGAGTTTTGAAAATTCTGTATTTTTTAACATAGCAATACTAAAAAGTGTACAAAAAATTGCACCACCTACCCATGAAAATAGAGCAAATAAACCATGTACATCTGAAAAAATCCCACCAGAAAAAGATGCTGTGAGTATAGCACTCACAGAAGAAAAAATCCCAGTTATAATAGCGCTTTTTCTTAAATTCTCATTTACATTTTCATGTTGTATGGCTCTTCCCATGTAAATTATAAAAGGAATTGAAAATGATGAAGAAATTATAATTCCTAATCTCAAATATATTCCGCCAGTTTTACCTCCCAATACACTTATTGATTTCTTCCACATTATATATTCAGGAGATAGAAAAAGTGCAATAATATCTCCACAAAATCCAATAATAAATGTTAGCAATCCAAAAATGTATCCGGGTAAGAAATTAAAGAGCTTATCAAAAAATTTATTTACTTTTTTCATACTAATTATTCTATATTTTATGATTTAAAAAAATTTATTAATAACTTGAAAAATGTGGGTACAAAGAGTAATTTGATTTCATAAAATTAGAAATAAACTTTTTATTATTCTCTAACTCAAGATACATCTTTTTAACACTAATTAGGTTTTTTCACTTCTGAATTCGAATCCTCGAATAGTATTAAATAAGGTTGGTTGAGGTAAGGAGGAATATAGGCCTTTTCCTTCTATTGTAAATATTCCACTATCTATTACTTCTTTATCATCTACACAATCTCTTAAAAGCTGTATAATTTTTTGAAATATTGGCATAGATGGAAAATTAATCAGTGTCAGAAATAAGTAGAATTTTTTGCAAATTAATTTTTTTGCTAAGCACAAAAAAAGCGATATCTAAATTCAAAATCTTCAAAAAATTTTTATATAAGGTTACTTTCTGATTCATTTAAAATTCTTCAGTTTTATATGAGAACCGATTTTAACAAATTTCTATTTATTAAATCTTTTATGGATAGTTTATGTATATAATGCTTAATATTTAGTGTTGAGTTATTACAGAGTACTTAAAATAGTATTAAAACATTATCAAAAATCAAATAAACCTTAAATAAATTATAAAATGCTAAATAAAACTCATAAAATTGAATTTATTCACTATATTTATTTAGGTTATTTTATCTTACTTTCAATTGTTGTGCTTTTTCCTTTAGAATTTATTCTTGTTTTATTACCTGACGATAGCTATTATTATTTCGAAATAGCCAAGAATGTAGCATTAAAAGGGGAATCCACATTCGATACAATTAATAAAACTAACGGCTTTCAACCATTATGGTTGATTTTATTAGTGCTAATATTCTTTTTTAAATTAGATTTAGTTCTAACTATTAGAATTATCATTCTATTTTCTGGAATCATTCTTTTCATTACTTTAATTTTCATAAAGAGATTAGTTAAATTATTATTTGATAATAAAACTGCTGAATTCTGTGTAATGCTTTATGCTTTCAATCCTTTATATATTGTTCTAAATTTAGATGGGACTGAAGCAGCTTTAAATGGTCTTCTTTTATCTGGGCTGTTTTACTATGCATTCAAAACTAATTTTGAAAATATGAATGAAAAGGATTTTTTAATCTTTGGTTTTCTTCTTTCTTTATCTTTTTTGACAAGGACAGATAATATAATATTAATATCGTGTATTATTAGCTTTGTAACTTTCTCTGGAATGATTGAAATTAGAAGAGAAAACTTAAAAAATCTCTTTTATTTTACTCTTGCTCTTTCCCCCTTGCCTTTAATTTACATTTCCTGGAATTTAATTAATTTTAATCATTTTTTACCTATTAGTGGTGTTGTATTTGGTATATCATTTACTTCAGTATTAATTTATCAGATGGTAATCGTAATAATCTGCTCTACTTTGGGTTTAATATGTAGAAAACGTGAATATAGCGAAAAAGCACTTAAAATATTAATTCTATTAATTATAGCACCAATCCTACATCTTTCTTATTATTTATATAATGAAATTGCGGGTCATGGAAGATTTGCTGAATGGTATTTTGTCTTACCATTCATTTGTTTAACGATTTTTGCTTCATTTGCATTAATTAGTATTTTTAGAAAGATAACGCTCTATTCAAAATCTTCAGATATTAAAAGACGTAATATTAAAATAAGGGCTCTTCAACTTACTTCTATTTCTCTTCTATTTATTATTTTTGTTCCACTCATCGCGGGGGGTAGAATTGACAATGGAGCCAGATATCACGCATCAATATGGATAAATGAAAATACTCCTGAGGATTCTATTATTGCATCTGCTAATGCTGGTTGTTTGGGTTATTTTACAGATCGACCACTCATCGAAATAGGTGGTCTTGTAAATAGTTATGAATTTTTCGAAAAATACAAAGGTAATAAAACCGCTTTTTTAATTGAAGGAGATTACGATTATTATTTAGACAGAAAAATGTATATCCCTCTTTCAAATGCTAAAATGGAAGAATTAGGTTTGATATTGGTTAAAGAAATTGAAGAACCAAGGAGAGAGGGATGGAATATTGAAATTTGGCATAATCCAAGTTAATATTTTTTATATTGAATTTTTTTTTAAAAAAAAATCACTTTAAGAAATAGAATTATTATTAACATAGGCTTAGAGCCTTGTAGTGTTTTTATTATTTTGATGCTAAATTAAAAAGTGGGATTGTTCTTTTTTGTTAATTGTTATAAAAAATACTTTAATACATGTAAAAAAGATATTCATAAGCATTACAAAAAAAAGTTTCTTAACTTATTTTTTCTTAAATTCTTCAAATCGTAAATTTAATTTGAAATTCAAATTTTTTTTTTTTATCTCCCAGCACTTTCTAAAAAAATCCATAAAAATCTCTCTGGATACACAAATATTTTGTATAGTAAAAATATAGAAACTTATTTTACTATACACTAAGTATATTGCTTTGAAAACGTTGTTACCATCCCAGAAATCAAGTTATGATTCCACAAATACAAATAGAAAGGGTCAATATTAAAGTTATCTTTTTCCTGATCTAAAAGTTGGTGTAGTAATTCCTACACATAATGAAGAATTGAATATAAGGAAGACAATAGAACGTATTCCAAATAATATTTCTAATAAAATGGAAATTATAGTAGTAGACGATGGTTCTGTTGATAATACGTATCAAGTCGCCAGAAAATATGATGTACATATTATTAGACATCCTAAAAATAGAGGTAATGGAGCTGCTACAAAAACAGGATTACATTCTTGTAAAAAAAGAAACTGTGATGTTGCAGTTATATTAGATGCTGATGGACAACATGATCCGAAGTATCTTAGTGATTTTATTAAACCAATTATAGAAGATACTATTGATTTTGTTATTGGAAACCGATTTAAATATCATTATAATATGAATGCATATCGAAAATTTTGTTCAAAATTAATGACTGCTTTTTATTTCCTATTTCTTCGAAAAAAAATATCTGATCCTACTAATGGGTATCGAGCATTATCCTCAAAGATAATAAATAAAATAGAATTTGAATCAGAATACTCTTTGACTCAAGAGATGCTATTTAAAATTATTCCTAAATACAATTTCAAAGAAATTCCCGTTGAGGTAGAACAAAGAAAATATGGTCATTCTTTTTTAAAATTAAAAAATTATTTCACTAAAATTATTCTATTCTTCATAAAATATTATATCTTTCCTAAAATCACATGGATTACCCATAGATTATTAAGTAAAGAGACTAGAGTCAGAATGGGAAATATTTTAAAAACTTAGAACTGAGCATTGATATAAGATTATTATAAGACCAAGAAGAAATTAGTGTTTAAATATGTTTGTGAAATAAATCTTTTTAAATAACCCAATAGAGTGGATTTTCTTGTCCATATTCATTCTTTGCTGAATATATCTTATTTAAATAAGATAAACTATAATATCTCTCGATTTCTTCATTTGTTAAGTGACCATATACTTCCCACCCTATAACCAAATAATATTTATTATCTAATGTTATATAAACATCAGAATCATATTTATTTTTTAGTTCTTGTAATATATTAAACCCAGTTTCATTAAAGTGATTATCAGGTGGAAATAAATTTAATTCATGCCTTAAAAAATAATGAATTTCATTACATTGTAGCTCTCGGGTATTGTTATCATAAGGATAATCATAAAAGATAAATATATAATTGAATCCAAATTCAGTAATTATTACACTTTTTTTATAATTATTTTCTGAATACCACTTAATACCGCTTACTTCCTGCTGTTTCAAACTAACATCATTTATAGTAAAAAATTCATGTATATAAGAAGAAAATAATGAAAAAGTAATAAAAACAATAAAAAATAATTTAATTCTCTTTCTCCTGATTTTATCTATTCTTATAAGTTTATGAATATAGGCTCCATATCCTATAGCTATTATTGGAGAGGACATATAAAATATTCTTACAAAATACATTTGACTTGGAAATATCATGTCAAAAATTAGCACTACTATTAACATTAACATTAGAATTAAGCCCCAAATTAATAATACTTTACCTTTAGGTTTTTTTTGAAATAAAATTAATCCCCAAATTCCAAAAATAATAATAAAAAAAAGTTCAATTACTACAAAGATAGTTGTCAGTATTAATTTAAAGAGAAATAAATTACCAATAATAAACATAGTAACTATAATTATTACAATAATAATTGAAATAGGGATAATAAACTTATCTTCAATTTTCTTATAGATATTAGATTTTTCTCCTATAATTGTTGCCTCATATCTTCCATTCGTAAAAATAATTGATTTTTTTATCCTCCAAATTAATAAGCTCAGTGGTAACACTAAAATACATGCTAGAAAAACAAATTCTTTCCAATATGTTACAATTTTATTTAAAAACCAAAAATGCTCAGATCCAAAGCCAAAATTATAAAGAATTATAAAAACTATTGATAATATCGACAATAATATAAAATCTATGCCTCTCTTAATATCTTTAATAAAATAAATGAAATAAATCCACATAAAGGATATTAGTAATAATATTGTGGTAAGTGAATGAGTAAGCGTAGCACTAATAAATACTATTATTATTAAGGAGTAATAAAATAAAATATCTTTAAACAAAATATTTCTTGTTGGTCTGTTTAATTGAACTAAAGTTATTATTCGTGAATAAAAAAGATAAAAAATAAATAAACCTTGTATTAATGCTAAACTCGATGGCCAGTATTGATACATCATATAATTAAACCCCACATAAGAAAACTCTAAAATAAATACCCCAAACAAAGCTAGATTTTTATTTTTGAAAATTTTCACTAGTAAATTATAAAAAACTAACGCAGACAATAAAATTGTATAAAATGTGAAATATTTGGGAATTAAGATTACATCTAAACCTGAGAAAAAATGAAATATCGAACTAAATATGTGGAATCCTAAGCTGCCATAATATTCATTTAAAGGTAAAATATTCATTTCTGATATCATTTTGATAATTGTGATATGTAACCAAGGATCTGTTCCATAAAAAAAGTCAAATCTTACAACATTTAAAATACAATTCAATATTAAGAAAATAATTAATAAAACACAATTTAGATGAATTTTACTTTTTATCAACTTTAATATTGAAAAATCTTTCCCTATGAAATCTATTGGTAATAAAGATTTATAAGATCCAAATAATTTGTATCTCCGTGTTTTAATTTCAGCTATAATTATATATGAAAATATTGAAAAAAAGACAATAGTTGTAAAATAATAAATAAAAATTCCTGTTATTTTATTTATTATAAAGAAACTAATATATCCTAATAAGATATAATATGATAAATTAATAATTAACGTAAAACTTAATTTTTCTAAAATAGTAAAACTTTTTTTCTTAAATATTATAAAAAAGATAGGATAACTAGGTATAAATAGAATGTAGTAAATAGAACTCAAGAGAACTAAAGAGTTAAACAAGAAGTTTAAAAAAGGAATATTATTAGTCCCTATTATACCATTTAAATTAAGCAATTTGAATAAAATCAATAATGCAGAAAATAAGGAAAAAAGAAAACTAATAAAAACTACTCTTGCTTTCAAAAAAAAGAGAATTTTAAAAAAAAATATTTTCCAATTTTTCATTAGTTTGAGTAATTTTAATTCAATTATAAGTCTGTGTACTTTCTAAGAAATAAAATTTTAGTCAATATTTAATTCTAATATTTCGTTTTTTAGAATTATTTAATGTTATTTTCTGAATGGTTACTTTAATGACTTATGATGACAAGGATGAAACTGAAAAAATTACAAGTGAACATAGAAATCTCGCAAAAAATTCTTTTTACTCAATTTTAAATACTTATGGCACTTTTTTATTTACTTTAATTATAACTTTTTTTATTGCTAGATTAATTTCTAAGGAAGCGTGGGGATATCTAATTCTAGCAAATTCTTATATTCTTATTATTACAATAATTCTAACTTTTTTACCGCCTGGCTTAAACCAAACATTAAATTATTTTATTCCACGTTATTACGCTTTAAACCAAATAAGCAGATTGAAGTCGCTAATAAAGTACTCACTTATTTTAAAAATCATATTTTTAATTCCTGTGTTTTTTATAAGTTTTTTACTTTTTATTTTTTTATCAGATTTATTTGCATTAAATCTGACAGAGGAAAATTTAAACCTTTTATTTCTATTATCTCCTCTTATAATCATTAATAGTTTGGAAATTATATTTAATTCTATTAATCAAGGGTTCAACAAATATAACCTTCTTTTTATTTTGCTAATACTAAAATACTCAATATATATTGGGTTTTTAGCTTATTTTTTTTTCTTTCTTAAGACTATTACTCTTGAAACCCTAGTTATTACTAACGTTATTGCTTCTTTAATTTCTTTTATATTGAACTTCTTAATTATTTTAAAAATATATATTAAAATTAAAACTGATAAACAAATATCAAAATTTTCTAAAGAAGATCTACAAAGAATTATAAAATATGGTATTCCCGTCAGAGTAGGGAAATTTTTAACTGAAATTTGGGTTGAAATCCAAACTCAAGCAATAAGTATATTTGAATCATCAGACCAAATAACAGGTTTTAACATATCAAGAACATATTTATCTATCTCTGTAAATATTTTAGCTTCTTTATCATCTCCATTAACGATTTCTTTTTCAAGAATTATTGCTAAAAATGGAACAAATCGTATTGAATCATTATATAATCTTTTTGTAAAATACTCTTTATTTATGTATTTACTAATAACTGGTATCTTATACTACGTAGTAGATTTTTTTATTGTTGTAATATTAGGAGAGACTTATTTAGTTTATTCAGAGCTCATAAAAATCTATCTCTTTTCTTATTTATTCTTGATCTTTGCTAGTCCATTTGACGCTCTCATGTTAGCTGAAAATAAGGCAAAATATATTGCCCAAATTAGGTTTTATGGTTTGTTGGTACGGGCACCACTATTTTTTATTTTATTAATAAATTTTGGTATGATTCCTGCCTTTTATGGAATTTTAATTAGTAATTTCTTATATGGCATTGGTTATTTGTTGTTCACGATTAAAATTGGTAGGATAAAATTAAACTTTAAAAACATATTCTTTCAATATATTATATATTTCGTTTCTTTGGGTATTTCAATGATTCTACACATTTTTTTTGTTAATAAGTGGAATTTTTTGATATTAAAGCAGTTAAATCTTCTCTTTTTTCAAAATTTTTATTTCTTATCATTAATTATTTTTATTTTTATTTTCATTCTCTTAAGTGTGGTTTTCAAGGTTTTTACAAAGAACGATATTGAGAATTTAAAAGGTTTCTTTAATAAGGAGAAAAAATTACATAGGTTTAGTAATAAAGTCTTAAAGATATTAAAAAAGATCTTTAGAGATTAAGAAATAATATTTATTATATTATATATTTTAAAAACAGATTTAGTTTATTCAATAGTTTTGTAAAAAGAAAATCAATTAAAATTCGAGTGTATTTATAATTCTGCCCTAAACTCAGATAATATTGAAGTAATTTTAATTTAATTTTATCTAAATAATTTACTTTATAAGATTTAACTCTAATTGGATATAATGATTTATTTTTAGCTAAAACCCTAGCATATAAGAAATTTTTATATTTTTTCTTAATATTTTGAGATAATAATATTTTTACCAATTTCTCTTCCTTCAGATCGAAAATTGAAGCAAACGACTCTATAATTTCTTTACCTTTTGATGTTCTAATTATGATATTAGAGTTACCTTCCTTATTTTGTTTTTTTTTTATATAACAATCTCCGAAAGAAATATCTGATAACCTATTCAGCTTATCAAAACAAAAAAGGCATCTATTCAAATTAAAATATTTTTTAAGTGATATTCGAATAGTTCTATCTAAAATTAAACTTCGACCAGAATTAAACACAATTTTTGAATGTCCTGGCCACCCATATTTTTCTTTTGTGCGATAATAGAACTCATCAGTATTTTCCTTAGATTTACCATAAAGGTCGTTAATAATTTTAAGAAAATTAAAGTTTAAGGTGGCATCACAGAATAATCCTAGAAAAAGTAAATTTTTTTCTAGTATTTTGTTTTTTCTTATAAATTTTTTGATACCCAATATTTGACAAGGGGTTCCAACGATAATATATTTTTTTTTATCCTTCTCTTTTAAAATTTCAATAACATTATAAACAGAAGCAGGGATATATTTTGATCCAGCAGATTTAATAATTTCACCAATATCATTAGACATTGCTAAACGTGCGGGGCGATCATTAGATTTTTGAAATTTAAGGACAAAAGCAGCATCAAATTCTCGATTTTTAATTAATTCAACTATTAATTTTGTAACCAAACCTCCACTTGTTGATAATTTTCTGATTTGATTATTTTTACAAAAGCCACTAAAACACTCTATTGAATTTTGTTTGATAATATCCATAAAATTATCTTCTTCCATTAAATCCAGAGTAAAAATGTCAATACCTGGACAAACTTCTAAACAAATACCACACATATTACACAGATTTTCATTAACTTCTGGGATAAACTGTCCTCTTAATGATCTCATAGAAATAGCATTTTCAGGGCAAGCTGAGCTACAAATTTCACAGGATACACATAAATCTAGTGCGACAGTTTTTGTAATATTCATAGTTTCAATAATGAAATTAAATGTTTTCTCTTTATTCTTGAATATATTTAGTGATTATATCAAAACAATTTCTCGTTTTTAAAATAGATTCAAACCTTGACTTAATTTTTTCCTTTTCATGCTGAAAATTTAGTAACATTTTTTCTAGGCTTTTATCTAGTATTTCAATATTTAAAAGATCCCTAATATCATAATAATAATCAGCTTGTTTGAAATATTCTAATAACTCGTAATATTTTACTGCCCACCCGATAACAATAGCAGGTACACCGTTCTTATATGCATGAATAATAGAATGATAACGCGAAGCAATGACAAAATCAAATTTTTTTATAAGATTTTCAATTTCAATAACATTTAAATCGTCTGAGATTAAATAGATTCTTTCATTATTTGTCAAGAGATTTTTAATTTTTTCACATATTTCAACATCTCCATTTGAATGCCGTAAAATATAGACATTTTTCTTGGCTTTCATCAATTTCTTTAATATATGGGAGTAGATACTGTAAATTTTTTCAGTTTTTATTCTTTCAATAACCATTCTGTTAGGAATTATACAAACAGAATTAGGGAGAATATTATAATCTTTACTTTTTATTTCTTCTCTATAAATATTTGATAAATTATAACCTTCATTTTGAATGACGATATCAAATGTTTTCTTGATATTTATGTTCTTAAATTGACTTAAATATCTTAATCCATCATATTCCCTAGAAAAAATTACTTTTGGGTATTTCAAATAGTATTTTGCTAACGGATAGAAAAATATTCTATTTTTAAATGAAAAATTAAATGGTCCAATAGATTGGGGAAAAATTAAATAAGGAATTTCTTGCTTTTTAGCAATAATTATATCTAAAATATAAAAAATCCAATAATTTTGGTCAAATTGCGAAGAAAATCTATATCCACTGATATCAATTATAAGGGCCGTATTTTCAATTATATTTTCTATTTTGGTATCAAAAAGACTACGTTTAAAAGTTTTTATAAAATATTTGTGCAAAATACATGAGAGTAAGATTCTATGCCAATTTGTCCAAGGTGTAATATTAAACTTGTATTTATAGCTTTCAATTGTCTCAAATTCGAAAATAGAAAATAAATAGAATTTCTTATTCGGAAATTTTCTCTTCATTTGATCCACTACGGTAAATGTCATTGCCTGAGCACCTTTATTAGCAAGACTTCCACCAACTATAATTATATTATTTCTACTCTTATTAGAAATGTTTATTTTTCTTTTTTTCCAAATTAAGTTAAAACCTGTTTCTATGAGTAGAATTATAGGCAAAATAAAATTTAAAAAAACGTTTCTAATTATTTCTACACATTTTGTTAAGTTCTCAGATATTCTTCTCATAAAATAAGAAATCATAATTAATAAGAAAAATTTGGGAAATTATTATTTAAGTTGCTAAAATCTTTAGAATTATATAAAATTGACCAGATATCATCTCTTAAAATCAAATTATTTACGAAAATATTAAAAATCTAAATGTGCCAAGAAAAATAAACACATTAGTCTATTATAGAATTTTGTTCTCTATTGGAGACTTATTAATCTTGTTTAAATCTTAAAAAAAATATATTTGTTATTTTCATAAAGAACACTATAATTACCTCTAATCTGAAGTAAAGCCGATACTGTTATATTGAATTTTGGCGTGATTGAATAATTAATCTCATTTAAAATAATCATTTCAGATATAGTCGTAAAATTAGTTCCATACGTATAAAAAATTGATGAATTGATAACCAAATACCTATAAATTGAAATTAAACTAAACATATTTTTTGGGGCAATATTATCAAAAAGCATTAAATTAATCTCATTTGTTTTACTACCATAAACTCTATTAAAATAATCTCCAGAATACAGGAAAACATCATCCAGATCCTTATCATTATAATAGCTATAATAGAAATACGTGTAATGTTCATCTAAATGGGATATATATAAATATAATCCCAATCCTAATAAAATAGAAAATGTAATAACTTTATATTCTTTTAAATTAACAGATTTTTGGTTTTTGCCTTCTTTATACTGAGAAACTTTATGATTTAAAAAAGTAATAAATTCTCTTATCACTAAACAAAAAAGAATTGCCCAGAATCCTTGAAATAATTCAAACAATCGTGGAATAAATCGTACTAAAAAAGTTACTGGAATTATAAATGAAATTTTGAACTTATACAGGAATCCAACTATAACGAATGTAATGAAAGTTACCAAGAGTGAAAATAATAGAAAAGAAATTATTTTAATATAAAATGAGGATAGCTTATTTTTTTTCTTTAGATTTAGAAAGAAGGCGATGAACAAAATAAATGTTAAATATTTTAAATTATTATTTTGAAAAGATTTAATAAGATATTCAAGAAAATTGAAAAATGCTCTCGTAATATTTACATTTTGTACATTCAATAATTGTAAATTATATAGTTGAAAATTTTGAGAAGAGCTATAATTATTTACATTTACGCTATAAGTATTATAGTAATAAAGAATTGTATTAATTATACTTATTCCCTGTAAGAAAAGATTAAGGAAGTAAAATAGTGAAAATAATAAGAAAAATGAAATTATAATTAAATTATTCTTTAAAATATTTTTAATTTTAATCCCTTCTGCTTCTTTTCTAGAAATAATGCTTTTAAGTAAGCCCCATAATTCATACATTAGAAATAAGACAATATAAAAAACCCCATAAAGAACATGGCATAGAAAAATGCCTCCTAAAAGACCTCCCCTCTTGAAATTATTAACATAACTTTGAGAATTTTCAAAACTTAAAATGAAAATAAATCCAAAGGTAGTTGCAAGTATAGATGGAACAGAAAGAATATATCGAAAAAAGAGAAATCTAAAACTTAGAAAAATAACTAAAGTAAAAATGATATATTCATTTTTAGTAAAAATTTTTTTTGCTAAATAATATATGGTAAGAACGTTGAAATACATTAAAAACATTGGAATAAATTTAATATAATAATAAAAAATAAAGTAATCATTAATAAAAATTAAAGGCGCTGCTGAAAAGAAGATAAAACCAGCAGAATATCCTTTAACTAATTCGTAATCTAACCCACCATAAAATTTCAATTTTATAACAGCTTCAAACCAATAAAATGGATCTCTATAAGGCAAACTTAAATTTTGTTCAACAGAGAATTGAATTAAAGACTGGAGAACGAAAATTATAATCAATATTGCTAAACGTATGCAATTTTGCCTTTCTTTAAGAAGTATTAATCTTTTCTTAAAATTTTTAATCTTTACCCTTGAATGGTATATTTCATCTTTTTGATACCAAAAAATAAATGAGATTATTATAAAAATAGAGGGTGGTAAATACACATATATAAAATTAAATTCCAAAAACATCTCAATTATATAGCAATAGCTAATAAAAAGTAAGACTCCTATCCCAAATGATTCCAGAATTGTTTTTAAAGATACTTTCTCCTGTCTTAAATTACTACTTATACAAATTAAAAAAAAATATCCAAAAAGAATTATGTAAATTGAGAATAGTATAAAAATTACCAGAATTATTAAAAAAAGAAGTGGAGTTATCATATGTAAACAATTTATAATATAAGAAAAGTATTTAAAAAGTTTAATTATATAAAAGCATAATTTTCTTATAAAAATTACAAATTTATTATTAATTAACTTTATTTTAGTGAACAGATTTTAATTTTAAATGGTATCATTGGAAAAGATTTAGGGGATTATTAAAGCATATCTTAACTCTTATATTAATGAGAAAAGTTGACTTTTGAATAGAAAAATATTGCAAATAAAATTAAACGATTATATATAGATGTTTAAAAAAACAATTAAATAATGTATTTATTCAATTAGATGTTTAGGTTGTTGAAAAAGATTAAATATTTCTTGAATTTTTTATTAGATTTTATTTCTAAAAAATTAGATATGGATATTGGACATTTAATAACATATTTCTTATCAACTTTATATAGCAATAATCAAGTTAAAAATAAGTTATTAATTTTTGGAAGTACTAATGGAAAACAATTTCTAGGTAATAGTAAAGATCTCTTTCTTTATCTTACCAAGCATTCAAATTATCATTGTGTTTGGATAACTGCCTCCAAACAAGTATTTGAAAATTTGAAAAAACAAAATTATAACGTTGTTTTAAATCGAGATTGGTTTAGGGCAATCAAAATTTTAAAAATGGCAAATTATATTTTTATCACGCACGGTTTTGGAGATATCGCATGGATTAAATTTTCACCAAAAACAAAATTCATTCATTTAGAGCACGGAACCGCATTAAAAAAACAAGGATTTGATTTTCTAGAAAAGAAATACAATATATTTCAAAAAATCCTATTTGAAAAATTAGCTAAGAGGATAGATTATATGATTGTTCCATCAGAAGAAGCAAAAAAATTAAAAATGTCGTGTTATCATTTACCTTCTAATAAGTTTATTATAAGTGGTTATCCTAGAAACGATATCCTTATAAATTATACAAAAAATTTGCAGGAAACTATTAAAGAGAAATTAAATCTTAAAAAAGATCATGAAATTTTGTTATATGCGCCAACATATAGAAGAGAATATGAATATGAAAGTTCTATAAACAAAATTTTCCTTGAAAAATTAGATCAGTTTTTAATAAAGGAAAAAAAGATTTTCTTATATAAACCTCATCCTTTTTCAGAAAAAATAGAAACAGAGATTTATAAAAATATTATATCTATTTCACCTAAGATAAACATCTCGGACTTATTAATAATTACAGATCTATTAATCACCGATTATTCTGGTGTTTTTTTTGATTATCTCCTTACTTTACGACCAATCGTGTTTTTTAGCTACGATTTAGACATATATAAAGACGCTCGAAATTTTTATTATGATTATGAATCTTTTGTTCCTGGACCAATAGCCAAAACTGGAGATGAATTAATATTAATATTAAAAAATATTAACGATTGGAACAAAAAGTATGAGAAAAAGAGAAAAATAATTCATAATAGGTTTAACAAATATTCCGATGGAAACTCAAGGCAGAGAATCATCAAATTTTTAGATTTAAAATTAAATTAAGTCCTTAATTCTAAGACATTACTAATTCAATTAAAAATTACATTCAAGACTTTATTCTCAAAATCTTTTGCTATTCTTTCATAAGATTGATTTTCTTCCAACCATTTCCTCCCATTAAGACCCATTTTTTCGGCTTTTTCTGATGTCTGGAATAATTTAATCATCGATTTAGCAAAAGATTCTGCATTAAAATCAACAAGCAATCCTCCTTTACTATTCTTGATTGTCTTTACGTGTGGAGGGATTTCCTTATTTGCTATAACAGGTCTAGAACAACTCATATACTCAAATAATTTTAACGGTGAACTTACTTGGTATTGATAGTAAGGAGGAATAGGGCATAAAGCTATATGAGATTTAGAAACATATTTATGAACATTTTCGTAAGGCACCAAACCTGTAAATATTATATTTTTTTCTAAATCATACATTCTTGTTAAATTTCTAAGATTATTTAAATCGTTACCCTTTCCAACCATAAAAAGCTGAGCATCTTTATATTTTTCACATACTATTTTCATTGCTTTTATTAATATATCTAATTTTCTAATTTTTGCCAGCGTTCCCATATAAATAAATTTAGGATTCTTAAAGGATTGTGGATATTTTGAAGGCTGAAATAAATCTACATTTGCTCCGTTTTCAAATATATAAATTTTCTTTTTATCAATTTTATTAGAGATAAGATATTTTCCCATCCATTCGCTAGGTGGCAAAATAAGATCTGCTTTTTTCATAAATTTCATTAATACTATTTCTTTAATACTACCTCCAATACTTATCGGATTATGCCATTTCCGATTAAATTCTGCAAAATATTTTATAGGATTTATGAATTGAAAAAATAAAGGTATATTAAACTTTTTTTTTATTAAAATACCAATCAAGAGAAGTGAGAGCGCATCTCTTGAAAAAACTAAGTCAAATTTTTCAGAATTAACAACTTGAAATAGTTTTTTTACATATTTTTTAAATATAGGTACGTTATAAAATTCGATGTTTTCCCAAAAGAAATGACTTTTTTCAGATTCGATACGTACAAATGCAACTATCTTATGTTTTTTGGACAAATACTTGCCAAAAACTTCAGCCAGTTGAGTTCTTAAGGGTATTGATTGGTTAGGGTAATAAGTTAGTATTAAAATTTTTAGTTTTCTTTTCATATGAGCTTTTAAATATAAAATATAATTTTAAATTAATTTATTTATATTAATAAAAAGCTAAATTAATGGGCTTAAATGGAAGAAAATGAGTCAAGCAAAATCGAACATACGAAAAATTAGCTTTAGCTTTAGAAAAAAAAATTTTAAGAGAATTTTTTCATTGATCCAATTTTTTTAAGATGTAGTAATTAACATATTATTTCTAATTTATGGAATATACCCTTTTTTACTTTTAATATTATAGTATATCTTTTTGATAGTATTAGCTACATTAATCCAATCAAATCTTTTTACTAATTCTAATGAATTTTTAACAAGTTCTTTACCCCATTCTTTATCATTAAATAGTTTTTTAAGTAATTCAGCAATTTCTTCATGATTTCCTACTGAAACCAATAAATTTTTATCAAGGATCTCTCTTACTTCTCCAACATCGGTGGCAATGCAGGGTACTCCAGAAGCAATAGATTCTAATACTACTGTTGGGAATCCTTCTATATGAGATGTTAATGCACATAAATCAGATATTGCATAAAAATTTTCAACCTTTTTCTTTTTACCAAGTAAAAAAACATTACTTTTTAAGTTAAGTTCTCTTATTTCGTTTTTCAATAAGTTGCTGTATAATCCATCTCCGATATATAGCAATTTGATTTTCTTTCTTTCATTTTCATTTAGGTGAGCTAAAAATGAGTTTAAACCATGTAAAAAATCAATCATTCCTTTAACTTTTTGTAGAAAAACCATATAGCCAATGTAAATTATTACAAAATCATCAACATTAATTATTTTAGAGAGCCCTAATTCTTTTATTATTCTGCTTTTCTCCTTATTATTTCTAACATGAAAGAATTTACCTAGTTCAATTCCGTTAGGAATCCATATTAATTTTTTTGTATCTGCATTATTTTTCTCAAAATATAATCTCATTTTTCTGCTTATTATAATGTGATAAATAGACCTCCGATTAATTGATCTTAGTTCTAATAAGTAATCTAATTTATATGGTGAATCAAGTCCATGTTGAGTATAAATAAATGGAATTTTAAAAAGATAATTAAATAACAGAGCAATAAATCCAGTAATTGAAGGATTATCACAATGAATTAAGTCAATTCTATATTTACGATGTAATTTTAAAATTTTTTTAAGAGAAAAAATTATAAACATCAAAACAAATTTAATTTTTTTAGATATTGAATCATTTTTAGTAGGAACAGTTGTTGGTAAATAATATATAGTAAAATAACGATTAATAATTTCTTTCTTCTTATATATTTGTTCAGACCGACTTGATATATTAAATATACGAAAATCCTTTCCTGAAACATATTTAGATAACATAAAAGCATAAATGGCAGGTCCTCCGCTATCAGGATAAATTCTTGTTGTTATTCTAACTATATTCATAAGATTTTCAATGTAATATTTATTGTATTATATTGAAATAAATAAAATTGTTATTTTATTATTTCTAAAAATTACTTAACAATTAAATTATTTTTTTACCCATTTAATTTTTCTTAAATAGAAAAAAAAATAATGATTAGGTAATTATAATATTCTATCTTGATAGATCAATTATTTTGATATAAATGAATATTTTAATAATTTCACATTTTTTTCCTCCTCATAAAGGAGGAGTTGAAACTGCCTCATATAATACAGCAAAAAAATTGGCAAACCTTGGACATAATGTAGTAGTTCTAACAAGTAAATGTGAAAAATCATCTCCAAAATACCAGAAAATGGATGGATTTTATGTATATAGATTCAGGTCTTTTTATCCTCCTGAAGTTAGGGGGATTCCTCAAACTTCAAGTTTTGGAATTATGCCAAAAGCAATTTTCAAATTACCCAAAATTATAAAAAAACATCAAATTCAATTAATTCATGCAGAAGGACGCTTATTTCCAATTACTTTTACTACTGCTTTATTTAATAAACTGATATATAAAAGACCAATCTATCTAACTATTCAAGGCAGGTTAGAGATTGGTTTTTCTGGCTTAATAGAAAATTTATTTGATAAAATAATTACAAAAAATCTTTATCAAAAATTTAAGAAAATCATATGTGTGAGTGAATCTCTCAAGAAAAGACTTATAACCTTTAAAATTAAACCAGAAAAATTGATTGTGATTCCAAATGGAGTAGATCTAACTGTTTTTTCCAGAAATAAAACCTCAAAATATCTTGATCAATATCTTAAAGATAAAAAAAATTTCAAAAAAATAGTCTTTGTAGGTAGATTAGATACTCAAAAAGGTGTAGAATACTTAATTAAAGCTATACCATATGTAATAAAAGAAGTTAAGAAAGTTCATTTCTTTATTTTAGGTAATGGAAATCTAGAAGCTCAATTGAAAAAATTAGCTAAATCTTTGAAAATATCATCGCATTTGACATTTCTAAATATGATTCCCTTAGAAAAAATGCCGGATTTCTATTCTTCAGCAGATATTTTTTGTCTACCTTCGATTCATGAAGGATTTCCTCTAAGTATAGCTGAAGCTTTATCAATCGGATTAATTATCGTTGCATCCTCAACTGAAGGTATACCTGAAGCTATAATTGAAGGAAAAAATGGATTTTTAGTTAAACCCAAAAATGTAGATTTACTAAGTAAAAAACTAATTAAAGCTTTAATGCTTTCAAATGAAGAAATCATAGAAATTGAAAATAATAATGTTAAATTAGCGAACGATAAATATTCATGGGATAAAATTACGCAACAAATTTTGGAAGTTTATAGAGAGAGTTTGAAATAATATAATTATTGTCCTTTAATAATTGATTTTGGAATGGATCTTAATAAATCAATTCATTATTTCTTTTAAGCAATAGTTGAACAAAATTGAAGCATATGCGATTAAATGGTTAATTAATCAAATAGATTTTTATTGAATAATAACCATAATTGTATTAAGAATATTATTAAAAAAATGAAAGATTTTTAATAAATTTACTTAGGAGAAATTTAAACGAGGATTTAGCCGATTGAAGACAATTAGCTCTGACATAGTTATTGATTCCATTTTTAAAAAAAAGGCACAAGATAATTTAGAATCTTATTATCAATTTAAAGAATTATTTGAAGAAGTTAAAATTGATAATACTTATGAAGAACAAGTTCTAATTTCCATAATTATACCTGTGTATAATGAAGAAAAAACAATAAAATTTATCTTAGAAAAATTACCAAAAAATAATAAAATTGAAGTTATTGTTATTGATGATAATTCTAACGATAACAGTTTAAAAGAGATTAAAAAAGCTAAATTTAAGTCTCAATTAAAGATAATAAAGCATAGTAGAAATAGAGGTTATGGAGGAGCTCTTCTCTCCGGCATTAAAAAAACAAAAGGTAAAATAATAGTTACAATGGATTCTGATGGACAACATCGTCCAGAAGATCTCTCTAATTTAATAAGTCCAATATTAAACCAAGAAGCAGATATTGTAATTGGTTCCAGATATAAAGGCTCCTATG
The DNA here is from genome assembly GCA_016840085.1 of Promethearchaeota archaeon. Taxonomy (GTDB): domain Archaea; phylum Asgardarchaeota; class Lokiarchaeia; order Sigyniarchaeales; family SOKP01; genus Loki-b32. The sequence continues at coordinate 115,741 of JAEOTA010000081.1, forward strand.
ATTATAAATTACCAATATCAACAAGATTAGGAGAAGCTTGTTTGGAAAAATTAATTCAGATATTCTTTAATCGAAAAATAAGTAATAATCAGAGTGGATTTCGAGCGTTCAATAGAAAAACTTTAGATCTTTTTGAAAATATTAAATATTTAGGTTATGCCTTTGCTACCGAAATAATTCTTAAAGCGTCATTAAATGGCTTCAGAATTAAAGAAATACCCATTAAGATATTAAAACGAGAATATGGCGTTTCTAAAATTATTTTAAGTAAATTATTCTTATCGATTATATCATGTTTATTCATATATTTTCTTAAAAAGATAAAAAAGATATTCTCAAAAACAGTATAACAAAAAAATTGTATTAGCTTTGATTAAATAAATGAATTTCTTTTTATTATTAAGAATAAAGCTTTAGAAGTTTTTTATAGATATTATATACTTTATCTGTTACGACTTCCCAGGAATATTCTTTTTCGATTAATCTTCTTCCATTCCTGCCAAAATCTTCTAATTTATGTTTATCATTTACTAATTCCAAGATTAGGTCAACAGCGCTTTTATAATTTGCTATATCATATAAATACCCATTTTCATTATGAGAAATGATACCAGAGATTCCTCCTACATCTGAAGACACGACAGGTGTTTGACATGCTAAACTCTCATGTATAACATTTGGAATACCTTCAAACCGAGATGTAACCAGCAATAATTTACTCATATTATAAATATCTTGAATATTTTCATATGGATAATATGAGTAATGTTTTAGGGGGAGTTTTTTCTTGGCATCTAATACGAGCTTTTCTAATTCTCCTTTACCTATTATTAGAAATTTTAAGTTTTTATTTTTCTTATAGAGCTCTTTAATTATATCAATATATATATCAATACCCTTAATATGCGATAATCTAGTTGCCAATAATGTAATATATTCTCTTTTAATATTATTATTCCGTTTGAATTTGTTGACATCTACACCATCTGGAATATAAAAGCTTTTCTCTTCTTTGATCTTATAGCGTTTTCTTAATGTATATAAGTCACTTTCTGCACCAGATATAATTATATCTGCTAATTTAAAAGTATATTTGCCAATGGTTCTATCAAATAATTTTTCTTTGAAAATTAGTTGAAGGTTTTCATAAATATTTAAGTCTAGACAATAAGGTGTCTGAATACCTCCATGTGTATGTATTATGAATGGAAAATTCTTAATTTTTTTTAATAGGGCACATTGGAGAGTAGAGAAAAAATAATATCCATGAGCATGAATTATATCATACTCTTCATAATGGTCTTTTATAAAAGGTAAAATGTAGATTAACGGGTTTTTACCCAAAAGAAAAGAATAGCATTTATTATAAATAATCCTAATATTTTCATCAAGATACTCAATTTTTTTATATTTTCCCGTTAAATCAGAGGTTAATATATCACATTTAACATTTTTCTTTTTGGATAAGTTAATAGAAATATTTTTGCAATAGAACGGTAAACCTCCGATATAATCTGGGGGAAAGGGAACGACCCTTAATATTTTCATATTATTGAATTTTTAGGTTTCAATTAATAATATAGAAATTTAATATTATACCTTTTAACTTAAAATTAATTATAAGTCTTTTTAGTATATACTATATTGAAGAAAATATCAATTTTTAGATTTGTTATTTTAAGATCCATTTAACTCTATAAAAGATTCAATTAATTGTTCCCATTTTTTTATTATTCTTTCCATACTAAAGAATTTTACTTTTTGTAATTTAGAATTAATTAAAAAATTAGAAGTACTCATATATCAAAAACTTCTTTAGAGGAAGTTCTTAAGAATACTTATTATTGGTATATTAAGATGCTCTGATTTAGTGACATATTAATATACATTTATAAAATATTTTTTCATAATGCTCAACTTAATTATATTGAAAAACAAACTTAAGAATAAAAAAGAGAAGCTGTATCAATAAATCCAAAAAAAAAAGAGAAAATAAAAATGAACATTTTACGAATTAGTACTAGAATTTATCCTGATGTCGGAGGACCAGCAAAACAAGTGAGAATTTTATCTGAATTTCTTTCAAATAATAACTTTTCATCATTTAATATTACATGTTTACCTAAAAATAAATATAATATTAAAAAAGAGAAAATTAACAATAATTTTATAATTTATTATTTACCTCTTCATGCTCCTGGAATTAATCTAAGTGTTTTTAGATATTTAGGTTTTTTTATTAAATATCTTATTTATGGACTCTTTAAATCTATTAAAATACATAGAAAATATCGTGTAGACATCATTCATGCTCATACTCCACCACCTACTGGTTTTATCGCTTATATTATGTCCAAAATTTTTAGAATTCCATATTTTTATACAATCCATGGTTTAGATTATCCTCTTTTTAATCTTGATATAAAAACAGTTGTAAAAAATTCTAAAAAGACATTTACTATAACTAGAAAAATTGAAAATTATTTAAAATACAATTTTAAATTAAATAATATTAATTGGTTTTATAATGGAATAGAAACATCAAAATATTTTCATATAAATACCATAGAACAAAAAGAGCATATTATAGAACAGTTAAAACTTAATTCTATAATAAAAAGAAATGATTTTATTATCATATATATAGGTTATATGATTTTTCAACAAAAAGTTAAAGGAATGATTGATTTTCTACATGGTTTTAACTTATTTTTAAAAGATCTAGATGAAAATGAAAGAAGAAGAATTAAATTATTATATATAGGAGAGGGAAAGTACTCTTCTAATTTGGAAAGAAAAATAAGTGAGTTTAATTTAAAAAATAATACTTTTATTTTAGGAAAAAGAAAAGAGATAAAGGAAATATTAGCTATTACGGATTTATTAGCCTTAACATCCTATATAGAAGGATTTCCAAATGTTATATTGGAAGCAATGGCATCAAAAGTTCCTTGTTTGGGAACTAATGTAGGGGAAATCAAATTTATAATAGGGGAAACTGGTTATATTGTTGAACCGGGTGATATTAAAAATATTAAAAATATATTACAAAAATATATTAACTCTTTAAACTTAAATCAGTATGAATTAATGAATAAAGCATTATTTAGAGTAAGAAAACTCTTCGATATAAAAATTATTGGAAAGAAGTTGTTGAATGAGTATATAAAATTAAAAATGAATGTTTAAAATAAATTTTAAAAAAATTGCTTTACCAAAAACAACAAAAAAGTTTTAAAAGATATATTAGCGGCTATTTTCTTATTGACGACGAACGCATTCATTCAATCGCCGAATGTTAAAAAAATAAATTTTATAAAAATCGAAAAGAGTACGGAGGTCGTTGGCGGTAAGAAATTTCTTATCGAGAATGCAATCCCTTTATAATCTAATCAACCAGCGCCGACCCGAACGTGAGGAACTTCTACTTTATTATTAGCCTGTTGCTTTACAACTTCTGGATAATTATGACTTTATTTCTTCACAAAAAGAGGTATTGGTTACCAAAAGAGCCAAAAGGGTATTTTAAAGAAAACTTCAAGATTATTTTGTTGATAGTATTACAATATTTCATGAGCAGTACCCAACCCATCTCAAAATTTTGTCGAACTAAACAATTATTAAGAAAAAGGTATATTTTTATTTAGTCCAATACTGACTAACTAATAAAAAATTTAGAAACTGATAATATGTCTTCTAATGATAATTTAAAAAAAGAATATCTTAGATTCGGAATAATGTGCGATGATCTCTCATTCAACAAATTTCAAATCAAAACAATAAAAAATATTTTAGAATTAGATTATGTAGCCTTAAAATTAATAATAATTAATAATGGCCCAAAAAATAAAATAAAAAAGAATAAAGGTTTCTTTTATTATTTGAATCATTTTATATATGGGATATATAACCATTTAAATGGACCAGAAATTCTTGAACGAATAGATTGTTCTAATTTTTTTCAAAAAATACCTAAAATTAATTGTAAATATAAGTTAAAGGGAAAATATTCTCAATACTTCTTAAAAAAAGATATTGAACAAATAAAATCTTACAAACTCGATTTTATTTTAAGATTTGGATTCAATATAATTCGGGGAGAGATTTTAAAAACAGCAAATTATGGTGTTTGGTCTTTCCATCATGGTGATGAGATGAAATATAGGGGAGGGCCTCCCTGTTTTTGGGAAATATATTATTCAGATCCTATTACTGGTTGTGTTTTACAGAGATTAACAAACATATTAGATGGAGGGATAATTCTTAAAAAAGGATATTTTATTACTCAACTTCTTTCTAGCTTTAAAAAGAATAGACAAAATTTGTATAAAAGTACCATTAATTGGCCAAAACAAGTATGCATAGATATTCATAATGGTAATGCTAATTATCTTTTAAACAAGCCCAGTAAATCTAATGCATCAATATATCGGGCACCAAAGAATAATGAAATGGGAAGATATTTTTTAAATCGTTTAAAATATTTTATAAAATATTACAAAGCAACGTTTCTAAAATTTCCCCTATTAATTAGAAGAGAATTTTGGAATATAGGAATTATTAATCAACCTATTGAAAATGTTTTAGATAATAATTCTAAATTTTTTGATAAGGTTAAATGGGTATCAAAAATCTTCGATTTTAAGTTTAGAGCAGATCCATTTGGGATTAAATATAAAGGGAACTATTATATTTTCTTTGAAGAATATGATTATAAAAAAGAAAATGGACATATCTCTTGTGTAAAAATTAAGAAAAACGGAGATTTAACAAATCCGTCTATTGCAATAAATCCAAAAGAACACTTATCTTATCCTTTCTTATTTAAATATAAGGAAGAAATTTATTGTCTACCAGGAAGAAAAAAATATGGAATTAGTTTATACAAAGCAATTGATTTTCCAAAAAAATGGAAAAGACAATGTGTTTTACTTGAGAATAAAAGGTTTTCTGACAGTACAATTGTAAAATATAAGAATTTATGGTGGCTTTTTACATATAACCATGAAGATTGTGGGTTATATTTATTTTATTCCAAGAATCCTCTTGGAAATTGGGCACCCCATAAGAAAAATCCTGTTAAACAAGATATTAGATCTTCAAGACCTGCTGGAACTTTATTTTTTAAAGATAATTTCCTATTTAGACCTTCAATGGATTTATCAATTCATTATGGAAGACAAATCTTTTTAAATAGAATAAAAAAGTTAAATAAGAATGATTTTAAAGAAGAGACTATTAAAATTATTGAGCCTAAAGAAAATTGGAAATATCAAAAAGGTATACATACCCTATCTAGAATAGATCAAAAATATACACTGATAGATGCAAAAGATTATAAAATCATGCCCCATTCTTTATCTCAGTTAAGAAAATTCATAAAAACTGAAATTAAGAATATATCTATGAGTTTTATCCATTCAAACAATTGATTATAATAGGAGAATATTAATTATGGAATTTATTATTGGAGGTTATCTTAATAAGCCTAAAGTAACGATTCACAGAGCAATAGATTATTTTGAGAATAGGTTTTCTCTAACTTTTGATTCTAAGGGAATTTTAGAAGGAAATTATTTAATGGGAATTTTTAAAGATTTTTAAAAATAAAATACCTTATTTGATTGATAAGAATTATTTGAGCTTTTCATTAACATCATAATTCAATTCTTTATCTTATTAATCTTCAAAATTTTAAAATATAAAAGACTTCAAAAATTAATAATAATTAAATTTTAACAGATTAATTGATCAGATGGATTCTTTCATAAACAAATTAAAGCTAAAATCCCAAGAATATTTTGCGAATTATAAATTCGCAGATTATTTATCTTTCCTTAGGCAATCTCAATTTTTTAGCAATAAAAAAATATTAGAAATTCAAAACAATAAACTAAGAAACCTATTAAATTATAGTTCTCAAAATATAAGGTCTTATAACAATCTTTTTAAGAAAATCAATATAAAACCATCAGATATTAAATCAAATGAAGATTTAACAAAACTTCCTGTAATGACAAAAGATAGCTATAGAAATGATTTCCCAGATAAATTTGTAAATTTAAGAGCAAATAAACAAGATCTCTTTTTAAATTTTACATCAGGATCAACTGGTAATCCCTTTAAATTTTTTGAAAATCATATATAGGTTATATGATTTTTCAGCAAAAAATTATGGGAATGATTGATTTTCTACATGGGTTTAACTTATTTTTAGAAGATCTAGATGAAGATGAAAGAAAGAAAATTAAATTATTATATATAGGAGAGGAAAGGTACATTTCTAATTTGGAAAGAAAAATAGGTGAACTTAATTTAAAAAATAATACTTTTATATTAGGAAAAAGAAAAGAAATAAAAGAAATATTAGCTATTATGGATTTATTAGCCTTAACATCTTATATAGAAGGATTTCCAAATGTTATATTGGAAGCAATGGCTTCAATGGTTCCATGTTTAGCAACTGATGTAGGAGAAGTTAAATTTATTATAAGCGACACAGGATATATTATCGAACCAGGAGATGTTAATAATAAAAAAAAAGAAGTTAAATGAATTTCTTAATTTATCAGTAGAAGAACGAAATAAATTGGCAGAAAAAGCATTTGTTAGAGTAAAATATCATTTTGATATTAATTCAGTTGGAAAAAAGTTGATTAACCTATATTCTTTTTAAAATAATTCATTCAAACTATTTACAAATTTTCTATTTTAGAAAGATTCAAGTAAATTTATCCAATAGCTATTAATTCTCTCAATATTAAAAAATTCGGCTCTTTTTAGAGAGATCTCTGAATATCTTTTTAATAATTTTTTATCCCTTGCTAAAATCATCATTTTTTCCGCTAAATCTTCAGAATCCTTAACATTTACTAAAAACCCATATCTTCCATTATCTAAAATTTCACTTGGTCCTGTTTCACAGTTAGTTGATATAATTGGAAGCCCACATGCTAATGCTTCAATTAGGACCATTGGGAGACCTTCATATAGGGAAGAAAATACAAAAATATTTGATTTCTCAAGATACTTAAAAGGATTTTTCTTAAATCCAAGAAAAATTACATCCTCGTCTAAATTCTTATTTTTTGTATATAATTCTAACTCATTTTTTAATGGTCCATCTCCTATAAATATCAATTTAGAATTTGGAACTACCTTTTTTAGAATGGAAAATGCTTTAATTAAGTATCTATGTCCTTTTGATTCTATTAACCGTCCTATCGTAATAAATTTGATTAAATCATCATCATTAAAGATTTTTTCAAATTCTAAATAAATTTCTTTTTTCATTTCTTTGATTTTAGCAATGTTAATTCCATTGTAGATAGTTTCTAATTTGTTTTTTCTAATTCCATATTTTGTGTGAAAAATATTTTGTACTTCTTTAGAGATTGTAATAATTTTATCCACTACTTTTGAAGAGTAAAAGAGTTTCAATAACAAATTGAGATAATTTTTACGTTGTTTATAAGCAATTTTAGGATTAGTGTGTGTTGAAACAATTAATGGAATTTTAAATCGAAATAGAAATTTTGACAATATTGAATAAATATTTGTGAGATCCATATTAGATAAAATAATATCAGGGGAAATCTTTTTTATTATTTTATAGATTCTAAAAGGTCTAATGAAAGTATAAAATTTAAATAAACTTAGAATTTTTCCTCTTAATCCTATATTCTCTCTTAACGAATAATAATTTCCTTTAAACGGATAAAGATTTTTAAAATCGTGAATAGTTAATATAAAAATATAATAATTCTTCGATAAATGTGTTGTTAAATTTGATATCGCTCTCTCCGCCCCTCCTCCTCTCTTTAAAGAATGTATTACTATTAATACTTTTTTCTTCATTGGATGATTAATATTGATTAATTAATTAGAATATTTTGATTATTTTTGTTTATTTTCTTTCTTTCTTTTTTAATATCTTATTAGCTTTTTCTATATAATCTTAAAAACTAGTATATTAATCATATTAAATAAATTAATTAAATTGAAAATAATTTTTATAAATAGTTTTAAAAAAAGACTCTCTTTGAAAGTTATTGATTAAATTGAATTTTACCAACTAAGACTATTTATATTAGAATAATGAAAATTGCTGTAATAACAAATCACATACCTTCTAAATGGGCACATAGTATAAACACCATGAAAATTGCTGAAGGTTTATACAGATTAGGTCATTTAATTGAAGTTTTAGTTGTTCAGAGAGCAAAAGAAGATCTCAATAGGTTAATCATTAAAGATATTCATAATTTTTATGGAATCAATAAAAAAATTAAAATAAAATTTTTTAGAGATTATTCCATTAATTATTTTAAAGAAATTAGATACACTGGACCAATTTTAAATAAATTATTTGATCTTTTTGCTAGAATTATACCTAAATTAGCGGTTCGTCTTGATCCTGAAAAGAGAATTAGTAAATATTGTAAAAAAAGTGATTTTGATTTAACTTTTTGTCGTTCAGCTTATCACACAGTTTATTATAACGTTATTAATGAAATCCCTACAATACTCGATTTACATGGATATCTCATTCCTGAATTAATTCATATTGTAAAATTAACAAATAGTAAATATTTTAAGGGAATAATGACGTTAAATGAATTTCTGAAACAAAAACTTATACAAATTGGTTTTCATGCTGAAAAAATTGTATTTATGGAAAATGCAGTTGATATAGACAAGTTTGATAGAATTACAAATGACAAGAAAAAGCTTAGGAAAAAACTAAATTTACCCTTAAACAAGATAATAATTTTATATTCAGGAATTATATCTGATGACAGAGGAATTGATATTATATTAAATGCTTCTAATTATTTGGATGCTGAAAATATTTCATTTTATTTTTTAGGAGTTGGTAAGAGAAAAAATTCAATTAAAAAATGGAAAAATTATATAAAAAGAAATAAAATAGAATCAAACGTTAATTTTTTAGGGTTTAAACCAAGAATATTTATTCCATTTTATCTAAAAGCAGCAGATATTCTATTAGCAACATATTCGGCACATTGTATAATTAAAAATTATACATCGCCAGTTAAACTTATTGAATATAGGGCTTCAAAAATACCTATAATTGTTACAGAAATAGGAAGGCTTAAAAAATTATGCAATAAAAATGAGTGTTTATTCATTAAAGTGGATGATCCGAAAGATTTAAGTGAAAAGATTGAAATCTTACTTACAAATATCGAACTAAGAGATATGATAATTGAAAATGCTTATAATAAAGCAAAGAGATTTATTCTAGAAAAAAGATCTCAAAAAATTCTTGAATTGTTAAGATAATCAAACAAAAGATATGAGTGGTTTTCCAATGAAACAATCTATGAATGCTCAATATTTTATAAATATTCTAAATAACATATTTGCTAAAATAGAATTTTGTATTTTCAATCTGAAAGATAGATTTCCAAATATTGGAAGATTATTAGCATTTGGATGGCATATTGTTTATAGAATTAAAATCAAAATAGAAAAAAAAGCTATACAAATAAAAGCTAAAATACAATATGGTAATGATATATTTGATTTTGATAAAATCTATTGGATAAATCCTCATAAAATAAAAAATTATATAACAGTTAAACTCGATAAGCGGGATAATTATTCTAGAATAATAAGTGGTAATTGGGATCGATCAATAAAGACTTTTGAAGAATTATCAGTTTATAAAGCATTTATAAAAAGATTTAAAGAAGGAAAAAAATGGGAAGAAACTCAATTTTATAATCGCGTACTAAATGAAGTGATTAGCAGTAAAGAGAAATGGGGTTGTAACAATAAGCAAGCATTAGATGCTAGGTTTAGGGGATTAGATTTATTATATAAGGAGATTAAAAAAAATGGTTATAAATCACAAAAAGAGATATATTCTTCTAAACGATTATTTGAAAAATTAGAAAAACATGTTATTGATAATGAGGTTGCTATAGCGATTGGCAGAGGCGGGCAAATTTTATTTGTAGATGGAAGACACAGGCTCTCAATTGCTAAAATGCTCAATATCCCCAAAATTCCAGTTATGATTGCTACAAGACATAAAAAATGGATAGATTTTAAGAAAGAATTATATTATTTTTCTAAAAGTCGTCAATCCGAAAAGCTTTATCAAACCCTTACTCATCCTGACCTTCAAGATATTCCTTTTCTTCATGGAGATACCCGTTATAATATGATAAAAGAAAATATCTCTCATTCTAAAGGGACTCTTCTTGATATTGGAGCAAACTTAGGATATTTTTGTCATAAATTTGAGGATGATGGATTTGATTGTTTTGCAGTTGAAAATAATCCTATTTATAAGTATTTTTTAAGAAAATTAAAAAAATCAGAAGAGAAAAAGTTTAAGATAATTTCAGAATCCATTTTTGATTATAAAAAAGATCAAGACTTAAACTTTGATGTTGTATTGGCTTTAAATATATTTCATCACTTCTTAAAGACAAAAGAAAATTATATTAATTTAATTAATCTATTAAAAAGAATTAAAACTAATGAGTTTTTTTTTGGAGCACATTTACCAAAGCAACTTCAAAAGATAAATGCTTATCGAAATTATAATCCAGATGAGTTTGTAGATATTATAATCAATAATTCCTGTTTAAACAAATCGAAATTACTTGGTAAAACCAGCGATGGGAGATCACTTTTTAAACTCTCAAAATAAGATATTTTATTAAAAAACTCTATATGCAAAAGCCCTTACGAGTTTTTTAAAATATAAATAATTTTATGCGAATTTTCTCTTAAGGGTAAAAATTTTCATGCAATTTCCCCCAAAAGAAAAGAAATTAAAAGTTTTAGAAGTAGGGAGTGATCTTGAATTTGAAAAAAAAATTAGATTAATAATAATGGAACATTAGTTATAAATTCACATTACTTGAAGATTTAAGAATACCATATTTTTTATTTATTAGTATTAAAGAGTACTAGGGTTTTACTTATAATTGAAATAAAAAATAAATTTATTTTTTTAAAAAATAAAACCTTTCATTAGCATTCAATCCGAATTTTTTTATATTTTTTGGTCCTAAATTTTTAGCATAATCTATAACCCTGACATGAAATCCAACTTTTTCAACCCTTTGTTTAAAATCAAGTCCATATATTCTTACATGATCTTCACGCCCAAAATGAAGTAAACGATCTTTTGGTTTTAGTATTTTTTGAATTTCATATGTCTTTTTTCTCTCTCTATTTAATGGTATTTGTATTATTCCCCATCCTTTTGTTTTTAATACTCTATATAATTCTTTCAAAGCTAAATGATCATCTTTTATATGCTCTAATACGTGAGAACATATTATTACATCAAAAATATTATTCTTAAAGCTGAGGTTAGTAATATCATTTCGAATTAAAATATTAGAAGAATTAAGATTTGTAGTAATATATCTGATATTGTTATGGTTTCTAAATAAATTTTTTAAACTACTATTTGGAGTAAAATGCAATAATTTTATATTTCTTGAAAAAAAAGTAGTTTTTGTTTTAAGAAAAATAATTAGAAGTCTATGCCTTTCCAAAGATCCACATATTGGGCATAATGCTGATTTTCTCATTTTGAAACCATAAGAGTTAAATTTTCTTAAATATCTTCCACAACACGAGCATAAATTTGATTTACCACTCCAAAAATTAATCTTAATTTTATAGTAGATTATATTAATTAATTTATAAAACCAGCTATTCAGAAAAATAAATTTATAAGATAGATGTAATTTAAATAAGTCTTTAATCTTCTTAAAGATGGTAATCATTAAATCAATTAAATTGATACGTTTGTTTTTTATTCCTATTTCTTTTAACCCATTCATATAATCTTTTAAAAATTCAGTGCATTAATATTAAAAAATAATTTAAAATTTTAATTTTATATTAAAATATAAATTTGTTAATTTAGATTTTTCATGTGAAAAAATTATAGATATTAAAATTATTTTCTCTCTAGTCAAACTTATTTAATATTTAACTTCATTACCTTTTATATTCATTATTTGGATTATAAAGATTAAAATTTCGAGTAATAAATATGGAAAATTAGTCATAAATTCACATTACTTAAAGATTTAAGAATAACATAGTTCTTCATTAAAAATATGAATGTAAAAAAAGATTTGAATTGATTAATGATATTTAATTTAATTGTATATCAATTAATTATTCTTTTAGGGAAAATAAATGATTAAAGCTTTAATGATGCCTGATTTTCGAGGATTGAATTACTATCAGGATTTACTAATAAAATCATTAGAAAAAGAAAAAATTAAAATTTTTTTTCCAAATAAGAATTATGAATATCTTCCTATTTTCAGATCTTCTTTAAAAACAGGAATAAAATTATTACATATTAATTGGATTCAAGAATTCACAGGTACAAGATATAGAAATTTCTTTTTTAATATATTTAAATTATTATTATTTAAAATTGACATCTACTTAGTGAAATATCTCCTTAAAATCAAGATTGTTTGGACAATGCACAATCTTTATGCGCATGAATATTTTTATTTCTTAACTGAAAAATTAGGCAGAAAGTTTTTGTTAAAAAAAGTTAATGCTATTATAATTCATTGCTATAAAGTTTTAACTTATATACGAAAAGAGTTTAAGGATTATTCTCATAAAATCTATATCATACCTCATGGTAATTATTTTAATTGCTATGAAAATGATATTTCTTCAATTGAAGCTAGGAAAATTCTTAAATTAAAAGAAAATGATCTTGTTTTTCTTTTTTTTGGCAGGATTAGACCTTATAAGGGTATTTTTAATCTAATAAATACTTTTAAATCATTTGAAATAAATAAGAATTTAAAGTTATTGATAATAGGTAATCCTAAAAATGAAAATACTAAGAATAAAATTTTAAGAATAATTCAAACCTCAAAAAACATCATCGGGGAATTAAAATTTATTCCTGATGAAGAGATCCAAATATTCATGAATGCGTCTGATATTGTGGTTTTTCCATACCATGAGATTTTAGCTTCTGGAGCACTTCATCTTGCAATGACTTATGGTAAACCTATCATTGCTCCTCGTATTGGATGCATTCCAGAAACTTTGAATAAGAATGGTGCTTTTCTTTATAACTTAAAAGATAAAAAAGGATTAGGAAAAGCATTAGAGAAGGCAATTAAGAATAGAGAAAGACTCAAAAAAATGGGGATATTTAATTTGGAAATATCGAAAAAACTTGATTGGAATAAGATAGGATTAGAAACAAAGAAAATATATAAGAAACTGTTTAAAAACTAATCTTAATCTTATTTATTTTTAAGTTAGGTAATGCATAATTTTCAAAAATTTAATTAAAAGATTTAGACTTTAAAAATTAATGAGATTTAATAAGTTAATACAAAAATTACGATATTTTTCTGATACTTTTTTATCTAAAATTGAAATAAGTTTTCTTCTACAATATCACTTTTTTTATAGGAATTATTTAAAGATTTTTGAGGGATTATCATTTAAACCTAGGATTCCACAAAATATTAAATGGGGCAATACAACTTTAAAAAATAAAGAAGAACTAAATTTAGCAATTAAAGAAATAAAAAAATCAAATTTAAATCTTCATCCAAAAGTACCAGAAAAAAATTGGGATTCTCTTATAGCATTAAATATTATTTTGCAAAATACAGACCAATCTGCTTATATCCTTGATGCTGGAGGGCAAAAAAATTCATTAATCCTCCACTGGCTCTATCAATTCGATTATTCTAATTTAAAAGCTATAAATTTAGTTTTTGAAAATAGAAAAAGTAAAGGTAAAATTGAATTTATTCCCGGGGATATAACTAATACTCCATTTCCGGACAAATATTTTGATATTATAACATGTTTGAGTGTCATTGAACATGGTGTTGATGAAGATCAATTTTTAATAGAAATGCATAGAATTCTGAAAGATGGGGGTTTACTTATTATTTCAACAGACTATTGGGAACAAAACATAAATATAGGAAATTTATATGCATATAATCACCCCATTTTTGTATATAATAAAGATTTTATTAAAAGATTATTAAAAAAAGCAATAACTAAGGGATTTAAAATATATGGTCCAAAGGTTGACCTTAGCTGTGAGGAAAAAGTAGTTAATTGGAGAAAATTTAATATAAGTTTCACATTTTTAATATTTAGTTTACAGAAAGAATAATGGGAGAAGAAATTAGGTTTGAACATATCTGAACAACTTTTATATAATATTTCAATAAGCATTTCCCAAATATTAAATTTATATTTAAACAATGTAGAACATAAATTCCCTTTTTATTTTTTATCATTTTTAAAAAATCGAAGAATTCCTCGAAATAATATAAATGCTGTTTTTTATTCACTAAAAAAAAATCTTATTAAAAATAATCTTAATTTATTTTTTAATATTGATTTCAAAAAATCAGTTGAAGATAATATCATTAGTACAGTCATTGGATTTGAAAATCTTATTAATAATCTTTCAAACGTGTTTAAATCAAAAATATTCTTAAGAAGCGAATTAAAGCAGGCGGATTTAAAGAACCTTTATGGAAAATGTGGTGAGCAAAATGAACTAATATCACTGATTCGATATATATACCAATTTAAAAACTATTTCAAAATAGTATTAATTAATGGTAGTATTGGATCAAGAGATTATAAACCTGGTTGGAGTGATGTTGACTTATTTATTATTATTAATAATCAATATCTCATTTCTAAAAATAAACTTAGGGATTTAAGAAAAATAACATTAAATATTAAGAAATTAATTATGACTTATAGTATTCTACAGCTACATGGGGTATATTATTCTTCAGAAGAACAAATGAAGGCAAATTATAATGAATTCTTCCCTATAGCCTGCTTAGAAACTGGGCAAATCATTAATGACTTGGATAAATTTGAATTAAAAATCCCAAATAATAAAGAATCAGCATTAAACTATTTTAGATCAATCTATAAAAATTCAAAACTTTTATACAATCAGATAAAAATAAAGAAATTAGATATTTTCTCACAAATCTTATTGTTTCATAGAATATACTCTTTTCCATTTTCATTTTTACAATGCTTAGGATTCAATATTGGAAAAAAAGAGTCATTTAAAGTTCTTACAACAAAATTTCAAGATCTATTTCCAAAAATTTCAGATTTTTATAATGAGGTAAATAGGTTTTATCTGAATTGGAAAATAGATAAAATTAGAACATATAAATTTCGTAAATTTTTGAGTCATATCTTTTCTTTAGAATTTCTAAATAGAATTTTTCTTCAATGGGAAAAGTCTATTATAAATAAAATAGAAAATCATTTTAAACAATTCCTAAAAAAGAGGATTTTTAATGAATTTAACAAGTTCCTTGATATTGCAAATAGTTATATTATAAAAGAATATCCTTCTTATCAGAATCCTTTTAGACCATATTTAGATTACGAATTTTATGAAAAATGCATACATAAAATTCAAAAGTTATTTTCTAATATTGATGAAATCATAGCAATTTATAGATTTGGGAGTATCAAAGCTCCCGGTAATTCAGATATAG
The DNA here is from genome assembly GCA_016840085.1 of Promethearchaeota archaeon. Taxonomy (GTDB): domain Archaea; phylum Asgardarchaeota; class Lokiarchaeia; order Sigyniarchaeales; family SOKP01; genus Loki-b32. Next base: position 131,295 of record JAEOTA010000081.1, read on the forward strand.
ATTTAATATTTGTTGTAAAGAATAATATTCAAGTGTATGACAAGATTGTATATTGCCTTAAAACTAGATTTACTTCTAATGAAAAATTTATAGTGTTTCAACATAAACCTTTCGTAATTACGGAAGATATTGCTAAAAACTTAAATTATATTTTACCATGCGAAGAAATAACAAAAATCTATGGAAAAGATATTATCTTTAATATAATTTCAAATCCTTATGTAAAATTAGCTATGCTTATTGAATTGTTGATCTTTACAAAACCTATTCCGTTTCCGGTTTTAGTGAATATTCAAGAAGATTTTGCAAAATCATTACAACAAATTAATACAATGAATTACATAATGAAACAATATTTAGAGATTATTGATTATTTTGATATAGGATCAGAGATTAGCTTCAAATATTTAAGAGAATTATTAAAGAAAAATGATTATATTCGAAAAAATATGTATACTTTACCTTTAAACTCGATTAAAACGCATATTGATAATTCTTGTTTAATTATGAGAAATTACTTGTTAAGAATTAAATTAGAAATTGCTCATTTTATTGAAAATAATGGTTTCAATCAAAAAATAATAAAAGAATATAAGAGGAAACCTGTTTTAAGATTTGGGAGTTATTTTTTTATCTTTAATGAAGAAAAACTCAAAAAAATTAATCTTATCAATAATAGATCATATCTTTATAATCCATGGTCCTTTTATTTCTTTTTTAAAAATCAAGAATGTTTGAAGAAAAAATTTTATAAGGGAATTAAAGAAAGAAATAAGATATTAATCCCCTATTTGAGATATACATTAATATATAATAATAATTCAAATTTGTATGTTCCATTTTGGTATCGTGATAAAAAAAGAAATCTTAATGAAATAATATGGAATTTAGTTCCAAAAACTTTAAAAAATAAGTATCTCTTTTATTTTTATTTCTGGCAAAAAGCTCCTCGACTATATGAAATTATATTATTACCTCTTTTATTATTAAAAAAATTCGCAAAAAATCTTTTCCATTATTTGAGTAATATTTGAGTTAAGAAAATTAGAAATCTTGAAAACATAGAAAAATCATTATTAAATCCTTTCTTAATAGAACTCTATTAACCTCTCTTCTTAGGTAACTTATTAATAATTTTATAAGAATGGATCCAATTATTATCCTTAATCTATTAATAATAATTTCAAGTTTAGTTTGATTTATCGCATTTTTACTGGCACCCAAACGACTACTTTTATAACTCTTAAATACTTCCTTCAAACTAACTGGAGAAAACTTAATTAAATCTTTTAACTCTTTAATATCTTTGAATATTTCTTCAGGTTTGAAGGATCCATTTACATTTTGATAATATTTATCAAAAATAGGTAATAAAGAATCCCAAAAATGATGTGAATTTAATATAGTAATTGTATCTTCTTTCTTAGGCTCCATTGAAGAAGTATAATGAAATTTTTGCCATCCTAAAACATTCTTTGGGTGGTTTGCTTCAAAATTTTTTACTTTTGTCCACCATTCTCTAGAATATGCCAATAAATCAACATTCAAAAAATTACCTATTAATTCAATTATTTTTTGATTTTTATAAATAATATCCTCCATGCGAATATGTAAAACATCTGGTAATAAAAAACTCTTAAGAAAATAAGAACAATAATCAATTACTGTGGGTACAATATCTTGTGATGTTATATATGTCCGGATTGTAGAATCTTTACACAACCAAGTCCGAATATCTCTAATAGTAAAAATTATTCTGTCATTCTTGAGATCCTCTAATACCTTTTCATTGAGAGTAGGAAGTTTATCACCCATAATTTCAAAATTATACCCATTATCTCTTAAAAATTCTTTTAATTCGAAATATAATACTTCTGGTTCACACTCAAATCTAAATAGATATCTAGCATTAGGATATTTCTCCAAAAATTTTTATGCATATTTTCCTGGCAATCCTCGATGAAGGATGGTTTCATAAAGAATAAAAATTTTAGGATGGCAATTTAAAATCCCAACGATAGGAGAAGTTCCAGTTTTATGAGCACCAGTAATAAATACGATTTTTTCTAATTTTTCCTTTAGGCTCATAATAATCAAACCACTTTTTCTTGTGAAATTCCTCTTTAGCATATATAATATGATTATTTCTGGTAATCTTCCTTCCATTTAAAACTATATTAATAAACGAATTAACTCAAATTTTATCAGAAAAAGAAAGCCTTGGATTATTTTTAATACGACTTAAAGAAAAAAAACTTGATTTTTGATAAAGTATTATTTGTATAGAATAATAATAAAATATCTCAGATTGGTAAATTTTAATAAAATTAGCTTTAAATTTCTTTAAAAATTATTAATAACTACATATAGATAAGGAAAAAGACATAACATTTGATCTTATGATTTTTTTTGAGAAATTTTTAAATCTAATACGCTCAATTATAGATTCTTTCGATAAATGGAGATCTTATAAAAAAGAATATAATCATTTCAAGAAACTTTCAGGAAATATTGAAAGAACTCAATTAATTAGTAAGACAATCGTATTTAATACAGTCAGAAGTATAAAGTCTGTTATTGACAGAGAATTTTTTCTCGGAAAAATTTTAGCATTAAATGGAGCTAAAGTTATCGTATTGTTAGATGATGGTATCCTTAAGCATTGTGATACAATTACTTTAGGTAAATATATTAAATATAAAAATTTTAAAAAAACAAATTTTAATCCAACTCCCTTTTCTTACAAAAATTATAAAAATTTTGTAAAAAATCTTCTTTTAAGAAGTCTTTTAAAACAATCATTAAAATCATTTCAAGATAAGAATCTTAAATTTATTTATTATAGTGAAATTTTAACAAAAAAAAAAATAAATTTTGAAAATTGGCAGGAGTTAAAGAAATATGCGCATTCTTCAACAATAAGATTTTTCACAAGAAGTAATTTAGATTTTAATAATAGATATGTAAAGCATTATTATAACTTATCTTTAATAAATGCTATTATGAGTAAAAATGTAGGAGAATATATTTTAAAAAGAATTAAACCAGATTTTTTTATAACTTCTCATGGAATATATTCTACTTGGGGACCTACTTATGATTTTTTAAAAAAGCACGGGATTAATTGTTTAGTATATTCAGGTGTCCATGGACATTCAACAAAGGAGAAAGATTTTTTTATTATTGATCAAAAACCTCATTTATTATCAAGCTCAAAGTTTTGGCAAAAATTTAAGCATAATCGAGTAACTAAAGAAATGAAAGAAAAAGTTATGGATTATTTTGAAAAAAGATTTAACTATAATAGTAGAGATGGTAAATGGCTTTATTATGGTAAAAAAACTATATTAAAAATAAATAAAAATGATGGATATAAATATCATGTTGCTATGTTTCCTCATCTGTTATGGGATGGAAATATTAAAGATAGGCATCCTGTCTTTTCAGGTTATTTAGATTGGCTACTTTCAACTATTGATTTTCTAAAAAATCGAAAAGATATAAAATTGTATGTTAAAAGCCACCCAATAGAATTAAGACTTAAAAATTCAACAAGAGTAGTTGATTTGATTAAAAAATATATAGAATTAGAAGAAATTGATAATCTCGTTTTAATTCCACCTGAAACAAAACTTGATACTTATTTGTTTTTAAAAAGTGGAGTTGATTTAAGTTTAGTCTATGATGGTTTTTTGGGAATAGAAATTCCATTTTTAAGAATTCCTACAATAACTTGTGTTAAAGGAGGATTTGCTTCTGTTGAAGGGGGAAATATCACAATTAGAGATAAAGAAAGTTATTTTGAATATTTAAATAATATTGATAAGATCAATACTGAATTTAATGAAAATTATGATGAACGACTTAATAATCTAATAAAGTATGTTTATTGGTATATTTTTGAAATATCGATAAAATTACCAACTTTATCTTCAGACTCTTACATTGGAACAAATTTATTACAATTGAAAAGAAAAGATTTAATTATAGATAATAAATTTTTATCTTTTTTTACATAATCTTAAAGTTATTCTTATTCCTTAAATTTCTGAAATCATAAAATTTTTATTTTTAAAGGATTAATAAAAATATTTCAAATATTGATTTGATTTAAAATGGTTTTTAAAGAAATTATATGATATAAATTATGACAATTCGATTTATTTTTTTAAAAATTATTACTGCATTGATCTTCGAATGTCTTTTAATGTTTTATCAAAAAAATTCATATCTACATTTTTGCAATTTTGAAATGATTTATTGATTGATAAAAAAAAAATCTTTTTTATTTAATCTATATACTAAAACATCTTCCTCTTCTTTATATAATTTAAATCCAACCTTTTTTTTTATATGATGCGCACCAATATTTTCTTTATAAGCTCCAGAAGTAATTATTTTTAAATTTAGATTATTAAATACGTAATTAATGAAGAGTTTATAGGTCTCTGTACCATAACCCTTACCCCAATATTCTTTTTCTCCAATTAGTAGGCCAATACTACCACTTTTCTTATTAAAATCAATAGAGCTTAATCTGACGTTTCCGATATGTGTATCATTTTCTTTGAGAAAGATGCCTAAAAAAAGACAATTTGGATCATTATTTTGAGTAGTTATGTAATTTTCTAATTCTTTTATTGATGTTTTCTTCGTTTCTAAAAATATATTTATTTCAGGATTATTTATCCAAGATCTATATTTTTCAGTAGCATCTTGTTCTGTTAATGTCCTCAAATAAATCCTATCTCCTTCAAGTTTTTTATTAATTATCATTCCAATTTAGAAAATTTTAAGAAATAAATTAATGTATCTATTTTTCTTAAATAACTAATAATGAAAATTTCAAAACTTACTTTGGGAACTGCTCAATTAGGATTGAACTATGGAATTTCTAATATAAATGGAAAACCAGATTTTAATTATTCTCTTAATTTGTTAAAATATGCTTGGAAGAATGGAATTAATACTTTTGATACAGCTCCAACATATGGAAATTCCGAAAAAATAATTGGAGATTTTATAGTTTCAAATTTCAAATCTATTCCAAAAAATTTAACTATAATTACAAAATTATCAGCTCTTCAAATAAATAATAAAATGAATTTTGATGATTTCTTAACTAATATTAAGAATACTATAATCCAAACATTAAGAAATTTAAAAATTAAAAAAATTCCAATTTACTTGATACATCATGCTCCAGATTTGTATTTGAAAAATGGTATTATTATTAAATGTTTAAGTCAATTAAAGAATGAGGGATTAATCGATCGTATAGGGATTTCGATCTATAATCAAGAAGAAATAATTGAAGCATTTAAATATAAGGAACTTGATGTAATTCAAATCCCAATAAATATTTTTGACCATCGATTAATTCATAATAAAATATTGAAAAAACTTAAAGAAAAAAATTATTTAATATTTGCAAGGAGCATCTTTTTACAAGGCCTATTCTTTATTGATTTAGAATGCTTGCCAAAGAATCTTGAAATAGCAAAAAATTATTTACTGAAGTTAAGAAATATATGTAAAGATTACAAAATCGAATTAGACAAATTGGCATTATTATTTGTAAGAGAATTGCCAGAAATTGATAGTATTGTAATTGGTGTTGAAAGATTAGAACAACTTAAAAGAAATTTAATTTTAATTGAAGAAAAACCTTTACGTCATAATATTTTAAATAGAATTTTTTTAGAATTTTCAGATGTTCCTGAATTAATAATTAATCCTTCTCTATGGAAAACTATCTAGATTATTTGAAAAAATAAAATATATTAAACCACAATAATTTTAGCGTAATATATTGTTTAAAAAGGTATTATATAATGAACTGTCAAAAAGGAAATTCACTTTGGAAGAAGGCAAAACAATTGATCCCTGGGGGTTCACAATTATTAAGCAAGCGTTCTGAGATGTTTTTACCTGATCTTTGGCCCTCTTATTATACAAAAGCGAAAGGGATCGAAATCTGGGATTTAGATGGCAATAAATTTATTGATTTTGCATCTATGGGTGTCGGCTCTTGTATACTTGGATATGCAGATGAAGAAGTTAATGAAGCAGTGAAAAATTCAATTAATAATGGTTCTATGACAACTCTGAATTGTCCAGAGGAAGTTGAATTGGCAGAATTATTACTTGAAATACATCCCTGGGCTGGTGCTGTTCGTTATGCTCGTACCGGAGGAGAAAGCATGGCCATTGCGATTAGAATCGCTCGAGCATATAAAAAAAAAGAAAAAATTGCATTCTGTGGATATCATGGATGGCATGATTGGTATTTATCAAGTAATTTGGCAGATAATGCAAATCTTGACGGTCATCTTCTACCAGGGCTGGATCCTAATGGTGTCCCTAGAGGATTGATAAATACGGCAATTCCGTTCGAATATAATGATATTGAGAAATTAGAATACATAACAAAAAAACATGACATTGGAATTATAGTTCTAGAGCCCATAAGACATCAAGAACCATCGAATAATTTTCTTAAACGAGTTAGAGAAATTGCTGATGATATTAATGCTGTTTTAATCTTTGATGAGATAACATCTGGCTGGAGACTAACTCTTGGAGGAGCTCATTTAAAATATAATGTTAATCCTGACATAATGGTAACTGCAAAAGCGATTAGTAATGGATTTCCTATGGGTGCTGTGATAGGAAAAAGTGAGATTATGGATTCAGCACAGATGAGTTTTATAAGTAGTACGTATTGGACTGAAAGAATTGGACCAACAGCAGCAATAGCAACTATAAATAAAATCAAAAAGGAAAAGGTTCCAGATAATTTAGACAGAATTGGTAAAATTATTGGAAATGGTTGGACAAGATTAGCAGAAGAACATGAATTAGAGATTGAAATTCTGCATCCCAATGCTCTTATTTCTTTTTCATTTGAGCTTGAAAATGCTCAAGAATGTAAAACATTATTTACACAAGAAATGCTTGATAAAGGATATCTTGCTTCAAATAGTGTTTATGTTAGTTTTAGCCATAAAAAAGAATACTTGAATGATTACTTAAATGAAGTTGATGATGTTTTTGGCAAAATTAAATTAGCAGTAAAAAAAAATAGCGTAAAAAAGATGTTAAAGGGACCAATAGCTCATAATGGTTTTCAAAGATTAACCTAATCCTTTCATTTTATAATTCTATCCTTTTTAAGAGATCTTAAATATCCTTCATTTCGAATATATTTTTTATTAATTTCAATTAATTCGGGTCTTTCTTCTAATAACTTTAAAACATCATTCATCAAAAAAATCTTTTTTTTAGGATAAAGATATTTATAAATTTCTCTTACAAATTGGAGATCTTCTTTCTCGTCAACAGTCCATCTCAGATGTGAAAGATTTTCAATATAAGATAAATTTTTTAACTTAAATTCTCCTGTATCAGTAATGTAATTTGTAACATGTTCTCTCTGTGAAGTTAATTTTGCTTCTTTCCATGATTTTTCAAGGGCATAAAAAGAAAATCCTTCAACATCAAGACCATCAGGATAAGTTGGTGGTCTAGTATTTGATGCATAATCACAATCTCCTTCTAAATATAAATCTACGACTTGATCAAATATTTTAGGATCAATTAAAGGACAATCTGCAGTTATTCTTATTATAATGTCAACGCTATAAAGTTTTGCTGTCTGGTAATAACGGTCTAAAACATCATCACTACTTCCAGCAAAACTTTTTATATTATATTGTTCAGCCAATTCTAATATTTTTTTATCTTGATTTAAATTTGTTGTTGCTATAATGATATCAGGAGAATATTTCGAATAATTCAATCGATTGATATGATGCCATATCATTGGTTTTCTTTCGATGTCTGCCAATACTTTATTTGGTAATCTAGTAGAACCCATTCTTGCTTGAATTATAACGGCTAATTTAACCATATTTTCATAAACTCTTTAAAATTATTAAATATGTTATTTTATTTTTAATAGGAACTACTAATATTAAAAATTTAAAGTGAATTTTATGAATATTGATAGGCGTCTTATTGAAATAATTCCTGCTGAAAAAAATAATGAAAAACATAAAAAAAGAGTTTTAGAAATATTTAACCAAAATATTAATTTTTTCAATATGACTAATAGGATTATTTCCTATGAAGAACATAGTAAATGGTGGGATTCTATTTTTAAAAAAGAAAAGATTTATCTAATTCTATTTAAAGGTGAAGTACAAGGCTATATTAGACTCTCAAAAATGAAAACAATTTCTAAAGAAAAACATGAAATGAGCATTGCTCTTGCTTCAAAAAACCAAAATTGTGGTATTGGAAGTATAGCTTATCAAATGTTTGAAAAAGAAATGAAAAAGAAAGGAATAAAAGAAATTGTGGCAAAAACCATGGATGAGAATAAGAGAGCCCAAAATTTCTTTGAGAAGAATAATTTTCAACGCTCAATGGTAAGATATATTAAAAAAATTTGAAATCTTATTTCCTCTTAAAAGCATCTAATATAACTTGAGCAACACGATATGCTCCCTTACCATCAAATAATGTTTGTCCTATTTGACTAATCTTTTTTCTTATATCAAGATTTTTTATTAAAGAATTTAGTTTATTTTTAATCATCTCATCTGATACATTATTATGCCATCCTAAGTTAATTGTGCATTCTAATTCATTCATTTTTTTTGCCAAATTTTCCTGGTTCTCCGCAACTATAAAACTTATAGAAGGGGTTCCAGTAATTGCTAACTCGTATAATGTTCCTCCAGAAGTAGATAATGTAATATCACTTTTCATCATTAATTCACACATATTTGAGATATTATAAAAAAGTTCAATGTTATCAAATCTTTCTGCATAATTTTCTATTTCTTTTTCATTTCTGAACATGCAACCTATAATAACATTATATTTAAGATTAGATGAATAACTATTAGTTTTTAGGATTCTTAATAATCTCAATGTTAAATTATGATTATCACTTCCTCCTGTTGTAATTAAAACCTCCTTTACATTTAAATTCACTACTCTTTTTGCCAGATTTAAAAATTCAGCTCGAAATAAAATATATTTTGAACCTAACAAGAGAATAGTTGATTCATTTACATTAGAATAATAACTCTTTTTAGAAAAGATATTTCCATTAATTATGATATCCACAGGAACTCCATTCATACAAAAATCATCTATTAATACTAAGATTTTTAATTTATTTTTTAGAAATGTTAAATATTCCAATGAAGCTTGATAATGATCAACAATTAGACAATCAAGTTGAAGTTGTTGAATTATGTTTCCAATGAAATCCTTTTCATTTATCAAGTTCAGATTTTTATTTCCAATGGATTTCTTTGCATTTGAAGGGATTTTTATTACAATATAGTTTTTATTGGTAATTATGTCATGTTCTTCATTTGAAATAAAGAAAACTTTATAACCTCTATATTTGAATTCATCTGCCAAAGCCAAACATCGCATAATATGTCCTAAACCAATATCAGGGCTTCCATCAACTCTAAACCCTATATTATATTTATATTCTACCATATAAATTACATTATTTATCGAATTACTCTTACAGTTTTAAAAGGTTCAACATACTCCAAGCCAACTGATATACCCCAATAATTTGAATTTATTTTTATTCCTTTTAGAGAGCGAGGATGAGGAAATTCTCGAATCTCGGATTTGTATGCTTTAAGCGCTTTTAATTTTAAATTTATTGTTTCTTTTATATCGAAAAAAACATCAGGAGAGAATGAAAAGGGATAATTCCATTCTGTAGAAGATGATACATAAAAAGAATAAATTTCTTTACAGGTTTCATTGATAAGGGGTCTAGTTGCCACTAATACCGCATTGTAAGTTAATTGATGATCAATATTTAGATCGGCCTTATAATGAGTAAATATGATGGTAGGATCGATCTTATTTTTTACTTGCTCAATTTTTTTGACTATCTTTAATAATGATACTGAATCAAAACTATTATCCGGAAGATCGTTAAAAATTATTTCCTTAATTCCAAGAATTTCATTTGCTTTTATTGCTTGCTCTTTTAATTCTTTTATCTCTTCTTTAAACGTATCTTGCTTACTCGAATCACTTCTTGAAGTTACTCCTTCTCCTAATATTAATGTTGTGGCTTGATATCCCTCTTTTATTAATTTCGCTACTGTGGCACCACAACCTAATACTTCATCATCTGGATGAGCAGCAACGATTAAAATTTTTTTCATATTCAATTTTTTACTCCTATTATTCTAAATTATTTTAATATCTCGTTTCTATTTATTATCTCTTTCACTCTATTGTGATAGTAATTTTAATTTTTCATTGACAATATCTCTTAATTTCTGATGCATCCAAAAATATCTTTTTCCTTCTGATGGTTTTTGCTTAGTTACCTTCACAGTATTATTAATTATTTGTTTTATAGCTTCAGCTAAAGCAATATAACGATTATTATAATAGTTCCTTCGAGTAATAGTTTCAACATTATCTCCAGGTTCTATTTTTAATTTTCTTGTTAATATTATATCACCTGTATCTGCATTTTCATCAACGAAATGGACAGAAACTCCAATATCACCATCTTCTAAAATAGCCCATCTTCTGACATCAAATCCTCTGTATTTAGGGAGAATGCCTGCATGAACGTTAATGATATATTTTGGAATTCTAATAATTTCTTTTTTTATTATCTTACTACACATTAGAAAAACAAGATCGGATTTAATTTGCTTAAGATAATCAATTGTTTCTTGAGAATTTAATTCAGATACAAAAAAAACATTGAAATTATTTACTTGTGAATATTCCAACAAAAGGTAATATTTCTCTTTATCACCTTTTACAACTACATCATTGACTTTTATGTTTTGAGTTTGTAGATAAAAAATAGCATGAATAATTGCTGATTTTACATCGGTTAGCATGGTAATATTCATTAGATCTCAATATTTTGTTATTTAATTACCATTTCTTTTATTTTATTTAGTATTTCTTTTTCTAAAAGATTAATTCTTTCAATCTCGGATATTTTTAGAATTTTATTTTGTTGTCTTAAAAAATCATTAATTTTTAAAGATGTATTAAAAAATCTTTTATCATTTAATGTTTTAGTAAATTCCATAAATTTTAAAGAAGTAAGATATAATTCTTTAATTTCCTCAGAACTTAATTCTTTATTCCAAGGTTTTGATAACTCTATTCTTATCATAGATTCTTCTATATCACTCATTTCCTTGCCATCACAATATATTCTGCTAATCTCAGATGGCTTTTTTTCTCATCTAAGATACAATTAAGTTTATGTTCTAAAATATCCTCAATCATAAAGTCTTTTAAAACATCTATAATCTCATCTTTACTGAAAAAATGTGCTATATCTGAATGAGAATATGAACCCTCTTTAAAATTTGTATAAGTATTTTTTTCAAATTCTTCTCCATAGATTAGATCGGGATGATTTAAATTTGGTAAAAAACCGATATAAATTCCCTCTTTTTTAAGAACTCTATAAACTTCATTAAAAATTAATTTAATATCTTTCCAGATATTGCAATAAATTGAAGCTCGATCTATTATACAATTAAAAAAATCATTTTCATAAGGTAAATTTTTAAAATTTCCTACAATGCATTGAGCATTTAAATTTTCCTGTTTTAATCTCTTCTTTGTTATTTCCACTCCTTTTGGAGCGCCATCAATGGCATATGTTTTAAATCCTTCTTTTGCTAAAAAATATGTATTATTTCCCCCTCCACATCCTAAGTCTAAGATTTTTATTTGTTGTCTTTCTTTCACTGCAAATAAATTCATAACCAATGAAACTAAAATATCATATGGCCAATTATTATATCGGCCTTTCTGGTAGTTCCTTTCCCATGCTTCAATTTCTTTTTCCATTAATATAAAACCTCTCAGGAATTAAAATATTTGTTCTTTTTTATAAATAATTCATTCCAATACCTAATCATTTTAGTTTCTTGAACTTGTAGATTTTTTTCAATGGGAAGCCCCATTGCTAATTCTACTGCCTTTGCTAAGATATTTATGCCTGCTGCAGCATTAATTACGATAGATGCTCCCACTCTTGCATTAATTTCATATATCATAGGTAGGTTTTTTTCAATATTATAAGCCACTTCAATATTTAAACAATAATCAAATTTGAATATATTTACAACTTTTTTTACTAAATCATATACTTTCTTGTCTTCTTTAACAAGTCCTACTTTAACAGGTCCCGCTTTAGGAATCAAACGGACATTTGGAACAATATAGTAAGAAAAACCATTCTTTGCTAACACATCAACATTAAAATCTTCACCTTCTAAATATGCCATTAATAATATTGATGGAAATGAATCAGCTTTAGTTAAAATCTCATGAACCTTTTCTAGACATGTGGTTTGTCTGTCTCTATCTTTTAAAAGACCATATACTTCATCATAATTCGCATCTAAAACCCAAAATCCTCGAGCTCCTCGTGAAAAATTTGGTTTTAAAACTATCTTTTTTTCAGGATAACCCAAATCTCCAGCATATTTAACTAATTCGTCACAATCATTAGGGATTCGAAATTTAGGAACCTCAATACCTTTTCTTTTTAGATACTTAAGCATTTCCCCTTTATTAAAAGCAATTTTACATATATTATAATCAGAACATAAAGGTGTTATCCCATTGGCTAAGAATTTTTCTTTTTCTTTGGCTAATGCTAGTGTTTCTTCATCTGATGTAGGAATTATAAAACTTACTTTTTCCTTAAGTGCAATCTCTAAAATTTTATCACTATAATCTAAGTCACTTCCTAATGGTACTTTATAATAAGTATCAGCAAAATGAAATCCAACTGCATCTTCCGAAGCATCTACAGCAACAATATAAATATTATTAAAATAGCTTCTTAGAGAATTAATCATCGAGGGAATTACAAGCCCTCCTGAACTGGTTAATATTAATCTAATCTGTTCCATTTAGCATATCCCATCTGATAATATCTTTAGATTTAATATTGATAAGGGCTTTTTTTCGTGGAACCTTTTTTTCAAAATTTTCCAAGGTAGGTTTAATTCCTGACGCGGGTCTTGCTGTATCAAGCATATCCTGGGTTATTATAGTTCCTTTAGGAATATCTACTTTTGCCATTATACTTCGTCTTCCTTGAGAAATATTCTTTTTTTCTTCGGGATAAATTGTTTTGTTTTTACTCCCTAATGCCTTTTCAACGATTTTTATTCCATCAACCATCATCTTAAATTCTTCTGGTTGCATAGCAAAGGGATGATCTGGTCCTTCTAAATTCCTATTTATTGTTAAATGCTTTTCCACTACACATGCCCCTAAAGCAACTGATGCTATTGCAGGAAAGATTGAAAGAGAATGACCTGAATAACCAATAGGATAAGAGAATACTTTTTTAAATGTTTTAATTACATTTAAATCTATAGTATCTATTTCACTAGGATACATCGTAGTACATTGGAGGATTAATATCTTTCTATTACCTTGCCCTTCAATGACTCCAATGGCTTCTTTAATCTCCTCAATACTTGATCCCCCACTCGACAATAATATCAGTTTTCCTTTAGAGGCGATATATTTCAACTTAGGATGGTCAGTAATTTGAACTCCGCCCCATTTATATAGAGGGGTATTAAATTCCTCTAAAATATCACAATCTTCATAATCTGAAGGAGTTGAAAATAAAATAATTTTTCTTTTATTACTATATTCAATTAATTCTTCTAGCCAATCGAGTTTGAATTCATATTTCTTTAAATAATTAATATTCAACCATTCTTGTTTTTCATTATGCATCGAAATAAATTTTTTAGCCTGCCAAGTTTGAATTTTAATAGCATCAGCACCTGCCCACTTTGCTTTATCAATTAAATTTTTTGCCATTTTAATCGAACCATTGTGATTAGCACCCATTTCAGCAATGATAAATACTGGACAATTATCGCCAATTTCGATATTATGAACTTTAAACTTTATTTAAATCACCAATCCAATTAAGCAAATACAAAAATTACAACATTTGGTAATAGAAAATCTACTATTTGCTATAGAAATTTATGATCTTTTCTAAAGCATTAATAACATCATATACATCTTTATCATTCATTTTAGAAAATAATGGAATGGTTAATAGTCTTGGATATAACCATTCAACATTGGGTAAAATACCTTTATTTAATCCAAATCTTTTCTGATAATAAGAATGATAATGAACAGGAATATAATGTACATTAACTCCAATATTCTCTTCTCTTAAAGCTTTAAATATAAAATCTCTGTCACGTCTTAATTTTTCAAGTTCTAATTGAATTACGTATAAATGCCAAGAGTGTTTAATATTATTCTTTACATAAGGAAGCTTAACCTCTTCAATACTTTTTAACTCTCTCTCATAAATTTTAACTATTTCACGTCTTCTTTTTTGGAAATCCTGTAATTTATTTAATTGATGAATTCCAAGAGAGGCGTGAAGTTCACTCATATTATATCTAAATCCTAAATATTTCATATCATAATAAAAATCTCCTGATTTTCCAAATCTTTTTATAGCATCCTTAGAAATCCCATGCGTTCTAAACATAAGGAGTTTTTCATACAATTCTTCACTATTAGTTGTTACCATTCCTCCTTCAGCAGTAGTCATATTTTTTACAGGATGAAAACTAAATACTGTCAAATCACTAATATTTCCGATTTTCTTACCATTATATTCAGCATCAATTGCATGAGCAGCATCCTCAATAATATATAAATCGTTTTCTTGAGCAATTTCACAAATTTCATCCATATCACATGGTTGCCCTGCAAAATGAACTGGAATTATTGCTTTAGTCTTAGGGGTAATTTTTTTCTTAATCTCATTTGGATCAATATTGTAAGTATTCTTTTTAATATCAGCAAATATTGGTGTTCCTCCTCTATATACTACACAATTAGCTGATGCAACAAAAGTTAGTGGAGTAGTTATTACCTCATCTCCAGGTTTAATATCTATACTTGAAGTAGACACATGCAGAGCTGCAGTTCCAGAATTTACAGCAATAGCGTACTTTGACCCTATAAACTTTTTAAAATGTTCTTCAAATAATCTCATTTTAGGGCCAGTAGTAATCCAATTAGATTTCAATGAATCAACAACTTCCTTTATTTCTTTATCATTTAACCATTGTATACCGTAAGGAAGAAAGTTATCTCTGACAGGTTTTCCACCTTCAATTGCAGGTTTTTCCATTATTTACCCCTCTCAAATTTCATTATCCAATTTTCTAGTTTTTGTATTCCCTCTTTTAATGGTGTTTTTGGTTCCCAATTTAATAGATTTTTTGCTTTAGAGTTATCACATACTAATTTCATTATCTCACTTTGAGGATGGTGATGTTTAACGTGTTTTATAAGGTTCTCGTCATCTGCAATGAGCTTTGCTAATTCATTTATAGATATATCATTCCCCATCCCCGCGTTAATTACTTCTCCTATACAATTTTCATTTTCTGAAGCACCTACAATAAAATCAGCACAATCCTCAACATATAGAAAATCTCTAGTTTGGGTTCCATCTCCAAAAATCTTTAATTTTTCACCTTTATTTTTGAGTTTAACGAATATAGAAATAACTCCTCCTTCCATATTTGTTTTTTGAAACGGTCCATAAGTATTAAATGGTCTTAATACGACAATTGGCAAACCTAGGCCATAGTAATAAGAAAATGCTAATTCTTCAGCAGCAATTTTAGAACCTGCATAAGGGGATCTAGGTTTAATTCGATGTGTTTCAGATATAGCAACTTTTGTGTCTGCCATATCATAAACTAAACACGTACCAATTATAACAACTTTCGAATTTGTCTTACGTGCAGCTTCAAGAATGTGATATGTGCCGAGTACGTTAATTTCAAAAGCTCTATCAGGGTGTTCTATGCTTTCTTGTACATCTATTTGAGCTGCAAGGTGAATACAGGTTGAAATCTTAAATTTTCCAAATATATTTTCAATGATAGCTCTATTTCTGATATCATCAATAATTATATCTATTAGATTTTCATTTTCTTTAAACTCATCTAAATTTTCTATTCGACTATTGCTTAGGTTATCAATGACAATTACTTTCTTCTTATCTTGCAATAATTTTTTAACTACCCATCTACCAATAAATCCTGCGCCACCTGTAACTAAAACAACCACTTTAAAAACTCTGAGATTTTAAATAATTTTGTTTTTAATTAAGAAGTCTTTAATTTCTTTTTTAGTTAGAAAAGGACCATCCTTAGAATTAAAAGATTTAGAACTATCAAATTTATTTATACTGGGATATAAAAGATTATTTATCTTGCCTGAAACCTCTGTTAATTGAGGTAAAATAATGTACATATTCTCTATTTCATATGTTCTCATTGATTCTTCAATTGAAAATAGTTCCTCATATAATTTCTCTCCTGCAAACATTCCAATTTCTTTTATTTGAATTTTTTCTTCTTTTTTATTGTATTTTTTTGCAAAATTTTCAATTAGAACTTTAATAAGATCAATTATCTTGACAACATCCATTTTTAGAACAAAAACTTCTCCTCCCTGGGCAATTTCTAAAGTTTTTAAAATTAATTCAATAGCTCTATTAATACTCATAATATATCTTGTCATCTCAATATGAGTTAATGTTATAGGGATGTTATTTTTAATTTGATCTCTAATGAGAGGGATTAAAGATCCTCTAGATCCTAACACATTCCCAAATCTTACTGAATAAAAAATAGTCTTAGCCTTTCCTTTATAAAAATTTGCTGCGGTGACTAATTTTTCTCCTAATAATTTGGTAACGCCCATAGTATTACTTGGTGAAGCTGCTTTATCTGTGCTAGTATAAACAAATTTTTCAATATTATAGTCTATACTTATTTCTATTAAATTTTGAAGCCCTATAATATTTGTCTTAATAGCTTCAAATGGATTATATTCACATGCTACTACATGTTTTAAAGCAGCTAGATGAAACACAATATCTACATCTTTAATAGCTCTATTTAATCTTTCTTTATCTCTTATATCCCCAATAAAAAATCTAAGTTTTTTTCTATAGTTCTTTAGTTTTTTAGATAAATAATATTGTTTAGTATCATCCCGACTTAAAATTCTGATTACGTTAGGAGAATAATCTGATAATAATTTAAGAACTAGGTCTTCTCCGATAGAACCAGTACCTCCAGTAATTAAAATTGTTTTATTATCAAACAATCAAACCACAAGAAAATTAATTAAATAATATTTAAAAACAAATCTTCTAAGGATAATTCCTGTTCTTTTATTTTCAAAATTTTATAATTTCTTAAAATCTGAATTAAATCTTTGTAATAATCTCTATTTTTAATACGAACAATAAAGCCATTATTAATCTCAATAACTTCTTTTATAAAATTGTTTTTATTTAATTCTGATTTTAATTGGTTCTTAATTTCACTGATTTCTATTACAATTTTAATCTCTTGTTGTATTAATTTTGAAATATCTTCCTTTGTCCCTATTTTGAGAATCTTACCTTTATCAATAAAAGCAATTCTGTCACATAATTGTTCTACAAGACTCATATCATGACTTGTCAGAAATGTTGTTTTCTTAGATTCCTTTATTTTTTTTACTATATAAAATTTTGATTTAACATCTAAACCTAAAGTTGGCTCATCTAAAAATAAAATTTTACGATCCAATAATAGAGTTCGACATAAAGCAAGCTTCATTTTCATGCCACTTGAGAAATTCTCAACATATTGATTCAACCATTTTTCAAGTTCAAATTCTTTTATAATTTCATTTATTTTCTTTTGATAATTTGGAATATTATAAATTTTACAAAAAAATTTTAAGTTATCATAGGCAGTAATTCTATAGTATAACATCTTGTCCTCTAACATTAATGCCACTTTAGATTTTGCTTTTTTAGGTTTTTTAAGAATATTGTATCCATCAATAAGAGCGTATCCACTTGTAGGTTGTTTTATTGTAGTTAAAATTTGAATTAATGTTGTTTTCCCTGCACCATTCGGACCTAATAGTCCAAATATCTCTCCCTCTTTTATTGATAAATTAACATCATTTAACGCAACAATTTCTCTTTTACGTTGCTTTAACTTATAGATTTTAGATAAATCGAAAGTCTCAATGATATTTTTGTCCATTTTTTTAGTAACCTACAATTCCATATTTTTTATATATGATATTAAATATGTAAACACCAATAACAGGAAGCATAATGCTTGTTAAAAGTAAAATTATAAAAGAAACTGGATGCAGGGTTATAGTTAATAGGAAATTATCTTCAATCCATGTTTTCCTTAAAAAATCGAAAATATGAAACAATGGATTCAAATTTATTAAAGCCTGCAATAAATTTGGAAAAATCTCAAATGGATATGTAATACAACTGAGCCAAAAAATCCAATTTATACAAAAAAGCAAAAATCGCCATATACTTTCTTTTGAGATAGCAAAAATTCCTAGAATAAGTCCAATTCCACTGAAAGTAAATTCAATAAGAAAGAATATAAAAATTATACTAAGAATGGTAAAAATAGATATGGGGTAAATAATGTAACAAATAATAAAAAAGATAGTAAAGGGAATCGATATAACAATTAAATGTGATACAAAAATTCCTAATAATAAATTAAATCGATTAAAAGGAGCAATTATTAAAGCTGGAAGCGTTTGCCAAAATTTTTCTTGCCGTAATCCTGCAGGAAATTTTATAACTATATTTTTTAAAAGAATGATTTGATATGCTATAAATAGAAATATGACATAATTTTCATTTGTCCAAGGACCAAATTGTTGATTCAATTGAAATAATCTACCCATTACGATTAGAGGAAATATTATAGAAATAATGGGAGAAATAAAAGAAATAACCAAACCAAATTTATATCTTAATTCTAATTTTGTGTTTTTTTCTGTTATAGCGGCAATTTGGGATAAATTTCTTTTAATAAATCTATAATAATCCATTTTTAACTAATCCTTATTGATATTGAAAATAATTTTAATTATCACAGCTTCTTAATTCACTAGGTACTAACAAAAATTAGAATCTTTATATCTTTTAGTAATTTTAATTTGATATTTAATAAAAAAATTCTTATTTCAACTGTAATTAATGATTTAAATTTCTACAAAAAAGAAATATCCTATTGAAATTTACATATTTATTAACAAAAAAAATTTTTATTAATGATAGATTGAAAGAAGTTGGAGAAAAAAAATTAATCAATTATAATGAGATATATGGATAAACTAATAAATAATAATAAAATTAAAATTTGTATTTTTTCTTTCCTTGGTTATCCTCTTTATAATAAAAATAAGAAAAGTAAGATTACCTTTGGAGGTTCTGAAGTCCAGTTATATTTGCTTTCAAAAGAACTAAGTAAAGAAAAAAATTTTATCATTGATGTAATTGTTGCGGATCAAAATCTCAGAGAAAGAGTTGAAAAGTATCAAAATTTAAAGATTCATGTTGCTCTCCCTATTGAAAGATCAATAAAAAATTATATAAAAGCTGTATTTCACTTTTATAAAACTTTAATTAGAATTAATCCTGATATAATTATCCAGAGATCTGCTGGAGTAGTAACAGGTCTTTTAGCTTTATATAGTAAATTATTAAAAAAAAAATTTCTCTTTTCTATTGCTAATCTTCCGAATGTCAATGGAAAAAGTGAAAGTGGTTTTCTTGGTAAATTCTTTAAGTTTGGAATTGATAATGCAACTCATATTATTGCTCAGAGTAAAGAGCAAATCTTAGAATTGGAAAAATATAAAAAAAGAAAATTCAATAATATTACTGTTATTAAAAGCGGTTTTGAGATAACAAATGAGCAAATAAGAAATAAAAAATATATATTATGGGTAGCAAGAGCAATAGATTGGAAAAGACCAGAACTTTTTTTGAAGCTTGCTGAAAAATTTTCCAATGAAAAATTTCTAATGATTTGCAATAAAGTAGATAACAAAATTGATAGTATTAAATATTGGAAAAGAATACACAATATAGCATCTAAGATTTCTAATATAAATTTCTTAAAATTTGTTCCTTTTGAAGAGATAAATCAATATTTTGAGCAAGCGAAAATTTTAATTAATACTTCCTCATATGAAGGTTTTCCGAGTACATTCATTCAAGCCTTAATCAGTAAAACCCCCATACTCAGTTTAAATGTAGATCCTGATAATTTTTTGACAAATAATAAATGTGGCTTTAATTGTTTTAATAGCTTTAACGAATTAGTAAATAAAACTAAGGTTTTATTAAAAAATAAGGAAATCTATAAAAGCTATTCTCATAATGCTTATAAATACGCTAAAAACAATCATGATATCAAAATAATTATTAAAAAGTGGAATATATTAATTTATTCTCTATTTAAAGGAATAATTTAAAATAAAAGTCAAAAATACTTAAACTCAAGAATGCTAAACGTATTAAATGAAGGATTAATATCATGCAAATCAAAAAAATATTTAAATTTATCATCATGACTTAATATAAAAACTTTTTCTTTAATATCATTAACTATGTTAATCGTAGACCATTATTTTATCATTACTTTTTTACTTTTCATATCTTATTTTATTATGATCTCAATATTTGGTCTTGCTGTTCTCTCAATTTTCAAAAAGAAGCTGTATAAAAATAAAATTACTTTGTCATTAACTCTACAATATTTTTCTATAGGGTTATGTCTACATATCATCTATTCGATGATTATTGTATCATTTCAAATATTTAACTTCTTCACGATTTACTTGCCTTTCATAATAGCAGATATTTGGTTCTTGATTTATTACTTAAAAAAATATAATATCGATATAAAATTTAAAATCCACTCTCTTAATAGGAATAAAACAATAGACTTTTTTAAAAAGTATAAAACAGAGATTCTAATTTTAATTGTAATATTTTTTATGCTGTATACTTTACAAATGTATTTTATCTGGCAACGTTTAGCATTTCCAAGCAGTGATCCTTTCTTTTGGTTTAAAACTATATGGTTTGTTCATGAGAATGGAGCTATTAATTATGAATATATAGAAGGCTATACCCCTGGTTATGTATTATTTGTAGCATCCATGATCTCTGTTACTGATAATTATTTTATAGTATATTATTTTTGTAAATACATCCCTATTTTTTTATCAGTTGTCAATATTCTCGTATTATTTGAGATTTCAAAAAAACTTTTTAAAAAAAGAATATATGTCTTTTTCACACTCTCAATTTATCTAAGTATGAGTTATTTATTTTATCGATATCAAATGCTTTTACCTTCTACATTGGCTACCACATTAGGATTCTTATTCTTATTATTCCTAAGAAAAGGGGCAATTTCGAATTTAATTTCAAAAGATCTAAAATTGCGAACACCCTCCTTAAAAAATATTAATAAACATGACAAGGTTTATAGAGGGTTAATCCTTTCAGGAATTTTTATGGCACATCCTTTATATGGGGCTTTTTATTTACTTTTTTACTTTTTATATGAAATATATATATTTATATCTACCATAAAATTGAAAAGAAACATTTTGGTATCAAGAACTTCGTTTACAATAAAATTTTTTGCTAATATTGTTTCATTGCTTTTAATTTTTGCGGGCTTACTACTTCCTTGGCTTATAGGTGCATCAATTTACCTAGATTACCCTTTATATAGTCCATTTTTACATTATTTTGCTACTCTTTATTTATATAATCCTTTAACTGGAATTGTGAAGATTGGGAAATTTTTTTATGATATAGCAATAGAAATATTATATAAATCTGTTTATTATGATATAGACAGATATATTCTTTACGATTTTTTTGATTTATTTCGTATTTCAAGAATAAACTATTTCTATGTATATACTTTAGATATTGGAATTATAATAATTATAATAGGAATATTACTGCCATTTAATAGATTTTTTAACTTTAGTGAAAAACAAAAAAATATAGTTAGATTTATTAAATTTACTTTTATTTTAAGTGTCTTTCTTTTCATTTTTAGACAAATTATTGATTTAGATGCATTACCATTTTTTACAGGATTGGATAGTTTTTTAAGTAGGTTTCTTAGACGTTTAATTGAATTATTTTCAGGTTATTGGGCAGTTATATTTGTATTATCTTTTTATTACTTTTTTTTCCTAATAAAAAATATCTTTTTTGAGTTTAAAGCTGTTCTGAATTATTCTAAGAACAAAATTATGAAAAAACCTTTCTTTATCAATAAATTAAATAGATCTTTATTAAAATTCAAATCTATTATAAAGAGTTCTAACAAGAAATATCAAAAAAAAATTTTAAGCGTTCCAATTATAGTTATAATAAGCCTAGTAAGCTATTTTTTTTATACTACTAATTATGGGAGGATTTATTATTATAATCATTTTTTAAATAGTCAAACCGACGCAGTTATATTTGCTGGAAATTATTTTAATGAAAACCCATTAGAAGAAGAAACTTTAATACTTGTACAAAAAATAGAAGGTAGATTTCTTTATGATTTAATTGTTTTTAATAATTTAAAAATAATTTATTACAAATTTTATTTTGGATTAAATTTTTCTGAATTTAGAAATTACTACGAATCTCAAAATGTTACTTATATCTTATTTAATGGATATTTTACCTTTGTACAATATGCGAATAAAAATTATTTTTACAGAAATCTAACACTATATTTTAATATTCTTTACCGAAATAGCAAAGAATGGGTATTTGCAAAGTTAAAAATAGAATAATTAATAAAATTTTATTGAAGAAAAATATCTTTACCCTAATAAATTAAATTATAATTATTATAACTGAAAAAATACTCAAAATTGTAAAATATATTTATAAAACAATTAACTAAACTAATTTTTTATTTAAAAGGTGAAATTTATAGAATTTGAATTTAAAAAATTTTGAATATAAGGCATAATAAATTTTAAAATAAAGGTAATTACTAAAGAAATCGAAAAAATATTTAAGTTTTTTACCATGACATAATGCAAAAACAAGTTTCTTTAAGTTAATTGTTTATGTTAATAGTAGATTTATTCTTTATAATCACTTTCTTTCTATTTATCTCATATTTCATTATAATTTCATATTTTGGTTTTGCGATTTCATTTTTTTTTAAAAATACGTGTTATGAAAGAAGAATTACTTTATCATTAATATTGAAGCGTTTTTCTATTGGACTATGTTTCCACATTTTATATTCGATAATTATTGTATCACTTCAAATATTTAATTTCTTTACAGTTTATTTACCATTTGTTATAATAGATATTGGATTTTTAACTTATTTCTTAAAGAAAAAGAATTTTTACTTAAAATTTCGAATACAAAATATTAGTTGGAATAAAATAATAGATTTTTTTAAAAAGTATGCAACAGATATTCTAACTTTAATTGTAATATTTTTTATGCTCTATACTTTACAAATGTATTTTATCTGGCGTCGTTTAGCATTTCCTAGCAGTGATCCTTTCTTTTGGTTTAAAAATATATGGTTTGTTCATGAGAATGGAGCTATTAATTATGAATATATAGAAGGCTATACCCCTGGTTATGTATTATTTGTAGCATCCATGATCTCTATTACTGATAATTATTTTATAGTTTATTATTTTTGTAAATATATCCCGATTTTTCTATCAGCTGTCAATATTCTCGTATTATTCGAGATTTCAAAAAAACTTTTTAAAAAAAGAATATATGTCTTTTTCACACTCTCAATTTATCTAAGTATGAGTTATTTATTTTATCGTTATCAAATGCTTTTACCCTCTACACTGGCTACTACATTAGGATTTTTATTCTTATTATTCCTAAGAAAAGGAGCAATTTCGAATTTAGTTTCAAAAGATCTAAAATTGAGAACACCCTCCTTAAAAAATATTAATAAACACGATAAATTATATAGAGGATTAATCCTTGCAGGAATTTTTATGGCACATCCTTTGTATGGAGTTTTTTTTTTACTTTTTTACTTTTTATATGAAATTTATATATTTATAATAACAATAAAATTGAAAAGGAAAATCTTGTTATCAAGAACTTCGTTTACAATAAAGTTTTTTGTTAACATGGGCTCTTTATTTTTAATTTTTATCATAATGTTATTTCCATGGCTCATAGGAGCATCGATTTACCTAGATTACCCATTATATAGCCCATTTCAGCATTATATTGCTCCTAGTTATTTATATAATCCTTTAAACGGCATCATAGAAATTGGAAAATTTTTTTTTAACTTAGCTAGAAACATATTATATCAATCTATTTATTATGAAATTGATACATATATTATGAATGATTTCTTTAAAGCTATTCGTGTTAGTAATTTGAATCATTTTTATAGGCATACCATGGAAGTTGGAATAATTTTTATTGTAATAGGAATATTGCTACCATTTAATAGATTTTTTAACTTCAATGAAAAGCAAAAAAATATAATTAGATTTATTAAATTTACTTTTGTTTTAAGTGTCTTTCTTTACATTTTTCGACAAATTATTAATTTAGATGCATTACCATTTTTCACCAGAATAGATAGCTTTCTAAAAGTTTTTCTTAGACGCTTATTTGAATTATTCGCAGGATATTGGGCAATAATTTTTGTATTATCATTTTATTATTTTATTTTTCTATTTAAGAAGATCTTTTTTAAATTTAGAGCATCTCTAAAATATTCTAAAAATAGAATTAGGAATAAAATATTCTCAATCAATATCGTTATGAGATTTTTAACTAAATTAAATTTCATTACCCAAATTCTTAAAAAATTAAATATTAAAAAAAGAGAAATCCTAAGCATCCCTATTATTATATCTGTAATAATTATAAGTGGATTTTTTTATACCACGAATTATGGGAACATTTACTATTATAATCATTTCCCTAATAGCCATACTGACGCCGTTATTTTTGCGGGGAATTATTTTAATGAAAATCCATTAGAAGAAGAAACTGCAATACTTGTCAAAAAAATAGAAGGTAGATTTCTTTATGATTTAATTGTATTTGATAATTTAAAAATAATTTATTACAAATTCTATTATGGGTTAAATTATACAGAATTCAGAAGTTTCTATGAACCGCGAAATATCTCTTATGCATTGTTTAATATAAAATATTCTTTTGAAGAATTCAAGGCAAATTTGACCATTTATTTTGAAATTCTATATCGAAATGAACAAGATTGGATTTTTGCTAAATTAAACACCTTTAGTTAGACTTAAATAATTGTGGAATAAATAGTAGTAAAATATTCATTTTATTATTATTAAATATAAATTCAATGAATCGATTATTTTAGATCATTAAAAACGCAGGATACAATTAAATTTATATTTTAAAAAGCTATTATATTATTCAAAAAAATCTTATTAAAAACATATAAAAAAAATAATAAAATCTGACAAAAGGGCAAATTTGTTGAAAATCCTAAGTTCTGAAAAGAAAATTATATTAGATTCTAAAAATCACGTCACAAATCAAAAACAAGAGACAGGCTTCAAATTTCAGGAATTGTATGATTATTTAAATCAATATAGGCTCAAAGATGATCAAATTTTGTTATCTATCGTGTTACCTGCTTATAATGAAGAAAAATCAATTAAAAAAATATTAGAGAGTCTCCCTAATGATAGTTCTATTGAAATAATTGTAATTGACGATAATTCATCAGATGGTAGTATTAAAGAAATTCAAAAAGTAAATGATCATAGAAAAATTAAACTATTGAGACATAAGAAGAATCGAGGTTATGGTGGAGCAATAATCACTGGAATCAAACATGCTAAAGGTGAAGTAATCGTAACTATGGATTCTGATGGTCAACATTCTCCTAAAGATATTATTCAATTAATAAAACCAATTTTTGAGCATGAGGTTGATTGTACTATCGGTTCAAGATACTTAGGGGGCAATTATTATGATTTACCATCACTAACGAGACTAGGGGAAGCGATTATAGAAAAACTGCTTCATATTTTTTTTGGTCAGAAAGTAATGAACAGTCAAAACGGTTTTCGTGCTTTTAATAGAAAATTGGTTCCAATCTTTAAAGATGCAAAATATTATGGATTTACTTATGCTACTGAGATGATAATTTTAACGTTAATTAATGGATGTAAAATAAAAGAATGCCCAATTAAAGTGTATGAACGTGCGTATGGAGTTTCAAAAATTAGTATGAGAAAGCTGGCCTTTAATCTCCTTATTTGTTTTTTACGATACTATTTTCGAAAGCTTTTAATGCTTTTTACAAGGAAAAAATAGAAATAAAACTTTATTTCAATATTTAAAACCATTTTTAAGAAAAACTGCTTATAATCAAACTGAATTTAATAATCAAATTAATTTTTTGAAAGAAAATGGTTTTCAGTACTTATTAACAGATCAAACTTTCATATCTGAATACAAAAGTGGAAATTTATTCATTAATAATTTCTACAATATAACATTATATAGATGTGGTGATTTAAATTTATATTATGCACCATATTTCAATTAAATTATGGAGAACGATTGCAGATCTTAACCAAAATATTAATATATATGGATAAATCAGGTACCGTTAGTCCAGAAATCCAGAGAAAAAGGCTATATTTTTTGTGATGGGATCATTTGCAGTGAAAAAGAAGGACCTCTTGAGCCTGATCCAAAAAAAATTGGTATTATTATTGGGGGTTATGATCCTGCAATGATAGATCTAACAATAGCAGAATTATTTAATTATGATTATAAAAAAATACCTCAATTATATAAATTATTTAATCTTAAAACTAGAAAAATTTCTACTAATAATCCTACAGATTTGAGATTATATTCAAATTATTCTAATTGGAATAAAAAAGATATTAACACCTTAAATCATAGAATAAATTTCACGCTTAGTTCTGGATGGATACATCATATTGAAAAAAATAATAGGTAGAAAAGAAATATAAAAATATTTTTTTGAAAAATGAAATTTAAAAATTTTACCCTTTAATCATCAATATCAATTAAAATGGGCCCAATGGATTACAAGATTCAGAAAAAAAGCACTAATTTTAGATTATGGATGTGGTTTAGGAAAAGTTGTTTTAGCGGGAAGGAAAATCGGATTAAACATACTTGGAGCAGACATGTTTTTCAGATTACATTGGAACTTATTTTATGATTAAAGTAGTATTATTAATTATCAATATTATAATTACGTTAGGATTATTAGCAATATTACAAATATGGAGCACTGTATTTATTGTGTTCAGCTTACTTTTACTCTTTTCTAAAATTTTCTTTTGTATAGGAAATATATTTATAGTTAACCTAAGGATAAAGCTTAAAATTTTCAAGGCTGAAATGCCTAATTTTTTCGTTATAACTGGGAATAGTCTTTCAATAATTTATCTTGCATTCAATACATCTCATATTTCTGATCCGATATTATACCTAAGCGTTTCAAATTTCATATTTTATACATTTTTTGTAATAATAATATTTTATCTGTCGAAAAATGAGATTAAAATTAACAACCCTAAGAAAGATTTAGCTCGTAATTACATTAAAGATGCAAAACCTTTAATATTCTTTTCAATGATATCGATAATAGCAACATACTTAGGAAATCTGATTCTCTATTATTCATTTGGTAATGAGTCTCTTGGTTATTTTAGCAGTGTAAACACATATTTAATTCCTGTTTTATTATTAATCTCAGGAAGTATTAGTTCGATATATTTAGCTCTTTTTTCACAAGATTTTGAAAAGGAAGATTTTAATTCGATAAAAACAACTTTGTACATCATTGAAAATTACTCTTCAATCTTATTCCTGTCTATTATAATAATAATTCTCCTTAATGGAGAGTTAATTATATCAATATTTTTACCGAACTTTCTTGAAGCTGTTCCTATTCTTTATATTATGATATTCATGCCCTATCTCATCGCAATCTCTCAACCATATAGCTGGCTCCTAGTCGCAGGAAAAAAGCAAAAAATTAATGCTCGTGTGAATTCTTTTGTCTCTATCCTCATAATTTTTTTAATGCTTTACTTTATTCCACAAGAATTATTTTTCTTTCAAACTTTAGGTTTAGGTGTAATAGGTGATGCTTTAGCTCAAACAATTCCATGGATTTTTTGGACATTTCTATGTCGTTATTATATTAACAAAACTCTTAACATAAAATATCAAAAAACAATGATTTTACAGTTTTTTTTAGCAATTCTGACAATAATAATTACATTCTTTATCAAAATCTTTCTTAATGGCATATTTCCTGGAAATCTCATTTTACTACTAACATTATCATCAATTATAGCAATGGGTATATTTATTGGGTTTTTAATCATTTTTAAAGAACTAAAAAGAGAAGATTTATCATTCTTCATTGAAATTTTGAAATTAAAAAGTTACACCGAATCCGTAAAAAAAGAATTTACACGTTAGGGAGCAGTTTTTATTTCAGTTTTAAATGATTTATCTTCAATAATTTCAACGTAAGAATTTTTTTCTAAATTGTATTTTTTATAATAAAATAATTTTTTTGCTTTTTCTATATTCATAATCAAAGTATCAATCATGACATTTCCAACAAAAAAAATTTTAGAGGAATCAATCCCTTCTCTTTTTAAATTAATTTCAGCACTTTTTTCAGTTGTAAATAAAAAATCTGACAACTGATCTGTCAGAAGCCGATTTACTTCTTCTGGCATTTTTTGATCAAAGCTTCTTAATCCCGCTTCTACATGTGCTACTTTTATAAATAATTTTTTGGCAACCAATGCACATGCTAGTGTAGAATTAACATCTCCTACAACTAAAACTAGTGAAGGTTTATCTTTAAGAAGAAATTCTTCAAATTTTACCATAATTTTCGCAGTTTAAGTTGCGTGAGAAGCTGAACCAACATTTAAATGTATATCTGGTTCCGGAATTTCAAGATCATTAAAATTTTTTTTTGACATATTATAGTCGTAATGTTGACCTGTATGAATAAATTTATAAATGATATTTTTTTTTTTTAATTCTTGTATCAAAGGAGCGATTTTAACTAAATAGATTAATTTTTTCATTGAATTTTGTCTATTTTTTAAAATTAATAAAAGCTTATTTTAATAACTTAATAATATATTAATATTTAAATGTAAATTCTAAGGATTCATTTTAACCTTAAAAACCTCTCCCTATCTTTAATAATTTTATCCTAAAGAGTTTTTATATTTATGAGTATAAAATAACTTATAAATATAAACTCAAAAACTTATAGTCTCTCTTTGGAACTATAAGATGTAAACTCGGGATTACCCTCTTTATTGCTCAATTTTATAGGATAACTATGAAAGATAAATGAAGTAATAATATAAAATTGCTTCAATTAAATTAAAGAAAAGTAATCCAATAATTAACATTATCCCACTATTCATAAAGAAACCTAATATTAAAAAAGATAATAATCCCAAGAAGGACAAAAATGAACTAAAAGCAATTTTTTTATATCTACCTAAAGCTTGGATTTTACCTCCCAAGAAAGCAACTATTACCATTGAAAAAATTAAAAAAATAAAAACACGAATTATATTTTTTCCATCAGTAGATAAATATAAATTGAAGAATTTGTATAAAATTAATTCTAAAGGGATAAAATCTAAAATGAAAAATATAAGGAAAGTTATAATTATTCCGACAACAATTAAATAGAACATATTTTTATTTTTTTGAGGTGTTTCTTCAACATTGGAAACAGAGAGGGTGGAAATTAGCAAATTTGAACAAAACATAGCTATAAATGAAACGAAAAATAGAGATAAATCAAAAATCTTAAATGAATCAGGTGTCATAATTTTAATTGCAAGAAATACTACTAGCCAATTTCCAATAGAATGAAATAAGGTATTAATGCTCAATAAAAATCCTTTTTTAATATTTTTAACAGCATTCAACAAATATTCTTTATTGAGTAATTTCTGTAATGAAAAAAATAGATATTTCCAACTTGGTTTAGAAAGAATTGCCCCAATAATAAACGAAGATATAAGACTAAAACAATATAAATAGATAAAGAAATTTAAGTTAAGAAAAATCTGAATATTAAATATAAATGGAATTATAATTAAACCTTCAATAATTGCTGGTATAGATGTGATTAATGCTGATTTTACAGCATATCCACGGGCTCTTGTATTGGCAATAAAAAATTCCATAAATGACCTAAATATTATACTTATCGAAAAAAATAATAATTGGAAAATGGAAAATACTTTTAGATAAAAAAATCCCATCATAAATATAAAGATAAAGCCAATAAAATTTGTGATCCAATAAGATAAAGCAAAATTCATTTCAATATCCTTAGAAGTATTATTCAATCTAATTTCTCTAGTTAGTGGACTATGTAGTGTTAATCCAGCCATAGTTATAGTTAGAGCAAATGTTTGTAATGTTAGAGAAAAAATGGGATAATCTTTTCCAGCTAAGACAATTAATGGAATGAATCTGAACGGTATTCTGCCCAAGAAAGAAATTACGGTTCCGATTGAAAGAATAAATGTAAATCTTTTGATAGATCTAATTTTTTTCATTTAATTTACCGAATAAATTCACTGTCTTCAGAATGTTTAATTTACTTTGAATAATAGGATAATACCATAAACGATTGATTAATTAAAAAATATGATATTCTTATTGTTTACGTAGTTCACACGTTTTTAAGTGAATTGAAAACTCTATTGAACTTATATTATCCATAAAAAACATTCTTGACTTATTACCACTATTTGAATTTTCTTATATTTCAGGGTCTTTTTTGATGTTTATTAATGCACGAATATTTAGAATTTGTATGCTTATAGATCAAGATCATATGAGTGATTTCACTTCTCAAACTCTTAAATATCGCGAGGATTCCGCTCCAAGCATCCGAAGTAAAGTGAAAGATGATTATAAATTGGTAGAATTATTAATTGGAATAGAAAGGTAAAAATTTAAGAAATTACTTCATATAAATTTAAGGGTTATTGAGAAATTTAAATACAATAACTGATATTTGCAACTATCAAGAAAATAATACGTAAACTTAGTAAGCAATATAGATATGAAATTAAAAAAAATTTTTTTAGTAATAATGGGACTAAATCAGAGTAAAGCTTTAACTTATATTTTACCGATTTTGGAGACTATGAAGATATACAAGTTATATGTAATCCGCGATTCACCTTTACTATTAAATGATGAAAGAATTATAAATATCAACCCACCAAAAAGATTTAGAAAGAATCCTCTAATTAAATCAATTTATAAATTATTTTTATTGATTGTATTGAATTTCAGATATAAATTTGATTTAATATATGCAGTTCATATGTTTCCACATGGGTTAGTTGGTTGGTTTATTTCCAAATTATTTAAAATAAAATATGTATTCAACTTAATTGCATATGATGCTGAATTAAGATATTGGGGTAACACTTTTACTTTTATTACGAAAAGAGTACTTTTAGATGCGGATTACCTTATGATTGAAGGTTTTTTTGATCAAGATCAAATTAATTCTAAAAATAAGCTACTCAGTTTCTTTAAACAATTGAATATTGATTTTCATAAATTATTACCTGGTTATACAGCAGTTTTTCCAGAAAAATTTTTTCCGATAAAAAAAGAGATAAAATGGGATATAATTACAATTACTAGATTAAATCAAATTAAGCGGATTGACTTATTTATTGAAATAGTCCAAAATCTATTGGATAATATTGACATAAATTGTGCTATAATTGGAGATGGTCCGTTATTAAAAAAATTAAAAAAACAAGTTGAAAATAAAGGATTAAAAAATAAGATTTGTTTTTTAGGACGAATACCTAATAATAAATTAAATCAATTTTATAATAGTGCAAAGATTTTTTTATTAACATCTGAAAATGAAGGATTACCCGCAACTCTAGTAGAAGCAATGTTAACTAAAACTTGTCCAATAACAACAGATGTAGGCGCGATTCCAAATCTTATTAAAGATGGCTATAATGGATTTTTATACTCAATAAATAATTTAAAAAATGCTGAAAAAATAATTATAAAATGCTTAAAAAATAATAATTTGCGAAAAACTATTGGAAATAATGGTAGAAAACGAGCATTAGAAGTATCCGCATGGAATCGTATCTCTACATGGAATAGAATAATACAAAGTATTTAATATGGATTTTTTCTATACATTAAATTAGTTGTTTTGTTTCTAAAAGAAAAAGGGCTCGATATATAATTCGAGAATTTAATATGAAAGGAAAATAGAAATGCGATAAAGCATTTTTTTTTTATTAATCTTTAATCAAATTCTGCTATTATCTATTTATAAAATTTAATAAAGCTTATAATATTTTATCAATTTATCTTCAGTAGAAAAGAGATTGGGATTATTTTCAATGACTATAAAGTTAAGTATTACTGGAGATATATTTCTTTCGGATCAACCACATATGGTTGGCATTGGGGTTAGATCTTGTACTAAAAAAACCAAAATTAGAGATTATCCTTTTCATAAAATTAAAAACCATTTAAAAAGATCAGATATAGTTTTTGGTAATTTAGAATCGAGTTTTAGCAATAAAAGGAATAAATTTATACTTAAACCATTTTTAATTGATATAAAGAGTGCTATGTCCTTGAAAAATGCAAATTATAATATTTTAAATGTTGCAAATAATCATATTATGGAAAATGGATTTGAAGGCTTTAATTTCACTAAAAAAGTTTTGAATAGCTTAAACATTAAACTCTTAGGACAAAAAGACAGTAAATGTGGGTATTATACTAAACCAATTATTCTGATAAAAGATAATAAAAAAATATCGTTTTTAGGCTATAGTTTAAAAGCTGATGATTTTGGGAAAAATGTTTTATACTCTATTTCGGATGAAAAAATGATCATTGAAGATATAAAAAGGATTAAGGAGAAGGAGAACCCCAATATTATTATAATATCTCTTCATTGGGGTGATGAATACATTAGCATCCCGCATCCCGAAAATGTTAAAATTGCCAGAAGATTTATTGATACAGGTGCTAATTTAATTATTGGACATCATTCTCATGTTTTAGCTCCTATTGAAAAATATAAAAATTCATTTATAATATATAGTCTTGGGAATTTTGTTTTTGATATGACATATCCATTTACTAACTATGGACTATTGGTTGATCTAAGCATATCGGGAGAAAATAATGAATTATTTTTAAAACCCAATCTTATAGTGATTCAAAAAAATTGGATTCCAAAAATCCTAAAATTAAATTTTAAAAAGATAATATATCCATCAAGAAAAATAGATGAAATCACAAATAATATTGATAAATATCTCTATATTCTATCTGTAAATAGACAAAACTATAGAAAATCTTTTTATAAACTATTAATTAAAAATTTAATAAGAAATCCTTATTACTTAATTCCATTTCTTCTTAGGCTTATTAAACTTAGGAGATATCATATAATTAAAAAAAAAAAGTGGTAAAATTATAGACTATCGTAAATTCTTATTTAATTTGGGACATTTTCTAAATTATCCTTTTTTCTTTAAATTGTATAACTGGTTAGATAATAACCAGTATAAGAAAAAACAAATAATGCTTAAGCAACAATCATTTTATTTAAAACAGATAGTCAACTTTTGTTATGAAAATGTAAAATTTTATCGGAATAACCTTAAGGCTTTAAATCTATTGCCTAAAGATATTAAATTTATTGAAGATCTTTCAAAACTTCCAATTATCGATAAGAAAACAATAAACCAAAATTATAATGATTTTTTTCCAAAAAATCTGAATAACATAAAATATATTGAAAGATCTACGGGAGGTACTACAGGTACTCCAATGAGATATCGTATTACCAAATACGAGCGTAATTTAGCAGGCGCATTAACCTATCGACGCTGGAAAAGGGCAAATTATAAAATTGGAGATAGAATCTTAATTATTGGAGGTTCTTCAATTATACCTAATAAAAATACTTATTTAAAAGATTTAATAACTCGAACTATAAGAAATGCTTTTTATTTAGATTCTTTTAATTTGTCTGAGAAGATTCTTAGAAATGAGATCGATAGAATAAATAAATTTCAACCCAAATTTATATATGGTTATCCTTCTGCAATTGAATTTTTTGGTAGATGGTTATATAATAATGGATATAGTTTAAATGGAATTAGAGGGATAGTAACAACCTCTGAAACATTATATCAACATATTAGGGTGAAAATTGAAAATTATTACGGAATTTCAGTTTTTGATAATTATGGTTTAAATGATGGCGGAATCTCTGCAGGTGAATGTAAAAAGAAAGAAGGTCTTCACATTGATACCGAAAGAAGTATTCTAGACGTAGTTGATAACAATAATAATAATATTATTGGAGAAGAGGGTGAGATAATCGCAACCTCTCTTTTCAATTATGCTATGCCTTTTATAAGATATCGTACCGGAGATGTTGGAATTCTATCACCCACAACATACGAATGTGAATGTGGAATAAATTCTCCGATTCTTGAATCAATTAAAGGTAGGACTGTTGATATATTGATAACTCCAGAAGGTAATTTTGTTCATGGATGGTATTTTTTATATATTTTTTGGAATTATTGTAAAGGAATCATTTCTTACAAAATTGAACAGAATAATAAAGAGGAGATTAATATTTATATTGTCCCAGAAAAAGAATCAGATTATAAAAATACAATTAAAAAAATTGAATTAGCTGTTAAAGCGAGATTTCCAACATGGAAATTGAATTTTATAATTAATGAAAAAATTAGTTATAACAATAAAAGAAAATTCATTATAAATAACCTATTAAATTAGATGACCAAAAAATAGCAAAAAAATCAAAGAAGGAATTAATAAATCTTCCATACATCTAAAAGATAAGATATTAGTTAAACTAAAAGATAGAAAAAATTTTATGGTTCTCATAAATATAATGAAACATTATGAAATTTTGAAAATTAAAGAAATCGAAATTTCACTTGAAAATTTATTTGTAAATCTTATTAAGTAGTATAGAGGTAATTACCGATTTCTATATTATTTTTTATATTATGCAAAATAATCCTTTGAAATAAGCCATTCTTGGTTATTAGTATACTAATTCACGGTCAATTCTAAACCCTTGTCAAAATTGCTTAAGTTTGCCATTTTATCATGATTGATAAAATACCTTAGGTCATGATCAGGTCGGTCCTTTACAAATGGTATGAGACATTCGGGTTTATCAAGTATTTTAAGAATCTTCTTAACTAAATCAATATTTAGTAACTCAGAATTTCACCAAAAATAGATGAGCTATTCTTATATCTTAGAATTTCATAAATCAATATGCTATTCTCATCATAAATTAGCCGATAATAATCCGGTAATGAGTTAAGCTTAAGAAGAAATAAAATGAAATCATCTGTATATTCTGAATTTGTTAAATTCCCATGAAAGATGGGTAATATAGGAAAGGTATGAGGAGGATTGATATCAATAAATAAATATAGATATGATAATGGATAATAATTGGTTTTGAACTCATCTTTATCAAAGTCATCAAAAAACATATTCATGTAAGGAGTTGCCCATCTCATCGATACCCCTGATATTAGAGCCGTTAAACATAGTGATGTGACAAATCGGGAATCTTCTGGTAGGTTGGTGTTAATCCAATAACAAGCATTGTACTGTTCTTCTGTGTAACTTAAATTTCTATCATATATAGTTATAGATAATAATGATATGGATAAAATTAAAAAAACTTTAGTTGATTTTTTTTTAAATATTGAATTGAGTTTAAAACATTTGGAAATTAAATAAAATCGTTTTTCATCAATTATCGTCATAAAATCAAATAATAAAAAAAATATATATATAGGCATTATAAAAGTTATAACTCTGAAGAATAAAAAACCTGCCCCATAAAAAAGACTTAAAATAACGAATATTGATGTTATATTAACAAATAATCTTAAATAAGACTGAAAATTTGCCTCGAATTTCTTTTTCTTTTGATATTTAAAGGAATAACGAAATTGGCTATAAAATATAACAAAAAAGATTATCATGAATTCAATAGACTTTAATAATAATCTGTAAAGAGAACCTTCATGACGTGATCTAACAAATGTACCACCAGTATTCCAATTTATTATAATATACTCTTTTATATAATCGGATAAAGGTAAAATGGATATGAAACTTGTCAAAATAAAGGGAAATAATATAATTAAGAACATGACTATATAAAGCAACCCATTCAAAATTAGAACATGAAAATAGGTAATTTTTAATTCTTTTCTTTTAATAAGGAAATATATAAATCTTAAAATTAGCGCGATAAATGTAAATGCAACTAATAAATATCCGTAAACATGAGATTGAACCGAAAAGAAATTTATAATAATTAAAAAAATAAAATTAATAATTGAGAATTTATAAGAAAGATATATTACTAAAGGCATAAAAGTTGCAATAAAAATCCATGGCATCATTGTAAAGATAATCCCAAAATTCATTGAAAGAAACATAGTAAATAAAAAAATAATATAAAAAATTAGATTGTTTTCTCGTTTTTTATTGAAAAACTCTGAATGAATTAGAAATATTCCAATAAAAAAAATTGAAAATTGAATAAATGGAGCAATATAAAGAAAAATAAAATGAGGATTCAAACCAGTTAAATTACTTAATAACGCATAAATTTTATGATAATACAAATTCTGATAATTATTCATACGTGTTTCAACAACAAATTCAGAGAGATTTTCGTTGTTTATTAATAATTTAACAATATAAAGATGATCTAAACTATCCTCTGACCAAATTCTTTTATTAGCTAGACTTGGCCCTAAAGCAATTAGTAAACTTAAAATGAATACTATTGAAAAATAAATGGTTTTTTTGTAATTAATTCTCTCATATAAAATTTTAATCAAAATTGCACAAGTCAAAAGTATTATTAAAATATAAAAAAAAACAAAAAATATATTCAATCTTTCTAGATAATATCGATAGCCAGGAAGAAAATACCCTAAAAACCCTTTAACTAAAATATTTTGTGGATTAATTAGGCTAAGAATATAGAAAATGAATAAAAGAAGAAGAAGGAAGAAAATCATTTTAACCTTCAGAAACTTCCATTGATATAATTTTAGTACAAATTTTTTCATTGATAAGACTTAAAATTTACTATTTTTTTTTCTCTTAAATAAATTATGTTTTCTATTAGTCTTCTTTTGGGTAATTATATCAAATTAAGTATTAATTGTAAGTTTATTTAATTTCATCTAAAAATAAATTGTAATTGATGATCTTCTAATGATTAGGATATAATATTAAATTGGTTAGAGGAGGAAAGGAATACACTCTCTCATCCTTGATTGAAAGTTTCGCTTTACATAAGGAATCAAAAATAGATATTCTTCATGAAGTTCAATACCCGGATATGAAATTATCCCTATTTTGTATGAACACAATTGTGCTGTGTCGAGAAAATCAGAGAGATTTTGGACTTCGCTATAAGATGCTTTCAGAGAATCCCAATCATCGAAGAATACAGGATATAACACCCTCTTCCAAGGCTGGAATACATGCAAATCCGGAAGAATCGTTAAATTGTCGTTAGAGCGATAAAGCTCTATATCATAATATACACAATATGCAGCGATTATGCGAACATTGTAATCTACGGGGAATCCTACTAGTATAAGCACTTGAATATCATCGTTTGCCAGATGGTTGCGTAGCGGTATTGAATCAAGATCGGAATCTGGCACTATTGGGGGATACAAGATTTGTGATCCGATTAGAAGTGTAGAGAGTGCCACCACAGCAATTCCACCAGAATATTTCTTAAGGTGTTTGATATTAGTAGAATCAATTCTATCTAGTAATGTGTTTAACCTACATGATTGGGATTTCTTCATAATTTCGTAAACCGCGGTGATTGAAATGAAGACAAGTACAATCACGATACCTAACAGATGAACCTTATAGTGAGGATAATCCTTGGTAACTCCAGTCCATGATCCTTGAACTATTAAATATACAACTAATCCTATAAGCGTGATGAAATGGATCCAAAAGTCCCTAAGAAATTTTGATAACTTCTCTGAAATCCCTGAATGCAAAACTTGTTCAGAATCAATATTCAGATATCCTCTTACCATGATGCCTACTACTAGAGCACATAGACAAATGAGGAAAATGGATCCCAAAAGGGGATCAATCTCGAGGTCGTTATAACCCAAGAATGGTATCTGTGGAACTTGATATATAGCTATTCGGTAGATAATCATGAGATTATATTCCGATTTTAAAATTTGCAGTCCTGCATCTAAGAGTGAAGTACTCCCGTAGAAAGTTGGTAAAAAAATAGGTTGTAGAACCAAGAACAAATAAAACCAACCAGCGCTCAGAAATAATATACCGCCAAACACAATCAAAGATTTAATTGGTATTGTTCCGATAATACCATATAGCATGACTATAAAACAGAGAACTATTGCGAAATATACACACGAATAGTCATAAATCATGAACAAACCAACAGACAAGCCAAATAATGCGGAATGTCGCAAATTGCTCAGGTCCAGTGTTCCCATTAGGAGAATGAGGAAAAGTATCTGACTCATAACTGCGGTGTAAAAATGAGAATCTCTGCTCATGTTAACTAGAGGTGGATAAAAGAGAAATATACTTGCAACAAATAATCCCGTACGTTGATGGTTTAGAATTTTGGAGAATATTCCATATGCCCAAACCCCGGCTAAAGTTCCGGAGATAATCGATATAAAACGGGCTCCAAACTCAATCGGAAAACCCAGATTCCCAAAACCTACGATGGATATTCCATTCAGAAAGTTTCCAAGTGGGGGATGGAGCCGATTGAATGGCGATCTTTTATATCCTAATAACGAATAAACAACCTTCACTGGATTATTCAAGTTTTCAAGGATAAGCTCCACAGTAAATGCCTCTTCCAGAGCATAGGTACCTTCATCCCATCTCAGAGGTATTAGATCGATATTGAAGACTCGTATAAGGAATCCGATTACTACGAGTATCATCATCAATATCATCATTAGTGTTTTCCTGCGGAAAAGGATATCGCGGAGAAACTCTTTATTCTCTAATACTTTTTCTGTTTCTGATTTGGAACGTACAAGATTATTGCTTGAACTCAGGTATATCTCCTCCGACCGTGACTTATGGGCTAAATATTACCAACATCAAGTTTAAAATTCTATTCTCTTAATATAGTGATTGACGCTAGATGAAAACCTTCCTTAAACAGCCTTTCGAAAGAAAATATTAAAAATTAATAATCATATTATCAACATCATTTAAAAATTTATAGCTAATTTTAGCCATTCAGATTGACAAAAAACAATCAATAACAGAGTAGTATTGTTTAATGAATTAGACGAAAGATGAATAAAAATAGGTAATTCTACCTGAATATGTTAATTTTCAATATTTAATATTATTATCTCATATTTATATTTT
Source organism: Promethearchaeota archaeon (assembly GCA_016840085.1). Lineage (GTDB taxonomy): Archaea > Asgardarchaeota > Lokiarchaeia > Sigyniarchaeales > SOKP01 > Loki-b32. The sequence continues at coordinate 170,851 of JAEOTA010000081.1, forward strand.
AGATATTTCAACTTCTCCCTTCCAATTTATAGGAAATATACTACTAATATGATTAGAAAAATATTATTAGCTAGTTCTCTTTTATCCTTAGGTTGAGATAAAATACCATAATGAGGGGAATTAATCACATCTGGTATTCCACCAACTTTTGTACCTATAAAAGGTTTACCACAACCTAATGATTCAAACATTACAGTTGGATTTCCTTCAAATAGACTTGAGGATACAAAAATGTCGCAAGCTCCAAACCAATAGACTAATTCATCGTGTGGTTTTCTTCCCAAAAGTTTAACATAGTCATCTAATTTATATTTTGAGATTAATTTCTTTAGATTACCTTCTTCTGTTCCATCACCGATAATTAGACATAAAAAATCTTTTTTATATCTTGTAAGAATATTCAACGCTTTAATTAGAATATCAAAGCCTTTAACTTTCTCTAAGTTGCCTATAGATAGTATTAATTTTCTCTCATCTAATAGATTTAAAATATTTCTAGCTTTTTGTTTTTCTATATAGTAAAATAAAGAGGAAAGAAATCCATTAGGTAATATATAAACTTCATTTTTAATACCTAATTTTTGTAAATATTCTCGATTTTTTAAGCTTACTGTTGTTAACCGATCTGCTCTCCAATAGACTTCTGTCAATCTTTTCCTCCAATTTCTATCGCGAAATGGAAGATCATACACATCATACTCATGCCCAGTAATCACTAATGGTTTTTTGTATTTTTCCTTCACTTTCATTCCAGCATAACCAGCAGACCATCCAAAATGTGCATGAATAATATCAAACTTGATTTTTCTTGTTTTAAGAATTTTTAAAACAGCCTTAGCATGTTTATGGCCTAAAAATTTATAAAAAAAATTTAAGGGAAGGTACCATAAAGGGACAAGAATAATTTCAACATTATCTGGTTTATTAGTATAATTTATGGAATATCTCTTGCTATGCCTCCTCCTAGATTTGAAGAAAGGTAAAGGAATAATATTAGATAACTCAGCAATAGGTTTATAACGAACCATTACAAAAATCTTATTAAATTCCTTCGATATTATCTCAATCGGGTCTTTAATAAAACTACCATATGTATGATACAAAATTAAAAGATTTGGTTTAGTCCTTTCTTCTTTCATTCTTAATCTTAATTCCAAGTTTCTTTATTCATATCTGAATTGATATGTAATCCTTGATGCGAGTATAGCATTCAAATGCTATAGAATTGAGTTAACCCGTCTATGAGATCAACTATCTCTATAATTGAAAACTTTCATCAATTATAAACTCATCATACTACAAAGGAGCATATGAAAGTACTAATTGATATATGTCACCTAGCTCATGTTTCTTTTTTAAAAATATTATAACGAAAAGAACCAGATAATAGTAAGATCACAAAAAACACACATTACTGAAAAAATTTTAATGGAAGAGAAGTATCCATTTATATCTTTAGGTAACTATAAGAATAATCTGCAAAAAATTATAAAAACGATACATATTGTCATTAAACTGATTACACTTTTAAAACGATTTAAATTTAATCAAAATGATTTTATTATGGGTATTTCTCCTGTCCATGCGAGTATTGCGTCCAAATTTGTTAGAAGTATTTGTATTAGATTTACAGATACTGATTTCGCGCCCCAACAATTTTATATTTATAGTTTTTTTTCAGATTACCTTTTTACACCAAATTGGTTCCCATTAAAATTTTATGGTCTATGTTCATCCTGTAGATATGGATCCTCTAATTGAGGTTGCTAATGATAATAATATTAAATGAGGAGAAGACATCGGTAACAATAGATTTTATCAGAAAAGCAAAAGAGAAAGATTTAAAAATTCATTATATTCCTAATATTTTTGTATATACTAAATGTACTAATAGTTTTCTTGGTTTTTTTAAAGTTAAAATTAAGATGGAGAGAATCAGGTACATATTAACATTTAGTTATACTTATGGGTCATCATTTTTCTTATTCTGTTCCATTCTACTTAGAATATACTCATTAAATATTTTCTTAACAATATTGGATATCATTTCAACAAATACCCCATCAAAATTCTGTATAGTGGGAGATTAAAGTCTTTTATCAGTTATCTTTTATATAATTGAAAACTAACATTAATTATAAATTCATTATACTATAAAAAAAGAATATGAAAGTATTAATTGATATTGTTCACCCCGCACATGTTCATTTCTTTAAATTTATAATCAGAGATTTAAAGAAAAACCATCATCAGGTTATCATAACTTCACGAAAAAAGATAATTACAGAGAAATTATTAGAAGAAGAGAATATACCATACATTTCTCTGGGTGATTACAAGAATAATTTGGATAAAATCATAAAAACAATACCGATAATTATTAAATTGATTACTATCTTGAAACATTTTAAATTTGGTAAAAAAGATTATATTATGGGAATCTCTCCTGTCCATGCGAGTATTGCTTCGAAATTTGTAAAGAGTACTTGCATAGGGTTTACGGATACTGATTTCGCCCCTGAACAATTTTATATTTGCAGTTTTTTTTCTAATTTTATTTTTACTCCAATGTGGTTTCCATTAAAAGTATATGGTGCCAAACATGTCAAATATAGAGGTTGTCAGGAATATACTTATCTAAATACAAAATATTTCAAACCTAATGTAGAAATAATTAGAAAATATGGATTGAATGCAGATAAATATATAGTGGTTAGACTAATAGACTGGGATGCTACTCATGATATAGGTAAAAGAGGAATTCCCGATATTGATAAATTTTTAACCATTCTTTCCGAAAAATATGAAATACTTCTCACCTCAGAGTTCCCAATCAGTGATAAATGGAAAAAAAAACTATATAGAGGAAAATTAGGAGATTTTCATAATTTTTTATTTTTTTCTGCAGGTTATATTGGAGAAGCATTTACAACTGCCCAAGAAGCTTTAATTTTAGGTAGACCTAGTGTTGTAATTAATCCTATAAAATGTTTACTGTTTGAACATTTTAATTCAATTAAGGCATTATGCAGAAAAACAAGTAATTTCTTAGAAGGAATAAAAATTCTTGATAATTTATTAGATTTAGTTGAAGAAAAAAAAGAAGAAATGGTATCTAATTATTGTAAAAATTTCGTTGATTTAAATCAATTTATTCTAAAATTCATAACTTCATAGATACTAAACAACCTATTCAAAAAATTGATTATTTAAAATTTTGTATCATTGATGAGAAGAGAGTTAAAGAAATCTCTGAGATTAATTCTATAGAAATATTTATAAAGAGCAAAATTTAAAGTATAATTTAAAGAATTAAAGTCACAAAACAAAAATTCAAAATTTATTATAATAGTTATTAGTGGACTCCATGAATGAGATAAAGTTAGTTAAAATGTATATGAATCAAGATATTAAAAATGCTGTCATAGACGTTCTTGAAAGTGGATATTATATTAAAGGACCTAATTTAAGAAATTTTGAAGAATCTTTTAGAGATTATATTGGATCAAAATATGCTATAGGTGTAAGTTCTGGAACTGCCGCGTTATTTTTAGCTTACCAAGAAATAAATTTAAATCCTGGGGATGAAGTTATCGTTCCTTCTCATACGTTTATTGCAACAGTAACTCCCTTGGCATATTTTAAAGCTAAACCAATATTTGTTGATATCGACCCCGAAACGTATTGCATGAATATTGAGAAAGTAAAAAGCAAAATCTCCCCAAAAACCAAATGCGTCGTTCCCGTTCATATTTATGGACATCCAGTGGATATGGATCCTTTATTGGAGATTGCTGAAGAAAATAATATTAAAATCATTGAAGACTGTTGTCAAGCTCATGGAGCAGAATATAAAGAAAAAAAAGTCGGAAAACTTGGAGATATTGGAGTATTTAGTTTTTTTCCCTCAAAAAATATGACTGTTGGTGGGGATGGGGGAATGATAGTCACGAATAACGAGAAATATGGAGAAGAATTGAAATTGAGGCGAGATCACGGTAGGAAATCTAAATATGAAAATGAACTATTAGGTTTAAACTTCCGATTGAATGAAATTCAAGCTGTAATCGGTAAAGAACAATTAAAATACCTTGAAGAATGGATTGAAAAACGAAGGGAAATCGTTAATTTTTATAATGAGATATTTGAAAAACACCCAAATGTTAAGATTCCTTCCGAAAAAGAATGGGCAAAATGTTCTTATTACGTATATACTATTCAAATTGAAAAAAGAAGTTCATTCATAGAACACCTTAATAAAGAGAAGATTGCAACTGGTATTTATTATCCTATCCCCGTTCACAGGCAACCAATTATTCAAAAATTATATGGGATGCAACCTAAATTAGGTGTGACGGAAGAGATCGTTGAAAAAATTGTGTCCTTACCATTATCTCCTCAATTAACTAATGAGGAACTAAACCGAATAAAAGTAGCTATTAATGAATATATGGAGGATTTATAATGGTTGGTATTGGTATAACTGGAACGGGATACTGGGGTAAGAATCATGTAACAATTTATAAATCTCTACTTCTTGAGAAAAAGATTGATTATTTAAAGCTTTGTGACATTGATGAGAAGAGAGTTAAAGAAATCTCTGAGATTAATTCAATAGATTATACAACAAATATAAAGGAATTATTAAATGACGATAAAATAACTGCTGTCGTGATTGTTACTCCCTCATCAACTCATTATGAATTATCTAAACTGTCTTTAGAGAGTGGTAAGGATGTATTTGTGGAAAAACCAATAACTCTCAAATCTGATAATGCTATGAAGTTAATTGATTTAGCAAAACAAAAAAGAAAAATCCTAATGGTTGGTCATCTTTTCAGATATCACCCTGCGGTTGAAGAGATTAAAAAAAGAATAGATCTTGGTGAATTTGGAAAAATTCAAATGATTTTGTCATTTAGATTCGCATTAGGAGTCCCTAGAAAAGATATGGGCGTAATCTTAGCATTAGCAGTTCACGATCTTGATCTTACATGTTATTTATTAAATAAAAAGGAACCAGAATCTATTCTAGTTGATAATGGAAAATTTAATCAAGAAGAAGTTACTGAAATGACAAACATGTCTTTAAATTTTGATAATAATACTAAAGGTTATATAATGGAAAGTTGGAATATTCCTGTTTATGGTAAAAGAAGGGAATTGCTAATAATTGGATCTGAAAAGAGTGGCTACGTAAATTATCTTACTCCATCTGAATATCAAATTTTTGATTCAAGTATAAGGAACAGTGTTATGAATGATAAAGTAATGTTCGAAAAATCTGATAATGGAATTCATAAAGTCGTTATTGAATATAAGGAACCTTTAAAGCAAGAAATACTTCATTTTATTAAATGCATTGAAACTAGGCAAAATCCAAATTCAGATGGTTTAGTGGGGTATAACGCAGTAAGGATGTGTGAAAAAGCAATACTTTCAGCAGAAAAAAATGAAAGAATCTATTTTTAAAATATGATAGATCTATCTAAAAAAGACAATAAATTAAGCATAAATATAAATAAACAATATTATGAATAATTCTTATAGTTGAATTGTATTATACTGTTAACTATCAGCGAGGAAGCAATGAAATCCTTAAAAATAGAATTGAAATAAACACAGATAGAATAAATATTAAATATCAGATAACTTAAAATTAATAATATTTATCGGGATTCTTCTTTTGTTTTATTGTGCTTTTTTAAATAATCTTCTAGAATCTTTTCATGTTTTCCTGATGTTTTACTCAAATTACTGTATGGTGCTTTTTTCAATAAAAATATTAAAGTCCAAAGAAATTCTCTTTCAAAAAGAAGAATAATAATCCATAATGGAATAAATGGGATTAAAAAAAATAATGATATTTTATTAAATATTAATAGAAGAATTGAACCGATAAAGATTAAACCGAGAATAAATGTCAACCCTCCAATTATGACATTAACAATTATTCTAACTATTAAACTCGCCATTTTTATCATTTCTCTAATAATTTTAGAGTTTTTTATCTTTTCGTTTATTTCTAATCTTTCTTTGATGGATTATTCTCCACTTCCATCCTTTTAATATCATTAAAAAATTACGCTTTATATAGCGAGAAATAACAATTTTTGATTGCTTTTCTCCTTCGAGATATATCGATCTTCTTGGAACATCCTTAATACGAAATCCATGAGCTGCAATTTTTATAATGAAATCAGATACATAGCCATATCCGTCCCAAAAAAGATCCCAATCAACAGTTTCAATTACTTTCCTTGAGATAGCAGTAAATCCATCTTGTGTATCGAATATATTATGAACACCTGATCCTATTCTTGTTAGAATCGAAAGAAAAATATTTCCAAAATATCTTTTGTTAGGCATTACTTTTTTAGCATCGACTAGGAATCGATTTCCCTTTGTATAATCAGCTTCATCATTCACAATTGGGTCTAATAATAAAGGCAATTGTTCTAAATCAAATTGATGATCACCACCTACTACTGCTACAATATCTATATTGTGTCGTAAAGATGTCATATAACCTATTTTGATTGCATTTCCGACGCCTTGATTTTTAGTTAATTTTATTAGTTTTATTTTTGGATTTTTTAATCTTTCGACTAAATTTGATGTCAAATCTTTGCTCCCATCATCTACTACAAATATTTTATCAACAAAATCGGGAATTCCCATGATGGTTGGAATTATTAACCGCTCCTCATTATAAGCAGGGATAGTTATTGAAATTTTCTTTCCTCTATAAACCAAATAAAAAGACCTTGGATATTGTTTAAATTTATAAAGATTTACAATATTTAAAAATTTTTTTGACCTCCTAGATTATTTTTGGCTTTTAATATTGACTGAAGTTACACTTAAAAAATGATAAATTTCTAAAAGTTATTGAATTTACTCAAGATTCTTAATCTTTGGAAAAAAATCTTTTCTTTTTCACATATAATTCAGTAAATAATTGATTGAGAATTTAAGAAAAATTTTTTTATGTATATATTCAAAAATCATAGATAATGAAATAGAAAATTTTTAGAAAATCCTTTAAACAACTACTTCAACTGATATTTATAAAGATTCCTTATATCTCTTATTTTTTTTCCTGGATTCCCTGTAACAATCGCATAATCCTCCACATTTTTAACAACAACTGTACCAGCACCAATTAAAGCATGTTTTCCAATTATTAAACCAGATAAAATTGTAGAATTTGCTCCAATTTTTGCATATTTTTTTATAGTTGGACCAACAAGATTCCTTTTTACACCGATAGATTTAGGATATTTTGCATTGCATAAAACCACATTTGGACCTAACCAGCAATCATGCTTCAGAATTGAAAATTCAGGAACAAAGCAATTAGAGTGAATACGAACATTATCTTCAATGATGATATGATGTTCTATATTAGAATGGGACCCAATACTAACATTATTTCCAATTTTATTATTTTCTCTGATAGTAACAAAATGACCAGTTTGAAAATTATCTCCAATCTCATTTCGAGGATAAATAATAGTTGGTTGTCTTATATTGGAATTTATGCCAATTTTATAATCTTGCTTAAACTTTTTGTATTCTTCTGCTTTAATTTTTTCTTTTTTTATTATTTGGGAACTTATTTCTTTCCTTTTTATACTAATACTTTTATCTTCTTGAATAAATACGGGCAATTTAGCTATTGCTTTGATTTCTTCTTTGAGATTTAAACGTTCTCTCCGCGTGTATGTGTCTTTTGGAAAAACATTAGCTTTAAAATCAGGCAATTCAAAATTTTTAATAGCTCTTTTACTAATTTGATTGAAATTGAATTTACTTTCTAGCGATTGCCTTCGATGTGTCATTTTTTTAAAAATATAATGCAGGATACAAGAAGAGATTGATCTGAGAATCCTTATAAGATTGACATGAGAAGTGCCATATTGTCGGGGATTGGCAGAAACAGGAGTTTCAACAATCTTTAATTGATTAAATGCAGCTGTAAATAATAATTCGGTGGAAAAGCCCCTTCCAGTATTTCGTATATTCCCTAAAATTTTCTTGATGTCTTTTTTAAAGGCTCTAAAACCACATTGGTTATCATGTACTCTTTGAAGATATAACATTCTAAAGAATACTCTTATAAAATATTCACCTACACGAGCATAGAGCGGATATTTATAATTAAACTTACCTAAATATCGTGATCCAACAACAAGATCAGCTTGATTATTAATAATTGGCTTAGCTAAATAAGGAATTTCTTCAGGATTATGTTGTCCATCCGAATCCATTGTTATTATAATATCTCCTGTGGCGTGCTTAAATCCAGTTAATAATGCTGCTCCATAACCTTGATTTTTTTCATGGCGAATGAGTTTAATTTTTCTATTTGTAATTTCTTTAATTCTTTCCACGCTATTATCAGTAGAGCCATCATCGACTATAACAATTTCATATAAACGGTGGTGTGGTATTCGGTCAATTACACCCTTAATTGAATTTTCCTCATTATAAAGAGGAATAACAATAGAAGTTAGGATTTTTTTTCCTTTTTGAACTAAATTTTCACTAGAACGAAAATCTTCAACCTTATCAATTCTCGACTTCTCTAAATATAAATTTTCAAGAGTCATTTTCTGTTTATAAAAATTGCTATTACTAAAAAACATTTGAATGATTTCTGAATATTATTATCAAAATAAGCTTTTAAATTGTCGAATAATTTCACTGAATTATAACTTTTTTTCTTCTTTAACATAATTCTATTATTTTTTTCAGACAATATGCGTTAGTTTCCTTTCTTTTTTGCCTAGTATTTTTTAATATTACTATTATATAAAAATTTATTTGAATTGTACATTTTTATAGAAAATTCTAAAATGAATTTAACAAAAAGATTCGAAATATGATTTATTATTTTAAAGCATAATCATCAATAATGTTGTTTATTAGAATACCAGTTATAAAGCCATATATATGAAAGTGAAGGTATTGAGGTTTCGTAGAGCGTTGAAGAAGCAACACTCTATGAATTAAAAATATTGGATAAAAAGTCCATTATGAAAACACTTGAGCTAAGTAAGATTTTCCTCTAAAAAACGATTTATGACACTTTAACAATGTATATAATTAGATATTCAAAATATTTTCCATACTAATAAATGTTGAGTTGAGAAAACAGGTTCAAATAATTCCGACTGCTGTAAAGATTGGATTAAGGTGCAATTATTTATACTTCCTGACTGAAAAGTGTCGTTAATAGAAATAATATATTGCACATTATACGAGACCAAAACCTCAAAATCTGTCCCCTCTCTTAAATCTAATGCTCTAATAGAATTCAATAGCTCTATTATAGGATCCATTTCATTAAAAGTGAAAAGACCGAACCTAAACAATTCGGATAAGGAAAATTTTGCATTCTCATGAACATAATTGGGTGGGATAATACCATAATATAAGGGTATTCCAATTATTCTAGAACTTCTGCTAAAAGTGGGTAAAAAACCAACCCCTCCAATTCTATCAGAGAGATAAACATCAGTAACATATATTAATCCCTCAATATCTTCATTTTGGAAATATTCAATAATTTCGATTTCTTCATTGGTTAAATATCTATTTTCCCATGGATAGGGGCTGGTAGTGAGAGCATGTCTGCCTGCCACTACATATAATTCCGAAAATGTTAAAAATGAAATTGTTAATGCTATAATCCAGATCTCTTTTTTCATTTTATGGGGATCAAAAGAAGCGCGTGAAAAAGTTAGATTATTAAAATTATAAATTAAAAAAACAAACAAAAATAAGATCAAAGAAACAAGCGAGAATAAAAATACATTCCAAAATACAATATTTGAATAATTTTCATACCTTAGAAAGTAATAACTCACTACTAAAAATAAGAGAAGTATCGGAAAAACCCAATCTAATTTTTTAGAAAAGCTTGAAATAAACTTTTTAATATAAATTAGACCTTGGACTGAAAAAATTACTATTATAGGCAAAAATATGACTATCGCATAAAAGAAATTAAAAATCGTAAAAAAAAAAGGTATAAGAAAAAGTTGTAAATAATAAAAATTGTCAATAAATTCATGATGGGAATTGTCAAGTTGTGCATTCTTTTTTTTAGATGTTTTAAAGGCATTAGAATTTTTAAATGTAAAAGTTAATTTATACAGGGTTATTATTACTCCAATCGGAAAAAAAAGAGAAATTAATCCTATTCTAAATCCAAAATACTCGATCAAAAATGTACTTATTTCGAGAACAGTTGCATTAACACCAAAATCAGATCTAGATTCAACATCAAAAAATTCTAATCCATAGAAAAAAGCGATAATGCTTAGCGGAAGAAGTAAAAATACAGTAAGATGATGTAATTTTTTATGTTTTCGAATAAAAACCGTAAAAATCATGAATATTATCGTTATAACTGTACCCATCCAGAGTCTATGCGCTAACGCACCAACCAAGAGAAGTAAAAACATAAGAATCGTTGTTTCAAATTTATTTTGATTATCTGTAGTTATTATCTTTAAATTTAGATTTAAAAGAGCTATCATGACAATAGTTATAATAATTCTGGTACCTACGTACATGGCGGTATTACCAATTATGTTCGTAGATAATAAAATAGCAGCTACAAATATAAATCGACTCCATTCTTCTTCGAATAGTCTATTTGCGAGATTTCGAGAGCTTTTATAGATAATTAGGATAAGTATAATATTGAACGTTAATATCGCTTCAGCTAGACCAAATGTACCGAATGAAATAAAGTCCAGAAGACTTATTAAAAATGCAAGGAACATAGGAACGCCTATCGCTCGATGAGAAAAGGGGAAATATCCAAAGTAGGAAAAGGGGGAGATTAACCACGTATTATTAGAAAATAAAGCCCCCTCTCTAAGAGCATTTGCCATCCATATCACTTGAAATGCGTCTACTCCATATATGCGTGGATAATGGATTATTTGGATTACAATTGCCACTAAAACAAGGACAAGGTAATAAAGTCTGTTTTTTTTTATAATTGCACTCATAAAATTATAGCTCATTTTTTCTTATCTCTTACAGACTTTTTTAAAGACAATTTCAAGCCAGACGATTTAATTTTTTTTTGATGAAAAAAGTTGCTTTAATAATAATATATGATACAACAGCAATTATGAAAATTATAGCTGAAATTAAAAATAAATCCGGAAAGTCCATTTCTTCGTTCATCTTTTCATAAATAGGACCTAGTCCATTATCTTCTAAAGAATTTCCCGAAATTTTATTGAACTTACTTTCTTCTAAATATATACCATATTTAAAATTCTTATTAGCGATATTGTAAGTTAAAGTGTTATTATTGGAATACCATAAATGAAAACCATGTTGATCATTATTATTAGCGGTGTTGTTAGTTATTGTATTATTATTAGAATAGCTGAGAAAAAAACCATTGAGATTACCCGTTGCAGTATTATTTATTAAGATATTATTATTGGAAGAACCTAGGTAAACCCCGAGATAAGTGTTATCCTTTATCTCATTACTCATCAAGGAATTATTATAGGATGAATCGAGGGATAACCCATGCCTATTATTCGTTATGTTATTGAAAGTCAAAGTATTGAAATTGCTTGAGTTGATTGTGATTCCATTAATATTGCCAATTGCAGTATTGTCCTCTAAGCTGTTATTATAGGAATCTTTAAGAAGGAAACCATATATATTATTCTTCGCGATATTATTTTCCAATTTTCCGTGTGTCACATTCTCTAAATAAAAACCAAAATAATTATTTAAAAAACCATTACTCACTCTTACATTTCTGATTTTAAAATAGATATCCGTGTTTTGAATATGAACTCCGTGTCCCACTGAAGCAACAATTTCATAATTTTCGATAATATAGGGATTGTTGTAAGTTCCATCACCAGAATAGTTATAAGCAACCGCTTTTTGATAAAAATCAGAATTTCCATCAACATGAATAGTATAGCTAACAATAACTTCGATTATATTCGAATCTAGTTCTTCATATTTATTAATTGCTTTTACAAAAAATTCATAAGTTCCTATAGCTAAATTATGGATGGTGTAATCTGTTGTTGTTAATCTTTCAGCTATAATTTCATTATTTTGATATAATGTATAACTATCAGCATACTTCGAAACTGTCCAGGTTAGTGTGAATGATCCATCCTCATCGAAGCCATCGACGTCTGAAAATAAAGTAAATGGTTGCGGACCGCGACCGCATATATTATCTGAAATATTATTCCATATGCAATTTTTCTCATAAATGCAATCTATACCATTACGCAATAAAACATTTTCCGAAATTGTATTATTATTGCTATTATCTAAAAATATACCGTATTCAATATTATCATTAGCAGTATTATTAATTAGGGAATTATTTGTGGAATACCAGATCCGAAATCCATGTAAATTGTCATTTGCAATATTACCTTCCAAGGTGTTATTATCGGAATCTTTGAAGAGGAAACTAGCGATATTATTATTAGCAGTATTGTTTATCAATTTTCCGTTAGTTATATTATTGAAATAAAATCCATGTTTATAGTTTGAAGCACCATTGCTTATGATCACATTTTTGATAATGAAATAGAGATCCGTGTTTCGAATCTCGATTCCGTGATCGTCGAAGGAGGTACTGATAATATAATTTTCAATAATGTAAGGGTTACTGAGAGTTCCATCGCCATCCCAACCCTCGCTACTTGCTTTAACAGTAAACATATTATTACCATCAATAAAAATAGGATTATGATTTTCCGATATTTTAAGATATTCATTATTTTTCTTGTTTCTATTTGTTTGTAATATTTCGTGAGTATTGAAATAGAGTATTGACACTATGAAAAATATACAGAAGATGAGAGTTAGTATTAAAACGTTTTTCTTTCTATTACTCATCATTTTTCATATTGGTTTTATTATTTAATTTTTATTATCTACCAATAGATAAGGAACTGTTATTTAAATTTTATATTTTATTAGCTTTTTAGATCCATTTTATGAAGGCTAAATAAGCTCTTAATTGAATGAACATATTTGATTATAATTAAAAATTTTGAAATTATATAATAGGATTTTTTAAATAAATTCTCATTTTGCTATAACTTTGGATTTTTTTTCGCTTTTGAGAACAAGATTTCTAGCAATTAATAAATTTTTAGTTAAATTATGATTTATTACGTTAATTTTTATCTCCTTTTCATAAAATTTAATTATATATGCTCGAATCTTTAGATATATTGTCAATTATAGCAAATCCAATCTCCTTTAAGTTATTCAAAGACTTTATTGAATCTAAATGTCATTTAAGGAATTTTGCTTTATTATATAAGGAAAAATTTACTAATTTTTTAGGATTTGTCATTTATACTGTTTAAAAGGCTCTAATATCTCAAAAAGGATTTTGTTATGTTCCTAAAAGTTTTACAAAAAGATATTTAACATAAAAATATTTTGAAAATTAACTCAATCCAAAAGCAAGAATTCAATACCTTTATTATTTTTATTTTAATTTTTCATTATTTACTTCATTTTTCTATGAATCAAGAGCAATAGACACCTTTTGTTTAAAAAGACGAGAAGTAAGTTCTACACGGTGGTATTATCATTTCTGAATTTGGATGGGGGTCGACTTTTATTTACTATGATTATCCGTTTGGAGATAACCATAAAACACTACCATTAAAATCAATTCATTTTTTTTTAGATGTAAATTCTTCTACATTACATCCCTCCTTACATTATCCGAATGGTATTAATATATTGAAGAAATTGAAGGCAGAATATAATACTGATGTTATAATAATCTTGCCGGGATATTACTATTCACTACTTAGTTGGAGTTTCTTTGATCAGCTTAATGAAGAGGAAAAAGAAGTATATTATACGCTCGAATATTTAAATCGAATTTTTTCAGCTAAGACAGAAGCAGGTGAAGAAACACCTTATTATTGGGTTATATGAATAAATTTATTGATTAAAAGAATAATAATTCAGGAATTTTCGTAAAAGGGCAAATTATAAGGATACTTGTAATGAAAGAAAGTTTTGATATCATTAAATGTTAATAAATTTTGTAAATATTTTTGAGATGAGAGTTTATTGATTTATTATAGTGTGAAACGCACAAAAATTAAGCGTGTTTTAAATGGATAGGCAAAGAATATTAAGAGAAGCCCAAAAATTGCCTTAAAATTTTCATTTTGGATGGTTTCAGGGAACATTGCTCACTTATATGGACATATGTATGAAATACCTGAAAAAAAATATGAATTAGTAATAAAATTTGGCGAGAATTTCCCAAATCCCCCTCCTAAACTAGTGGATCATGATGAAATAAAGAGAGTATTAGGGGATTTTCAATTAAAAAATATAACAAATTGGGCTCCTGAGAAAGCTGTAATTGATATTATTGAAGAACTTAATATGAAAATTCAAGAAACATTAGAAATGCCAAAAGAAGAGTTGATTTCACCAAAAACCGAGGAATATATCACTCCTGATTTAAATGCATATCCCCCAGATGCCGAGTTGAATAAATATCTTACTCCCTCTTATACTGAAAATGAATTTTTCTAAGATAAACCGCCAGAGATTTCTGATCTTCATTTAACTGAAAATTCCATAAATGAATCAAAAACTATACCACGAGAGTGAAAGTGTATTAGTAATTTTAGATTCAGATCATTCAAAGAATCATGTTCTTACAGAATTAAAAATCTATAGTAAGATTGTGACTATAGGTAGTTATATCATTGTAGAAGATTTAAATATTAATGGAGATCCCATTTTACCTTAATTTGGTCCGAGTCCTATGGAAGCTATCAAGGAATTTTTGAAAGATAATAATAATTTTATAATTGATAAATCCAAGGAAAAATTTTTTATAACCTTCTTTTCTCCAAATGGTTATCTTAAAAGAATAAAATAAGTGAGTTGTATCTTAAAAAAATCAATATTTTTAATCAAATTACCAAATATTTATGAGATTTATTTAATCTAATTGAATTATATTCCTTTTCTTAAAAATCAGATCGTCATAATCTGACATTTGTCAGATGATATAAAGAAGAAAATGAGAAAAAATCATTAAATACGGGTATATCTTATAAAAAAATCTTAAAATAAAAGAATAAAAAATAATATTAAAGAATTAAAAATATTACGAATTAAACCCAAATATTCAAAAAATAGTTGAGTATTATTAAAGGAGTTATTTTAGCGGGAGGAACGGGTTCAAGGTTATCTCCTTTAACCAAAGTAACAAACAAACATCTTTTACCCGTTTATAATGAGCCAATGATTTATAAGGTTATTAAAACTCTAACTAATTCAGGAATTGGAGATATTACTATTGTATTGGGTGGAGAGAGTGTTGGCGATTTTGTAAGATTACTGGGGGATGGTAGCGAATTTAATGCTAGTTTTAGTTATGTTTATCAACAAAAAGCGGGAGGTATAGCAGAAGCTTTATATTTAACAAAAAAAATTGTTGAGGGGGACAAAGTGGCTGTTATTTTAGGAGATAATATATTCGAAAATACTTTCAAGTCCGAAATTGAGGAATTTGAAAAAACAAACGCATATCAATGTTGCTTATTTTTGAAAGAAGTAAAGGATCCAAAAAGATTTGGTGTTGCAGAATTAGATGGAAGAAATACTATAAAATCAATTGAGGAAAAACCAAAAAATCCACAAAGTAACTTTGCTGTGACAGGGTTATATATCTATGATGAAAATATTTTCAAAGTAATTAATTATATTATCAATAAAATCGGATATTCAAAACGAGGAGAACTAGAAATTACTGATGTTAATAACTACTATATTAAGAATTACAAAACCAAAGCAGTAAAAGTGGACGGTTTTTGGTCAGATGCTGGAACTTTCGATACTTTAATCAAATCTAGTAATTTTATTCAATCAGTTTTAAAAAAGGAATAAAAGGATACTAACAAATAAAATTATTTAATTAGTTTTAGTGAGAATTTAAAAATGGATTTAATTGAAGGGTTGGCAATAAAAAGTTTAAAACCAAATTTAGATGAGAGAGGTTATTTGCAGGAGTGTTTTAGATCAGATTGGTCGATATTTAAAAAATTTGGTCAAGCTTATATTACTATAGCATTTCCTGGTGTTGTTAAAGCATGGCATATGCACAAGATACAAACAGATAATATGGTATGTATATATGGAAATGCAAAGTTAGTTTTATGTGATAATAGAGAAACAAGTTCTACTTATAAAAAAGTAACTGAGATCTTTTTTGGGGAAAAAAATCCTCTTTTAGTAAATATACCTCCTAATATTTGGCATGGTTTTAAAGCAATTGGGGGAAGAAAAATTATTGTCTTAAATTGTCCCACAGAACTCTATAATTATGAAAATCCCGATGAATTTCGATTACCTTATGATAGTGAAGAAATAGATTATGATTGGGACATTAAAATGGGATAAACTCTAAAATTATAAAAAATATGAGTGAAATGAAGAATATCTTAGTTACAGGAGGAATGGGGTTTATCGGAAGTAATTTCATTAGATTTATTCTTGATTTAAATCAAGATTTCAATATTATTAATGTTGATAAATTAACCTACGCAGGCAATCCTGAAAATTTAAAAGAATTTACTGATAAATTTTCAAACTGCTACAGATTTTATAAAAATGATATTTGTGATTTTGATTCGATTGATAAAATTGTTAAAAAAGAAAATATAGAGTATATTATTAATTTTGCAGCAGAATCTCATGTAGACCGTTCGATTAATAATTCCACTACTTTTTGTAATACAAATTTTATGGGAACACAGTCCTTATTAAATGCTGCTAAAATAAATGGTATTAGAAAATTTCTGCAAATTTCTACTGATGAAGTCTATGGATCTTTAGATTTTGAAGACCCTCCTTTTACTGAGCAAACTCCTTTAGCTCCAAACAGTCCTTATTCTGCAAGTAAAGCTTCAGCTGATCTTTTAGTAAATGCTTATTATAAAACCTTTGGATTACCTGTAAACATAACTCGCTGTTCTAATAATTATGGACTTTATCAATTTCCTGAAAAATTTATTCCTTTAATGATCACCAATGCCTTAAATAACAAAAAACTCCCTGTTTATGGAAAAGGGATTAATATTAGAGATTGGATTTACGTAGAAGATCATTGTAAAGCAATTTTAGAAGTTCTATTAAATGGAAGAATTGGAGAAACTTATAATATCGGTGGAGATTCTGAGATTGCTAATATTGATTTAGTTAAAATAATATTAAAACATTTAAATAAACCTGAATCTCTCATAACTTTTGTAAAGGATCGTCCAGGACATGATTTACGGTATGCTATTAATCACGATAAAATTACAAGAGAACTAAATTGGAAACCTAATATAAAATTCGAAAATGGATTAGAAATAACCATTCAATGGTATAAGCACAACGAAAATTGGTTAAATAACGTGATAAGCAAAGAATATCTTAAATATTATGAGCACCAATATAAAAACAGATAAAAACCTTAAAAAAGTTCTGATAGTGGGTGCAAACGGATTTTTAGGCACTAATTTATTAAGATTTAGAACTTCTCATGACTATATAAGTCAAAATCTGGATTTAATTGCTGCGGATCTAGATAATTCAAATATTCCCTCTGATGTTCAATTTCATAAGATTAATATTACCAACCATGAACAAACTCGTAAAAAAATCACTAAAATTGCTCCAGATATCGTCATTCTGACCGCAGCCATGACAAATGTGGATCAATGCGAAGTTAATAAAAATCTTGCAACTAAAGTAAATGTAGAAGGACCATTTAACATAATTAAGGCATGTAAAAAGACAGGTTCTAAATTAATTTTTATATCAACAGATTTTATATTTGATGGAATGAAAAAAAGAGGGTATTCTTATAAAGAAACTGACGTTCCAAATCCTTTAAGTTATTATGCAAAAACTAAATATGAAGCAGAATTGGTTATTTTCAGTTCTGGGATTGAATATTTAATATGTAGAACTGGAGTATTATATGGTTGGAATGAAAAGAAATTGAATTTTATTACATGGATTTTAAATAACCTAGAACAAAATAAACCAATATCAATCATTACAAATCAGATTAACTCCCCTACTTTTATAGCTAATTTAGCTCAAATATTATTAAAATTAGTTGAAAAAGAAGCCAAGGGGATTTATCATACGGTAGGAGATTGCGCTTTAAATAGATATGAAATAGCTTTAAAATGTGCGGATATTTTTGAATACCATAAAGATCTGATTACTCCAATAGATCATTTAGAACAGAAAGCGATAAGACCTAAAAATGCTAGCTTAGATATAACAAAATTAAAAAATTTACTAGGATCAGAACTTAAAATTTTTAATCTTGATGATGGTTTAAAATATATGAGAAATTTTAAGTAAATTTAAAGAGTATATTAAATTTATCAACTCTATTCTAATTATTTAAATTTTATAATGTAATTTTGTAATATTTGATTTAGAAATTTTACAAATTCTTTCAAAATATAATTTATTCAGAAATAGTATCTTTTAATAATTATAAAAAGATATTTTCACGAAATTAAAAGAAGTACTAATATTAAATATTCAATAATATTTTTAAGAGAATTCTTTAATGTTCTTTATATACAAAAAGTAAAAAATTCTGATATCTAAATGGATACACAAAGAATATTAAAAGAAGCCCAAAAACTCGCTGCAAGGTTTTCTTTTTGGATGGTCTCAGGAAATATCACTCACTTATATGGATATATGTATGAGACTGCTGGAAAAAAATATGAATTAGAAATAAAATTTGATGAAAATTTTCCAGATTCTCCTCCTCAATTCTTATATCATAATGAAATTAAAGAATTACTTGGCGATTTTCAATTAGAAAAAATATCAAATTGGAGTCCTGAATTCGCCGTAGTTGAAATTGTTGAAGAACTTAAAATGAAAATTCAAGAGATATTACAATCTCCTAAAGAAGAGTTGATTTCACCAGAAACTGAGGAATATATCACTCCTGATTTAAATGTATATCCTCCAGATGTAAAATTTGATGAATATGTTACACCTTCATATTCTGATGATGATTTTTTTTATGAGGAGCCACCAGATACTAGTTCTCAAGATATTCCAGATTTTAATTCGACTGAAAATTCTAAAATAGAGTCAAAAATTACACCGAAAGAACCAATCTTTAAGGAACCTGAATCGATGAGTATAGCTCTAAACACTGAATTAGGTTTAATTCAGCAAGAATATGCTTATGACCAAAGAAGTTCGAAAGAAGCAGATATTAATGTGTATATGACAATTACTCTAACAAAAACATTTAATATTTCAATAGATTTTGTAAATTATCCTGAAAGACCAATAATTGTTTTCCCTGAAGAGATCGGACATCTACTGGGAGATCCTTATAAGACTTTAAACTCATTAAAGTCATGGGATTCTAAAGAACCGTTACATATTGTAGACATTTTACATGAATTAGAAAAAAAATTGCATTTCATTAAAGAGATAGAAACTCAAACTAAAAAAATTTCAGGAGAATATGAATGTGAAACTGTTTCAGATAGTTTAACCAAATTGAAGGTGCATTTATTAACATATGGTTTCAAAGATTATACTATGGATATAGATTTAGAGTCATATCCTAAAGCTCCTATTATAAACCTATCTCCTGAATTGCAACAAATTATTCCTCTCCCACTAACAGAACTAAACTCCCATAAAAATTGGAGAGAAGAAGAATCCGAGCCCGTTGAAATTGTTAGAGAAATATCTTGGTTAGTTGATAAATTTTCAAGAATTAACTTCGAAATTGATTTATTGAAAGACCATTATAAGAATATGAAATACGATACCGAGACTTCAACGTTAAATGTGGATATGAAAGGTAAAATGAAGACTCAAGATCTCACTTTTGAATTTCAAATTAATTTACCTTTAGAATATCCTATGAAGATGCCTGAAATAAAAGTTGTAAATGAATTTGAATTAGAGGCACATGAAAAAATTAAAGAAGATTTACACACATCTTTTGATGATTTCTTTGATGAATGGACGCCTTTTAGCTATCTCATTGACTTATTTAATTTGATTTCAAAGAAAATTTTTGAAGTATCAGTTGTCTCATGTGTAATATGCCATAAAATAGAATGTCCAAGTTGTACAAAAAAAATTGGTGGTGATGATAGTTGCCATGCGGAGTGTCCTTACTGCGAAAAACAATATCATCTTCACTGTTGGCAGCAAACTATTAAATCTTTTGGCAAATGTGGCTTTTGCCTTAAAGCTCCTCCTCCAAGTATGATGTAATTGTAAGATTAAGGAAGTAAATTTTGATTTTTTGCATAAAATTTTTGATAAATAAAAAAGACTTAATTAGAATATTAATTTTAAAAGTTAGTCCTAGAATTCTTAAAAAATTCGAATATGTCATTCTACTATTAAGAAAAGGTATTTCTAAATGAATTTTTTATAATTTTAAAAATAATTTAAACAATGTTCAGATTTAAAAATATTGCAATCTTTAGAAATAGATTTTGTTCAAGTGTTTTCTGTCCTATTTTGATGCCAAAATACGGAAAGGGACTCTCTATTAAGAGATTTTATATAATTTTTAAATTGAAAATTTAGTTATGTAAGTTCTTAGATGAATTAATTAAATTTTTTTAATATGCTCCTCTTATTATAAACAATCAAATATGGAACTAGATGATTTTCATGGAATTATTAGATAAAAAGTTGCTTCTGAATGAATTAGAAGAAAAAATATTGACTTATTGGGAAGAGAAAGATATTTATTCATTGATAAGAAAGAAAGAAGAGGGAAAGGAAGTATGGCGCTTTATCGATGGTCCTCCCTACACTACAGGATTAATCCATCTTGGAACTGCATGGAATAAGATTCTTAAAGATTATTTAATAAAATACAAAAGAATGAGAGGGTTCAAAGTAACGGATACTCCCGGCTATGATACGCATGGATTACCAATTGAGGTTCAGATGGAAAAAGAACTGGGTATAACAAATAAACAAGAGATTTACGAATATGGCGTAGATAAATTCATTAAAAATTGTAAAGATTATGCCCAGAAAAATTTGAAAATTATGAATGATCAATTCAAGCGACTGGGATGTTATTTTTGGGACTGGGATAACCCTTATATTACCTTTAGGAATAGTTATCTTGAGGGAATTTGGTGGACTTTGAAAAAAGCTTGGGAAAATGGACTATTATATCAATTCTATAGACCTTTAAATTGTTGTCCCAGATGTGCTACGGCTCTCGCAAAACATGAGCATGAGTATAAAAATATAGAAGATACAAGTTTATTTCTCAAAATAAAAGCTGTAGATTTGTATAATACTTACTTTATAATTTGGACCACAACTCCATGGACTTTAGTTGCTAATGAAGCAATAATGGCAAATCCATTTGCAGAGTATGGGAAAGTACACATAGAAGATCTTGATGAATATTGGATTTTATCAAAAGCATCCATTACTCACCTTATTTCAGGGGAATTAGGATACAAATATAAAATTGTAGAAGATTATCAAGGTACAGATTTAGAAGGTATGAAGTATATTCATCCTCTATTAGAAGAAGTGCCATATCAAAAAGAATTGGAAAAAGAAAGTGATACAGTTCATACTATAATATTGTCAGAAGAATATGTTTCTGCTTCAGAGGGAGTGGGATTAGTTCATACTGCGCCTGGACATGGCCCTGAAGATTTTGAAGTAGGTGTAGCTAATAATATACCAGTTTTTACTCCTGTTAATATTAGAGGAATTTATACTAAAGATGCAGGCAAATTTGCAGGAAAATTCGTCTTTGATGCTAATGACGAGATCTTAGATATATTAAAAAACAAGGGCACTTTAATATTTACGACTGAGATTGAGCACGAGTATGCTCATTGTTGGCGTTGCGATTCTAAGTTAGTATATAGAGCCACAAATCAATGGTTTTTTAAAACTGAACGTCTAGTTCCCGAATTATTAGAAAAAAATAGTGAGATATATTGGGTCCCAGATTGGGCAGGAAATCGTTGGTTCAAAAGTTGGTTAAGTACCTTAAAAGATTGGTGTATTTCAAGACAACGATTTTGGGGTATCCCATTAAGTGTATGGATTTGTGATAATGAAGGTTGTGGGGATGTTACGGTTATTGGTTCGGCTAAAGAATTAAAAGAAATAGCTGGAAAGTGTCCAGAAGATTTACATCGTCCATGGATTGATGAAGTTACTTGGAAATGTAAAAAATGTAAAAGTGGTACAAAAAAGAGGATTCCTGATATTTTGGATGTTTGGTTAGACTCTGGCTCTGTTATGTGGGCTGCTCAAGAAGTTTACGATGGAAAAAGTCATTTTGGCACATGGGTTCCAGCGGATTTTATACTCGAAGGAAAAGATCAGATTAGAGGTTGGTTTAATACTCTATTATGTAGCGCAATGGTATCCTCTGGGAGAAAAAATTATGATGCTTGTTATATGCATGGTTGGACTTTAAGAGATAAAATGAAAATGAGCAAATCAAAAGGAACTCAAATTTATCCTGAGGATCTTATTGATGGAACTTTGGATGAACTCAAAAAAAAGAAGTCTTATTCGAAAATAAAGGGAATTGAAACCTTCCGCTTTTATGCTATTGGAGTTACACAACCTGGTCGGGATTTTAATTTTGTTGCTAAAGAATATGCAGATACTTATAAGATAATTAATACTATATGGAATGTTTATGTCTATGCTAGTGAGAAGTTCGATTTAGCAGGATTTGATCCATCAAAAGTAATTTTAAAAGAAAATATGTTAAGTAAATTAGATAAATGGATGATTTCCAAAGTAAATTCTACAATTAAAAAGATTACAGAATTATCAGATAATTATGAACTTCCATGGATTACAGGAGAAATTAGAGATTTAATTGTTAATGATATTAGTAGATGGTATATCATGTTAAATCGAGAGAAACTTGACATATATTCTGAAGATCCAAACAAAGAAATCATAATGAGAGTACTATTCGAATCCCTATTCAATGTGCTTTTAATGCTTGCCCCTATAAATCCAATGCTTACAGAGGAAATTTATTTTAAGATGTTCAAATCTTATATGAAATCGATGGGTTTAAATGAAGTAGAAAGTATACATCTCCAAGATTGGCCTAAAATTGATCAAAATAAGATTGATTCAAAATTAGAAGAACAGATGGTATTCACAAGAGATTTAATTGAGAATGTTCGCGCTTTAAAGGATGAGAACAAAATAAGATTGAGATGGCCAAATAAGAGAATAATAATTGAACCAAAAGAAGATATGCCAGACATAATCTTTCCAGATATAATAAAAACGATTGGAAATATAAAAGAATTAGAAACTAATGAATCTGTAAAGACAGGGGAAAATCTAATTAAAGGAGAATCAAAATATTATAACATATATTTGGATATCAGTGTAGATGATGAGCTTTTAGGTGAACGTGTAGTTAATGATTTAATTCGAAATATTCAGTTTTCACGTAAAAAAAGTAATTTTAAAGTTGGAGAAAAAATCTCATTAAAAATTGGAACTACGACTGAATACTTAAAAGAGTATTTAGAAAAGAATAAAGAAATAATTGCCGATAAAGTAACTGCTGAAAAATTTGAGATAATCCTCGGCGATATACCAGAAGAAAAAATTGAAGTTTCAGGAAAATTGAGTATTTGTGCTAATCGGGATTGTTCTGCTTCATTAAAAAACAATACAATATCAAAATTAGTAAAAAAACAGAAAATAAAATGCCCCTATTGTAATTCAGATTTAAGTAATGAATCAATACAACCCTTAACTTTTAGCTTTAAGAGAATCTGATGATACACTTATTTTAATATTTTCGGACTTAATTCAGAGAGGATTATGGGTTTTTACTGAACTTTTAAACTTTTTTTTATAAATTATTCTATAACTCGATTGTTGTTTCTATGCTTTATGAATTTTTAATGGGTATAAGGAATTTGAAAAAGTTGCACTATTAATATAGACAATTGAATACAATTTAATGCAAATTAAAAAAATTAAAATAGGAAGGAAGTATAAGTTTTACTAACGTAAATCTCATAAAAACATTTAAATAAACAAAGGTTAAAGTATATATTATGTCAAGTAAATCTAAAATAATAATTGGAATTGTTTTACTAGCAGTTGGTGGTGGTTTAATACCAACTGGTATATTAACAAATGACTATTTACGTGATGCAGTCTACGATGGAGTGCCTGATGCTCTTCTGCAAATTCAAGATGAAGCCGTCTCTGAAATAGAAGAATTGGTACCTGTATTAGCAACTCCCTCAGCACTACTGGGCGCAAAAGAAGAAGCAATAGAAGGCATTAAACCAATGGTAGCAGTAGCAGAAACTCCCGGTATTCTTCGCACTCTCAAAGCTACAATGGAGGCACAAATTCCTTATATACTTACTTTCACCACAGCAGCACACCTCCTTAATTTATCTTACTATTGGGCAGAAGGCACTTACGGTCCTGGAAATGGGGCTGAGCAATTTTTTAATAATCCTGGCTATTTTGATCCTTATTCGCAAATCGGACCTTCCACTTTTGCGGGAATTAGTATGGGCTATACACCATTAGCACAACAAAACCTCCTATTCGATGGTTTTTATGATAGTATAATAGCAGATTATTACTCTGAGTGGTTTCCTACTTCCATTCCCGGTTTAATCACCGATACTACATTGGGTTCAGGTGTCGGCAATTATTATAGTTATTTTGGAACTGCCGATTATTTTGCTAATGTTGTGTTAGACACCTATCCTAAAGATGTAATGATGGCAAAGTATAATGCTACATGGGACCAATTAGGAACTTTATGGGCTTATTTTGAATATTTTTTGTTTCCTACTGTCGTTCCTACAGCATTTCTCAATAATTACGGTATTGATATAGTTACTGCAGCTACTTATGGGTTTTACTTCCAATGGGCGAATGGTACTTTCGTACCTGATGGAATTGATTTAAGTGCTTTATTGGGTCTTGATTCAGAACTTAAAGGCGTTGAAGCAGGGGTTCCAGCGCCTACTAACATTTCTCTTGCTAATTCTATTGATCTATGGAATGATTCAATTCCTTTATCATTTGCAAATGATGATGGAATTTATGCCTGGTTAGATGGAACTGTTACAAATTCCACATTTGGCCTTGATGAAACTCAATTTGCGATGGTATTAAGCTGGTTAAATAATTTTATCACAAATGTGGCTCCCACCCTTATTGAAAATGACCAAGGAGTTACTATGGATAGGATTGGGGAAGTATTATTTTACGAGCAATGGGCAAATGGTACTATTCAAGGTGAAGTAATGGTTCCAGGTGGATTTCTTACTGAACTCGGTGATGAATTTGAAGGGCCACCTTATCTTGAAGCTGGTTTACAAGTTCCTACAAACATTTCTTTGGATGCAACAGAAGACCTATGGGATGAATATAATAAATTATCTTTCGCAAACGGAGATGGAGTTGAAGTGTGGGTTGGAGCAGCGACAAATACTACTCTTAAGGCGCTAATTAAGGATGAGTTTAATATTACTTCAGCGGAGGTTGATTTGCTTGTAGAATGGTTAAATCACTTCATATTTGGGCTTAATAAATTTATTAGGGGAAAAACTCTAAAACTTCTTGAATATGCGACTGGTTATGATTTATCTCAATTCTCTTTAAGGTTATTCTATGAGCAATGGGCGAATGGAACGATAAACGGCGAAGAAGTTATACCTGATGGATTTCTCAGTATGCGAGATCCTCCTATCTACGGACCACCCTATTTTGAACTGGGTATAATGTATGCCTGTGGGATAACATTTCCACAAGTAGAAGATCTTTGGCGTGAATCTAGTGATTATGCCTTAACTTCTGTTAAAGGAGTTAATAAGTGGTACAAGGCAAAAGAAGGTAATGACCAGTGGAATGAGTTAGCTGACGAATTTGACTTTGATTATATTCAAATGTTAGCAATAACAACATGGTTACCAGAATTTAGAGATACTCTTGTGAATAAATTAGCAAAAGATGATATGAATTTACCTATGGAGCCTTATGATCTAGGTAACACACTATTTCTCACTTTACTACCCATAGGGTCAGTCCTTGCAGTATTAGGAGTAGTAGCTTTAATTTTATCGAGGAGATCATAAAAAATTAACAAATTTTAAAATTAATATTTTTCTTTTTTTTATTTTCTTGTTGAATTATGTGATTAATTCAATTAGTGTGTAATGATGTATTTTCTTTTTTATAATAATCTAACCAGTAATTAAACATATTTTTTAAGGTTGTCTCTATAGGTATTTTTGGTATCCATCCTAATTCCTTCGTTATTTTTGAATTATCTCCCAGAATAAAATCCTCATCACTTGCTCTTAATTTTCTTGGAGTATTTTCTCTGATTTCTATTTCTATTTTTGAAAAACTTAGTGCTATATTCAAAATTTCTCTGATTTGAATTTTCCTACTAGAACAAATATTATAAGTTTCTCCTGGTTTTCCTTTTATTGTAGCTAACCAAATTGCTGGAATGACGTCCATGACATCTAAAAAATCTCTATAGGGGTGTAAATTTCCCACCTCAATAATGGGGGCAATTAATTCTAAATCAATTTGCGCAATTTTCCTTATAAAATCAGAGGGAGCATCATTTATCCTGCGAATCCCTGTAATATTGAAGAATCTCAAATTTAATATTTCAATTTCAAAATTTAAAAAATATTGACGTGCTAAGAGTTCTGCTGCGATTTTACTTATACCATATGGGTGTACTGCCAGTAAGGGATCAGTTTCTTTTAAATGTCTTTCTATTTTTGTGGTCGTTCCATATTCAGTTGCGGAACAAGCCAATATTACTCTTGTTGGAATATTATATTTCTTAATCGGTTCAAAAATATTTATAGTGCCTATAACGTTCGTGTTAAATGTATCAATAGGATCCTCAAAAGATGGAACAATATAGGGTTGTGCAGCAAAATGAAATATAAATATTGGTTTAATAATTTTAATAATCTTTTCTAAAAGTGGCGCATTTTTTATATCGCATTCAATAATTTTTAACTTAGTATTATTTGTTGGGATTTCAATCGATACTCCAAATATTTTCAATTTTTCTTTATTGGAGAATGTTTCTTTCCCATCAGTATAATGCTTTAAATTTTTATATTTTTGGTTCGGTCTTTCTAAAGCATAAATCTCATAATCCTTTTTAATAAAAAAATCAGTAAGATGAGATCCTAAAAATCCATTTGCTCCTGTAATTATAATCTTATCCATTTCAGACAATCTTTATTATACTTTTTTATTTTAGTAAGCCTTTATCCTTTAAAATGTCTATTGCTTTGGTAAAATTATCTTGAAAATTATTTGCAGATGATTGTATCCAGTTTAATACTTCATCTATTCCTTCCTTAAATGGTATAGTAGGTCTAAATCCTAGTTTAACTTTAATTCTTGAGATATCAGCAATACAATGTCTTATATCACCAACTCTATATTGCTGATTATAAATTGGTTTTAAGTCTGGATTTATTTTTTCTGACAAAATTTCAGCAACATCTTTAATTGTAATTGGTATTCCGGTCCCAACATTGAAGATTTCTCCATTCGCAGCATTTTTTTCCATTGCAAGAATTAAGGCTTGACAGACATCTTGAACATTCACAAAATCTCTAGTTTGATGTCCATCTTCAAAAATAATTGGAGGTTTTCCACTAAGTAATCTCGTACCAAATATCGCACAAACTCCAGTATAAGGATTTGATAATGCTTGTCTTGATCCATATACTAAGAAAAATCTTAATATGGTGGTTTTAATTCCATAAGTTTCACCAATTAATAGAGAACTTTGTTCCTGTGCTTGTTTGGAAAAAGCATAAATGGAACTAGGATCAAAAGGAGTGGTCTCATTAGACAATAATGGTTCAACTTTCTTACCGCATTTAGGACATAATAATTCCCACTCTTTAGTTTTCAATTGATCCATAGTTCTTAATTTAGGGAAGACAATTCCACAATCATCGCAACTATATTTACCTTCCCCATATACAGTATTAGATGATGCTACGATCAATTTTTTAATATCATGTTCACTATTAGCAAGAATATCTAGTAGATTAGCTGTACCAAGAATATTATTTTCTATATAATCTTTAACTTGATACATTGATTGCCCAACGCCAACTTTTGCTGCCAGATGAAAAACAATATCACTTCTTTTAATTAATTCTTCTAATTTATTGTAATCTGAAACTGAGCCAAGAATAAATTCAGCTTTTTCATTTAAGTAACTTGGTGCTTTAGTTCTCTTCCCATGCACTTGTTCTTCTAATGAATCAAATACAATAACATTACATTCCTTTTCTTCTATTAATGTATCAACTAAATGAGACCCTATAAAACCAGCTCCACCAGTAACTAATATTCTTTTTTTCATTATTATTTCTTTAAGAAGGTATTACTCTTATATACTCAGATCTAAACTTTAAAATATTAAATAATTGATGTAATTTTGAAAAAGATAACTTAAGATTTAAAATGACTGTAAAAATAAAAAAAGAGATTATTAATTTTTAAAGACTAGTTCTAATTTCAAAATGAGTTTTAATAATGATTGTTAGGTAAATACCCCATTGAATCTAAAGCATTTAATATTATTTTTTTACTTTCTTCAGCATTATTGCTTATTATATTTAAAAATCGAAATATTTTCTATTTTAATTTTATTCACTAAAAATAAGAACACACTCTATTAAATAGTTAAATTTTACATATATATCCAATTAATCTGATAGAATTCTTTCTTTAATAATTGCTACTATTCTTTTTGCAGTATTTCCATCCCATTTTTCAATTTTTTTACTTTCTTTATAATTATTTGATAAAATATCATCGATACATGCTTTTGCTTTATAAAAATTATTTCCAATTACTGTATTTGTCCCAATATCCACAGTAATAGGTCTTTCGGTATTTTTTCGCAAAGTAAGAACTGGTATTTTCAGATATGAAGCTTCTTCTTGGATCCCTCCTGAATCAGTTAAAATAAATCTTGAGTTGGACATTAAATTTAGAAAATCTAAATAACCAATTGGTTCAGATAAACAAATATTTTTATTCTGCAATTTTTTATTAAGTTTGAATTTTACAAGATTCTTTTGTGTTCTGGGATGAATAGGAAAAAAAATTTGAATCTTTTCTTGAAGATAATTTATGATTTTTATAATTTTTTCAAAATTTTCCTTTATGTCTACATTGGAAGGTCTGTGCAACGTTATTAAAGCATATTTACTTTTTTTTAAATTAAACTTTTTCAGTGAGTTCAATGTCTTGGCTTTTTTGAGATTCATTATTAATGTATCAATCATTATATTTCCAACAAAATAAATTTTTTCAGAGCTGATACCTTCACGTTTAAGATTTATTTCTGCACTTTTTTCTGTTATAAATAAAAAATCAGCAATTTGATCAGTTAATAATCTGTTAATTTCTTCAGGCATGCTCATATCAAAACTTCTTAATCCGGCTTCTACATGGGCAACTTTAATGAATCTTTTTTTAGCTACTAAAGCACAAGCTAATGTTGAATTGACATCTCCAACTACTATAACTAATCTTGGTTTTTCATTCAATAAGACTTTTTCAAACTCAATCATAATTTTTGCTGTCTGAATAGCATGAGATGCTGAACCAACATTTAGATAAATATTTGGCTCTGGTATTCCAAGATTCTCAAAGAATATCTTTGACATATTATAATCATAGTGTTGTCCGGTATGTATTAATTTATACTCTATATTTTCTTTTTGAAATTCTTGGATTAATGGAGCAATTTTCATGAAATTAGGTCTCGCTCCTGCTATGATATGTATCAATTTGTTCATTTTCAGTAATAAAAATATTATTATAAAACTTTCATAAAAAAAATTAATATTTATTAATGTTTCAAGGAAATAATAATTAATTCTTTTAATTGGAGTATAGTAAAACTGATTAATTCAAAGTAAAACTTATGGTTTTTCAAATTTTTTTGAAATATTATAAAAATATTTTAAATTTCAATATGAAATAAGAGTAATATTGATAACATTAAATCTTGATCAATATTCTTTTTAAAAATAATATCTAATTTATTTTTATGATAAGAATAATTAAAGATTTGTCTAAGATTAATTTCTTACAGCCATCAATTCTTAGATTACTTTTAAGAGATTTTTTTAAAATAAATAATAAAATTCAATCAAATTTATTTCATATACAAAAAGCTATTGATTGGCTAATTCATGCTCAATCAAAAACTAAAGATGGGGGGATTTCTCTTGGTTATTCATTAAAATTAGGATGGTTCCCATCATATCCTGAAACATCAGGATATATTATTCCAACATTATTAGACTATTACAATATTTCTCATAATGATTTTTATAAAAAAATTTGTAAAGAAATTGCAGATTGGGAATGTTCTATCCAATTAAAGAATGGAAGTTTTCCAGGTGGATTTATAACACAGAATAAAGAATATTCTATTTTTAATACAGGACAAATCATTTTAGGTTTGATCAGGGCATTTAAAGAATTAAAATTTAAAAATTATTTGGATTGTGCCATTAAAGCAGGTGAATTTTTGGTTGATAATCAAGAAACTAATGGTAATTGGATAAAATATTGCTTTAAAAATAAGCCTCATACATATAATGTACGAACAGCGTGGGCTTTATTAGAATTATACAAAATTACTCATAATAATATATTTAAGGAATCTGCTATTAAAAATTTGAAATGGGCATTATCTCAAAAATTTGATAATTATTGGTTTAAAAATAATGATCCTACTATTGAATTGAAACCTTTATTACATTTTATTTCATATACAATTAGAGGATTTTTAGAATCTGGGTTAATTTTAAAAGATAATAAATATATTCGAATAGCAGTTGAAACTTCGAAAATTTTATTAGATTATTTTATAATCAATGGATTTTTACACGCAAGATTTAACTCAAATTGGGAAAGTAATGATTATCTTAGTTGTTTAACAGGAGATGCTCAATTGTCTATTATTTGGTTAAAATTATATGAAATATGTCAGGATGACCGATTTCTTATAAATGCTATAAAATTAAATAACTATTTAAAATCGAAACAAGTTTTAAATAAACGGAATAAGGCAATTGATGGTGCTATTAAAGGATCTGATCCCATTTGGGGAAATTATATGAGATTTACTTTTTTAAATTGGGCTGCTAAATTTTTTTGTGATGCTTTAATCCTTGAAAATAGAATACTAAAAACAAATTGAAAAAATTAATGTCGTAAGAGTATTAACACAAATTTTTATTATATTCTATCCATACCAAATTATTATTTTTCTAATTTAATTTTTCACTTATTAGATCGTATGGATATAAATTATTTTCCATTAATTCCTCTTTTGTTGAATATATTGTAATATTTAGTTTAGCCAAATCCATTAAAACTTCAATAAATCTTCTGGCATTTACCCACCAAGATGTAGCTTCTCCAATTTTACCAACTTTTAATATCCCTAACCTTTTATAGATTTCCCAAAAATAATTACGAATAAAAGTACTATCTTTTTTATCTATTCTAGTTTTAGCTACTTCAGGATCCAATGGATTTACATCAACATTGATGTATTTATCATCACCAATCTTACATTTTAATTTAAAAATTTTATCCACTTTAGTTTTAATTGGGAAATCTTCACCCATAATATCTTCTATATAATGATACTGAGTTGTTGGCCCTAGAGTTATCCCAATTCCTAAGATTTTCCCGTTTAATTTAATTAATTTTCCCCAAGGAGAATTTTCACCAAAAGTTTTATCTCCAATATGATGTGTTTCTGTTAATTCCTTGGCATATTTACCTATTGCTGAAATCGAATGAGTAGGATGAATACTACGAAAAACTTCTCTTAATTTTAAAAATTCTGATGGAATTGCTCCCATTGCTGTTTTTTTTGATGTATAATCAAAAATATAATTCTTAATATTACATGTATTATACATACTACCTCTTCTTGGATACGTTGGCACCAATAGAGTCCCTTCTTGTTTTACAGCATAAAGAAGCGCTTCAATGACAGTTTTAGCACCCCCTATAATATAACCAATGCTTTTCAATGAACTATGAATTAAAATAACATCTCCACGCTCAATTCCAAGATTTTTCAAGTCATTTTTAAGAGTATTTCCATTTAAATGAATTCTACTTCTTCTTAATTTAAATTGGTTTAGTTGTTTCTTTCCAAGTTTTTTTATTTTTCTTATCAAAATATCACAGTTAATTTGGGTTTTAACGATATCTAATTTGTAATATCTTTTCTTAAATAAATTAATTAATATATTTAATATCTGAATATTGGCTATCTTGACTTATTAAATAAACGCTTAAATTAGATTGTGTTTTCTGTAAATTTCTTCTGGAATTAACGATCTAATTAATTTATAATTATATATTACAGATCAAACATACTATTTTATAAATTAATTATCTAATTTTTATTGCAAATCTTTCAATCTTTCTGTTTGAATTAAGCCTAACTAAACTTTGAAATATTAGGGAATGATCAGTAATTAAAGTGTTTAAAATAATCTTTAATTTTTATCTTAAGATAAATAATAAAAATATATTCTTATTTATTATATCTTTTATTTAAATATACTGCTAGATAAAGATTAAAATGAAAATCATTAACAATATTTTAAGAAAAATTCGAAATTTCTTCTATAAAAATTTGAAGAGAGGAATAGAATTAAGAAAATTAGAAAATATCAATGATGACACATTAAATTCAGTTGTTAGAGCTTTAAAACATGTAATTAGTAATAAGATCTCTCAAGAGGAGAAATTTTGGGTTGATAAAATAGAAAATCTTCGAAGAAACTTACTTACATCTACTAATGAAATAACTATTGTAGATTATGGGGCTATTTCCCCCAATACTTGCTTAACTGAAGTTGAAAAAGATAAAGGACGAATAATAAAGAAAACAATTGGGGTAGCAATAAAGGGCAGCGTCCCTTATACAGAAGGGATACTTTTATTTAAACTAGTAAAAGAATTTCAACCATCAACTTGTTTAGAACTTGGAACCGCTTTAGGAATTTCTTCATCATATCAATCAGCAGCTTTAGAATTAAATAATAGAGGAAGAATGGTTACAATAGAAGGAGCAAAGTCTGTCGCAGAACTAGCTAGAGAAAATCATAAAATTTTAGGTTTATCAAGAGTTATTTCCAAAATTGGCAAATTCGAAAATGTCTTAGAAGAGATTATTAATGAGATTAAACCTGTAGATTTTGTTTTTATTGATGGTAATCATGAAGAAACCGCTACTTTAAATTACTTTAACACTATAGCCCCATCACTCTCTGATTATGCTATACTTGTATTTGATGATTTAAGATGGTCAAAAGGTATGAAACGTGCATGGAAAGCATTAACTCAAGATAATCGAATT
Organism: Promethearchaeota archaeon; assembly: GCA_016840085.1. Classification (GTDB taxonomy): domain Archaea; phylum Asgardarchaeota; class Lokiarchaeia; order Sigyniarchaeales; family SOKP01; genus Loki-b32. The sequence continues at coordinate 204,410 of JAEOTA010000081.1, forward strand.
AAATTTGCTATTGATTTAATTGGTATGGGTATATTAGTGATATCTAAATCTGAAAACAAAAAAAGAGTTTTCAAACTATTACTCAAATAAGATATCTCTTGAAATGGCAAAAATTGTTATCCTTGTGAAAATCTTAATAAAAATTAATAGTAATTAATATTTATCGCATGAATAAAGAAAAAGACTTCTATTATTATATTTATAATAACAAAAATTATTATTATGGTCTTGAAGCCGAAAGAATTAATCAGATTTTAAAGAGAGTTCCTAGCAAAGGCAGTATTTTAGATGTTGGATGCGGTGATGGAAGACTGCTCAATAGAATAAATGCAAATTTTAAAATCGGCGTAGATTTTACTATTAAACCTTTATTCTATGTTAAAAATATGGTATTCGCAGCAAATGCCAGTAATCTTCCTTTTTCTAATAATAGTTTTGACGTAGTAATATGTTCTGAAGTTCTAGAACACTTAGATAATCCAACCTATAGCAAAACTCTTCATGAAATATTGAGAGTCTCTTCTCGATATATATTAATATCTGTTCCCTATAAGGAAAATTTAAATCAAAGAACGGCAAAATGTAAAAATTGCAATCGTTTGTTTAATGCAAGCTTACACTATAGAGCTTTTGATGAGGGTATGTTTGATAATCTATTTCCAGATGCCATTATTATTTTAATTGAAAAATTTGGTTATAGAAAGTTTTTTCCTGACATTTTTAATAAAGTAAAGAGATTATCAGGTAATTATTTTATTAAAGATAATATAATATGTCCTTATTGTGGAAATAAAAATCCCTGTAAAAAAAATAATTTAATAGGGAAGAGTTTAAATTTTTTATTAATCCTTGTAAAAAAATTTTTTTTCTTTTCTAATAAGAAAAAACCAATTTGGATCCTTGTTATATTTGAAAAAAGAAGACATAAAGTTATTAAAAGTTATAAAATTGAAAATATATTGGTATGTCCTATATGTCACAAACGATTATCTTATAAAGATGATATTACAAGATGTAAAAATGGGCATAAATTTTATCATATCAATGAGATTTTAGATCTGAGAGTATAATTCCTTGGATATAATCTATTTAAAACCCCTTTTTTAATCTCTTACTATTTTCTTCAAGATATTCATACATTTTCTAATAAAGATATGTAGCCCTGTACTTTTATCAAAAAAAGCTTCAATATATTCAATATCTTTAGTTGTAAATACTCTAAAAATTATTATTAAACATAAAAATGTTAATATAAATAAACTTATCGAGATTAGGTTTAATTTACTGAAGAATAATAGGTTTAAACTTTCAAGTATTAGAAGGTTTACTTTATTAAGTATTACAATTTCTAAAAGCCATACTACCCCTAAAGCTATAAAAAATGTTAAAAACAATAATATTAATTTGATAACATTTAATTCAATTTTTCCAACTTTAATACTTAACACTACGGCAATAATTGAAATTATTAAATTACTCATAATAATACCAAAAATCCCCCATAATAATCCAAAATTTATTAGAAATGTCAAAAAGATTGGTACTCTTACTATAAAAGCAATAACCCTATAACTTAACATAACTTTCGTTTTTCCAATGGATAAGATCAATGCTTCAAAGGGCATTCCAATGCTTAAGAATATTAAGGTGAAAAGCATTAAATTAAGGATATTTGTATAGATTAAATAAGATTGTCCATAAATAAAAGCCAAAAAGAATTCAGTACATAAGAATAATACTCCTGTTATTAATGTTAATAAAAATATCGAATATATTAGCACTAAATTATATAATTTATTGATTTGATAATAATTATTTTTAGCACTTAATCCTGAAAAAGATATGAGCAATGGATTAGAAAAAGTTAGAGCAACACTGGAAGAAACGCCAATATAATTTTTCGAAATATTAAAACCTGTCACTATCTCTGCTGAAGCAAATATTGCTATTGATTGAGTTTGGATCTCTGACCAAATATCAGTAAAAAACCTTCCCAATCTGATAGGTCCACCATAATTTAGAGTTTTACTAATAAAATCTTTCAAATCTTCATTTCTTTTTTCTGTATGTTGAATTTTAGTATATTTTATAATCACAATTAAACAACTTAAAATGAATGGAAATAAAAATGATAAAAGATCGATATATGCCACAATTTCAATTTTAAGAGGATTAAAAAAATAGAAAGAAAATATTAAAGCACTTATGTTAAAACAATATCTAATCAGTAATAATAAAAAAAGAACATTAAACATATTTAATCCTCTATAAATTGAAGCTAAAACATTATTTAAACTCAAAATTACTATAAGTGGAGACAAAATTATTAAAAGATTTGTATAATCTTTTATAGTAATTGTAAATATTTGGCTAAAAAAAAAAAATAAAACTAAACTGATGAGGAATAATGGACATGTAAATAATAATTTTAAGTAAATAGCTTTTTTTATGAAAAATTTTAAATTACTATATTCTTTTAAAGCCAAATATTGAGGAATATAATAATTTAAAGTAGCATCTAATCCAGGAGGCAAAAAACTCAAAAAAATATTGAAAATTGCAATATATGAAAGAGCTATAATTAACATACCCCATAACTCTTGAGTAATTAATCTTGCTAATAAGAAAGAAGTGACTAATGAGAGAAAAAAAGACCCATAAGAACTTAAAAATGAATAAAGTGAGTTTTTAGCTAGGATTCTATGAGTTTTTGTAATTTTTACTTTTTGGGCTTTATTATTGTCTATTGACATGTTTGAAAATTCATTAAACTCATTCATCAATATAAATTCAATTTAAAATAAAAATATTAAAAATAAATTATTAGTTTAACTATATTTTTTAAAAATTTAAAATTCAATTAATAAAATGGAATTTAGTAATATCTCAAAATTGCAACATGAATTTAGACCCACGATCTTACACTTATTGAATACTTCTCTTCCAAATTTGTCAGGATATTCAATTAGAACCCAAAATATTCTAAGACATCTGAAGGATTATTGTTCCTTATACGCAATGACAGAACCAAGATTCCTTCCAAATAGAAATCCTGATCTTATAGATAATATTTTCTATTACCGTTATCCTCCTATTTCTGGGATTAATTACTTCTTTAATCCAACAATTCAAAAAATAATCAAAAAAGCCAAAATAAATAATTGGTATTATCAAACACTATTTAAAAATGCTTCATTAGTTTTAAGAAATTTCTTAAATACTTATCCTATAGACATAATACATATACATTCATCCTCATTTTATGGTAAATATGGGGGAAAAGTCGCTAAAGAATACAAGATTCCTTTTATTTATGAACTTCGAGGATTTCTAGAGGATACTCATGTGGGATTAGGTATTCTAAAAGAAAATTCTTTTATATATCATAGAAAACAAGAAAAAACCTATTCAATATTAAAAAAAGCAGATGTCATTATAACGCTTGGAGAACCTATGAAAAACGAATTAATATGCCACGGTTTTGATAAAAATAAAATTATCATAATTCCAAATGGCGTAAATACTCAAAAATTTAAACCAATACCACCAAATTTACATCTAAAGAAAAATTTATCAATTGAAAATGATTATATTCTTGGATATATTGGTTCTATAAGAAGAATTGAAGGGATTGAGATTCTGCTAATGGCATTAAAATTAATAAAGAAGAAAATCAATAATATAAAACTATTATTAATAGGACCTTATAATTATGATTATCTCCAAGATTTAATCACATTAACTGAAAAATTAAATATTAAAAAGAATATTTTAATTATCGGTAAAATTCCAAATTCAAGAATACAAGAATATTATTCAATACTAGATATATGTATTATTCCACGGTTAAATTTAAAAGTAAATCGTTTAGTAACTCCATTAAAACCATTAGAAGTTATGGCAATGGGAAAAGTCTTAATAACTAGTAATCTTCCAGCTCTAAGAGAACTTGTAAAACCGAAAATCTCTGGAATTTTATTTGAAGCTGAAAATCATCAAGATTTATCAGAAAAAATACTTGAAGTTTTAAATGATGAGAATAAAAGGAACAATCTAGGAAAGAGTGCAAGACAATTTGTTGAAGACAATTATGACTGGAAAATTATAATAAAGAAGTATTTTTCTATTTATCAAGAACTAATAAATAAAAGATAAAAAGTTAAATTTTACACTAAAATTTAAACCCAAATAAAAGAATTAAATTTCCTCGGGAATTCTCTTAATCTTTCTTAGAATTGATAGTAAAAATTGGAATAATCATTGAAAAATAAATTTTTTGATTAAAATTTTATATAAAACATATTTTAGAAATAGAAATTTTAAGGAGTAAGATTAAATAAAGTTCTACTATTTTTAAATTTCTCATCCAGTTTATCTTTATCTTGACAAGAGTTTTCAAATAAAAAATTCACAAATTAAGTTGAATCATAATTACAATAAAATTTTTTTTACCTTTAATCTTTTTAATAGGATCATTAAATTTAAATTAGTTTTTTTAACTTCTAATATCAAAATTTTGATAAATTTATTCTAAAGGAATAAATATCATTCAGAATTATCTTTTTTTATGGTTTTGCTAAACCAGATAAAAAATATAATAGATTTATTTTTAGATTTTATATTATCAATAGATTTCATTACTTTCCTTGTTATCTTTGTATTTTTATATAATTTATTAATCTATCTAATCAGAGATAAGATTTATATTAGAAGTTTTAAGCAATATAAAGATCCTAAAGTTGTAAGTATATCTGACTTAAAAGATTTACCTCTTGTAAATATTATTATCCCTGCTTGGAAAGAGGGAAAATTGTTTGAGGATTGTTTATTATCTATTACTAAGTTAAATTATCCATATTTAAAAGTCATTATAAGCGCAGGGGGTAATGAAGAAACAATTCAAATAGTTAATTCATTTAAAAAATTCAAAAATTTTATTATTTTAAAACAAAAACCTGGGGGAAAAATGAAGGCATTGAATGATTGTTTAAAATATGTATCTGAAGGAATTATCTATTCAATTGATGCTGATGTAATCTTGAATAATGAAATTCTAATAAGAATGCTTTATCCTTTAGTAAATATAAATCAATATGTAACAGCAGGTAGTGTGAGACCTTTAAAATTTCAAGAAAATATCGATATTGTTAAATATATGCTTATAAATCGAAATACAAATTTTCGAATTAAATTTTCAAGATTAGGAAGGGCTGATATATCTGGACCTAATAGTTGTTTCAAATATGAAGTTATTGAAAAAGTTGGTAATTTTTTGGATGATAAATTATTTCTTGCGTCAGATAGATTTAGAGGACCTCTAATATTCTCCAAAGGATATAAAATATATTGGTTAACTGATTATCGAGGAAAAATTTTTACTTACTTTCCTGACTCATTAAAAAAATATTTCTTACAGGAATTTCGCTGGAGAATAAATTCATTAACAAATCCTTATATGAAAAAAAAGGTGAAAATTTATATTAAATTTTTAATTTCTTTTTTAATTTCTCTGTATCTTTTAAGCTCTCCATTCTTCATTTTTTTTAATATAAATTTAGCCTTAATAGGTCTTATTATGTTATTAAGTAAATATTTAAAGAAACTAAGAAGAATTGTATTTTTTAAGAGAACAACTAATAAAAATTTTTATGAAAAATTTGGGCTCCTTTTTTTCTTAAAATTAGTGATTTTTATATATATAGATGAGATATTAACTTTTTATTTAGGTATTAATTTGTTAATTACTCGAAATAAGCAACCCAAAATAAAGATAAAATAAATTTAGAATCCTTCTTAAAATCAATAATTATATAAAAAGCAAAAGTTATTTTGACTTTTATAATCTCTATAAATATAGGAAGATTTAACCTTATTGTTTGAATACTACATCAGTTGTATTAACCAAATCTCTAATATCAATTCGCTTTCTCTCATCAAGAGATAATGCGTTATAAGAATATTTTTTCATAAATATGTGTAAATCTTCTATTTTATATCCCAATAATGGATAAGCTTTAGGAGCAATTTCAACAATAATAGGTGGCAACTTTTCTTTATTATTCTCAAAATATGAAGCTAATCCTTTCAAAACTGGAAATTCGAATCCTTCCACATCGATTTTTATAAGGGAAATCTTTTCAATATTCTTTTCAAATATATAATCGTTTAAACATTTAACTCTAACTTTAATAGTGTTTTCGATTTCATTTGTGTTCATAAATCCACGTACCATTGTATTCCAGCCCTTATTTTTTTATTTAAATCAATATTAGATATTCCTTCTGTTTCACCTAAAGCATAATTGTTTACAAATATTTGATGATTTTTATTTAAATGAGAGAATTCCAATAGTTTTTCGAAATATACAGGCACCGGCTCAAAACTGTGAACTTGTCCTTTTTTGCCAACAAGTCCTGTTCCAATAGCAGTTATATATCCTATGTGTGCTCCTACATCTATAAAAATATCTCCTTTTTTAAGATATTTTAATAAAACACTTACTAATCTTGTTGAATATAATCCTAAATATAAAACCCTCATTCTCGGATAATTTTCAAAGTTAAAGATATAAGTTATTCCATTAAGCTTCCTTTGAATCTAATTTAACTTTATTTTTGGGAATTCCTGAATTATTTAAGTAGAAAGAGATTTACAGATATTAATTAATTCTTTAAAATAATAAATTGGGTTTTGAATTAATATCGAAATTTGTTTAAAAAGTATTTTGCAATAATCGGGTAAATTTCTCAGATATTTTCTTCCTATCTTATTAATCATTTCATATTTCTCATCTGTAATTGGAAATTTAACTTATATTTCAATTATAATAATCATAGAGTCTTATATTTTACTATTTAAATAAAATAACAAAAATTTTTTTTGATTTTAAATATTTATTTGAATAAGAACTCTTTTATAGAATTAACTTATCCTTAATATGAGATTATAAGATGAATTTAAAATCCCTACATAGAATATTAAATAAATATGATTATTTTAAACAAAATAAACTCTATACAATTACAAGAAAAATTATTTTTCCCTTTATCTTAAAAGTAGTATCAAAACTCTTTCAAAGCAAGATAGATGATAAATTAATTGTAATGAGCGCTTATGGAGGTTATGAATACTTAGATAATACAAAATACCTATTTGAATTTCTAAACAGATACTCAGACTATAAGTTAGTTTGGATTACAAGATCTCAAGAAGTACTAAATAAATTAAGAAAAAAGGGACATAAAGCGGTATATAATTATGATTTAGAGGCGATTCGTCTATTAAGAAAAGCTAAATTTATTTTTATTACTCATGGATATGTTGACATCTTACCTATAGAATTTTCTCCAGGAACTATTGTTATTTTTACTTGGCATGGAACCCCAATTAAAAAAATGGATGAATCTCCCATCTATGATAAATGGAGTGATTTTTTTCATTTAAAACTGAAATACGATCAATATGTAGATTATATGTTAACACCTACAAAAGATAAAAGAGAACATAAAATTTTAAGCAAAGCATTTAAATTATCTCTTAAAAAAATTTTACCTCTTGGTTATCCTAAATTAGATCTTCTTTTTAATAAGGATGAAAATTTTATTACAAATTTAAAAAAATCCTATCAAATTCCTGATAATATTGATAAAATAATTCTATATTGTCCTACTTATAGGCAAAATTTTACATTAAATTTTCCTTTTAAACCTGAACATTTAAAGAAATTAAATGATTTACTTGATAATACTAATTCTCTTTTTCTCATAAAGGCTCATATGTTTGTACAAAATATAAAATTTAAAAATTATGGGAACATAAAAGTCGTTCCTAAAACGGCAAATATAGAAGAACTATACTTAATAACTGATATTCTCATAACAGACTATTCCTCAACAATGCTAGATTTCTCTTTACTAAATAGGCCAATTCTTTTATTTCCTTATGATTATGATGAATATTTAAAAGAAATTGGTTTATATTATAATTTAGAAGATATTGCTCCAGGACCGATTTTTTTTGATGTTGATAATTTAATAGAAAGTATAAAAAACATTTCCCAAATCGATAAGAATTACAAAGAAAAGAGAAAAAATATTCGGGATCGTTTTAATAAATATGTCGATGGAAAATCAACGGAAAGATTATTAGACTTTTTAAAAATTGATTATCGCAGGGCTATTTAAAATTTTATTTTAAGCAATTATATTAATAAAATTTCTAAACATTTCAATTTCTTTGGAAATTGAATATTTCTGCATAGCATATTCTTTTGCTAAATTTTGTAATTCTTTCACTTTTCTCGGGTTTTCTAACCATAATTTATATAATTCTTTAAATTTTTCTTTAAATTCTTCTTTATTTAAATTCTGAAGAAAAAACGCAAAATTTTTTCCTTTTAATATCTCAATTGAACCTACTGTCTTTGTACAAATAATTATCAATTTTGATGCTAGTGCTTCTATTATCACTCTACCAAATGGTTCCTTGCGAGAAGAGAATAAAAATATATCATTTTTTTTAATAGCTTCTGCTAATTCCTCCTGAGTTAGATATCCTAAAGAGCTAATAAAATTTGGAAATTTTTTTTCTAATCTTTCAACCTCTGGTCTTAAAGGTCCAACACCTATTATTTCAAAAAATAGTTTGAGATCTTTATTTTGATTTAAGAACTCTTCAATTGCTTTTAATAAAACACCAACTCCTTTGTGCATATCATCGAGAAAACCCATATAGACAAATTTTAAGACATCACTTCTCCTCTTCTCTTTATCATTATCATCAAACTTATCTAATTCTAATCCTTCGATTAAGAAAACCACTTTTTTCTTCTCAAAAAAATTTTCAAGGTATTTTTTAGTATGAAGTGATATCGTATGATGATATACATTTTTTTTAATAAGAGAAAAAAATAATATAGAAATTCGATATGTCAGATTATAGATTGATATTTTTTTTTCACTATGTAAAGGTTTATGATATCCAATAATTAATTTATTTCGAGGATTTAATATCTTAGTAAACAATAAAATCAGATTTATTTTAAAATTACCAGCACTGGTATAGATGATATCATTTTCTCTAACCTTCTTCATTAATTTTATTACTGTCCGAGGATAAGGAAAATTAAATTTTTTATTCAAAATGTTAAGTTGAGCAAATTTCAATTGAGAATTTCTTTTTACTCCACGTAATCTTTTTTCAATTTCTTCTTTCCATAAAAATTTCTTATTAAGTAGGATATTTGTATCTATCAGAGTTACTTTATAATAATCTTGTAATCCAGCAGCTAATTCTATAAAAAAGATTTCGCCTCCTCTTCCGTTTTCCAAAGCAATTTTAGAGAAAACTAATATTTTTAACATTTTATGAAAAGATGTATATGAATATTATCTATTGATTTTAATTAAGTTAATTTTGTAATATATTTTTAAAAGTTTATAATTTTGATACATATAGATTTTCAAATGATTACAAATTGAAAAATTCATTGATTAAATAAATATTAGATAAATTCTAAAATTATTTTAAGAACTATTAGTGAAAATTATTAGATCATGATACTTTAATAGTGAAGGGAGAAAATAACCATCTTTTAAAAATCTTAAAGGCTTCACACACCAATCCAAAAAACTTAAAAAATACAAGATTTATTAATATTTTCTAAAAAATTTAATAATTAAGTTAAAAATTAATCTATAATTTCTCTTAATAAATATTATGAATGATCTTATACCTATTGAGAGAGTATTAGAAGAAAATATTAGAGTCAAAGAACTTGAAAGACAAGGATTCATAATAAAACCTGACAATATTGAAATCTATATAAAAGAATTTGAAAATCGAACTAGTGTTTTGCCAGATGAGAATTACTGGAGAGAAAAAAGGGTTCTTATTACTGGAATCAGTGGTTTTGCTGGAAGTCATTTAGCAGAACAACTATTAGATTTAGGATGTGAGGTACATGGAACCATTCGAAGACATGCTGTTCCAATGCATGAAAATATTGAACATTTGAGAGGAAAAATATATTTACATGAAGCAGATATTACGAGTGCTGAACGTATACTTAGTATATTTGAAAAAATTCGACCTAATGCTGTTTTTCATTTAGCAGCAGAATCTTTTGTTCCAACTTCTTTTCGAGAGCCTGTGAGGGTAAGTCATAATAACATTGTAGGCACAATTAAAATATTTGAAGCAGCACGGAGATTCGATGACGGCTTAGAAAGTGTTCATGTTGCCTGTAGTAGCGAGCAATATGGATTAGTTGATCCAAATGAGGTTCCAGTTGTAGAAGATTTAAAAAAAAATCCTTTTAGACCAAGAAGTATTTATGCTATATCTAAAGTTGCGACAGAACAGATTGCTTGGTTATATCATAATTCATATAGCGTACCAAGTATAATTACTCGAGGATTTAATCATGAAGGACCTAGAAGAGGAATACAATTTGTCACAAGCGTCATTCATCGACAAATTGTTGAAATCATGAATAACAAGAGAAAAAAAATTATTATTGGAAACCCAAATGCTATTCGTGATTTTACTCATGTTAAAGACACGGTTAATGCTTATATTTTAGTTAGTGAGAAAAAAAAATACGGTGAACCCTTTAATGTTTGTTCAGGAAAAGGTATTACAATAGCAGACTATGTAAAGTTGGCCAAAAGAGTCTTTAATATTAAAGTAGACGTGTTTGTAGATCCCAAACGTAAGCGACCAAGTGAGGTTCCTTTATTAATAGGGAAAAATGATAAAATTGTAAAATCGATAGGATGGCGACCCGTAAGATCAATTCTTGATATTATTAAAGAAGGTGTCGAATATTTCCAACAACATCCAGAACAGTTAGGTATTGAAGCTCATTAAATTTCGAATTTTTTGAATATTCTTCTTAAAAACCTTAACATCTTTTTTTATATGTTTATTTTAAGGTCTAGAAATTCAGCAATCCGTTTGCAAGAATTTCCATCATGGAATTTATTGACAAGTTCATTCACATTTCTTCTTCGTTCTTCATATTCAGGAGACCATTGTTCAATAGTTTTTAAATGATGAATCAAATTTGAAATATTATAAACAATTGGTGCTGGAATAAATTTTTCATAATCATGATAATATAATCCACGTTCATTTTTGTAAAATTCAAGGTCATATGGGAATGAAATAATCGGTTTGTTATCAATTAATAAAAAATCAAACATGATTGAAGAATAATCAGATATTAATACATCTGATATTAATAATAGTTCTTGAGGGTCTGAATAAGAATCGGGTATTATAATATGGTCTAAATCTAAATTATCAATTTCTTTTACAAATACATGTGTTTTAAATATTAATATTGAATTGTTTTCTTTTAAAAAATTATTTAGTGTAACCATATCAGTTTTAGAAAACGGCATTTTTGCAATACGATTTTCCCTAAACGTTGGGGCATACAATATAATTTTTTTAATTTCTTTTGAAATTCCTTGTTGTTCTTTAAAAATATTAATTTCTGATGCAGTTTTATTATATAAGAAATCATGTCTTGGATACCCCGTTATAATAATTTTTTCTGAAGGCACTCTGTATGCGCTTTTCATTTTTTGTTTATCATCTTCTGATGTGGCTAAAATATAAGAAATTTCTTTGGAAAACATTTGAAGTACCTGGAAATTATATCTATTAAATCTTGTTGTTGGTGAATCAAATCCAACTTTTTTAATTGCACTTCCATGCCACGTAAGAATAAGTTTTGTTTTTTTTGAAAATTTAATAGGTAGGACATCACCTTCACCATGTGTTACAAAAACACATCTTGCATTTCTTAATTTTGAAAAAGCCTTGAAAGAAAATGCATAAAGAGATTTTAATTCCATCTTATTCAGTTTCTTTACAATTTCTTTTGACCTTGAGATCCAAATACATTCGTAATTGGAAAATTTATTAAGATATAAAAACAAGTATTTTGTATTTCCGATAAAAGATTTTCCAAGATAACCTCCAAATATTAATAAATTATTGTCTATTTTAGATATTTTTAATCTAGAAATTAATCTTAAGCCTTTCAGAAGTGATATTTTTGCAAAATACTTAAAAAACTTAGAAATTTTACTAATCATTGTTTTCTTCAACATTTTTAATTTTTGGATTGTCTAAGTAAGTAAAATCTATTTTTTTTGATAAAACTAAATTTCCTTGAAATTTTTTTATAAAAGATCTCCAATCATACAAATATATCTTTAATTATGAGTCATAATAGTATAATCTACATGTAATAAGAATTTTTAACAAAAAAATTTAATTCTTCTAATATTGTGTATAATTAACATTTAAATATCATCAATTTTGAAATTAGAAATGCTAATTTAACAGAAAACCACGTTTATTATTAGCATAAAGATTAAGATTTATTAAAAGAAAAAAGAAGCTTTTCTTTTAAAAGTAGAGTAATTTTCGCCAAACTCATAGTAGAAATTAAATCTATCTATTGTTTTTGCATGTTTTATCAAAAATTCTTTATACATCTTTATTTCTTTAGAAATTGAGTATTATTGGAATGCATTTTCTTTAGTTAAATATACTTATGCTAAATATTTTCAAGAACATCCAGAACAATTAGGCACCGATGTGCATTAAATCTTTTCAAATTTAAAAAAATATTATTTACGATTTTCTTTTTATAGATAAAAATTTTATCTTTTAAGGAAAAGGCTATAAATTTAATACATTTTTTTGTATTTTTATTAATTCTAAAATACCTTTTTCCCCTAACTCCATTATTTCATTTAACTTCTTTTTAGTGAAAGTAGCACTTTCAGCGGTTCCTTGAATTTCAATAATTTCGGAATCTTCATTCATTACTAAATTAAAATCAACATCAACCTTAGAATCCTCAACATAATTCAAATCAAGTGAGATATTATCATCTTTTATACCTAATGAAATTGCTGCAATAGTTTTGTAATCTGGAAATTCATATATTAATTGTTGATCATACATATAGTTAATAGCATCAAAAACGGCTACAAATGCACCTGTAATTGAAGCACATCTAGTACCTCCATCTGCTTGTATTACATCACAATCTATCCTGATTGTACGCTCCCCAAGTTTTTCATAATTGAAAGCGGCACGCATAGATCGTCCAATTAGTCTTTGAATCTCCATAGATCTTCCTCTATAAGTCTCTCTTTGATTTCTGATTTGTGTTGCTCTAGGTAACATCGAATATTCTGCGGTTATCCATCCTGTTCCTGTGTCTACTAAAAATCTTGGAACCGATTCTGTCACTGATGCCGTCACAATTATTTTTGTATGTCCTTGAGTTATTAGTACTGAACCTTCAGGATATTTAAGATAATTACGTTCAATAGTAGTCTTTCTTAACTCATCATATTTGCGACCATCAAACCTTATTTTCTGATCCATTGAAAATATACCATTTTTTAGTAAAAAAAGTATATAGATATATTTTTTGTAAAGTAAAAAAGTTACTAAAAATGAATTGAATTCTGCTATTTAAAAATTGGATAAGATCCTAATAGTTTATACCAAATAACAATCTCATTCATTTCATTTAATACTTCTTTTATTTTAGGGTCTTCCCTATCACCTTCAAAATCCATTAGAAATATATATTCCCATCGACCTTTCCTACGTGGCCGAGATTCAATTTTCATTAAATTAATACCTGCATCAGCAAAAATTTTTAGTACACGATATAAAGCTCCGGGAATATGCTTAGTGACAAAAACTATAGAAGTTTTAACTTTATCTTCTTTTAGTTTATTTTCTTTTTTAGAAATTATTAAAAACCGTGTATAATTTGAAGGGTTGTCTTCAATCCTTGAATTAAGAACCTTTAAATTATATATTTTACATGAAAATTCAGTACCGATAGCCGCGTACGATTCATCGTCTAATTCTTCAACTCTACGAACGGCTTCAGCTGTTGAATTTACATTAATCATATTAACATTAGGTAAATATGCTTTAATCCAAGATCTTGTTTGAGCAAACGCTTGAGGATGGGAAATTATATTTATAATTTTTGACAAATCAGAATTTTCTAAAGAAATTAAATTTTGAATAATTCTTAACTCAATTTCCCCAAATATTATGAGATTTTTTTCAATTAATAAGTCAAGGGTTTCTCTAACAGTACCTTGAAGGCTATTTTCAATTGGAATAACTCCAAAATAAATAATATCTTTTTCTATATTTTCAAATATCTCTGAAGTACTATTAAACGTTTTGAATTCTGATCCCGCTTTTGGAAAATATTCAAGAGCTGCTTGATGGGTAAATGTCCCTTCGGGCCCGAGATACCCTACTTTATTAATAGCTCCTTGAATTAATTTGCTTGCACTCATTATCTCTTTCCAAATTGCGTCAATACTCCCATTTTTAAAAATTGTTGCTTTATTTTTTAGTCTTTCAATAATTTTTTTTTCTCTTTGGGGCTCTAGTACTTTTAAATTTAACTTTTGTTTTAAGTTACCAATTTCAATTACAATCTTTCCTCGATTGTTTAAGAGATCTACAATAGCGTCATCAATTTTATCGATTTCGTCTCGTAATTTTCTTAATTTTTTCTCTTGGTTATTATTTTCACTCATTTTTCAAAATTATAGTGTTTTTAATATAAAAATGATAAATTATAATTGATCAAAAAAATGTTCAATATTTAATTCAAATGCCGCAACTGGAAATTCTAATTTAAAATTTAATAAAACTTCTGGATGTATTTCACCAATTTCTCCTATAATAGAACCATTCAAATAGATTTCCCCATATCGGCCATCTATATAGCTTTGATTTTTACCAGGTTTAACTTCATAATTATTATATTCTCCAAGTGAGTTTATTATGAAATCTAAAGTAGACTTTATTTCAGTATAATCTGCATCTTCATGATATGAAACAGCAGATAAATGAACTTCTCTCTTTGTTCCCGTTTCCTCTTTTTTTGATAATAAAATTATATCCCCAACCTCGAAAATTTTAATAGGTTTTTCTTCAGATCTATTTAAAAGTAATGTATCCATTAATTTGGGAAGAATTCTCGTTCTAGTTGTATTATACTCTTTAGAAACGGGATTTGCTATTTCAACAATTTTATCCTTATTATATTCTTGGTTCATATACTTAAATTGTTTTTCTGAACTTGTTAGAATGAAATTAAGAACTTCTAAGTATCCTGCTCCAATCATAATTTTCCTTATTCGATTAGAATAATCTTGTATTGGATGATATTGACCGATGCCACCTTCGCGAATTGTAAGAGGTAAATTAATGTAGCCATAACCAATAGCACATTCCTCAGTAAAATCAACTGGATGCATTATATCCCCCCTATAAGCAGGTACTAATATATCTAAATATCCCTTCTTTTTAGATTCTACTGCACCCATTCTTACTTTTTTAAAACATTTTATCATTTCTGAAATTGTTAAATTCAAACCAATAATGCTATTAATGTAGTCGACATTAACCATCCATTTTTTTGGGTTCAAATCAGGTGTAATTACCACACTTTTTCCTTCATAATTAACTTTTACAGTTTCTAATTTTGCTCCCATGTCCATCAATGTAGTTGATAGGATGTTTAATGCTAAATTAACTGCTTTTAAATCGGTTCCTGTTAAATCTAAAAATAAATTTTTGGTTTCATCTGTTACAGTTGTGAGAACTCCGTTTATAACAGGTGGAAAGGACAATACTTCATTCTTTTTATCAAAAATAATAGGATATACTTCTTTTCCTTCTAAAATATGGGCATACTCAATACCCTTATCGTGTAATAATAAAATTTCTTCCAAATTCATAGGATATCCATCTCCATGTAATGGAACAAAGCTAACAGAATCTGGTTTTACAGCAGTGTATCTATAGGGAGGTGAAACTTTATCAAAATCATGAACTCCAATGGCAACTTTTTTTCTATCCCTTCCTACCGCCCAATGTAGATGTTCTTGAATATTCATCAATGTAGCCACTTCATCCTCATCTAAATCAATATCTCGTATAACTCCACAGACTATGTATGGTCGAACTTTTTTTACGAGGGGATCTACATTTAAAACTGTTTCTCCTGAAATAATTTCATAAGTTGGAAGGCCTTCCTCAATTTCATAGTAACCCTTAAGAGCTCTCGCAATACCCTCTGGGCTAGAAAAATCTGGCCTATTGGGATTGTATTCAACTTTTACCACCTGTTCTTCTTCATTAATATCTTCTAAATCTAAACTAATCCATTGGAGATCATATTCTAATTCTTTTAGATCTAATTTTCTCCCAACTAATTTTTCTAATCTTTCAACCTTTAATTCAATTGTAGGCATTTTTTCACCTCATTTAAGATAAGATTGTTGTCTTAACCAATTTAATGGATTAATATAAAAATCTCTAATATCCTTCCGACCATAATAAGGTATTGCGATTCGTTCAAGTCCTTGCCCCCAAGCTAAAACTCGAGTTGGTTCCTTTAACCCCCAAGGATAAGTCACTTCCGGGCGAAATATCCCAGAACCTCCCATCTCTAGCCACTCGTCAAATTTATCATAATATACTGAAACTTCCATGGAGGGTTCAGTATAAGGGAAAAATCCTGGTCTTGTAATAATCTTCTTAAATCCCATTTTTCTGTAAAATTCTGACAATAATCCAATTAAATCACATAATGTCACGTTATCATCAATCACTATTCCTTCTATTTGAGTGAATTCTGCTAAATGTGATTTATCAACTTTTTCGTTACGAAATACCCTATCAATGCAAAACACCTTTACTGGCACTTTATCATTATTTCTATAAAATTCTGCCAATCTTCGCATAGTTGTAGCTGTTGTGTGAGTTCTTAACACTGTTTTTTTAGCGATCTCAATATCCCATTTATAATCCCATCCAGTAGAACCTGATTCTCCTCCATTTTCATGCATATCACGTACAGCCAAAACTCTATCTTTCTCGGGTAATTTTGCTGTTTTGGGATTATTAAGATAGAATGTATCTTGCATTTCACGAGCAGGATGATCTTGCGGTTGATATAAAGCATCAAAACAGTAAAAAGCACTCTCAATGATTGGGCCTCTTATCTCAGTAAAACCCATTGATAAGAAAATTTCTCTTATTTCATTAATCAAATTAATTAACGGATGGATTTTTCCTGCCTTTAACAATGGTCCAGGTTTAGTGACATCAAACGGTTTTAAATTATAATTTTTCCATGTACCTAAACTTAGCATTTCTGATGAAATTTTACTTATTTGCTTCAATTCTTCAATTTTAGAAATAGATACTTTTTTCCCTTTTTCTGTTAAATATATAATTCTTTGAGTTTTTCGTGTTTTCTTTATTAATTTTCTTCTATTTAAAGTTTCAATTAAACTTAAATGATCTTTAGACAAAGTAGAATAATCAATCACACAATTTTCTTCAAATTTTTTCAAGAATTTTTCAAGTTCAGTTTGCGGAAACTCTTCAGAAATTAGGTAAACTTTATTTTCTCCTGTCGCCTTACTCTGACCGATCCATCTATTTTTCTTCAAATTTGAAATTCCTATATAAAAAATATCTTCTTCTAAATTTGATTGTTTTAACAAATTATCGAAGTTAATTTCTTTTATTTTGCTTTTTAACATTAAATTTAATAATTTACGTTCGGGTAATCCATTTTTCAAATAATCGATCCCTTCATTGTTTAATGAAATTTGATAGATTTCCTCTTCTTTGAAACCTCCCAAATCATATTCAATTAAATCATTAATTGTTGACATTAAGACTATATAATCGATTTTTAATTCTTTTGCTAGTTCTGCAGCTACCACATCAGAACTTTTTTTTTTTAAGACTTTTAAAATGTCAATTACTTGCTTTTTAAGTTTAATTGTCATGCTTTTGAATCGAATTTTTTATTTTTTCATTATTATTTTTAAAATCTCTAATGTATTTAAATCTTTCGTGAATTAAATCGCTTTATTTTGCTCTATCTCGAATTAGAACAAAATTTAAACATTTTTTATTATGAAATTTTGGATTTTAAGAAAGATAAGCTCAAGCTCGTCCGCAGCCAAGGGAACTATCTCAGCTATTAATATCTATTCCCTTGGCAGAATAAAGAATTTAAAGAGAAATGAATCTTGAGAAATTTGTATATTCAGAAGATTAGGTGTTTTACATATTTTCATATATATATCTCTATTCAAGTATTCATTTCTTATGATTTATTAAAAGAATACTCAATAAAAAATTTTATTAAATTAAATTTTCTCTAATGGAAGTCGAACTTATTTTAATATTATTTTTATCCTTGATAATAGGAATTACAATAATTACTAAAGGTTTAAAGCTTTTATTTACTCGTATCTCGTTAATTCTTAAAGCTGTTTCATATGTTTCCTGACTTACAACTATACCTTCATATTCCGATTCATTAATAGGAGGACCGTAAGGATCATTTAACTCTACAATATTCGCTCGTTTTATATCTGTAAATGTCTTAATATATGATTTAAGATTCCTTTCACGTGTTGCGTAATCCTCAAGTTTTGAAGCAGCTTTCTTATTCTTCAATAATTTTTCTGTTGTTAACCCTATTACAATTTTTTTTGAAATAGATAAAGCAGTTTTTATAAGTAACTTATGTCCTTCATGAAGATGATCAAAAGTCCCACCTAATCCAACTTGATTGAGAATTTGTACAACACCTTAAAAAATTAAGAAAAACATAAAATAATTAATCCTTTTCCTTTTAAACCTTGGGTTTTGTTTCTTGCCCCTTATTGGATTCAGTAGGTCTTTTCAATCTTACAGAATAAATTTGCTTAATTTCCATTAAGTCATCACACTTATTACATTTGTCTCTCTTCTTAAAAACAAAATCACCTTTTGCATAGTTCCTAACTTTAGTAATGCCGCATAAATTACAGATTAAAATAGTTAATGTTTGTCTGATAGGTTCTGGCGGACTTTTTTGTACTTGTATTAACGTAGCACCAAAGCATATTAATATAAAACCAATAGACCAGCTTGAGATTTGATCAGGACCAATATTGAGGTAAATAAAAAGAGCTCCTAAAATAATTAAAAATATAAACAGAATATTTTTTAAAACACTTTTAAATGTGATTCCTTTTTTTAAAATTTCCTCATCGTCTTCTTCTTCAATCATAGAAAATGTTGCAATATCTTGTTATCTATTCACTATAATAGAAAAGAATAAATAAATTTTTTTATTATAAAACTATAATAGATAAAAGTTTTCAATTTTAAGTTAAAGTTTTGGGTAAAAATGTTTAATATATTTCAATTTGGCAGTGAAGGAACTGATCCGATAAGTTTAATTATCCAACTATTATGGTTTGTTCTTATATTTATAAGTATTTTTTATGGACAGAAGATTCAAGGTTGGAAAGCATCTAAAGAAATACAAATAGGATTAGAAAAATTAAAAAAATGGAATGACGAGTGTAAAGAAATTTTAATGAATAATTTTAAAGAATTTGCTGATCAAAAGAAGACTCAAAAAGATTTAATGCTGCAACTTGAAGATTTTATTACTTTTGTTACTATAGCTCCTGTATCACTTGATCCCTATGGTATTGTACCAAAATTTGACCACGTTGTCGATGTTAGAGATGATCGATTTAGAGAGGAAGTCGCGATTTTAGCACCTAAAGCCGACAGTGTGCAAAGGTACAATTTGGAGAACTTATTAGAAGCAACAATGGCAATCGATTTTATTTATAGATTAATTAGACATTATTTAATACTCGGTAAGAAAACAAAATCAATGATTTTACTTATGCAAATATCAATGCAATTAGGTCTAATACTAAGTATGGCTAAAGCTTATTACCATGCAGCTAAAGCTTTCGCAGAGGGGAGCCCTATTGGAGATGGTCTTGGGCCATTAGTCACAGCTAGCTTTATAAGAGATGTTTCGAATGGAGAAATTGAAGCTAATGAAATTGTTAAAGACACAATAGTTCAAGAAGTTAATTTTGAAGATAGAACTATATATGTTGTTCGGGCAAAAGGTCCTGGGGGAAGTGTTGGAAAACCGGGGAAAGTTATAAAAAAACTTATTGAGGAACATGGTGATGATGTTTCTCGAATAATTATGATAGATGCGGGATTAAAACTTACAGGAGATAAAACAGGTTCAATTGCGGTAGGCGTTGGGGCAGCTATAGGGGGTTTAGGTATCGAAAAACATTACATTGAAGAATCTTCAACAGGAAAATCAATTCCAATTGATGCACTTATCTGTAAACAATCGCTAGAAGATGCTATAACCACTATGAAAAGACCAATAACTCAAAGTGTACCAAATTTTGTAGAGAAAATTAAGATGGCAATTCGAAAGCGAACTGAAAAAGGAACAAAAATCATACTGGCAGGCATTGGAAATACTATCGGAATAGGTGTTTAACTAGTATTTTTTTTTAAGTTTTCTAAGTAACAAACACTAATTTTAGATTTTTTTCATTTTAGTCTTATATTCCTTAAAAATAAAAAAAGAAATTGTTTTATAATTAAGGGAAGGTTATTTTTAATTTCCCTTTATGAAATTAAAATTGTATTCTATTTCTTATTACAGCTATGTAATCGCAATAGAATATGGGTGTAACCCTACACCCTCTATTCCATCTGCCGATATGGCTTTTGGGACTGCTTTTTTAAGGATATTGTATGCGCCATTCACATCCGCATTGATCATGATCCCTTCATGACTTTTATATAAACTTCTACAAATACGTTTTCCCTTATAAGTTTCATGCTTGTTAATTGATTCATTATCTAAGAAACTGCATCTCGAAGTATAATGTTCTGGCATTAGAAAAATATCAATTCCGATTAACTCTGATTTATATTTAATTTGGGACACTAATTTAGAAAAAGGAATTTGGACAAAGTTCTGGTTATTACGCTTTCCAATTTGTATTTTATGTTTCCAGGTTTTATTATAACCAATAATTATCTTTCCAAAATCATGATCAATACAGTAAGTAATCACTGCTCTCGAAATTTTATGAAACATATCATTTATTTTATTGTTTCTTTTCCGAGTTAACCATTGCATTCTTTTTGTTTCAAAACTAATACCTTGCTTATCTTTTATACTTTTATACTTGGCAAGTTGTTTGTTGTAGAATTGATTAATTGATTTAATACTACCACCTTTAATAATAGCGGGTTTTAACCCAGCATTATTTACTATAGTTATGATATTGTTCACGCCTAAATTAATTCCAATAACTCTATCTTTATCCAAATTTAAATTTTTTTCTTCTATTTGATAAACAATTTCTAAGATATAATAAAATCCTTTCGGAATGATTCTGACGTAGAATGATTTACTTTTTATAGGAGTTTTAATGGGATGCAATTGAGTTTTTTTTAGGAAAATAAAGAAAACCTACCTTGATCCTGCATTGTTGATTTGTGAATATAATCATATACTCTCCCTGTTTTTTTTATAATGTGGAGGTTTTGGAGTTCCTAAATACTTTTCTGGATGCTTTTTGTAGGTTTTAAGAGCTTGGAAAAATGATTTCCAATTTTTATCCACGAGTTTTAAAGTTTGCTGAGCAGTTTGTGAAGGGAGTTTTTTATATGGTTCTTTCTCTTTTAGCATATACCATAAATCGTAATATCTCAACCAATTTCCTAAATAAAAATATTCTTGTCTCATATAATAATTGGCAAGATTATAGAGATTTTTAGATAAATGACATAGATAAGATAGTTGATTTGTTTTGTTTAATTGAATCTGCTCTGTCAGTCTCATTGCCATAATATTAAACGTTAGTATCAGCTTTAAAAAAAAAGAGACTAATGATTTATAATTGATACAAGAATAATAAAAATAAAGGGAAATTAAAAATATTATAAGGGAATAAGATTAATTAATTATTAAAATTAATTATTAGAAAAAAGAATAATTTAAACAAATTTAAAATTGAGGTGTAATAAAAATTTACGGTTATATGGGAAAGATTTTACGAGTGAATTTAACAAATGGAAAGATTAGCGAAGAATTTCCCGATGAGGTAACATTGAAATTATATTTGGGTGGATCAGGATTAGCTACTAAATATTTAATTGATGAAGTCCCAAAAGGAATTGACCCACTCGGCCCTGAAAATAAGCTAATTTTTATGACAGGGCCATTAACAGGAACTCCTTCTCCTAGTACGGGAAGATATAGTGTTGTTGCGAAGTCTCCTCTTACAATGGTATGGGGTGAAGCAAATTCTGCTGGTTTCTGGGGGCGTGATCTTAAGAGATCAGGTTTTGATGGCATAATTTTTGAAGGAATTTCCCCTAAACCAGTCTATCTTGTTACTGAAGATGGAAAGGCGGAACTTAGAGATGCTTCACATCTTTGGGGCAAAAATACTTCTGAAACTACAAGGATCATCAGAGAAGAACTAGGTGATAAATTTAATGTATCATGTATAGGTATAGGTGGAGAAAATCTAGTTAAATATGCAGCAATAATGAATGATTGCGATAAACCTAATTATGGGCGAGCCGCAGGAAGATGTGGAATGGGCACAGTAATGGGTTCTAAAAGAGTTAAAGCAATAGCATCAAAAGGCGATGCTAAGATTGAAGTGGCAAATCCCGATGAATATAAAGCAGAAGCTAAACAAAGATATGATTGGGTAAATCAAAGTTTATTGAAAATGACTCTTGAAGTCTTCGGAACTGCTACTATGGTTGATTTAGTGAATATAAAGGGTGGCTTACCTACAAATAACTGGCAAACTGGGGTTTTTCCAGCAGCTGATAAAATTAATGGGTCAGCAATTAATGAAACAATCCTTACAGGACGCAAACCATGTTTTGCTTGCCCAATAGCTTGCGGTCGACTTTCTGAAATTAAAGAAGGTAAATATAAAAGTGCGGGAGAGGGTCCAGAATATGAATCACTCGGAGCTTTAGGGACGATGTGTGGTGTAGATAATCTAGAAGCAATTACTTTGGCGCATTTCCTTTGTAATGAATATGGTCTTGATGTTATCTCTGCAGGAAATACTATTGGTTTTGCAATAGAATGTTTTGAAAAAGGTATTTTAACTAAAGAAGATACTGGAGGTCTTGAATTTAATTTTGGGAATGCTGATCTTGTTGTAGATCTTATTGCTTTAATTAGTAAAAGAGAAGGAATTGGTGATTTACTTGCTGAAGGAACAAGAAATATGGCAAAAAAGTTAGGAAAAGGATCTGAAAAATTTGCTATGCATGTTAAAGGGTTAGAACTTCCTGCTTATGATAGTAGAGCTGCTAAAATCACAGGATTAGCATATGCTACAGCAAATCGAGGAGGTTGTCATATTACGGGATACATAGAAGGTCCCGCTTTTTTATCAATGCCCTTTATGATTGTAGAAAATGCTATGGTAGGAGATGTTCTTTCAGAAAATCCAGAAGACACTAAGGTTGTTAAGGAATTTGAAGATGCTTTTGGAATATTTGATGCTATTGGGGGCTGCAAATTTATGGGAATGGTGTTAACTTCAGAAGATTGGGCATCACTTATTCAAAATCTTTTAGGGTATGCTTTTACCGCAGAAGATTTTGCAAAAACAGGAGAAAGGCTATACAATCTTGCTAGAGTTTATAATGTGCGAGAAGGGATAACTAGAGCTGATGATACCTTACCTCCACGCTTGTTAGAAGAACCAATGCCTGAAGGTCCTGCTAAAGGAGAGAAAGTTAATCTAGATCCACTTTTAAATGCATATTATGAATATCGTGGATGGGATAAAGATACTGGCATACCAACTAAAGAAAAACTCAAAGAACTCGGATTAGAGTGGGCTATTAAAGAAATTTATTAGAAATATTGTATAATTTTAAATTAAAAGAGTGCGAAAAAATCATGGCTGAAGAAGAAAAATTAACTTATGCTGATAAACCATGGAAAAAGAGTTATAAACTTGGACCTTTTAAGCTATTAGAAACTATGGCACCCTATCCTGAAATGTCAGTTTATAAATTTCTTGAGGATTCAGCTACCAACTTTCCTGAAAGTAAAGCAATTCATTTTATGGATAAAGTGATGACCTATGAGGAATTAAAATTACAAGTAGATAAATTTGCCACCGCATTATCAGATTTAGGGATAAAAAAAGGCGATAAAGTCGCAACAATACTCCCAAATAGCCCCCAGTTCATAATAAGTGATTTTGCAATTTTACGACTAGGTGCAATTCATGTTCCTCTTAGCATACTGCATAAAGCTCCAGATTTATTATATGAATTAGGTGAATCTAAAGCTGAAACTATAATCTGTTCGTATAGACGCCTTGAAAGAGTTAATGAAATAAAAGATAAGACTAATATAAAGACAATAATTTATACATCAGTTCCAATTTTCCCTGATTATTCATTACCAGAAATAAAAGAGACATACGGAGCTATTCAATTTGAAGATTTAATGAACAAATATGAACCAAATCCCCCTGAAGTTGAGATAAATCCTAAAGAAGATCTTGCAGAATTACCTTTCACTGGAGGTACTACTGGTGTCCCAAAGGGTACTATGTTAACTCATTATAATATTACTACGACTATTATCCAGACCTTTCATTGGTATTTGAAACCATTAGAGGTGGGGACAAGAGGAAAAGCTTCTGCAGTAATATGTGTCCCTATGTTTCATCAATATGGTCATATGATTGCATTTGCTTCCGTTTCAATGGGTTTTGGGATATATTTAGTCGATCCAAGAGATCTTGATAAAATTGTTGATATCATAAAAAAACATCGACCTTTTATGGTTTGTGCTGTCCCCACTCACTACATGCTACTTATGGAGAAAGACTTACCAAAAATGCCCGTTTTTTATTATTCTGCTGCTGCTGCTCTTCCTCCTGAAGTCGCTGAAAAATTTGAAAAAAAAACCGGAGTACCTTTGGGGGAAGGATATGGTATGACGGAGTCTGCTGTTACACATATAAATCTCTCAGGTCTTTCAAAAGTTACAGGATTTATGTCAGAAGTAAAAAGAAGTGTTGGTATTCCTGTTCCTGATACCGATGTTAAACTTGTTAATCCCGATACAGGTGAAGAAGTTCCATTTGGTGAGCCTGGAGAAATAATTGTAAGGGGTCCACAACTTATGAAAGGATATTGGCCCACTCCTGGTAAAGGACTAACTGAAGATGGATGGATAGCAACAGGTGATATTGGAAAAATGGATGAGGATGGTTACTTTTATATAGTAGACCGAATTAAGGATATGATAAATGTTTCAGGTATGAAAGTCTACTCAAGAGTATTTGAAGATCTTTTATATGAACATCCAGCAGTAAATGAAGCAGCGATTATAGGAATCCCAGATCCAGAACGACCTGGAAGTGAAAGAGTAAAAGCTTTTATACAATTAAACCCGGGATATGCCAATAAAGTTACTGTTAATGAGTTAATCGAATATTGTAGAGAAAAATTTCCGCCATACGCAGTGCCGAAATCTATTGAGTTTAGGAAAACTCTACCATTAACATTAGCAATGAAAATTTTTAAGAGAAAACTCAGGGACGAAGAAATCGCTAAAATGAAAGAAAAGGGAGAAATTAAATAAGGAATAATAAAGTAATCTACATTAACAATATAAATATATATTTTAGTATATCTGCATTTTTTTTATTAAAAACTAGAATATTTATTAAACTCTTTATTAATTAAAATATACAAATAAATAACCTAACTTAAAAATTAGTTTAAAATTTTAAATCTAAGTGATAATTATGAAATTTGGATCAGATGAATGGGCTAAAGCGTTTTGCAAAGCGGTAAATGAAAATCAGAACTATAGAGATGCAGCTGGACCAGAAGGATTCCCCCCTGATGGATGGGAAGGTGATTTTCTATTTGCTGTGGAGCCTTCGGGGAATTTAGATCATGAAATTAAGATGTTTGTGGGACTTTATCATGGAGAATGCACAGGTGCTAGGGTAGTAGAAGAAGGAGAAGAAGTAGAGACTGAATATGTATATTCAGGGCCCTATGATGCTTGGGTTCAAGTTTTAAAGAAAGAATTAGATCCCATCAGGGGACTACTCGCTGGAAAGTTTAAGTTAAAAGGAGACATGGCTAAAATTTTGAAAGCTACACGAGCAGCTCAAGAATTAGTTGTTTCTACTACTATGATTGATACAGAATTTTATTAATCATAACGAAGATTTATTTAATCTTTTTTATTTTTTATTTTATCTTAAATTGGTTTTGAATTATAGGATGTCTTCTCTCAGTAAGAACTTATCTGAACTCACAACTAAGCAAATCTATTTTTTTGATTTAGATGGAACCATATATTTAGGAGATAAATTATTTGAGGGAGTTATAGACTTAATTGAATTATTAAGAGCAAAAGGAAAGAATTTTTATTTTCTTTCAAATAATTCAAGTATTTCAACAAATGATTATCTTAAGAAGTTGAACAACTTTAATCTTAACATAACTCGAGAAAATCTTATATTATCTCAACATCCTACTATTGATTATCTAAAGAAGAATAAAATCAAAAAAATTTTCTTACTAGGTACTCAATCATTAAAACAAGAATTCACGCAAGAGGATTTTGAATTAACAGAAGAAGATCCAGAGATTCTTGTATTAGCTTTCGATAAGGAATTAACTTACGATCGATTGGTTAAAGCTACTCAATTTCTCTTAAAAGATAATTTAGCATACATTGCTACTCATTTAGATAATAAATGTCCTACTGAAAATAGTTACATCCCAGACGCAGGAGGGATTGCTGCTCTATTATATAAGGCTACGGATAGAATGCCCAGAGTTTTTGGGAAGCCTAATAAAGATATGCTTTTATTTAAATTAGAACAATTAGGGATAGTACCTAAAGATTCTGTAATGGTTGGCGATAGATTATATACTGATATTAAAATGGGGAAAGAAGCAGGAGTAACAACTTGTTGTGTATTATCTGGAGAAATAACATTAGAAATGATAAAAAATAGTGAATATAAACCTGATTTCATAATAAATGGAATTTGGGAATTATTAGAAGAATTTAATAAAATTTAACATAATAATCTTATGATGAGTTTTTTTTTTTAGAAAATTTTTTTTCCTTATTGAAATTACTATATTCAGAAATAATATCTAAAGTATATGCATAAAATATAAAAATTTAATGAATTGTCTTTAATTTAATAATTCTTGATCATAATAGAAATTTTGGGAAAAAAAAATGACTATCAGTGAAAATAAATTTGTCTATGATTTTAGCGAAGGTAATAAGGATTTAAAGAATTTACTCGGTGGAAAAGGAGCAAACCTGGCTGAAATGACAAAATTAGGTTTAAACATCCCACCAGGATTCACAATTACAACTGAAGCTTGCTTGTTATATTTCAGTGATCCTAAAGGTATGATGGAAAAACTAAAACCAACTGTGATGAAATATTTAAAAGCATTAGAGGAAAACACAGGAAAGGAATTTGGAGACAATAAAAACCCTCTTTTGGTAAGTGTACGAAGCGGGGCGCCGCAGAGCATGCCTGGAATGATGGACACAGTTCTGAACTTAGGATTAAACGACCAGAGTGTATTGGGCTTAGCAGAACAAACTGAAAATCCACGTTTTGCTTATGACAGTTACAGACGCTTTATTCAGATGTTTGGGGACGTAGTAATGGGGATTGGGGATGAAAAATTCGAAAGGATATTAAATAAATATAAAAGAACGATCGGGAGGAATGCCCAAGATACTGATTTAGGGGTTATGGATTTACAAAAAGTAATTGCTGATTATAAAGCATTATATGAAAAAGAAATTGGTTCAGCATTCCCTCAAGATCCGTTTGAACAATTATTTCTAGCAATTGAAGCAGTATTCAAATCTTGGAATAATAGGCGAGCAATTACTTATAGAAAGATTAACAATATTCCTGATTTTGGAACAGCTGTTAATATTCAAGCAATGGCATTTGGTAATAAAGGATGGAATTCTGCTACAGGTGTTGTTTTTACAAGAGATCCTTCAACTGGAGAAAATAGAAAGTTTGGTGAGTATTTAACAAACGCGCAAGGGGAGGATGTTGTTGCGGGTATAAGGACTCCAAAAAAATTTGAAGATATGAAGGAAGAGTTTCCAGAGATTTATTCAGAATTATTGGGAACTATGGAAAAATTAGAAAAACACTATAGAGATATGCAAGATATTGAATTTACAATTGAAGATGGGAAACTCAATATTTTGCAAACTAGAAATGGGAAACGTACACCTTCAGCAGAAGTAAAAATAGCTGTTGATATGGTTAAAGAAGGATTAATTACAAAAGAAAAAGCACTATTAGGGGTAGATCCAAAAAAAGTATCTAAATTATTATTTAAAAGTATAGATGAGAATTCTATAGTGCATGTACTCGCTCATGGAATTAATGCGTCCCCTGGTGCAGTTTCTGGGATTGCGATTTTTGATCCAGATACAGCAGAAGAATTAGCAAATCAAGGTCAAAAAGAAATAATTTTAGTTAGACCACAAACAAAACCAGATGATGTTCATGGTTTATATGCAGCTAGTGGAGTTTTAACGCAATTTGGTGGAAAAACATCTCATGCAGCAGTTGTTGCAAGAGGGATGGGAAAACCCGCGGTTGTAGGATGTTCTGATATAGAGATTTACGAAGAGGAAAAGGAATTTAGAGTTGCGGACATGGTTGTTAGAGAGGGTGATTATATAACAATAGATGGAACCACTGGACGTGTTATCGAAGGAAAAGTTCCTTTAATTGAGCCTGAAATTAAAGGAGAATTCCTAGAGTTATTAGAAATTGCTGATAAGCTAAAAACTCTCGGAGTTAGAGCTAATGCAGATACTCCTGCCGATGCTCTAAAAGCATTAGAATTTGGAGCAGAAGGGATAGGACTGTGTAGAACTGAACATATGTTTATGGCACAAGATAGGTTACCGGTGGTGCAAAAGATGATAATGGCAAGGACGTTAGAAGAACGTCAAGATGCGCTTAATAAAATTTTACCGATGCAGAAAGGTGATTTTCTTGAAATATTTAAAATCATGGAAGGAAAGCCAGTAACCATTAGATTATTAGATCCTCCATTACATGAATTTCTACCTGAATTAACCACGGTTCAATTAGAAAGCCAAGAACTAAAAATGACAAATGCGTTATCAAGATCATTACTTAATATTAGTCCATTAGATAATGAAATCACTGAAAAGAAAAAGGTTATTAGCTTAATCAGATCACTTTCGGAAGAAAATCCTATGATGGGACTAAGAGGTTGTAGATTAGGAATTGTGTGGCCTGAAATCAATGAAATGCAGGTTAAAGCAATGTTTCAAGCTGCCTGTGAATTAAAACAACAAGGTATAAATGTTATTCCAGAGGTGATGATTCCCCTTGTAGGGATGATCTCTGAATTACAATTCGTGAAAGCTCAATTAATGCAGGTCGCTTTAGAAACAATAAATGAATATAATGTAGATCTTGAATATAAGTTTGGTACAATGATAGAAATACCAAGAGCAGCTTTAACTGCTGATGAAATTGCGATTGAAGCAGAATTCTTTTCATTTGGAACTAACGATCTAACACAGATGACGTTTGGTTTTTCTCGTGATGATGCTGAAGGTAAGTTCCTACCTATCTACTTAAATAAAGAAATATTAGAAAATAATCCATTTGAGATTCTTGACCAAGAGGGCGTTGGAAAACTAATGAAAATGGCTATCGAGCTTGGTAGAAAGACAAGACCAGATTTAAAGACAGGTATTTGTGGAGAACACGGTGGCGAACCCAGTTCTATTAAATTTGCTCATTTAATTGGCTTAGATTACGTTTCTTGTTCTCCTTTTAGAATCCCAGTTGCTAGAATTGCAGCAGCACAAGCTTCAATTGAAAATAAGAAAGCCTAGATCCTTTTTTAATCTATTATCTTTAATTTTGTATCAAGCAAATATTAGGATAAATATACTCTTTGTATTTTTAAATCCGTAAATGTTATATCAATTAATTTATTTACTAATTTATATAATATTAAAGTGAATGATAATATGCCTTTAACTTTAGATGAAAAGATTGCTCTATTAAAAGAAGTTGGAGAAGAAATCATTGAATTAAATGAATTAAAAGAAATGATTCAATGGAAAATTGATCATAATGAGGAAATCTATGCTTATGATGGATTTGAACCTTCTGGAGTGTTGACCATCGCTCAAGGGCTTTTAAGAGCAATTAATGTTAATAAAATTACTAAAGCAGGGATCAAATTCAAATTTTTAGTAGCCGATTGGCACGCTGCTGCCAATTTAAAATTTGGGGGGGATTTAGCAGTTATCAAGAAAGTAGGAGATTTCTTGATTGAAACATGGAAAGTATGTAATATGGATTTAAGCAATGTTGAATTTATTTATGCTTCTGATCTAGTAAAAGAATCTTCATATTGGGAATTGGTATTAAAAATAGCTATTAATAGTTCCTTAAACAGAGTTAAAAGATGTACTCAAATAATGGGAAGAAGTGAGTCAGAAAAGCTTTCTGCTTCACAAATTCTTTATCCTTTAATGCAAGCAGCAGATATTTTCTATCTTCCTGCAGATATATGCCAACTAGGAATGGATCAAAGAAAAGTAAATATGTTAGCAAGAGAGCTTGCAAAAAGGTTGGATAGACCAAAACCTGTTGCAATTCATCATCATATGTTAATGGGATTATATAAACCACCTGCTACTGATTTGAACGGAATAGAAAGAACAATAGAAATCAAAATGTCAAAATCGGACCCAGATTCAGCTG
This sequence comes from Promethearchaeota archaeon, assembly GCA_016840085.1. Lineage (GTDB taxonomy): Archaea > Asgardarchaeota > Lokiarchaeia > Sigyniarchaeales > SOKP01 > Loki-b32. Next base: position 235,198 of record JAEOTA010000081.1, read on the forward strand.
TTTTTATGTTAGATTCTCCAGATGATGTAAAACGCAAAGTAAATAAGGCATATTGTCCTCCTAAACAAGTTGTTGAAAATCCTGTCCTGGAATATTGCAAATATATAATTTTCGAGCTTGTTGATGTTTTTAAAGTCGAGAGACCTGAAAAATATGGTGGTAATGTTGAATATCTCTCATATGAGGAGCTGGAAAAAGATTACCATGAAGGAAAGTTGAATCCACCCGATTTGAAACCAGCAGTAATATATTATTTAAACCAATTATTAAAACCAGTAATAGAACATTTTGAAAAAGATGAAAATGCCCATAAATTATATGAATTTGTCCAAGCAGAATATAAAAAACATAGAACTAACTAAAAAACAGAAGAGGAGTATTAAAATGTCAGATAATCATGTAGTTGATATATTTTTGAATCCAAAATCAGTAGCAGTAATTGGAGCATCAAAAAACCCTATGAAGGGTGGATATCGTATTATAAATAATCTAATCGTCAACAATTATAAAGGAAAGATCTTTCCTGTGAATCCTAACTCAGATGGTGAAGTTTTCAATTTAAAATTTAAGAAATCAATATTAGAAATTGAAGAAGAAGTCGATTTAGCAATTTTTTATGTAGCTAACCGGATTATTCCAGAAATATTAAGAGATTGTATCAATAAACGTGTTAAAGCAGCACTTATTGAAACGTCAGGATTTGAAGAAGTGGGGGAAAAAGGACTTAAATTGAGAGATGAAATATTGAAAATAACAGATAGTTTTTCTAAGATACGGATTGTAGGTCCGAATTGTATGGGTCTCACAAAGATTGATGGAGATAGTGATAGTGAAGAAAGAGGTGGATTTTTTTCAGGTTTTGGTGTTTTTAATAAATATCGACGAGGAAACATAGCAATTATAACTCAATCAGGAATGTTAAATGGAGGATATCTAATGAACCTGATGCGAAATTACCCTGATTTAGGAATTAGATATTCATGTTCAATAGGTAATAAAATGGATTTAAGTGAAATAGAATTTTTGGAGTACTTTCTTGATGATCCTACTGTAAATGTTATAGCTTTGTATCTTGAATCTTTTAAAGATCCTCGGAAATTTATTGAATTATGTAAGAAAACGAAAAAAATTCCTAATAAAACAATTATATTATTAAAAGGCGGAATCACACCTTTAGGGCAAAAAGCTTCTTTAAGTCATACAGGTTCGCTAGCAGAAAGTAATCAACTAATCAATGCTATAATTAAACAATCAGGTATAATTCAAGCAGAAAATTTGCACGATTTATTTCAATACACCAGAACCTTTTCAATGATATATAAATCTGGAAAAAAATTACCTACATATGGTAAAGTATCTATGATGGCAGGATCTGGTGGAGCTGGCACTATTTCTGCTGATCTAACAATGAAATATGGATTAACCTTTCCAATTATGGGAGAAAAGACATATCAGGTTTTGAAAGATCTCTATCCTGAATGGATGCCTCCAAATCGATTCGCACTTCTAGATTTATGGCCAACATTTGAAAAAGCGATGATGAACAACATCAGTCAAAAAGATGTAATGACAAAGATTTGGAAAGCAGTATTAGATGATCCTAAAATTGAAGGAGTCTTTAATATGATGTTCGTATCAAAGCGATTTAGTAATAGGTATGATGTTGAAGAAATGACACAGTATAAAACAGATAAGATAATATTTATGTGGATGGTTGGTGATATTCACGGAGTTCAGCGTATGACAAAATTATTTAATAAAAATAATATCCCTACTTTTCCGTCATTAGAAGAGATGATAAAAAATTTCTCAATATTAGTTCAAGAGTCAAAAAGTAAAAGTAAAAAATAATACGGTTATAATACTATGCGAATCTTATGCATTGGGGATTCACATATACCTAATAGAGCTAAAGATCTCCCTGAACAAATATATAATAAATTAAATGATTTATCTAAAGAAGAATTATTTGATTATACTTTCTTTACTGGAGATATAATTAATTATCCCGAGTTAATAGACTATTTGAAATTAAAAACTAAAAATAGTTTGTTTATAGTTATAGGAAACATGGATTATTATTATGGAAATCGAGATTCTCCCATGTATCAAGAATTAGATATCTTTTTTGAAGATACTTCTAAATTAATTATAGGTTTAACTCACGGAGCAAAAATAAAACCAAGGGGAAATCAAACTCAATTAGAAAAACTTGCTATTGAAAATAAATATCAAATATTAGTATCTGGTCACACTCATAAGGAAGAAATTGTTCTTACAAAAAAGGGTATTTTGCTAATCAATCCTGGAAGTGTTACAGGTGCATGGTCTTTTCTAGCAACTGGTAATCCTTCCTTTGTAGAATTATACATCAATAAAAACACAAAAGAAATTGAAGTAAATTTATTTCAAAAACAAAAGCAAACAAGGGAGATTAAACATTTCAAATATAATTACATCCTGAAGAATGATAAGATTCAAAATAAATAATAGAATGTTCTTGTCTTCTGTTTAAACTAAATTTCTTTTTTTAACTCAACAATATATGCTGAGTAATAATGAATTGCTAATATGTTTTTAATCCAAAACAATAATTTTGGGGAGTTTTAATCGCATACCAAGATTGTACTTGCCATCTGAGCCTTTTGAAAACCTTAATTTATTATATCCAAACCTATTCTTTTTAAATAACATATGAAGTGTTGAATTTTCTCCATTTGCAAAAAATAATAAATCTTCTGGAGTAATCATAACTTCCAAGTCATATTCCTCCAATTTTCCGCTTTTCATATTAAAACTTCCTTCTTCTGCTATTAAACTTAACCAAAAGTAAAGGTCTTCTTCAATTTGTAATCCTAAATTTATCTTTGCTTTAAAATTATTCAATAATTTTACATTATTAGAATTCTTTCTCTTATCCTTTATTATGCTTTCAATTGTTTGTTGAAAGGTAATAAAGAGATTTTCTTTTTCTTCTTCTTTCATTTTCTCTCTAGCTTATATTATATATTTTGAATATATCCCCTTATATTCGTTTTTAAATCAAACAAATAATATTTGATATATTATTTATTAAATTTAATAAAAAAATAAATATTATTTACAATTTAAAGAATTATTTTTATTGTTTTAAATCTAAAATTATTGAAATTAAAGGTGAAAAATGTAAATGTGGTATTTTTATAGCCCTAACATAATATTTGGTGAAGAAGCTTTAGATTTTTTTGAAAATATAAGGGGAAAAAAATGTTTTATCGTTACTGATAAAATTATTGAGGATTTAGGACTTTTAAGAATCTTAACTGAAAAGTTAGACAAATGTCAAAGGGTGTATACAGTTTTTAACGAAGTACTTCCAGATCCAAGAGAAGAAAGTGTTTTAAAAGCTAGAGAAATGTGTATTGATTATTCACCTGATTTAATTATTGCACTAGGAGGTGGTTCTGTTATAGATACTGCAAAAGCAGTTTGGTGTCTATATGAATTTCCAGAATATACTCTTGATGATATTCAAGTTAATAACAATGAATTATATGCAATGGGCAAAAAGTCAAAATTAATTGCGATCCCTACTACTTCTGGAACAGGAGCTGAAACAACAAATGTTGCAGTTATATCAAGATATGAGTATAATGTGTGGAGAAAACTTTTTTGCATGCATAAAGGTCTAGTCCCTACTTATGCCATTGTTGACCCAATATTTCCTAAAAAAATGCCTCCTAAATTAACAATATATACTGCTTTTGATGCTTTAGCACATTCGGTTGAAGGGTTGGTAACTCTCTGGAGAAATGAATTCAGTAATGCTTTATGCTTAAAAGCTATAGAGCTTATATTTAAATATTTGCCAATAACTTATAATAATGGAGAAAATGAGGAAGCAAGGGATTATATGCATCAAGCAGCGAGCATATCGGGATTAGCTTTTGGAAATGCTCAAGTTATACTTGCACACACGTTAGGTCATAGCTTTGGCTCTATTTTTCATATTTCACATGGTGAAGCATGTGGTATTTCTCTTCCTTACGCTGTACAATATGTTTTAAATGATCCTGAAGGAGCGGCAGATACAATAAAGATTTATGCTAAATTAGCAAAACAGTTAGGTTGGGCTAAATGGAATGAAGAAAATAAAAAGGCAGCTTATAAAGTAGTAGAAAGGATTAAAGAACTCCAAAAAGAAGTTAATTTTCCTACAAAGCTTAAAGAAACAGGTGTTTCAGAAGAAGATTTTGAAAAATATCTTAAAACGTTAATTTTATTATGCTTTCAAGATTCTACTGGCGTATTAGGCCCAAGAGCTCCAAGTAAGGACGAATTTGAAAGACTATTTAGGTATGCATATGAAGGGAAAGATATTGATTTTTAGTTTAAATTTTTATTTTTTATTTTCTTAAAAAATTCATTTTTCAATAATCAAATTTCTTATTTGTTTCGTCAAACAGTAATTATGTTAAACATAAATATTACGATATGATATTATCTTTTTAAAGAATTCTTAAAATTATTTTTACTAAGAAATTATTACAATAGTAAATGACATGACAATTCCTGAAAATGAAAAAGAAACTCTTGAGTTATTGGAGAAACATATAGGAAAGTCAATATGGGAAGTAACAGAATTGGAACGTTATAGATTTGGTTACTATGTACAAAATGATCATATTATTGGTTTATCTCTTTTTTCTTGTGGGTTATCTACTATTCCTGAAGAGATAAAGTCATTTTCTTCACTTAAAGAATTCTATTTAAGAGGAAATAATTTAAGATCGATTCCAGAAGAATTATGTGCTCTATCTTCACTGGAAATATTAGATTTAAGTGAAAATCATTTATCAAAATTACCAGATTTCATTAATTTGTTATCTAATCTTAGAGAATTGGATTTAGAATCAAATAATTTAGCGGATATACCTGAAACAATGGGAAATATTTCATCTCTTGAACTTTTAGACTTAAGTGAAAATGAAATTATAGAGATACCATATTCTTTAGGAAATTTAATAAATTTAAAGACTTTAGATCTAAGTGGAAATAATATTGATTCTCTTCCAGATTCAATTGGTTCACTAAGATCCTTAGAAATATTATATTTAGGAAATAATAAGTTAAATACATTTCCTGAGTCAATTGGTTCATTAACATCATTGAAAAGATTGAATTTAAGAAATAATCGTATAAAAACACTGCCAGAAAGTATAGGCGATTTATCATTATTAAGTTCTTTTTTCTTAAAAGGAAACAGTCTAGAAAGCCTTCCTAATTCAATAGGGAAATTAAATAATTTGATATATTTAGGCTTTACATCAAATAGACTAACTTCTCTTCCTGAAAGTATTGGTTCTCTTACCTCATTAGAAAATTTAAGTGTTTCCTCGAATAATTTAATTAAACTTCCCAATTCAATAGGTTCTCTTACATCTTTATTAAGATTAGAAATCTCAGACAATAAGTTAAAAAATTTACCAGATTCAATTGGAGAATTATCGTCTCTTCAAATATTACGATGTGACCGCAATCAATTAACAGAGATCCCAGACTCAATAGGAGAACTAGAAAAATTAGAAATTTTAATACTTGAAATAAATAATTTAAGAAAGTTACCTGAATCAATAAACCAATTGAAGTCTCTTAGAGAATTAAATCTATATGACAATAAAATTGAAACTTTAACAGAATCTATAGGTGATCTTCCATCATTAGAAATATTGGATTTGGAAAAAAATGAATTGAAGGAACTCCCAGAGTCTATAGGTTCACTTGGTTCACTTTTAGAGCTGGATATATCTACAAATAAATTAGAAAGTGTCCCCCAAACTATTGGTTCACTTCCTTTAATAAAAAACTTAATGCTTGGGTTCAATAAACTAAAAATCATACCAAAATCTTTAGGATTCCTTACATCGCTTGAAATCTTAGATTTAGGAAAAAATAATTTAATAGAAATTCCCGAAACCATAGGTTCTCTTACGTCACTAAAACATTTATATTTATATTACAATGAAATCGAAAATATTCCAGAATCAATCGGTTCATTGAATTCTTTAAAATATCTATATTTAGGTAATAATAGATTGAATGCACTTCCAGAATCAATAAGATATCTTAAAAACTTAAAATATTTGTTTTTAAGGACAAATAATCTGACAAAATTGCCAGAATCATTAGAAGCATTACCATCTCTTCAATATTTAAATATCGAAAAAAATAATCTAAAAGGATACTTAGACTTGTTAGATAAATTAGAAATAAAAGGTATTAAAATTTTAAAATAATAAAATCTATCTTATAAGATCTCTGTATTTTATTTTTAAAACTATTATCTTAGTTTAAACTACTATTTTATTATTAGTAATTATTTTACTGCACGATATTCCTTATAGGTTTAGTAATTTTAAAACAATATAATTTAAATATTAAATGGAGTTAGTTAAAACTATGGATATTTCAAAAGCTATGAAAATTAAGTTATCAGAGGAATTACCTCCATATCCAAAATTCGTAGAAGGGATAAGAAGAGCACCGTCTCGGGGATTTAAACTTACTCCTGCTCAAACAAAGCTAGCTCTTAAAAATGCTTTGAGATATATTCCGCCAGTTTTACATGAAAAATTAGTTCCAGAGTTTTTAGAAGAATTAATTACTAGAGGACGAATTTATGGGTATAGATTCAGACCTGAGGGACATATTAAAGCAAAATCTATAGATGAATATAAGGGAAATATTCTTGAAGGTAAAGCTTTGCAAGTTATGATAGATAATAATTTAGACTTTGATGTGGCACTTTACCCTTATGAATTAGTTACATATGGAGAAAGTGGGCAAGTATTTCAAAATTGGATGCAATATCGCATAATAAAAATGTATCTTGAAGAAATGACTGAAAATCAAACTCTTATTGTAGCCTCAGGGCATCCTATAGGCCTTTTCCCTACTTCACCTACTACACCCAGAGTAATTTCTACTAATGGATTAATGGTTGGCATGTTTGATAATCCTGATGATTTTAATTTGGTAGCAGCTTTAGGCGTCGCTAATTATGGTCAGATGACAGCCGGAGGTTGGATGTATATTGGACCTCAGGGAATTGTGCATGGTACCTATATTACGTTATTAAATGCAGCGCGGTTATATCTTAAAATCCCACAGGATAAAGATTTAAAACGGATTCTATATTTATCTTCTGGTCTTGGTGGTATGAGTGGAGCTCAAGCTAAGGCAGTAGAGATTGCAGGTGGGATTGGCGTCATTGCTGAAGTAGATAAATCAAGGATTAAAACTAGACATGAACAAGGATGGGTTTCTAAGATCTCGGATGATTTAGATGAAATTTTTAAATGGGTAGAGGATGCAAGGAAATCGGGTATACCTTTATCTATAGCGTATCATGGAAATATTGTGAATTTATGGGAATATGTGGTTGAAAATAATATAAAAGTAGAACTTGCATCAGATCAAACTTCTTGCCATGCTGTGTACGAAGGAGGATATACTCCTTATCAAATTAGCTTCAAAGAAGGAAGGGAGTTAATTAAAACTAACATCGAGAGATTCAAACAATTAGTAGATGAATCTTTAAAGGAAACCTTTAAACTTATTAAAATCATGAAAAATAGGGGAACTCACTTTTGGGATTATGGAAATTCTTTTATGAAAGCTGTATTTGATGCAGGAGCTAAAGAAATTGCAATAAATGGAACTGATCCTGCTGAAGGATTTATCTTTCCATCATATGTAGAAGATATTATGGGACCAATATGTTTTGATTATGGATATGGTCCATTTCGATGGGTATGTTTATCTGGAAAAGAAGAAGATTTGGATAAAACTGATCAGGCAGCGATGAGTTTTATTAATCCTGAGAGAAGAACTCAAGATAGAGATAATTATTATTGGATTAGAGACGCTAAAAAAAACAGGCTAGTTGTAGGGACAAAAGCTCGAATTCTATATGCTGATGCCAAAGAGCGTATCGATATCGCTCTTAAATTTAATGAATTAGTGAGGAAGGGAGAGATTGGGCCAATAATGTTAGGTAGAGATCATCATGATGTTTCTGGGACAGATTCACCTTTTAGAGAAACTTCAAATATCCGAGATGGAAGTAATGTGATGGCAGAAATGGCAGTTCATTGTTTTGCGGGGAATGCTGTTAGAGGTATGACTTATGTAGTTTTATCTAATGGAGGTGGTGTAGGCATTGGAAAATGTTTTAACGGTGGTTTTGGCTTAGTTTTAAATGGATCTGAAAGAGTTGATAACATTATCAAAAATGCTATTGAATGGGATGTTATGGGGGGTATAGCGAGAAGAAGTTGGGCTAGAAACCCTAATGCTTTTCAAACTGCTTATAATTGGAATATAGAAAATGAAAAGAGAGGGCATTTAACACTACCATTTATAGCAGAAGATACACTTTTAGATGAAATTGTTGAAGATTATTTAGATAAATTAGAGTAATAACTTTTAATTATTAATAATTCAAAATTGTTTTAATATAGTCAATTTAATATAAAATATAATGAGGAAATAATATGGTAGAGAAATTCGGATACGGAATCGATCAATTGACAATAGATAAAGCCTTAAAGATTGCACGTGGTCAAATAATAGGCATTTTATCTGATGATATTAAATCTAAAATAGAGGAGAATTTTAATGCAGTTCAATCAATTGCTAATGGAGATAAATTAGTATATAGCATTAACACTGGCTTGGGCCCATTGTGCACAACAAGAATTTCAAGAGAAGAAACTTCCAAATTGCAGGAAAATCTACTTAAGAGTCATAGTGTAGGAGTTGGATCATCTATAAGCCATGAAATTTCAAAATTGATGTTAATACTGAAAGTTCATGCTTTATGTATGGGTGTTTCTGGAATTTCATTACAATTAGTAGAGAGGATTTGCTGGCACATAGACAATAATCTTATTCCGTTAGTTCCTGAGCAAGGATCAGTTGGGGCATCAGGTGATTTAGCTCCACTAGCTCATTTATTTTTACCTTTAATTGGATTAGGCTATTTATCAAAGGAGGGGAGTGATTTTATTCCAACACACTTAATATTAAAAGAACACAATTTAAAACCATTGAAACTTCATGCAAAAGAAGGTATAGCTTTAATTAATGGAACACAATTTATTACTGCACATGCATTAAAAGTATCAGAAAAATTATCAAACTGTCTTGATCATGCAGATCTCATAGGTGCTCTAACTCTTGAAAGTTATTTAGGATCACCTCAACCCTTTGTAGAAAAGTTAATAAAACTAAGACCCCATAAGGGTGCTTTGATTGTAGCAAAAAGATTTAGAAAATTTTTAGAAGACTCTCAATTAGTAGAATCACATAAAGATTGTGGAAGAGTGCAAGATCCTTATTCAATTAGGTGTATACCACAAGTTCATGGTACATCAAGAGATGCTTTAGAACATTTAAATGAAAAATTATTATGTGAGTTAAATTCAGTTACTGATAATCCTATTATTTTTAATGAAACTGAAACTTATAGTGGTGGGAATTTTCATGGACAACCCCTTGCTTTACCTTTGGATTATGTGAGTTTTGCTGCTTCTGAACTTGGAAATATTTCTGATAGACGAACTTATTTGCTAATCGAAGGAAAATGGGGATTACCTTCATATTTAATAGAGAATGCAGGACTAAATTCTGGATTTATGATAACACAATATACTTCAGCAGCTCTGGTTAGTGAAAATAAAACTCTCTGTTTTCCTGCAAGTGCAGATAGTATTCCTACAGGAGGTGGACAGGAAGATCATGTAAGTATGGGATCTATAAGTGCCAGAAAGGCCCTTAGAATAATAGAGAATCTTGAAAAGATACTTGCTATTGAGCTTTTATGTGCTGCACAAGCATTTGATTTTAGGAGACCTTTGAAATCAAGCAAAGTCATTGAAAATTGCCACAAATGCATACGTAAGAAAATACCACATATAAATGAAGATACTATATTATCCAAATATATAAACGTCTCAGTAGAAATTATAAGAAGTAATGAATTATTAAATATCGCTCAAAAATTCCTAGAAGGGGCTTAATATGTTTGTAGCTTCAACATATTCAAAAAAACAAATCTTTACTGATGTGGAGCCAGATCTCGTTATTTTTCATGCTAATCAACTTGTTACCATGGATACTACATTTGGTGCCCCGAGAATAAATGAAGAAATGTCTGAGTTGGCAATTATACATGACGGAGCAGTTGCAGTTAAAGATGAAAGAATTATTTTTGTAGGGACAACTGAAGAACTAATGTCAAAATTTGAATTTGGGAAAATTCATACAAAAATAAATGCAAAAAACAGATTAGTTACTCCTGGTTTTGTGGATCCGCACACTCATGTTATTTTTGGTGGTACAAGAGAAATTGAATTATCCTTAAAAATTAACGGAAAAACATATCTAGAGATTTTAAATGAAGGAGGGGGAATTTTAAAAACTGTTAGAGAAACCAGGGAAGCTTCATTAGCTAAGTTAATAGAAAATGGGAAAAAAATTTTAGATCGAATGATGTTTTATGGTACAACCACAGCAGAAATAAAGTCTGGTTATGGATTAACTACTGAAAGTGAACTAAAAATATTAAGAGCCGCTAAAATCTTAAATGAAGAACATCCTATAGATATAATCTCAACGTTTTTAGGTGCCCATGCAATACCCCCCGAATATAAAGATAACCCAGATGATTATGTTGATTTAATTATTTCAGAAATGATTCCAACAGTTGTTAAAGAAGAACTTGCAGAATTTTGTGATGTATTTTGTGAAAAAGGAATATTTTCAATAAAACAAACTAGAAAAATAATTAATAGAGCGAAAAGATATGGATTAAAACCTCAGATTCATATTGATGAAATCGTTGATACAAATGGCGCCTTATTAGCTGCTGAAGTGAAAGCAATTCAAACAGGACATTTACTTAAATCGAATGATCATGGGTTAAAAGCAATGGCAGATGCGGGGATCATTGCAACTCTCTTACCTGGAACTCCTTTCTGTTTAATGTCAAATGAATATGCTCCCGCAAGAAAGATGATTCAAATGGGAATCCCAATAGCAATAGCAACTGATCTTAATCCAAATTGTTGGACAGAATCAATGCAAATGATTATTGCATTAACCTGTTACAATATGAAACTAACTCCTGCTGAAGCTTTATCTGCAGCAACTATTAATAGCGCATGTGCTCTTCAAAGACAAGATGAAATTGGGAGTTTAGAAATAGGAAAAAAGGCAGATTTAATTATATTTGAAGTTCCAAATTATCATTTCATTCCTTATCATTTTGGAATTAATTTAGTATCTAAAGTAATTAAGAATGGAAAAATTGTAGTTGATAATAAATAATTGATGGATTTATTAAAAATCAAAATAATGCTCTAACAAATGCTTTTCTTCAAGTTTTGCTGGTTTTTCAAGTTGCAAATAATATTCTAATGAGTTTAATACAGCATCTAAAGGTAAAACACCTATCAATTCTGTTCCTATTATAGCTACACCATAACGGGCAGCTTCAAGTCTCACTAATTCCATTTGTCGATAGAGAGGAGTCTTCCTAAAATTTATATTGGAAATCCCTACTTGCACATATTCCCGTTTTGCCAATTCTGTTCCCATTGCTTTAATATTTACTAGTCCACCTGAACGTAAATGTATTGATTTCGCTACTTTTTTAGCAATTTTAAGATCTTTAGTCCCTAGATTAATATTAAAGCTAATTAAAGGATTTCTAGCACCTGTTATAGTAGCACCTGCCGTTGGATGAAGCTCAGACGGACCAAGATCAGGTTTACGTTCAGGATCTGTTTTGATTGTCTCTTTCAACCCTTCATACTCTCCAACACGAATATTATCTATATTTGTTCTTTCCATTTTTCTGGCAGATTCTTCATATAAGTATACAGGAATACCTTCTTTTGCTATAGCTTCTGCAAATTTTATTGATAATTCAATACACTCCTCCATAGTCACATTTTGAGCAGGTACAAATGGAACAACATCAACAGCTCCAATTCTTGGATGTTGTCCTTTATGTTTGGTTATATCAATTAATTCAATAGCTTTTTTAGCAGCGGTAATATTTGCTCTTAAAACAGCTTCAGGTATTCCTACAAAAGTAATTACAGCTCGATTGTAATCAGAATCATATTGAACATCAACGATGCGCGTGTTAGGAGTGTTTTTAATTACTGATACAATTAATTCAATCTTCTCTCTATCTATTCCTTCACTATAGTTAGGAACCGATTCTACAATTTTCTTTTTTCCTCTTTCCATAATAAATAGCCTAGAAAAATTTGTTTTAATTTTAATAAAAATATAAAATTAATATTATTCTTACGAATAAATAAAATTAACTTTACAATTACAATGAATATTTCTTCTTAGCATATGTTTTATCTGTAAAAACATAAATTTTATCTACCCCATTTCCAATAGGAATATTTTTTATTTCTAAATCAATTAATATCTTCTTCTCTTTTGTTCCTCTGGGAGATTTATTTACTAATTTGCCTTTATATCTTATATTTTTAGCTTTTTCATGAATATATGTATCTGTTTTTTTTCCCATAATAATGATATCATCACCTTCCATCAAATAACCATTAGTTAAAACTATTTTAGCTGTTTTTTCTTTTGAATCATACTCTAAAATATCTCCTAGAGATATATATCTATAATGAGATAAATTTGTTGGAGATTTATGTTGATGGTCTTCTTCAGTAACTCTTTTAAAATAGAAACCTGGTGTAAATCCTCGATTGTAAACTTTTTTTAATTCTGAAACCCAACGACCTGCTCTCTTTTTTGTAAATGTTCCCTCATAATATGCTTCAATTGCTTCTCTATAAGTTTTGGTAACAATTTCTACGTAATGAGGATGTCGCATTCGACCTTCAATTTTAAAAGCATCGATTTTCGCGTTAATGAATTCAGGAATAGAGGCAATAGTACATAAATCTCTTGAATTCATAAATCTAACTCCATCATAAATGTATTCAGTACCAGATTCTTCTTTAACCCACCATCTTCTCCTACATGGCTGTTCACAATTTCCTCTATTTGCAGATTTCTCTTCAGTCCCACAAATATCTTGAGAAAAATAACATCTACCACTAACAGATGTACACATAGCTCCATGAATAAATGTCTCAATTTCTGTTTTTGTTAAATTTCTTTTTATCTCTTTAATTTTTTCAAGTGATAGTTCTCTTGCTAAAATAATGCGTTCAGCACCCAATTTTTCATAGAATCTTGCTGATAAGGAATTAGAAACATTACACTGAGTAGATATATGAAAAGGAATGTTGAATTCTTTTGCGGTCTCTATTGCCGCCAAATCATGAACAATCACACCATCTATACCAGAATTCTTGCTTTCTTCTATGATCTTACGCATTAAATTCAATTCGTTATCATAAACTAAGATATTTGTTGTCAAATACGCTTTTAGGTCATTTTTATGACAGAAATTCACTGTCTTATTCAAGTTCTCTAAAGCAATATTTACCGAACGCATCCTCATATTGAACTTTTTAATTCCAAAATAAACAGAATCTGCATATTTGGAGGCCGCTTTTATTGCTTTAAGATTTTTTGCGGGAGCAAGTAATTCTACTTTATTCATCTTTTTGGATTTTATACTATTACCCTTTTTTTAAAATTATCTTTCTGCAATCTGAATACTAGTTGGAATAATTGCTACTCTGGGAGTATCACCAAATTTATTTTGCAATTCTTGAATCAAGTCAGGCCATTTATTAAATAATATAACAGATTTGGGAAAGAAATGATCCTTATCTTTCTCATTAATGTTAGGGGAAAAGAGATATACCTTTCTTTTTCGGATAAAGAAATCCCAAAATTTCGTGTCTCCGACATTCCTATAGAGTCTTGCTCCTGTTTCCCCCACAAGGCTGTGATATCCCCGCCCTTCATATGAAGATGTCATGATGATTATAGCTCCATCTGGATCGATTAGTGTTTGTGGTGCTGTCATTAAGAAATTAAAAGCTTTATATTGAGCTTGATTTAATTCTGAATCTTCTGGAAAAGAATTGAAAAAGCAAATTTGATTATTTTGGGTTACTTTTGTTGAATAAACTTGCTTTCCAAGTTCGATAGCCTTCCTGTGAGCCTCTTTAAAATGCCCAGCAAAGATCCCTGCAATTTTACCCTTATCTGTAAGTATTACATTTATTGAAAAGTCTAAACCAACCTTCTGAGCAATCTCCTCAATATCTCTACGTGCCTCTGTGATTATTCCAATTCCTCCCGATATACTTTTATGATTTGCTTCAAGAGTATCTATTCCACATACTCCTGGTAGCACTATTTTAGCACCACCTCCAAATCCTGCGAGTGGATGAGGTATCACTCCACCTATAGCAATTTTAAAATCTCCATCAGCGTAAGTTTTATTGACATGTATTGGTGTTCCTATTGTTGATTCACCGAAGTATTTTAAATTTTCATACGGATGATGATTCTCAATTCTAAACTTATTCACTATATCTTTGCCTAGTTTAAGAATACAATCTTGCCTTGTCATTGGTCTGTGAGCGCCTATTGCTAATAAAATTGTAATCTGGTCCTTTTTAATATCTACTTTTTTTAATTCTTCAAGGACATAAGGAATTATTTTTGAAATGGGAGTCGGTCTTGTCATATCATCAATAACAATTACCACATTAGATTTATTTTTTGCAAGTTCTGATATCTTTGGAGTACCAATAGGATTTAAAATAGATTTTTTAATATCTTCTTCCTTTAATTCCAGAACATTAGATCCGTTCATTTTATATAATGAGATATCCCATGAATCTGGAAAAGTTAATTCTAAGAATTCAGGTTCTCTCCAAGCAGCCCAAGGTATTTTAAATTTTTTTACCAATGTATTTCACACAATAAGTTTTGAAAAATTTTAATAATATAATTCGATTTTCTTTGTTAATTAATATTTAAGTTTTAGATTTTCTTTTTATCTAGGTAAAACTTTAAATAAATATTATAAGAATGTTATAGTTGGTTAGTTTGGAGAGTAAAAGAGAAGAACTAATTATAATGAAATTTGGTGGATCTTGCTTACAAGATGCTCTATCTTTTGCCCAAACAAAAGAAATCATTATAAAATATCTAGAGAAATTTAATCTTATTGTAGTTAGTTCTGCGATGATAGGCATAACCGATAAATTAATTGAGTTTTACAAAAGATCTTGTAATGAGGGCTCAGAATGTGAATATATCATAGAAGATATATATAATATTCACAAAAGATTAATAAATCAAATAATTGAATCAAAAAGAGAAGAATATGAAAAATCATTAACCTATTTACGCAAAAATATTGAAGAATTAAGACAATTAGGACGTGTGATACAGTTAATAAGACCAAGTATGGATATTCAAGATCTTATCATAAGTTATGGAGAAAAATTAAGTACATTTGTTTTAACAGAATATTTAAGCTCTAATGGGATTAAATCTAGATTTATTTCTTCAAACGAGATTATTATTACAGATGATAATTTTGGAAATGCTTTTCCAATCCTTGATGATACAGAAAATCTGGTCAATGAAAAATTAATACCTATAATGATCTCAGATCCGAATCTTACCTTATGTATTACTGGATTCTATGGAGTAACAAAAAAAGATAAAAAAATAACTACACTTGGAAGAGGAGGGAGTGATTTAACTGCCGCTATTCTTGCATATTCTTTACGAAATGCATTTAATTGTAAAGTTATCTATTGGAAAGATGTTAAAGGATTAATGGATGCTGATCCAGAAATTTCAGAAAAAACTTCTTTATTAAAACAGATTTCCTATGTTGAAGCAAAAGAACTTGCTTTTTTTGGAACAAAAGTTTTACATCCACTCTGCCTTGATGTTTGCGAGAAGGGAAACATTCCCTCTGAAATTAGATCATTTAGTGATCCTACTTCAAACGAATTTACAACTTTCACAAAAGAAATTGTAAGAAATGGAAAAGTAATTAAAGCTATCACTTCAATTTACAAACTTTCAATGGTGACTATTGAGAGCAATATGATGGTTCCATTATCTGGCACAGCTTCTAAACTCTTTTCTCTTTTGGGGGATAATAATGTAAATATAGTATTTATATCTCAGAGTTCTTCAGAAAATAATATAACCTTTGGAATAGATTTTAAAGATTCAAAAAAAGCAAGTTTCCTCTTAAGAGACTCTGAATTTTTTGGAAAGAAATGGTTTCGTATTAAAATTAATAATGATATTTCTTTAGTTGCAATTATTGGCGCCGGAGTTCTTCATACACCAGGTATAGCAGGAAAAGTATTTACAAGATTAGGAGAAAATAATATTAATGTATTAGCAATTGCACAAGGATCTTCTGAATTAAACTTTACGGCAATAATAGAAAGAGATAATTGCAAAAAAGCGATTAACGTATTATATAACGCTTTTATAAATCAAGAATATTAAAAATAATAATATGAAATTTAGTCGAAGAAGTCTTTAAATTTCTCTTTAGCTATATTTTTTCTAGTTTGTTGTTGTTCTTCTGGTGTTGTCGCCTTTTTTAACGCTTCATTACAAATTTTTTTTCCAATATTGACTTTAGGATTTGATGCCCAATTTACATTAAGTAATAGACATAAGTAATAAACTGATGATAAAATGAATGCTGCGAGAAATCCAATATCGAATTCAGAAGGATTTTTTAACGAAATTTTTGCTGAAGGAACACCTTGCTGAATTAAAGCTTGAAAAGTTGCATCAGCTTGATAATTTATAATTGTTTGAGCTGATTTACCATTAACCAAATCTATAGAAGAATTCAGTGTTAAATCAAGATTTTCTTTCTTAATAGTCCATAATATTGGAACTACAATTCTTTTAGTTCCCCCTAGTAAAAACTCTAACACAGAATGTTGGCAAATAGGAGCTGGTTGATATGCTCCAATCATACCTTTTCCATCTTTCCCTGTACTTTCGGATATACATTGAACCCATAATCCAACAGATCCCTCAAGATTTTTTGAATAAGGCATTGAAAAAATCATTTTAAATCCCCTCTTATATAAATTAAATAAATATGTTGAAAACTCTAACGCAGGATTTTTTTCATATGTAGAAAATAATTTATAACCTTCTTCTAATCCAAACAGAAATTCTCTAATATTAATACCTGAAATATATGCTGGAACAATACCAACATTAGTAACAGACCCAGCATATCGTCCAGAAAGATCAGGAACATCTAAAATTGGACAATTAATTGATTTTAGAATTTCATTCATGGTTCCCATAGAAGATAATCCTAGAAATTTATATCCTCTATTTAAAAATGTACCAATTGTAGAGTTAACATCTAAAGTTTCTCCGCCTCTAGATATAGAAATAACGAGTGAATCTTCAGGAGAAGTTTTATCTAAACATCCCTTCAATTCTACTGCTCTTGAACTAGTAACAGGGAAAATTCTCTTTTTAGATAGGTGTTTTAATGCTAATAAAGTTTGAATTGAACCTCCTGTTCCTAAAATTATAATGTTTTTTAAATTCTCTGTTAAAAACTGATTTGTAATTTCCTCAATTTTTTCGAGCTCTAAATACGATTTTGTGTCAAAAAAAAAAGGAGGACTCCATTTATCTTTATTATTTTTGATTTTATTTACTGAATCTTGTATAGCTTTTTCACTTAACTCAGGATAATATTCTAAATCTAAGTTCGACCCCATTTTAATTTCACCAATTTAGTTTAATATTATAATAATAGGATAATATAATCTACTCTTGTTTTTATTATTTTATTAATCTAAAAATCTATCTTAATAATGTCGTTTTTAGCTACGATATGTACAAAAAAAATTTGAAAATCTTAACTCTATTTTATTTAAAATAAGGCGCTATACAACTTAACATAAAATAAGTACCTTTAAAAAATACACTAAAATTTAATTTATGTGATATAATTTGGCTAAAGCAGTAGAGGCAAAAAATGGAAGTAAAGTTGAAATGGGAGAAGCATATTACTGTCCCGAATGTAAAAGAACACATACTAAAGGAAAGATTTATAAAGATCATTTTAAATATGCCCAGTTGGAAGAAACTGGGGAAGAAATGAATGAAGATGCTTATGATGACGAAACAGAATTAATGGAAGCATTCAATGAGTTAGAAGAAAAAGAAAACATTCTAGAAGATGAAGAGAACATTGATAAAATTGAACCTCAAATAGACCAAGGAATAGATAATGATGAGGAGGATGATGAAATTAGTAAAAATAATTGTGTAAATGCTGTGAAAAAACTCCCGGGTGTAGGAGAAGCTACATTAAATAAACTTATAAAAGCAGGATTCAATAGCCTTGAATCTATCGCCTATACACCACCCTCCATAATTAAAGAAGAAAGTGGTCTTGGTGATAAAACTACTGAAAAACTAATTAAAGCATCAATGGAACAATTGGGCATAGGATTTAAATCTGCTGATGCTATATGGGAACATAGAAAGAATATTGCAAGAGTTACTACTGGTAGTCAAGAGCTAGATGATGTATTAGGCGGTGGTGTAGAGACTGGAAGTGTAATTGAGTTTTTTGGAGAATTTAGAACTGGAAAAACTCAGATTATGCATCAATTATGTGTGAATGTACAATTACCCAAAGAAAAAGGTGGACTTGAAGCTAGAGCATTATATATTGATACGGAAGGTACTTTTAGACCGGAAAGAATAATCCAAATGTCTGAAGGGCTTGATTTAGATTATAAGAATGTGTTAAAAAATATTGTTTTTGGAAGAGCTTATAATTCTGATCATCAAATTTTACTAATTAAAGAGGCCACTAATATCATTAAAGAAAAAAATATAAAATTAATTGTCATTGATTCATTAATTGGACATTTTAGAAGTGAGTATATTGGGAGAGGCACTTTAGCTAGTAGACAACAGACTATCAATACTCATTTACATGATTTATTAAGGTTATGTGATATTTATCCTGATTTATCGGTCGTAGTTACAAATCAAGTATCTGCGAAACCGGATGTGTTTTATGGTAATCCTTTGACTGCTACTGGCGGAAATATTGTTGCACATGGTTCAACAATTAGGGTTTATTTGAGAAAAGGTAAAGGGGAACAGAGGATTGCAAAAGTAGTTGATGCTCCTCATTTACCAGAGGCTGAAGCCGTCTTTAGTATTACGGAAAATGGAATATCTGATTAAAAATAATATATATTAAATTTTTATTTTCCAACCTTCTCTCTGTGTAAATTGTATTCTATTATCCTTATTCATTTGCTGTATTATTTTGTTTATTACTTTTTCGGAAATAGTGATTCTGGATTTTACAGCACCCTCTAAAACGTTATCAATTAATAATTTTAGCGTTTGAACTGATTTTTTTTCATAGAGAATTTTTAAAACAAGTTTTTCAATAATTTTTCTGACATCTGAATGGATAACAACTTTGCCTTTTTGATTTTGATCTGACATATTTCTTTTACGGTAATCAATAAACTAAATAAAGATAATTGAAATTCAGTTCATATATGCAAAATAGATATATATAGGATAGCTATTGTACTATTTATAATTTCTCTCAAAAATAAGTTAAAGATGTTCTTTTACTAACATAGGTTTTTAAACATAAAATAACAAAATAAAGAAAAACAATTCTTAAAGTAAATCTAATTATAAAATTCAAAAAATTATAAAAAAATGTTAAAAATTTTTTTTTTAAACTAGCTTTTCATACTCTTTAGCTTTATTCGTTAATCGTTTAACTTCCTTAGTCATTTCTGTTACTCCTAACTTAAAAATTTCTGAAGCAATTTTTGAAGACATTTTGTATTTTTGTGCTGATTCACTATATTTTTCTTCTTTAGCCGCAGTTTTTGCTTCATTTTCGAGTTTTTTCATCTTTATTTTGAGGTCTTTTATTTTAATCTTCCGTATAATATCATCTAATACGGTAAATTCCCTCGATAACTCCCAATTCAGAGCTATTCGTGCAGCATTCTGGAATATCTCAATAGATTTATCAAAATCTTTCTTATCCAGTTTTTCTCTTGCAATTTTGTTTAGTTTCTTAATTTCCTTTTTAGCCTCTTTTACATTCTCAATTAATGCAGCTCCGGGTTTAGCTTCAATAGGTGCTGAAACAATCTCTTGGCGTTCTGTTAAACTTGCAAAATAAGCCTCTCTTTCTGCAGGACCCATTTGAGCTAAATCATTAACCAATTTCTGTTTCTCTTCTGGAGATAAATCAATTAGACTTGTTACTTTTTGATTTATAAGATTTATTTCTTGTTGAGAAATAGGAGGTGCTTCAATAGCAGATATTTCTATTGGCATCAAAATTTTCATATCTCTTAATTCCTTAATACCCATGAAGATTTCTGCAGTGTCTTTACTAGATTTTTCACTTGCTTCTTTTAGAAGGGTAGCGATAAAGAAAAAGTTCCTTTCAGAATCTTTTATCAAACTATTTGCAATTTTGAGCACATCTCTTGAATGAGAAATCTTCAATGCTTTAATATTTGAAAACTCATAGGTAATTTCATGAGGTAATATAATTGATGTGTTCAAAATCTCATCAATGAGCATCCCTGAATCTCTGAATATATTAAGTTGCCCTCTCCATGTGGGAAGATCATTTGCATAGGTTTTTTCAAATATCTTTATTAATTCCTTTAAATTTTTACGTAAAATTATTGAAGCATTCTTAGAGAGTACTAGAGCGATTCTTATGAACTCTCCATCAGATAATAATAACATTTTGTCACCGTAACTTATTTCATTCAATTCCTCTTGAGAAACTAAATCTTTTCCAAAAGAACTTATAGCTGATATAAATCCACTAATTAGTTCAGGGTCAATTGCTTCGGATCCAAATGATTTAAAGTAAATACATGTTCCTGTGTTCTTATGTAACACTAAAACATGTTCTAAGTTAATCGCATCATCGAATATTGTCCTAACTTCAGTTAATACTCGTGCTTTTTCTCTCTTTTTAGGAACTACAACACCACGATAAACTCCTAATGAAGCACCAACAACAGCTATAGCTGCTCCAATAATTATAAGGTATGGTAATAAATCTCCAAATGTTAACCCTGGCGGAGGTGGATTTAATATAATATCTGAAATTTCTAGTGTATCTCCTAGATGATTGTATGTAATTTGTATTTCCACAGTAAGTGTTATATTCATTGCATCGGTTCTTGTAGGAATCTGAAAAATATATATACCTGAACTATTTGTGAATATAGGAGTTATAGAATCTCCAGCTACACCATCAAAATAGGGTGTAATAATAATATTTTCTCCTATTAAAGGCAGCCAAACTGTACCATCATAATATTCTGCTAAAATTGTTATATTAAAAACATTACCTGCAGTAACTTCAGTTGGGATATCGAGTACTGTAATCCTAACATTATATTTTCCTATTATCGTTAAATTAAAAGCAAAAGTTGCATTTTCATAATTGGTTAAAGCAGTTGCAATATTAATTAAATAATTTCCGGCAACTAGCTCAGAAATTGAAGTACTAACAGTTCCGACATGATTTGGATATATAAATTGTATATTTGATTGAAGAACACCAGTTACACCTGTATTAAGGTTTCTATATGTAACATAGTAAGATGATGCTGCCTGTGTAACATTATTATTATTAAATTCTAAATCAGATATACTATATTCTAAATTAATATCACTCCCTTTGAAAATTCTATAAAGATGTCCTGAACTAATAGACGTAAGTGCTCCACCAGGATCGGAAATTGAAATCAAATTGAATTGTGTATAATTTCCTCTCAAGTAAAATGTTACCAATGCCAAACTTACATCATAATTTGGAAATTTCGACACATTTAGTTGCAATGTATACCACCCTGAATTTAATCCTTTTGTGCTTACATCTACAATATAGGTTCCATTATCCCATAAATCGTTCAATTTCCAATTGAAATCACCTCTATCCCATATTGTTCCTGTTGCATAACTAGTTATACTAACATTACTGGTTTTAAGTCCTAAAACTGCCTCGTTGTTGGTGGTATCATTAAAATAGAATCGGATAGTTTGGTTTAATCTGGAATTTCTCGCAATTTCGGAATTCCAAACAAGATTTTCTATTTGCGTTTCTATAATAGTAACGTCTATAATTAAATTTATTGTCTGTGTTTCGTTTCCTATTGCAGAAATAGTAAAGATATATGTATATGGAGAACCAGAGACATCAACATAATCAGTATCTAAATATATAGTATAGGTACCATTAGCCCAATCTTTTAACCATGGATCGAATCCATAAGGAGGGCTCAGTTCTGTCCAATTCGCACCTATGATCGGATCTGGAGTATAATCTGTATAATTAAAAGTATAACTTACATTGAGACCTCTTATTACTGAACCTAAATCTATATTATTTAAAGGCTCAATCGTAGTGGTTATTTGTCTATGAATCGTGAGAGGTCGCGATAAATTATTATAATGTTGTTTTGATGCATTAATTATAATGTCAATAAATCCAAAATTATTATTGAAATCAGAATGATCAGCGAAGATTGTTATATTATATTGCCCATTTCCTATATATGTGATATTATCAGTTCTATACGACATTCCTTCATTTAAACTATAACTTACATCATAACCTAAAATACCTTGATTTTTGACGACATCATTATACTGAATGGTAATATTAAATGTTTGTCTATCAATAAAAATTGAACCATCTGAAGGATCAAGTATTTCCAATGTGGTATTTCCTATTATTACTTCAGCGCTCAAATTTACATAATCATGATAATTCGGTTTACTGCCATTTATTATCAAATTAAATGAACCATACCTATCAAATATTGATTCACTACAATTTACAATAATATCATAATTACCATTTCCGAATTCTGATATATACTTACTGTCATATGAACCTTCTCCCTCAATATCAACTTCTATTGTAGCACCAGTTATTCCTTCATTTCTAGACGTATCGTAATAATAAGCTGTAATAGTAAAAGTATCATCTGAATAATAAAAAAGTTTTTCTGGAAACTTCGTATATGTCAATCCTGTATCTCCTGTTATCGTGATGTCAAACCTAATACTTTGATTTTCATAAAAGGATTTGTTCACATTAATTAAAATAATTTGTGGACCATAATTAGTAAAATTTATATCATTACAATAAACTGTTATATTGTATTGCCCATTTCCAAGATTTTTTCTATTATCTTGCCTCCAATCTACCCCTCCGTTAAGACTGTAATTTAGATTAGCATCATCAATCCCCAGTTCTTTAATTTCATCATAATATTCAATAGTAATATTGAAATATTGAGACGAGTTATAATTAGAACCATTCCCAAAATTATAATAATTTAAAGTTGTATTCCCTAAGATAGTAAATTGCACAATTTTACTCTGATTATTGAAAAAAGATCTATTTGCGTGAATTTCGACCGTCCTTAGACCATAACCATTAAATCTAGTATCATTACAATCAATAGTAACAGTATAATTTCCATCATGTAAATTTGTTACATTATCTATACTGAATGTTGAATCCTCTATGCTATAGCTAATATCCCCATCTAAAATCCCTTTATCTTGACCTGTATCATTAAAATATACCGTTATATTAAATTTTTCATTAGCATAAAAAACGTCATCTGGTAAACTAGGTGTTAAGTCTGAAATGCCTAATATCGTTAAATTATCAATCAAAAATCCAGCTGCAGTTCCATTATTCCATCCCAGACGAGAAATAAATACACCATAATCCGTAGCATTATCCTTAATTTTCCAATTACCAAGAGATACCTCTTTTGTTGCTGTGATGGTATCATTGTAATTTGTGTGATTTAAATAATTGCCTGTGAAATCAGGACTATAAATCTCAATTATTGCGCTGCCGTCTTTAACAATTTCTGAAAAATTCCCTATAATATCTATTGTTTTATCATAATTTACTGTATAATTATAATATTTAACAGAATCAACAAAAATATTTATTTCATTAAGTAAATTTGTAGATTCTGCTGTAATATACCAATTAGGACCATTACTAGCATTATAAATTTGAAATTCCCTATATTTATTTACAGGTGGTCCTAATGTTGTGTTGTCAGTTAATTCAATGGTATCATTAAATGCTTTAAAATTACTCCATGTCGTTGGGACAGTAAAATTGATCCAATAATTTGTGAATGTAGAATTAAAATGAACTAAATTTCCTATAGACGCATTCCAATTAACAGTTTGTCCACTTCCAGCGATATTAAATTTTGAAGAGGCTTGTAAATTTGTTTTAGTAAAATTAATTTGAATTTGAGAAATATTACATGTGACATCCCACCAATCGGCAGAAACAACATATTGCAGTTTTCCAGATGCACTAGTATTAACATCTAAAGATTCCCAATAACCTTCATTAATATTAT
The DNA here is from genome assembly GCA_016840085.1 of Promethearchaeota archaeon. Classification (GTDB taxonomy): domain Archaea; phylum Asgardarchaeota; class Lokiarchaeia; order Sigyniarchaeales; family SOKP01; genus Loki-b32. The sequence goes on from JAEOTA010000081.1 coordinate 259,665, forward strand.
CACCATAACCACTCGCATTTTTGCCATTAATTTTAAGTTTAATTTGCTCTGGACTTGGTGTTTCGTTTATCGGAGATAATCCTAGTTTTAAAGTCATATCAATTCCTAATTCAGGTGTTAAGGCACCATGTGCCCAAACAATACTATCATATATCCCATCAGAACCCTCATACCAATTAGCACTTGCATCTAATTCACTTCTTACTCTTACAAAGAATGTATTATTATCTGTGTTTGAAGGATCTAAAAATTGATGCCAATTTGTAATATTTTCCCATAAAGGACTAGCATGGTTAACATTGGGTATTTGCTTTACCACTGTATTTGGGAGATTATATTTAAGATATGTTCCATCCCAGCTTGCATTATAGATGCGAATTTCTAAATATTGACTAGCTGTTGTTGATGCTCGAATAGAAATGTTTTCTATATAACAATTGTTTGGTATTTGGAAAGAAGTATAATATGCTTTATCTAATAATTCATTAAAAGCAAATTCTTCGTCTTCAATTATTAATGTTTTATTTGGAGCATTTATATCATCAATATTGATTTTAGTATAACTTGAATTAAAATTGGTATCGGTTGGACAAGGGATTAGAAATTTATTGTTATTGGAATCAGAAGTATTCAATATGGAATTAAAGGAAGTATCTAAATAAGATTGGTGAAGCGTAATATTAATATTTTCTCCGGTACCATTAAAGCTTGTTGGATAATTTGCCAATCTTAGATTATCATCTTGCAAATTAAAATCATCTAACTCGTCACTATTATTTAAGTTTATAAAGATGAAATTTAGTAAACTCAAGTTAATTGCTAACAATATAAGAACTAAAATCCGCTTACTTTTGTTGTTTTTTGAGTGTTGCATAATCATCAAAAAATTTTTCTATTTAATTTTAAATTTATAATTTTTTTATAATAACAATAATCATTAACACTAATAAGATTGTAGATATATGAATATTTGTTTTTAAATAGTATTATATGAGTTATTATCGCGACTAACTCCTATAAATTTATCTGATTTTAAAATTATTTTAATTATGATTTAATAAAATGCAATAATGGATAAAAGAGGACAAATAAAACAAATAAACTTTAATTGTAAGAAAATAATGTAAAAGGAGATAAGGTAAAAAGTAACCAGATCTTAATTGTTTTCTTCTTTCTTTTTTAAAATTATTCTTGCATCGACACAAACTAACCCCTTATCGTAAATAAATACCGGATTTAAATCCATTTCGTTAATTTCTTCATGTTCGACAACAAGATCAGATATTTTTAATAATGTCTTAACTATTGCATCAAGATCCGCTTTTGGTTTACCGCGATATCCATCTAATATGGGGAACCCCTTTATTTCGTGGATCATCTCGTTAGCATCATATTCTGTAATTGGTGCAATTCTGAAACTCACATCTTCGAGTAATTCAACTAATATCCCGCCTATTCCAAACATCAGAGCAGGTCCAAATTGTGCATCTGTCGTCATACCAATAATTAACTCTGTTATTGGCTCGTCTGCCATTTTCTGAACAGATATTTTCCTATCTGCTTGAGATGGAATATTCATTAATTCATTATAAGCAGTTTCTACTTCTTCTTTACTTTTTAGATTCAATTTGACAGCACCAGTATCAGATTTATGTACAATATCTTCTGCAATAAGTTTCATAACTACAGGATACCCAATTTCTTCAGCCGCGGATATAGTTTCTTCTTTTGAAATTGTTAACTTTTGAGCAGGGATTTGAATACCTAATTCTTGTAGTAATTCTTTAGATTCAAATTCTGTTAAAACAGTCTGATTTGATTCAATCTTTTCTTTTAAAACTTCAGCTATATTCATTCTTATACATCAATCTCGTTTAAGAAATTTAAACTAATAACTTCTAATTATTTAATAAAATAATATTAAAAATTTAAAATTAATTAAATAGAATTTCTTATCTTGTTCTTATAAAAATTTTTTTAATTAAGGGTAAAAAATTGTGAAAAAATAAAAATTTACTAAGATTTTTTCAGTATCGTCATTCCCCTTTTCTTTCGAATTCGGTATTTTCTAACTTCATCTACAACTGATACACTGAATGCTGCAATGAAAAGGGTTATCCAGTAATAGGGATGGAATAAAGGTACAACATGAAAAGCTATTGCCATTGGAGTGAAAAGAATTAAGAGTTGTAGACCAAGAGAAAGTCCCGTTGCCCAAAATAAATGCTTATTTGGAAACAAGTAAAATGGTTTGATGTTGGAGGTACACGTGTAAACAAACAATAATTCACATATCACTAGATTAGTAAACAGTATTGTCTGTGCTAAGGATATAGCGTAAGCAGAATCAATAGCTGTAAGACGCGGGTCTATTCCTGCATCTACCCAAGCTGGAAGTAAAACGCTCCAAAGAAGTAAGTAGAGTGTAATATCTGTAATAGAAGTATAAATTCCAAGTAAAAGAACTGGACCTTTAATCTCAGGTAATAATGTGAAACCTTTTCGAGGTTTATCTTTCATTACATCAGGATCTGTCGGTGTAAAACCAAGAACCATGGCTGGTATTCCATCTGTTGCAATATTAAGCCAAAGAATTTGAATTGGTTCAACTGGAAGGGCAAGAAACACAGTTGAAAATAGTTTCATAACAATATAAGCAGCTAGAATCAAGAAGATTTCATCAAAATTCGTGCTTAACATATACCTAAAGAAACCTTTCGTAGTTTCAAAAATCCCCCTACCTTCTTCTATTGCATTAACTATGGTTGCATAATTATCGTCTATTAGTATCATTTCCGAAGCTTCTTGAGTTACTTCTGTCCCTTTTAATCCCATCGCAACACCAACATGAGCACCTTTAACCGCCGGCGCGTCATTAACTCCGTCTCCTGTCATTGAAACTATTAGATCTAATTCCTTTAATCTCCTCAATATTCTTAATTTATGTTCAGAAGAAACTCTAGCAAAAATATCGACAGTTTTGACCCTCTCACGAAGATCATCATCATTCATTTCTTCAAGTTCTATACCAGTTATAGCTTCACTTGATTGAGTTAGTCCAATTTCATGAGCAATTGCGATGGCAGTGATCTTATGATCACCTGTAATCATTATCGTTCTGATACCAGCCATTCGAGCTTCCTCTATTGCATCTTTGACTTCGTCTCTTGCCGGATCAATTATGCCTGCCAAACCAAGATAAATGTAATCTTTTTCTATTTCATCTTCCGTATAATCTTCGTTTAAAGGTTTATAGGCAATTCCTAATACTCTCAATGCATTTCTTGCAAATTCTTCATTTTTTTTAAGGATGATATCTCTTACCTCATCGATTGGTTTTTCCTCTCCATCTAAGAATGCTTTACTGGCATTATTTAATAAAATATCAGGTGCCCCTTTAATTAAAGAATATACTTTATTATCGATTCTTGAAACAACGGACATCATTTTTCTATCAGAACTAAATGGAATTTCATCAACTTTCTCAGATTTAGTATCTAATTCCATCTTCATAGCTAATACTTTAAGAGAAATCTCAGTAGGATCTCCAACAACATCAGTGTCGTTTGTTCCATCATTTCGAAGTGAAACGTTCGAATTATTGCAAAACATACATACTTCAAGGTATCTTTTTAAGTAATTTTCGTATGAAACTGGAACTTGTTTTCCTTTCTCACCTATAATTTTTCCTTCAAGGGCATATCCTACTCCTTCTACATTATATTCTTCACCTCCAAGAAACACTTTTACCACGGTCATTTCATTCTTAGTTAAAGTACCTGTTTTGTCTGAGCAAATTACATTAACTCGTCCTAAAGTTTCAACTGCAGTTAATTTTCTTACTAATGCGTTTCTATCTGCCATTTTCCGCATCCCTATAGACATAACGACGGTAATAACTACCACCAGACCTTCAGGAACAGCAGAAACGGCTAAACTTATTGAAATTTCAAATGCTTCAATAATTTCATCGAGTGTACCTTGGGTGGCTAATACAATTATAAGTTCAGTGACAAATACAGCAGCACAAATTATCAAAATTATTATCCCAAGAAGTTTTCCGAATTTATTTACTTCTTGTGTAAATGGGCTAGCCTCTAATTCTTCTTCTTGTAAACTCTCAGCTATTTTTCCTATTTCGGTTTTCATTCCAGTTCCAATTACAATACCCTCTCCATTCCCGCGTGTGATTATTGTATTCATATATCCAAGATTAGTTCTGTCTGCCAAAATCATCTTTTCTTCAACTGGATTCAATTGTTTTTTAACAGGTTTAGATTCTCCTGTTAAAATCGCCTCATCAACATAAAGTGAAAATTCTTTATACAATCTAATATCTGCCGGAAATTTATCACCTTCTTCTATTAAAGCAATATCACCTGGAACTACTTCCTCCACACTGATTTCTACGACTCGACCTCCTCGTCTAACTTTCGCAAAATGCGGCGCTAACTTCTTCAAACTCTCAAGAGATTTTTCTGCTTGATATTCTTGATAAAAACCAAGTATTGCATTAACTATTAAAATAGCTGCTATCACTATAGCATCTGTATATTCTGAAGCCCAAGCTTCAGCTTCAGGTTGAGCAGATTCATATATTCCTATGATGATTGATACGGCTATCGCAAAAAACAAAAGATATATAAGGAAATCTTTGAATTGCCCTATGAAAATCTGCCATGCTGTTTTACCTTTTTCTTTAATTAATTCATTTCTCCCATATTTTTCAAGTCTTTTTTGAACTTCTTGCTCCGTTAAACCATTCTCAAGTGATGTATTCATTTTATTCGCTAATTCTTCAAAACCAATGGAGTGTGCCCGAATATTTTCCATTTTCATCATCATTTTTATATTTATATTTAAATGATTTTTAAAAGTTTCTTTATAATCTAATTATTTGATTGAACAAATTTAAATTCAGACTTTGATAATGTACAAAATTATCTTAAAAAATTTTTGAAAAGAGAGTAAGTTTAAACCTAAAATTTGAACTTGACAAAAGTTTCAATTATTAAAAAATAAAAATATAAACTTTTTAAATGTGAATTGTCTCATTAATGTTAATTTAATTTATCTAATAAAAAAAACGATTCTATTAAATATCATAAATATTTTTGTTCGATTATTATGAGACCTTCTCGTGTGTTTAGACTGATATTTCGGATTTTCATCTTGATATTAACTGTATCTGTAACTCTTGTATCGGTAATTGGCGGATTATCAGCGGTCCTAATCTTTCAAGATTTTGATAAAAATATTAATATTGATACTGAAAATGCAGATTTTGTTTTGGATATAAATACAACTTCAGGAGAAATTAATAACATAGAATTTAGTTTACCTTTTAATATCACTAATGCGGGTTATTTTGATTTAGATAACCTTAGATTAGAACTTCAAATTGCTATAAATTATAGTCACATAGATTATCCCTCTCCAGGATTGAATGAAACAAGAAAAGTTATAATCTTTGAGAAAATACAACGGTTTCGTATAATACCAAAGGGACAAACTGGAAATTATACATTTACTGGCGATTATAGCGATTTTATGGTCGATAATTTTCCAGATTTAACTACGGAAGTGGATGTATATAGTGGACCTCCTATATTTTCATTCTATGCCAACTTTACTATAAGTTTGGATTATTCTATTGGACTCCATTCACTTCGATTTGGAGTGTATGAGATGCCCGTTGGAGAATATCCAGGAGGTTATTAGGATGGGCGCAGTTAAAAATATGGTTAGAGGTGTTATTGTCACTGCTGTGTATGTGACGACTACAATAATCATCCCTATGTATACTTTCTCATTGATTCGAGATTATACAGGTGCTTTTTTAGAATTCTCAGAGCAGGATTATGCAACAATAGTATTCTGGTTAACCGCATTCGGAGTATTGATTTGTGGATGTGCATTTTTTACGTATTCTTCTCCTAAACAGTCAATTAGAAGAGGTGTTTTTGCTTTAATTCAAATTATTGTAAACTGTTTGTATATATGGAGTTATAAATTTTCCGGTGCAACCGAACTGATATTTTCCTTTCAGATGGGAGATCAATCTGGATTTGTAGCCTTAAATCTCCAGCAAATGATTCTAGTTTACATGGGGGTATATTTTCTGACAATTGTGTTAAAAATCTATGATATAATCGATTTTATTATTAATAGAGAAAAAATCCGAGAAGATCGGATGAAAGCTTAAATGAGGTGAATTGAATGTTCTTTCAGCTAGAATATATGTCATGGTTACAAACTATAGCAGATATTATTGGCACTATCTTATTGTTCCTTAAGCCGCTCGTCGTCCCCATCGGCATATTTATGGTGGGATGGATTTCTGCTGCTTTAGAGTTCTTGCAACAAAACTTTGGCGAAAGTCTTACCTTTTACATTATAATTGGTGTTATTTTAGTAGTATCTGCTATTATAGTTAACATAATTTGGCCAGGAGATCGACCTGGGACAATTTTTTCTAAAGGCGTAAAAAAAGTTGAAAAATTTGAAGAAGAATTTGAAGAATCTGAAGACAACGAAGTAATAGATGATGTACGGCGCTGTAAGGATTGTGGAAATCCGATCGGAGACCAGGATATTTGTCCCTTATGCGGAGCTCGTAATTAAAAATTATATTATTTTTTAAATATTTTTTATTTTTTTAACTCTTTAAAACTAATATAGGAACTCTTTTTCAAAAATAACTCACTATTTATCCTTCTAATTCGTCAATTTTATCTTTCCCTTTTGAAGAAAATCCATATCACATAAGATTTAATTATATCAACTTGTCAAATATCATTGTTTAACTTAATAAAATATAATAAGAATAAACAACTAACTTTTTAAAATAAAATATTTTGGAATTAAGATTTTGAAAAAACAGAAAAATAATAGTTGGTAATTATGGATTTTTCCTTAACCGAAAATCAAAAGATGTTAAAAAAAATTACAAGAGAATTTGCTGAGGAATATCTTGTACCTGTTGCGCTAGAAAGTGATGAGAAACAGGAATTAGATAAGACAGCTTTTCAGAAAATGAAAGAAATGAATTATTTTGGGGCATGTATTCCCGAAGAATACGGGGGTGCTGGACTTCATAATGATACTATTGGCTATTGTGTTGTTGTTGAGGAAATTGGACGTGCTGATGCAGCTTGGGGGCTCTCTATTGCAGTTCATAACAGTCTTGCTACATATCCTATCTATAAATATGGAACTGAAGAACAAAAGCAAAACTTTATAATAGATCTTGCTAAAGGTGATAAAATAGGAGCTTTTTGTTTAACAGAAGCAGACGCAGGTTCAGATGCGGGAGGAGTGCAATTAGCAGCAGAAAAAGATGGAGATGAATATATACTCAATGGAAGTAAGATTTTTGCAACAAATGGGGGTATTGCCAATACACTACTTGTAATAACTAAAACTGGTGAAAAAGAGAGTAAAAAACAACTTACTGTTTTTATTGTTGATACTGATACTCCTGGTTATTCTGTTGGCGCAAAAGAGGATAAATTAGGGGTTCGTGGCTCAAATACGTCTGAGCTTGTATTTGAAGATGTTAGAGTGCCTCAAGAGAATATTTTAGGAGGAATTGGAGAAGGATTTAAGCTTGCAATGCAAATCTTAGGATTTGGAAGAATTGGTATCGCAGCTCAATCCGTAGGTTTAGGACAAGCAGCGTTAGAAGCCTCAATTAAATATGCAAATGAGAGAATTCAATTTGGGCGACCAATAGGAAGATTTCAAGCGATTCAATGGAAAATTGCAGATATGGCATGTGCTGTCGAAGCAGGTCGATTTTTCACTTATAAAGCTGCTTATATGTATGATAATCAAATGGATTTTGGACATGTTAGTTCAATGGCAAAATTAGTAGCATCTGAGGCGGCAATGCAAGCAGCTCATAGTGCTGTTCAAATACATGGAGGATATGGTTTAATGAAAGCTTATCCCGTAGAAAGATATTTCAGAGATGCTAAGATGGGTGAGATTTACGAGGGAACAAGTGAAGTTCAAAGATTAGTTATTGCTAATCATTTATTACGAAAAGGAGTTTAACTAATAAAGAAGAGATAAATGTTTATTAAATAATTAACTTCGTATATTTTGAAGTCAGCGGAAACAGATTTTATTCTTTAATTGGGTTATCAATTAAAAAATTACATCTCCTTTTTTTTTAGTAATGCTACAATAAAAGTTATTTTTGATATTTTCTATCCTTTCATGCTTTTATTTAAATATTTTATTAAATGAATAATGTTAAATTTAAATTTGTAATTGATCTAATTAGATGTAATAAGAATATATCTTATCATATTTGTCTATTCGACATATGAATTTTAATGAGAATCTTGAAAACTTCAAGAATAAAAGAGATCTTATTGAAGAATTAGATTTTTATAGATCTATTATTCTGAAAAAAGTAAAGAATGGGGAATATCATTCAGCTTTAGAAAAAATAAGATCAGCGTTAGTATTAATTCAAGAACATCAAGATTCTTTTCATATTGAAAAACAACTTATAGATTTTTATGAATTGAATACCCAAATTAAAACAGAATTAGATCAACATAGAATTATTTATCAACGTCGTTTCAACAATCTTTTAAGGGAAAAACTTGATGAATCTAATCTTGAAAATTTCTCAAAACTTTTAGCCATGCTTAAAAATGATGTTGATCAAAATTTAGAAAAATATAATCTTGGCGATATAAGTGCAAATATCACAAAATATTTCAAATATATAAAAAGATTATATGAAATCTTCAGTTGTTACAAAGTATTAAATTATCATGATGCTTCTGAAAAGATCTTTGAATTTGTTAAAGATGTAAAGACAGAGAAGTTTCCAAATCTAAAACTCCTAATATCATTAGTCTATCAAAATTTATTAAACTATAGGTTATCCGAATACTCTAAAGAATTTGATAAAATCTCGATTTCTAACCTTTCTGAAAAAATGGCAATTAATCAAGATAGACTAATAGATTTCATTAACTTGATTATGAAGAGACCAAAAAGCCCAATTAAAAGTTTCTTTCCTAACTCCCAAGAAGTCTATTTTAAAAAGTCATCCTTTTAGATAAACTATAATATTATAACGCTCTGAAAAAATCTGGTCTTAAAAAATCAGTATGAGTGAGTCCATAATTTATAATTCCTAAAATTTTATCTTTTTCACGATCTAAAATCCCTTTTATTGGTAGATAATTGCTCGCATGGTTAGATCTAAAGACACAGTTGGCACTCTTGTTTTGGAATTGAATATTTTTGATGAATACCTTTAATTCCTTTAAAATTTCAATAGAACCCATTTATTAGTTTCGATCGATATTTTTCTAACGGGTTTTTTAATTATCTTTATACAATTAATATTTATTTCATCATTAACTTTTATGATTTCCGCGTTAACTCGGAATATAGTACTTTCTTTCATATTGCCTTTTTTTTATGTAACTATTGAAGTATTTTTAGAAGATTTAGAATTAGGACTTCTTTCATACAGTTCTTACACGGTGAAAGTGATCTACTTTTTTGAAAATTTAATATTTTATGAAAAAATTGTTTTAAGTAATGTAACAATCATTTGTATAATTGTATTTTTTGGATTATCTATATTGATAATATGATAGGTAAGGGAATCATCCCCGCTTAATACAATAAAATATTCAGGAGTAGATCGTATAATTTTAGTTATTTGGTCGATATCCCCGCTAGCACATTTAATCCCTACTATATTCTCCTTTGCATATGCTAATTTTGAGACCGTCTCAGGTTCCAATTTTCTTCCGGTTCGACTGGGTACATCATAGAGAATAATCGGCAATGATACAGAATCGGCTATTGCGGAGAAATGGGTGATTAATGAGTGTTGAACAGGCTTGTTATAATACGGAACAACTACAAGTATTCCATCTATACCAATACTTTCAGCATATTGTGAAAGTGAGATGGCTTCTTTTGTAGAATTTGATCCCGGACCCGCCAAGACAAAGGGATCTTTTCCGCTACGTTTTGCTTCATCTACAGTTATATCCATCGCATAATGATGTTCTTCATGGGAAAGCGTTGCACTTTCACCAGTTGTTCCCATAGTAAGAATATTACACCCGTTCTCAGTCTGAAATCGAATAAACTCACGGTATTTCTCCTCATCTATAAAGAAATCTTCTCTAAAGGGAGTAATCATTGCGGTTATTATATTTTGTAATTTATCTAAATTCGAAATGGTATTATCACTTACTAAATAATAATTTAATAGAAGATATTTTTTCTAAATATTTAAAGAAAAAATGGGAAAGATAGGTTTATATCTACATTTTATTAATTTTATTTTAACTAAATTTCATGATTAGCTTGGTCAAATTATTTGCGAGTCTAACTAGATCTTTTAAGGGAGTTAGATATAGTAATTATATGTTGAAATTTTTAATTAGATTCCTTTATGAAGAAAAAATATTAGGAAAGAAAATCATAAATGCCCTTTCGAGGTTTTGAAATTATTATTATCAATTTTAAAAATGCTTCTAAATATTTCTTATCTCTTATTATCTGGGGATCTTTATAATCTCCTTCAAGGTTTAAGATATCAGTTAATTGCTTTAATACACTAGTACTATAAGTAAAACCGTTCAAATTTCTACTATATTTATGGATAAATTCTTTCAATATATTTAAAGCAATTTCTGACTTTAAGAATTCTTCTGAACTTAAAAGCCCCGTTGGTACTATAATATTAAAATATTTTCCCATTTTCTCTATTATTTTTTCATTTAGAAGCTCTCTATGTTCGTCTATAATATGATGAAATATATCGATTCTTTCAGTAAATAATCTGGAAGTTTCTCGAGTTAGATCCATGGAGACTGACATCCCTATTCTAGCTCCTGTTTTTAATTGAATTATATTCCATAACATAGAAAATAATATATCTAAAGAATTTTCGAACTTTTCTGTAATTATCTCACTTTTACACCGATCTCTCACTTCTTTAGCATATTTTGACCCCTTGTTTGAAGATATTTTCAGAAACAACTGAAATAATTTTTCATCGTCAGGTATAATTTTTCCCCTTCCCGTTCTTAATGATCGATACTTAACAATAATATTGTAAAAGAAAATAGCTGAGGTTCGATTTTAAGGATATCTTACCACATATTTTGACAATAATCTAAAAATTTTTTGGTATTATATATTCATTTATTTTTCATTGAGTTATGTACTCAAAGAACAAAAAATTCATGTATGTAAGATACTATTGATTCAAATCCCAACTATTTCAGTATAACAGAACTTCTAATGGATGATATAAAAGAGTGTTAAATAATTTTACAGAGAAGTTAAGAACGTCTAAATCAATAAAATTTAATAAAGAATTAGTAAAGCAAGACCTTTCTAATTATATAAAAAAAACCAACTTATCTACTAGATTAGATAATATTAAAAAAGATTAGATAATATTGCTTTATTATAGCACTCAAGAGACTTTTATAAATTTCCTTGATTGCAGTAATTTAATCCTTTATGAAAAAAATATTCATAATCATTATTTTCTTTATTAGTCATATTTTAATATGTGAATATTCATAGAATTAATGAGATGTTGTTAATTTAAATTTAAATTTAAATGGAGTGAATTTATAGAATGTTAAATTTCACGGTAAAAGAGTCAAAAATAATACTTTTAATAGGGACTTGTTTGACCTCTACAATCTTATTAATTTACTTATTTAGGAGTTTAATATTCGGATTTTCTGAATTACCATATTATATAAGCCTTATTTTTATAGCTGGGCTGTTTTTATTTATGTTTGGATTAATTGCTTTAAAGAGTGCATCAAAAAAAAATTATCATATCATTAAGTTGAAAAATAAATACGAAGTAAAATCTGAAGATA
>JAEOTA010000082.1 GCA_016840085.1 Promethearchaeota archaeon
AATTAATTCATTAATTAAAATAGAGGATTAGGCGAATTTAAGTCTGTCGTTTAGGAAAAACGTGATTTAATTAAGCCTCCAAAAGCTATAAATATTTTTGTCGATGAAGGTAAATTAAAAATTATCTGAAATAATAATAAAGAAAAATTGTATCAAAAAATTATGCTAGAACCGTAATTTAATAGACGTATAGCAAAAAACATTCCTGATATGAATAAATTTAAATTTCTCATTTTCGATGGATAGAATTATATCATTAAAACAATATTGACTTTTAATTAATTAATTCTTGTTTCTTTTGGTATAATATTATAGTTAGTATTCCAAAATTAGGGTTTTCTTAAAATACTTTATTTTTGAAGTAAGAATTCGTTCAATAACATCTGAGAATGAACTAAATAGAGATATTTCGCCATTGAAATCCTTTAATACTTCTTTATATTTTTCTAAAAAGGTTTCAATAATACTCTCTGCTATATCTTCTAATATTTTCTTATCAAGTTTCTTATTCTCACACTTAATTACTAAATGAAAATTAGATTTGTGAGTATAAAAGAAAAAGATATAACTATCAAGTGTTAGCATTCTTAGGCTTTCTCTAAAATTCTGTTTAGTAAAACGACAGATTATATCGAAATAGCTTGCTAACGATTGTTTATCATCTACTTTATGATCTTTTGTGAGATTATGATAAAATAGAGCTATGCCCGCTTGATTGATAATCATTAATTCTTGAAGCATCTTGATCTGGTTTTAAAGAAAATGTTCAAATATATTTTAAAAATTTCTTTATATTCTTATTAGATTTCTAATAAGTAAGTTTCATCTAACTTATAGGAAAATTTATTTTTAAATTTTTATTTAATAATTTATTTAATTCAGAAAAACCTCTGCTATGGCATTAATTACACAAAATGGATATTTAAATTCGTCTTATTTGTTTATTAACATTTAAAAATAGATTGCTGAAAACTTGCTTTAGCTAAAGTGCTGCCTTTTTGGATAATAAAACTAGATATAGTATTAAAAAATATGTACAATTAGAATGCTTTTTATTATGTAATAAGGAAAAAATTAAGAAAACAAATAAAAATTGAATTCTATGGTATTTAGAATTCTTAAACTTAATTCAAAGTATTTGTGAAACTGGAATTTTCTTTATTGCATTATACGCGGTTTTTAAACATTTTTCAGCATCAAAAACTATAGTATTTATTATATCCGAAACACTCTCTACACTGTCTATAAGTCCAATACTTTGCCCTAAATAGACAGTTCCTTCTTCAACGTTTCCTTTATAAGTCATTTCTAATTCTGCTAATTCTTTTTCCACCTTTGATATTGAAGTTTCTCCAGCTTTTTTTTCTTGTTTACTTGCAACAAGATGTTCATTTTCAGTTTTTTTACTCTTCCATACCCTTGCAGGCCCAAAAATCCCAGTTTTTAATTCAGTGTCAGAAGCACTCGAATTAACTACGAGTTTTTTATAATTTTCGTGAAATTCACATTCTTTCGATGAAATAAATCTAGATCCCATTGCAATAGCACCGGCACCCATAGATAAAGCAGAAGCTAAACCTTCACCAGTAGCATAACCTCCAGAGGCAATTATAGGAATATTCGGTAATTTTTTTCTCACTTGTTGTAATAAAATTAAAGTACTTATATTTTCATAAGATTGATGCCCGCCTCCTTCAACGCCAGTAATAACTAGCCCATCGATTCCACTATTAACCAGTTTTTCAGCAAGATATAATGAAGGTGCAACATGGAAATGCTTAATGTTTGAACCACTTTCTTTCAATTTTTCAAAATGTTTATTGTAGATCAGTCTCGGAGAACCTGCACTTGTAATTAAATAAACACATTGTTCTTTTATTTTTGGATTCTCCAGAATAAATCTTGGAAGTTGTCTGCAAAGTTTTATAGCGTCTGGTTGTAATCGAGCGGTTCTTATGTTAAATCCAAAAGGTTTATCAGTATGTTCAACAACATACGCCATACTCTTTTTCATTTCATCTATAGTTATAGTTCCATGTATAGTAACATGACTTAAAACACCTAATCCCCCTGCTTCTGATACCGCAACAGTTAATTTAGTAGTATAAAAAGGACCCATTGGAGCACTTAAAATAGGATGTTTAATACCTAACATTTTTGTAATATTTGTTTCTATTACCATTCTGAATCACTTTTTTCTCATTTTAAAATTCTACATTTCAAGAATTTAATAGATCAAACTGTTAATTATAAGATCAAATGATTAGTTATTTTTATCAAAAGTTAATTTATAAAACTTTTCATGAAAACCCACTATTAAAAGTATTAATCTATTAAAGATATTATTAAAACTTCCTCGATTTTTTATTAAACTTTAAAATAAAGAAATTAGTCTTTAATCTTGGAAGATATCGTTGTGTAAATAAAGCGATTAAAGTTTTTAATTAATGTCCTTTTAAAGTTTTAGTGTAAAGCTAGGAGAATAAAACAAAAATTAGATTACTAAGGATTTAAAATTTAGAAAAGTCTAACATTCTATGATAGTAACTTGATGCCTAAAGCACTTTTCCAATATTTATAAGTCCCATTATTTTTGTTTTTGCCCTAGTGTAGAATCAACATTTTATATGAAACCATTTGGTAAATTTTTGGTGAATTATAAATACTTTTGATGTTTATTTTTCACAATTAATAAACAGACTTTTGAAATGTGGCATAGAATATGGTATGGGGAGGTTCACTTAATAAAGAAGGCTCTGATTATTTGAGGAAAATTAGGGATGCAGATAAGGTTATAGCATTTCTTGAAAACACTAAAGAGGATTTAAATCTTGAAGACCAAATGATTCTTTCCAAGACAATCGAAATTATAGTCGATTATGTATCTAAAATCTCAGAATGAGGAACGTAGATATTAAACTTTGTGAATAATTTTTTTAATAATTTCAATAACTTGATCTGCTGCTTTTTTAATCGTTTCTGTAAGGTGAAATTCAAAAAATGGGAGATCTTCATTTTCGCTTCGATCTTCTAGTGAATATTCGTCTGCTTTATAAAAGTTTAGTTCTGTAAATCCTTCAAGGCTTTCTGGAACAAATCCTATCATAAAAACTTGTAAGTTTGATAATTTCTCGAGTAATAAATCGATAACTAAGTTAACTGGTAATGTATGAGATGATATTGGAACATATTCTTTAATATTTTCACGTTCTATTATTGATACCGTGCCAGGAGGTTTATTGAGGGTACATGTATCTAATAGGACAAGGTGTGATGCTTGAAATTCAACGATTTCATCAATTCTATTCATAGGATCAATGCCGGCATTTATGAATAAAAATTTTTCATTAGAACAGTCTAAGAACTCACTTATTATGTAAACGCCTACTGCGTCGTCTCTAAGCTTTTCTTCACCAATACCCATAAATACTATTTTATTAGCCCTATTCAATTTATCTAATAGGATTTCAATTAGTTCTTTCATAATGGCTTGACACTATTCTAATTAATCAAAAAAATATTAACAATTATTACTTTTTATGTGGTAAATATTATTTCAAGATTAATATAAGATGGCATAAATTCATTAATTATTATACATTTTTAATAAGTATTACATGACGGAAGAACCGATTGAAAAAACGGAGAAAATACAATTAGAGGGAGTAATTGAAGAGGATAAAGTTATTGTCTCTGATAAACGGGGAGTTGAGGAATTTTATAATACATCTTATATTGGGACTCTTAAAGAAAATAATGAAGGTCAAGAAGTTCTAATTTTTGATGCTATTGAAGTATTACTTCTATGTGAAAGAAATAGAATCCTATTATGGGAAGATAACGATATGAGCAAAACCCAATATGACTTTGAGAGTTTATTATTGTATTTTACCCAGTTTGATGAGCGGCTGTGGCATAAATACATAATTTATATGGATCTAAGAAAAAGAGGATATATAGTTCGCACGGGATATGGTGATGGTTTGGATTTTCGTGTCTATAAACGCGGAGCTGATTTTGAGAAAGATACAGCAAAATTTTTGATATATCCTGTATTTGAGGGGGATCCAATTGAACTAAGAGATCTAGATAAAATGTCGAGAGTCGCTATGAGCTCTCGTAAGGATTTAATTGTAGCAACAGTAGATAGACTTTCAAAACCCATTTATTACAGTGTTAAAAAATTTCAAATTTTAAACACAGAAGGAAGTGAGGAATCAGAATGAGCAAATTTGCTTGTGATACATCTGTTATTTTTAACGGACTTATACTTGAATTGATTGAAGATGGTGAATTGGGAGAATCTCCTGAAATTTTAATTTCCAATATCGTAATTGCTGAGATTGAATATCGGACAAATATACAGAAAGAAATAGGATTTTATGGTTTAAAAGTTCTAAAAAGCTTACGAAAATTAGATTCTGAAAATATTATAAAACTAAAAATTATAGGAAAACGTCCCACTAGAGAAGAAATAAAGATGGCACCAGGAGGCGAACTTGATGCGCTTATAAGAGAATCGGCACTTAAAAATGATGCTATATTAATTACAGCTGATCGGATTCAAGGAGATGTTGGTATTTTTGAGGGTTTAGAGGTAATGCATGCTAAAGAGAAAGGTATTCCTAAACCTAAAGAACCACTATCTCTAAAATTACTAGATTATTTTGATGACACAACTATGAGTGTTCATCTTAAAAAGGATATTCCTCCATATGCTAAAAAAGGATCACCTGGTAATTGGCATTTAGAAAAAATCATTGACGAACCTTTAAATTCTAATTTAATTGAAGATATAACTTTTGAAATTATTGAAAAAGTAAGAGAAGATGATCACTCTTTTATTGAAATCGAAAAAAAGGGAGCTGTTGTTGCTCAACTACGTGAATTCAGAATAGTAATTACTAGACCTCCCTTTTCTAATGATATTGAAATTACAGCGGTTCGTCCTCTAGTTAATTTAAAATTATCAGATTATTCAATAGATGATAAATTGAGTAATCGAATACAAAAAGCTGAAGGTATATTAGTATGTGGTTCTCCTGGAGCAGGAAAAAGTACTTTCTGTGCAGCATTAGCTAATTATTATTTAAGTCAAAATAAAGTTGTTAAAACACTAGAAAGTGTAAGAGATTTACAAGTTAAACCAGAAATAACTCAATATACAAAACTAGAAGGTAGTCTTGAGAATTCAGCAGATATTCTTTTGCTGGTTCGCCCGGATTTCACAATTTTCGATGAGGTTAGAACTACAAAAGATTTTGAAATATATGCTGATTTTCGTTTATCTGGAGTTGGAATGGTTGGTGTTGTTCACTCTTCTTCAGCAATAGATGCAATTCAAAGATTTATTGGTCGTATAGAACTTGGAATGCTGCCTTCTATAATAGATACAATAATCTTTATTGAGGGTGGTGATATTTCGGCAGTACTGGTTATAAAAATGACAGTTAAAGTTCCATCAGGATTTAGAGATAAGGATTTAGCTAGACCCGTAGTTGAAGTACGGGATTATAAGACTCGTCAACTTGAGTTTGAAGTTTATTCTTTTGGACAAGACATTGTAATTAATCCTATAAGACCTAAAAAACCAAAATATAAACCAGATCAAAATAGAGGTTTACAATCTTATAGAAAAAGCAAATTTAAAGAGGAAAGAATTAATCTTGATATAGAAGTTAAGAAAGATAGAGTAATTCTAAAAGCAGCTCCAAAATATTCTAGTCAAAATGTTGTTGTATTTTCTGATCATGAAGAAATTTTTACTGGTTCATTAAGTAGAAAAAGCGAAATCAACCTATCCTTAAATAATAAAGAGGGAAGAAAAATTCTAAAAGAATTCGACAGAAATAAAGATATATATGCTAAAATAAAATAAGGTAAATTATAAGTTAGAATTCAATCATACCTGATTTCTTCAATAATATTAAACCATCTAAAGTCCATATTGGTCTCCACCAAGGTAAGTTCTGATAGATTATTTTAAGACCACCATCGTCTTTAAGACCATTAAAAAAATAATCTGCTTCATTTTCTACTACTTTTTTATCCACAATATCGAGAGCATGATACCAATGTCGACCAAATAATGGATAATGTTCTTTATTATTTTCCAAAATACTCGGGAATTGGTTGATAATATGTTGTAGCATCTTTTTTTCGTCTTTATTTTCTCCTAAGTATTTCAGATATACAAAATAGGGATACTCATAAAAAGTAAATTCCTTAGGAAGAGAGCAGTTTGAATAAAAATCTTTTACTTTTTTAAAAAAAGTAGCATCTTTTAATCCCCACTTTTTAAGAAAGCCTGATAAAGCAAATATTCTTAGCTCATCAGGACCATCCCACCATTCTTGAAACGGATAATTATACATATTCTTAGGAGGATGGTTAATATATCCTTCTTCATTCTGTTCTTTAATAATCCAGTTAAATAATTGATCTGTGATTTCATTATCTACATAATCTAAGAGATCAAGAATATACATTGCAGTTTCAGCACCAATAGCAGTACTGTCTGGACACAATAGATCTGGTTCAATACCATTTCCAATTCCTCCATCTGAATTCTGATAACCGACTAATGATTTAATAACATCATCTTTATTGCCATTTTCAAAAAAAAACGAATATAATCTCCTTTCGAGTAATCTTCCATTTTTAAATATAAAGTCTTTTGCCTTTTTAATCTGGTTCTGATTAAACATATTATAATAACCCTTATCCTTAATCAAAATATATTGATCTTCTTTAATAGTTTTTAATGAAAAATTAAATTCTTTTTATTAATTCTCTAACTTTTTCCATTATAGGAAGAAGAACTTCCTCAATTTTATTGTCAAACCTTATATCTGTTACAGCATCGTAAGGTGTATCACCCTTATTAAGAAGTATCAACTTAGCACCATTTTGTTTCGCTATCCCTGGCATATTAGCCGCAGGTGTTACTACTAATGAAGAACCAATTACAAAAAATACATCTGAATTCTGAGAGCGATTTATTGCTTCTTGAAGTTCATCATAAGGTAATGGATCACCAAAGTTTACTATACTAGATATTAATCTCCCCTCACAATGCGGACAAGATGGCTGATTTTTTCGGATTCTATGGGTTCTATATCCAGGACCCCATTTTTTCTTATCCCAACCAGCATCTTCAAAAGTTAGTTTCTTGCCACAATCTAAGCATTTCATAAAATACATATTTCCATGTAATTCAGCGAGTCTTTCAAATGGGACGCCTGATTTAGCATGTAACCCATCTACATTTTGAGAAATAAGGAAATCTAGTTTTTCCATCTCCAAGAGCTCCACAACAGCATAATGATTAGGATTTGGTTTCACTTGATCCCATGGGGGACTT
Organism: Promethearchaeota archaeon; assembly: GCA_016840085.1. Lineage (GTDB taxonomy): Archaea > Asgardarchaeota > Lokiarchaeia > Sigyniarchaeales > SOKP01 > Loki-b32. The sequence continues at coordinate 7,364 of JAEOTA010000082.1, forward strand.
TTTGGAGGGGGTAATCCTTTATCACGTCTAGTCCATAGACCATCTGGTCCACGGAAATCTGGTAACCCACTATCTGTGGAAATTCCAGCACCTGTGAATACAACTAACCTTTCTGATTCAACTATCCATTTAGCAGCTAGATCGATTTTTTCTTCTAAATCCATAATATAAATATAAAGATCTTGATTATAAAAAGATAATTACAGTTATGCAATCAAATTAGGAAAGTAATTAATAAAAAGAGGAAAAAAAACAATTAACTACTTTTTACCATTTTTCTTACTTTTTCCATAATTGGTGGAAGTACTTCTTCAATTAAATTATCAAATCCTATATCTGTTATACTATCATAGGGTGTTTCACCTTTATTAATGATAATCAACTTTGCTCCATTTTGTTTCGCAATCCCTGGCATATTTGCTGCGGGTGAGACTACTAATGAAGAACCTATAACAAAAAAAACATCTGAATTCTGGGAACGATCAATTGCTTCTTGAAGCTCATCATAAGGAAGGGGATCACCAAAATCAACAATACTCGAGATTATTCTTCCTCCACAATGCGGACATACAGGTTGACCCTCTCTAACAGAGTCTTTCCTAAAACCTCGGCCCCACACCTTCTTATCCCATCCAGCTTCTTCGAATAGCATTTTTTTATTACATGATAAACATTTCATGAAATAAAGATTGCCATGTAATTCTGCAAGTTTTTCAAACGGGATTCCAGATTTAGCGTGTAAACCATCAACATTTTGAGAAATGAGGAAATCGAGTTTTCCCATCTCTAAGAGCTCCACAATTGCATAATGATTAAGATTAGGATCTACTTGATCCCATGGTGGAGATTTAGGAGGAGGTAAACCTTTATCTCTTCTAGTCCATAACCCCTCCGGTCCACGGAAATCTGGTATTCCACTACTTGTAGAACATCCCGCCCCTGTGAATACCACCAATCGCTCTGATTCAGTAATCCATTTTGCAGCTAAATCAATTTTTTCTTCTAAATCCATGATATGAAAATAACGATTTGAATTATAAAAAGATAATTACAAAAGTGAAATTATTATTTTTTCAAGATCGATTGGATTACATCAACATCAGCTAAATAAACTACCTTTAGTATAGAATCTGTGGCATTATATAATTCTCGAGCTTTTTTGTCTACCTCAATACATGGTATAGCTGTTAAAAAAAATACTAATTTAAGTTTACTTAAAGATTAGAATAGCGTTAACAATTATTTTATTTCACTTAGATTAATACCCTTTGTTTCCTTTAAGAAAAAGTAAATAAGTGGTATAATTATTATGTATAATAGACTAAAAATAATGAATGATAATGCTAATCCTTGATTAAAAGTAATAATACTACTTATTATTAAACCAACAGTAATTCCAACTGAACTAATTAGAGTTTTTAACCCTGTTCCTGTCCCTCTTGATTGTGTGGGGATTATTTCTAATGTGATAATGCTTATGAGTATTCTAAGACCCCAATAGGATAGGTTGGCTAAGCCAGCCCCTATGGAGACTACTAATAATGCACCCTCAGATAAACTTGTGCCAAAAACAGTTATTAAGATCGAAATAGGAAAGATAATAGAATATATATAACACAACGGTTTTCTACCATATTTGTCAGCTATTATAGCTGTTATAAGATAGCCTATAATTGAGGCCCCCCCCATCACATAAACGATTATATCAACATCTCCTTCAGTTAATGGACTATCTGAAATGAAATCTTCTCCAACTAAGATAAAAATGTTATTTAATCCAATAATTAGACTTATTCCTAAAATAACTATAAATTCTGTTTTACGACTAGATTTAAAGATTCTTTTGATGTTGTCTTTAAATAATTTAGGATGAGATTCAAGAGTGGTAGCTCTTTCTTTAATTTCTAAATATTTTGAAGTCTCTTTAAATGTAAAAAATATTATGAAACTTAAGGGGATTCCTAATACAATTGCAAAATAAGTCATACCTCTCCAATTTGTTGTTAAACTATGAAATACAGGGATTAATAAAGCACCAACTACACCTCCAATTAAGACAAGATTAGTATAAAAAGCCCTCTTTTCAGCAGGACTTTCTTCATTGATATAAATAACCCAAATATCTGAATTGAAGAAAAAATACAATAAGAACAAAAAGACAGTATAAAAAACGATATTAGTTGATAAGGCGATAAATAAAGAGCATATTCCCATTCCAAAAACAGTAAAGACTAAGAGTATTTTTCTTCCAATTTTATCTGCTAAGTATTGATTTAATAACACAAAATACATACCAAATGTTGCTATTGCTACAAATATTTGATAAAAAGAAATTGCTGCATTTTCAGTAAGATTTGAGAAGAATTCTCCAGATATAGATGAGACAACTACGTTAAGACTATTAGTTGTATATGTATCTAATATTTCTACAAATATCAAGATAAATATCATGTATTTAAAATATGATGACGTTTTCGATCTTTTATTTCCAGTTTTAATATCGTTCATAGTCATCACGGGCTTAATGAAAAAATTGGTGAGATTTTTATGTTAATATTAAAAATTATTTCAATTTTATGAGTAGAGTTAAATTTTAATAATTAATAAAGTCTATAAGAATTTTTAATTTAATTCAAGAAATGAGTTTAGAGAAAGGAGTAGTTTATATATTTTAATTTAAATAAAAGATCGAACTTTTAATTAAGAAAAGTTTCGAATAGTTTTAATTAAATACTTTTGTATTACTTAAAATTTAAATATTAAATATTTGATAAAACAACTAATAGGAATAGGGTTGAGTATTATCTTATCGTATACTATTAAGTTTGATTGGGAAGCTTTAAAAAATACTGAAAAAGAATATAAAAACATCGAATTTTCAACAGAAAAATCAGAGTTAATTCAAGAATTATCAAATGTTTTATGTGAGATTATAAAAATTCCAGAATTAGCAATGAGAGGCATAATTTATAAAGCTATATCAGATTGGCAAATTAAAAATAATAAAGTAATTAGAGATATAGAAAAAATGCCTATAGGGAAAAGATTAAACTCCTTTAAAGAGATTTTTAATATTGGCAGAAGAATATTGAAGAATATGGTAAATGATCCTATTCCGCAATGTGATATAATGATAGATATCGCATTTGAAAGAGCGTTTAAGATTTATCTTAGATTTATTAATCAAAATCTTTGATAATTAAAATTAATAGATAAACTTCTTTTTACTTTTAATTATATTGAATCAGTAAGAAATTTCATTATAATTTTAATTTATTAATGAGTATTTGAAAATTATTCTCTAAATTGTAATATTTTATCATGTCAAGTGGTTCATCAATATTATCTAAGTTTTTGATATTATGTGTGTCGCACCCTATTGCCACAGGGATATTGTTTTCTTTTAATTTCTCAAAAAAAAGTTTATTTTGGAGAGAGTAATAGGTAGAATAACTTGAGTTAAACTCAAAATAGATATTATTTTCTTTTAGGAAATTAATCAAAATATCAAGATTTCCGTGAATAAAGTAAGAAGGGTCAAAATGTGCCAAACCTAAAATAGGAAATTCATTTAATGGCTTAAAACATCTCTTCCAAAATTGAATAATATCCCTAAGAAACCCGATAGCTTCAAAAGTATCAAGATATTCGAATAACATTAAATTAAATTTCTCTGGTTCTATATATTTCTTTATAAATCCTTCAGAACTTGAAAGATCTATTTCAATCCCTTTAAAAAGAGTTAATTCTTTATCATTTTTATTTAAATAATTTTGACAATTTGAAATTGTATTTAAGTATTCTTCTATCTTTATATTATCTTTTAATTTAGAAACCCATGATTTCCATGAATCTGTAAAGTGATCAGTGATAGCAATATAATCTAATTTTAATTTTAATGATTTTTTAATAATTTGTTCGATGGAATTTTTCCCATCCGAAAAACTCGAATGGATATGAAGATTAATCCTTGGAAAAGTCATTTTGTGAAATTTTAAGATTTAAAAATAAAGTTCAAAGAGAATTAGTTATTTAAAGAATAAATTTTTAAAGATTTTTTCTTATTAAAAATAATTTCAATAGTATTATTTATATTCCAAGTGTTCTTGTTTCTCGATTTCTATATAAGCATAATGGTCCACTAAACAAGAGTGTTATACCAAAGAAAACAAGAATCGATATAAAAAGATATTCTCCAGTAGTTTGCGACACTATTGTATTCCCAAATGAGAGACTTTCTATAGAAAGAATGTCCATTGCAAAGAATGAGATTAATATAAAAATAAATAATGAAGAGATTATTTGAACAATACCTATTATAAAATTTATATAATAAATCAACCTGGCTTTAGTTTTCTTTAGTTCAATAATGCGACCAATTCCAATATCAATAGCAACTTCATCTTTGTTGATTTTTTTAATAAAGAAATATACTACTTCTTTAAGAGGGATAATATCAAAAAAAACAGAACCTATGGCAAAAAGCAATATAAATATTAAAATCCTTGATAAAATATAGCTAAAAATTGATGGAAATCCTTGAACGGGAGAATTTAAAACACTACAATTGTTTATAATCCATAAGAAAATTCCTACAAGAATTATTGCGAAAAATTTTAATCCAGCTAATGTTAACGTAATTGAATGACGATCTGCTATTGTTAATAAATAATATGTTATTCCAATAACAAAAATAATCAATCCAAGAATCACAGCGTTTGGATTGAGAACAAAAGCCAAAATTAAACAGCTAGAACCGACAATTACTGGTAAATATGGGAAGAATGGTGCTTTAAAAGGACGATCCAATTCTTTCCTTTTATATCTCAAGCTAACTGCAGCGAAATTGACAAATGCTAATCCAATGAAATAAATGAATGTTGTAATATTAGCTGTAAATCCAATATTCGCAAAAAGTATTGCTAAAATTGTAAAGATTATCGCGATAATAGTACTGACTATTAACACTAAGGTAGGAACATTTGTTTTTTTGCTTACTTTTAATAATTTTTTTGATACATAATGATCTCTTGCGAGAGCATGCATTACTGCTACAGAAGACCCTAAAGCGGCATTCATCGCTATAAAAGTTGAAATGGTTGCTGCAATTCCCATTAGCAAATATCCTGGAAAGCCTAAAATATCATTCATTACTAATGCTAATAAAATAGGAGAGTCTTCTAACCCTGTTGTATCATTGCCAATATTAATCATTACTACGATTGTTATAGATAAATAAATAAACATTGTTATTAATATTGCAAAAATGTTAGTTTTAGGAATGTTTTTTGAGGGATTTTTCAAGTCTGCATTTATATAAGCTAAATTTGAGGTAATACTTGTAAAAAAAATAAATAACATTGAAAACATTAAAATAACACTAAAGAAATTTGTTTCAGAATATAGAAAACTTGGATCATATCCAGAGATATTGGTAGTAGGAGCAATAAAAAGCCCTGAAACGATAAAAATTCCGAAAATAATTAGTAATATAATCGTTAAAGAAATAAGAGATCGTAATGCTATCTTTTGAGTCCTAAAGACAACAATCGCTGTAAAAAGTATTGATATAATTGCAATTGCAATAAATAAGTTTTTAATCAAGGGAAAAGGAAAGAAAGCTTCAATTACGATAGCAAATGCTTGAGCTGAAAATGAGAATGTTGCTATATTAGCGACCCATAAAAAAAACCCAATTATGTAGGCTAAAAAGCCTCCTAATCCCTCTTTACTAAAATTATAAGCTCCACCAGAGATAGGTAAGCTAGTAGATAATTCACTATAGTTAAGAGCAGTGAAAAATATTAATATTCCTCCTAAAATTAGACTAATTAAAACACCGGATTTCGCTTCATCAATAGCGGCCCCTAATAGAACAAAAATCGAGCCTCCAATTCCACATCCAATTCCGTATAAAATTCCTGAGCCTAATCCGACAGTTCTGGTTGGAGGTATGATTTCTTTTTCAGTCAAATTATCTCATTAAATTGATAATCTCAGTCTAAAATAAAAATTTTTTAGTAAATTTATTATATACTGGTAAATCATGATTTTTCTAAATGGAAAAACCCTGAAACTAAAGATAAAACAGCTCCTATCAATAAAAATACACCCATTATTAAGTTATTTATATCACCAAAATCTATAAAATTAAATAATACTCCAAATGCCCAAATAATAAAAAATATTCCAATACCAATTAAGATACCACCAAAGAATTTTGAAGCCCTATAAATTGCAGATAATACTTCTAATCTGTGTATTCGGCTTTCTTTATCTCTAATTTCTTTTTCTTGACTTTCTAACTCCGTTTTTAATTGTTGTAGGATAAGTCTAGAATCATTAGTACTATTTTCAATGGCTTCCTTAGCCCTTGCTAATTTTTCATGATCTGTTTCCATTTGTTGCAATTTTTCTGTTAAGGCATCAAATCGCTCTTCTCGCTCAAGGTATTCCATATTCGTAGTTTCTATCTTTTGCTTTAATTCTTCCATTCTTTTTTCATTTGCCTCAATCAAACTTTCTTTCTTACTTATTTGCTCGTTTAGGTTCTCTACGGTATCACCTACTTCTTGAATTCGAGATTCAATGTCAATTAATTGTTGTTGTTTATCAGTCAACTGAACTTTATATTTAGCAAGAAGCTCTTCATATATTTCCCTTTGTTTTTCCATTTCAGGAAAACCTTCATGATATTCTTGAATTCTTTGCTCAACTTCTTTAATTCTTCTCTCTTTTTTCTCAACTTGTTCTGTTAACAGATTCTTCTCTTCTTCTTTAGCTTCAATTTCATTATTAGAATGCTCTACTTCAATTTTATTTTTACTTATTGAGACTCTTAATGTTTCATTTTCTGCGCGTTGACTTTTTAATTTCTTCTCTAACGCTTCTGATTCTTCTCTCTGTTTATCTAATTTAATTTCATTTTCTTGTATGTCTTGATTCAATTTTGAAATCCTGTTTCGAAGTTCATCTTGAGTAGTAACTTTTTCTTTTACCGAATCTGTTAAAACAATCAAATCTACTTGTCTACTTTCGTAAGTTTTTACTAATTGTTCATTATTTCTTAGGAGCTCTTTATATTCTTCTTCTAAATTCTCTTTACTTTCTTTAGTAATTTGTAATCTTTCGTCTAAGTTGTTCATTTCCTCTGTTTTCTTGTTATATTTCTCTTCTAACTCAACGATGGTTTTTTCTATAGCTGCAAGGTATTCTTCTTTATCATCAATTTTTTTTGTTATGGTGTCAAATTTATTTTGAGCTTCCTTGATATCCTCATCAATTTCCGCTACTTGTTTTTTACTTATCTCTTTTTCTTCAATACTTTCTCCATTCGTTATCGTCTCTGAAATATCTTCAATAGTATTTTCGAATGTTCTTAATTTTTTATCAATCATATCTCTTGAATTTTTTGCTTTAGATAAAAATTCTTTATCTACTTTATCTGTTTCCTTTTCCGATTTACTTTCCTTTTCTTCGCCATTAAATTCTTCTGTCATCTTATTGCATTTATAAATATTGGATTTATATTATTTTTACCTCATTTAGAATTAGATTTTTAAATTAAAAAGTTTAGTTTTTGCAAGTGCAAATTTGATTAAATAGGTGTCGATTTAAATAATCGATCATTTTTACATGTACACTTCTAATAAGCGTCTTATGAATTATACTTATTTTAGATATTTAAATTTTGATCTTTTCTTTTTATTATTTAGGCGTTAGGACAAAACCAATAAATAAATTTAAAAACGATTATGTCTTAAAAGGTAGTCTATATTTAGGCAATATAGAAATTTAAATTAAATCATACAAATCGAATGTTCCAAAAACCTATATAGAGTTAAAAATATTTAAACAATTAAAAAAATTTCCACAGTTTGATCCTTCTTCTAAATAATACTTTTTAATAATTACTTTTTTTAACTTATTTTATTTTTTAAACCTTTTAATCTTAATTTATAAATAGTTTTTTATTATTTCTAGTAAGATCTTCTTTTGAATAATTATTAAAAAAAATTTAATGGGTAAAGATATGGTAAAAGCTTTTAAAATCCTTTCAATTTTACGTTTTGATGTAAAAAGCTAAATTTAACAACGATAGGGAAATAAACATGATTAATTCATCAATAAAATCTAAATTAAAAGGGATCGTCGGAGAAAAATATATAACAGATGATCCAGTCGAGTTATATTGTTATTCTCATGATTTTGTGAGTCGAGCCTTAAGTTGGATGAATAGAGATTATAATTTAACGCCTGATCTAGTGATTAAACCACTAAATACTGATCAAGTTAAAGAAATTATAGATATTGCGAATAACGAGCATTTAGAGATCATCCCAAGGGGAGCAGGAACAAGTTATGGTGGTCAATTTCTGCCGATTAAAGGGGGTGTAATTTTAGATTTTAATCGAATGAACAAAATTCTTGAGATTAATACAGAAGATAATTTTGCAATTGTTGAACCTGGCGTATTATATAAAGATTTAAGTAAAAGACTAAGGAATACAGGCAAGGGATATTGGATTCCGTGTAATCCTGGATCTGCTGATGTGTGTACAATCGGAGGAATGATTGCTAACAATGCGTCTGGAGAATCGGCAATAAAATATGGGACGACTAGAGACTATGTTTTAAACTTGAAAACAATTCTCGGTACAGGACAAAAGATTCAACTAGGACGACTTGTAAAAAAAACTGTGTCAGGATTAGACTTGTTAAGCTTATTTATCGGATCCGAGGGCACATTAGGAGTGATTACTGAAGCAACGCTACAATTTATTGCTCTTCCTGAAAGTTTCATAACAGTTTTAGGTTTTTTTGATTCGATAGAAGTGGTTGTTCAAATGGCTAAAAAAATTAAAGACTATATAATTCCAATGTCACTCGAAATAGTTGATCAACTAATATTAAGCGGAATGAATTCATATTTATCAAGATTAACCCCTAAAATCGTATTAAAGGTCGTCGAAGCCGCTTTACTCGTACGCTTAGATGGAGATGAGAAAGTCATATCAGATCATGCCAATTATATTGCAAATTTAATTTCCAGAAACAAATATTCTTCAGATGTTAAAATTTTAAGAGGAATTGAACATGATTATCTTTGGAAAGCAAGAGATGGTGCTGGCCCGTCGTTACTTCGCATTATTCGGCCTTTTAGAAATGTAGCGACGTTCCCTCCAGCAATTATGGATTTTTCGGTTCCGTATAGCAAGATTTATAGTTTAATGAATAAATTGGCTGAAATAATGAAAGCTAATAATTTAGCATTTAGCAGGCTCGGACATTTAGGTGACGGCAATGTACATTTACTTTGCACTATTCCATTAAAATCTAAAGCTGATATACAAAAAATTAGTGATATTCAAAATGAATTGGTAAAATTAGCAATATCATTTGGTGGTTCAGTTACTGCAGAACACGGATGTGGTGTTTGGAAAGCACCCTATTTAGATTTGGAACATGGGAAAGAAGTAATTGAACTTATGAGTAAAATCAAATCAATATTCGATCCTAATAATATCTTGAACCCTGGAAAAATGTATTCTATTAATAAATTGGCACTTTTTCCAACTACCAATAAATAGTAAATTTGTTTGGTGAGTAAAGATGAGAGAAAAACAAATCCTCGGAATAATTTGGAAGTGCAATTTATGTGGATTTTGTCCGAAAGATTTTGAATGCCCAGCATTTGACGATGATGCTCGTTGGGAAAGTAGTTATGCTCGAGGTAAAGTTTCTATAGTCCATAAAATATTACAAGATGCAGAATGTGGTTTTCAAAATAGTGCTCTTGCTAGAGCCCGTCTTTTTTCATGTACTGGCTGCGGTCATTGCCTATATATTTGTCCTTCGGGAATTGATATTCCCACGATCATAACTTTAGGTAAGAAAAAATTAGTTGAAGCGAATAATTACCCTGAAGCACATAAAAAAATTGTAAAAAATATTAAAAATTATGGTAACCCATTTGGTGAGAAAGACCCACGAGATTTATCGTGGCCAGAATTGAAATCAAATGTTGACGCGGAAATCGTTTATTTCCCAGGCTGTATGGCTATTTATCGACTTCCAGATATAGCGTTGAGTACTATAAAATTATTTAAAAAGCTAGGAGAAAATATCAAGGTCTTAGAAAACGAAACTTGTTGTTGCGGAATTTTGTATCGTATTGGTAATATTGATTTATTAGCTGAATATACTCGACCAATGTTGGACGAATTAAATAAGAAGCCGCCAAAACAGATAATCTTTACTTGTCCCGGATGTTTAGTGACATTTAAAGAGAATTACAAATCTGAATTAAAAGAAAAATTCGAGAAAACAAAATTATTACATTTCTCAGAATATTTACTTGATAAAATATCAAGATTGGGAGATCTTAAATCAAAGATAAAAGACTTACTTGAAACTGAAATAAAAGGACCAATTATCTGGCACGATCCTTGCCACTTAGCCCGTGGTTTAGGCATCTATAACGAACCTAGGGCAATTTTAGATACTATTAAATTGCCTTACATGGAATTCAAACAAAATCGGGAAAATTCAAACTGTTGTGGTTCAGGTTCGGGGGTTCGATCTGCATATCCAGAATTAGCTGAAAACACTACAATACAGCGTTTAGAAGAAGTTAAAGAGTTAGAAGCACGGACAATTTTAACCGCTTGTCCATTTTGCGAGTATCAATTTAATTCTGTTATAAAAAAGAATGGTTATGATATTAATATTATGGATCTTAATAGTTTGCTAGTAAAATTAATCTTATTACTTTAAATTCTTTAAAGACAAATTTTCGAACAACTATTAAAACAATCTGTAATTTCCTATTTGGAGAGATATTTATTGCTGTCTTTTTCAAAAAATAAATAGAAATTTCATCTATGGTTCACTTTAGAAAAGTCTATCAGAGTTCAATTTCCTTCTATAAAATCAATAACTTCATCATAGGATGTATTTGGCATAGGGCCAAAAAAACTGCTGACTTTTAATGCTCCCACTGCATTTGCGAATTTAGCAATTCTTTCCAAGTTCCATCCTGCTAAATATCCAATTACAAACGCCCCTCCAAAAGAATCTCCTGCTCCTGTTGGATCAATTTCTTTAACTTTGAATCCCTTACATTTTAATCCTTCTTTTCTATCCGGAGTATAGACAGTACACCCCTTATTGCCTTGTTTTAACACAATAATTTTTATACCTTTTTCAAGTAATTTTTGACACGCTTTTGTTGAGTTAGGTACACCAGCTATCATTTCTGCTTCTTTTCCACTTGGTAATAAAATATCAGTAACTTCTAGCACAGGGTGGCAAATCTCTAATATTTTTTCTAATCTCATCATTTCAGGTCTTAAATTTGGATCAAATGAAATCATTACATCAGGATTCTTCGCTTTTGCTATCTTTATTGCTTTATAACAAGCCTCCTGTGAACTTAAACTTATAGAAAGAGCACTTCCCATTATATGTAGGTTCTTAATATCGTTGAAATATTCGCTATTGATATATTCAAGGGAAGTTTCACTCGCAGCTCCTGCTGCAAAAATGAACTTTCGTGAACCATCTGAATTATACTGATTAAATGCTATACCAGTATGTTTATCATTTGAAATTCTTATTTGTGATATATCTACATTATCTCTTTTTAACTTCTCAATAATTGATTTCCCAAACTCATCATCACCAATTACTCCAATATATCCTGTTGTAAAACCAAAAGGTCTACCCATTCGAGCTGCAGAATCAATAAAAATAACTGGTGCTCCACTTGGAAAGGGTCCTCTATAAATAGCTCCAATTGTGCCATGTGGAGTATCTAATTCAGGACGCATAATCTCAACTAATAATTCACCTAAAGAAATTATATCAGGACACATTATTTAACCTCAACATAATTATTTGTACAGAAAAATTACTAAAAAATAAAATATTTTAACCTATATAAAAAACAAGAATTACTTTGTAAATTTTTGTTTGAATGACTCAATAACTTTAGAAATTTCAGTCATATGAATTTTTAATTCTTTGGGATTAGTTTCCTTTAGTTTATCCAAATTTTCAATAATTTCTTTCAACTCATCAATCCATACATTCATAAGAATCTCTTTTTCTTTATTTCTACAAGCGTTCTTAATTTCATTTCCAATCCATTCTTTAGCATTTTCATATAGTTGCTTTTTGAGTACGTCCACTGAAATTTTAACTAAATCTTGTTGGCTTTTAAGATCATCTAACACCTGTTTAGTTATATTTTGAAATTCTGCATGTTCAGTTTCTAATTTTTTTAACAAATCTCTTTGGATTTCTTCTTTTGTATCAAATTCCTCTTTTACTCTTTTTAATTCTGTTAAATTGTCTTCATTTACGGTTCTTAAATTATCTCTAATTGCTTTGATGTTAGATTCAATAGAGCTATTATATCCATCTACTTTCTGGCTAAGATTATTAAACTTTCTTTCCAAATCTACATTAATAGAATCAAATTTTCTCTCATATTTCTGATCAAGTGTACTGAATTTATCCTCCAATTCTTTATCAAAAATATTTGTTATATCTTCTATTTTTTTATTAATATTATTTATTTGATCATCAAATTTCCTCTCAAGTTTAGTTATTCGCTCACCGAATTTTTGATCAAGTTTCTCAGAGTGATCTTTTGAACTTTGTGTAAGTTTATTAATTAGGTTATTTATTTTTTGATCATGTTTATTTAATAGTTCCTCTGTTTTCTTCTCAATTGTTTTAATTTGCTCATTTACATTTTTTATTAATTTAGACGACTGTTCATTAAATTTCTGTTCAAGATTTTTTAATTGTTCTTTTAAGTTCTCAAAATCTTTCATTGATGTTATTCCATCTGATTTAGAAATTTTATCCACCTTTTTTAATTAATTGCGTAATTAATTTTTCAATCTTCTTATTTTTAAGCTATGTTAAAGTTATTAGATCTTTTTCTAACTTCTCTTGTCTCAATTTATTACCAATTATTAATAATTCATTTTCTTCTCTATTTAGTTTTTGTAGTACATCTAAATTACTTTCAGATTCTTTCTGGGACGTTAACAATAAATTTTTCATGCCATTAATTGCTTCTTCAACCGATTTGATATGGGATTTCTTTAAATGCGTAATAGCTTTTTCAAGTTCAGATAAATTTATTAAAAACTCATCTAGACTATTAATTTTTTCTAGCTCTACTTTTTTTAATTCTTGCTGAATAAATTCATAGTATTTTAATTCTGTATCTTCAATCTCAATGGGAGATTCAGTTTTAAATTTTGGTTTTGATTTTATCTTTTTTAATTCTGAATCGATGGAATTAATATTAACTAATTGATCTTTTAATGAATGTTCAGTTTTACCGAGAAAGTTTATGAAATCATTTGAGGTATTTTCAGGTACAGTATCTGGATTTAAAATTTCTGCTTTTTTTAAAAAAGTATATATTAATAATTCAAAACAATCTTGAATATTTTTACCAGTTTTAGATGATATTAATATCATATGATCTTTTTCTGTGAGGAAGCTTTTTATTATATTACTTAACTCTATATCCACAGAACACGCATCTAATTTATTTCCGATAAATAATGAAATACATTCTTCAGAATAATACCTCATTTTGTCTAAAAATTCCTTTTTGAGATTTTCTAATGTTTTTTTTGGTCGAGTTAAATCAAAAACTAGAAGAACGGCATCAGCATTGGAATAATGGGCAGGATTAAAAGTATTGTATGACTTTTGTCCACCTAAATCCCATATACTTAATTTAATGGAAGTTTCTTTTAACTGATAATCCTTTTTGCTTATAGAACTTCCAATTGTAGGCATATACGTCTCAGGAATATCTTTACCTATGAAAGCATTTATAATAGATGTTTTACCAACTTCTCCTTCACCGAGAATAACAAATTTTAAGTTAATTCTATTTTCCAACTTACTAATCGCCTAGAAAAAAACCTTAAGATATGCAAATTTAGTATTATTTTGAAAAATTGGTCTTAAATAATTAAATTCTTAAAATCAAAATAGACTTGATTAATATAAATTTTAGCTTTAACTATTTTTGAATGCTTTAGGTTCGAATAAAAACTTTTTATAATTTCTAAATTTTACACAATCAATATTCGTATAGAAATAATTTAAAGGGAAAAGTGGGATAAGTAAATGGTTATAAAAACAAGAATTACTGAAATGTTAGGAATTAAACAGCCAATTATTGCTGCTCCTATGGGTCCCTTTTACACGAAAGAACTGGCTGTTGCAGTTTCTGAAGCGGGGGGTTTAGGGGTTTTAAGTCATACTAATTTATTTGGAAAGAGTAGTATGGAAGAAATGAAAAAAGACATGGAGTATGTAATAGAGCATACGGATAAACCTTTCGGATTTAATATTAGAACGGCAAGATTGCAACTTGACGCTCCTGGTCTTTGTCGTGGAATTCCACGCTTTATTATGGATAATCCTAAATTAAAAGAACAATGTGTTTATGCAATCACAAGCGCAGGATCCTCTAAAACATTACCGCATTCAAAATCCTACCAAAAATTAAAAGAAAGTGGTTCCAATATTAAACATTTCCATGTAGCTCCTGCACTATGGCTAGCAGATAAATGTGTAGCTTCAGGAGTTGATGGTATGGTAGTTACTGGCGGGGAAGGTGGGGGCCACCAGAGTTATGAAAAGATTAGTTCTTTAGTTCTTCTTCAACAAGTTATGCGAAGACATCCAGATATACCTGTAGTAGCATGTGGAGGTTTTGCTAGTGGGGAGGGTCTTGCTTCGGCTTTAGCAATAGGAGCAGGAGCGATTGCAATGGGTTCAAGATTTATCGCATCAAAAGAAAGTGAATTCCATGAAAAATACAAGAATATTGTACCACCTGCCAAAGCGAGTGATACTATTTGGGTAACTGGTGTTTTGGGTCCAATTCGGCTATGGCAAAATAATTACAGTCTACATCATGGTGTTGTAACAAGTAAAGATGAAAAAATGGCGTTAGAAGCTCAAATTACTCCTCAGATGGCTATGGAGGATCAAAAACATTATGAAATGACATATGATGGTGATATTGAGGATGGAGCTGTGTTATTAGGACAAAGTATTGGTGTTATCGATTCTATAGATACTGTTCAAGAGATAATTAATGAGATCGTTAGAGATGCTGAAAAAAGATTAAGAGAAGCCAATTCTTATATAATTTAATCTTATGTAAAATTTATATTAAATACTTAAATCATTTTTTTTCTTATTCTATATTACTTCAAATAACACAAGTATTTCTAAAAATGAATGCGAAGAAAAAGATTGAATTAATTTCAGAAATAATAGATAGATATGATGATCACGTTTGTTTTTATTGCGGTAGTACCTTAAACGGTGATATGGAAAATGATGATTATGATGATGGATACTCTGATGATTGGTGTCCTGATTGCTGTAAAGGTATTGATCCTGATAATGATTGGGAAGATGCTTGTTTAAACGTAATAGATAAAGTAATTCACGATGAAAAGTTTAAACCATAAATTTAATTTGGAAGTTAAATAACTTAAAAAATGTGAACTAGATGGTGTTTTTAGAAACAAAAGTGCTTCTAGAAGATTTATTATTTCCAGAAAGCCCACGATGGCATACTGATAAATTATGGTTTTCTGATATGGATAGCCATAAGGTAATAACTGTTGATCTCAACGCAAATACAGAAACAATTGTAGAGATACCAAATCGACCTTCTGGTTTAGGTTGGCTTCCAAACGACAGACTCTTAATAGTATCAATGGAGAATTGTAGTTTACTTCGTCTTGATCCCGAAGGAATAACACAACACGCGGATTTAAGTGGCCTCGCAACATTTTATTGTAATGATATGGTAGTAGATAAAAAAGGAAGGGCGTACGTTGGGAATTTTGGTTTTGATTATTTTAACACTAAACCTTTCAAGCCTGCGGAAATTGTTCTTGTGGAACCATCTGGAGATGCTAGAATTGTTGCGGAAAGTATGTCTTTTCCAAACGGAACTGTTATTACCCCAGATGATAATACCCTCATTGTTGGAGAAAGTTTTGCTGCTCGTCTTACAGCGTTCAATATTATGGAGGATGGATCTCTTACAGATCGCCGAATATGGGCTAACCTCAAATCATTAGCCCCTGATGGAATATGTTTAGATGTTGAAGATGGGATTTGGTTGGCTGCCCCAGGTAGGCATAGAGTTGTACGTGTTACTGAAGGGGGCAAAATAACTCATAAAGTAAAAGTTAAAACAGATGCGTATGCTTGTATGCTTGGTGGATCAGATCGGGATATCCTTTTTATTGCCACATCAACACATGAAAGGATAAACGGACGAATTGAATATGTGAAAGTAGATATTCCAGGTGCGGGACTTCCTTAATCTTTAAGCTTTTTCAAATAGTTTTATCAAAACTAAAAATTAATTTTTAAAAAATATGTCAGATAATAGAAAGAATATTGGTCCATATGATTATATTGAGCATTTTAGAATAAATACAGCTTTAATGGTTACAATGGATAAAGACGGTAAGCTTAATGTAATGGCTTTAGACTGGAAAAAAATGGAAGAAAGAGAGGGCAAACCAGTTATAAGAGCACAAGTAGCTTATACTAGATATACCTATACTTTATTAACAGAAGGCATAAATGAATTCACTATTAATATCCCTTCAGATAAGATATATCATGCTGTTGATATCGCAGGGTCTTATTCAGGGAGAAATACAGATAAATTTCAAAAAGCAGGGTTGGAAGCCATACCAGGACAAAAAATAAAAATTCCTACAATAAAAGATTGTATATTAAACTATGAATGTAAAATAGTTAAGGATAGTAAATCAAATATGAGCAGTCATCATTATTTTTATGGAGAAATTCTCGCTGCTTATGCTTCTAACGATATAATAAATAAGTGAGAATCACTAAATTATAATAATTTATTATAATTAATTCACTTGATGGAAAGTGTATTAAATATATACTCTCGGATTTTATAATCGACAACCACATCTCCTACATTGAAATAAATTTTATTTTAGTTTGAAGTTCAAATGAACTTAATAATAAGAAAAACCAATTAATGATTAAAAAAATTGAAATTATATTTAGAGGTTATTTCATTATTCAAAAATCACTAATTTTAACTTGTATTAACTGTGAAAAAAAATTTGAATTTACCTCTATAGAATACAAATGCCCTGAATGTGAAGGATTATTATGGTTTGATATCAATTTGGAAAAATTCAAGCAGCAATTTGCTCAAATTAAAATTAATAATACATTTTGGGATTATAATTTCGCCCTCCCCCCAATAAATAAGGATTTTATTATATCATTAGGGGAAGGTGGAACACCTTGTAGATCTTCAAAAAGATTAAGTGAAAAATTTCAGTTAAATAAATTATTTTTTAAAGATGAAACGAGAAATCCAACAAATTCTTTTAAAGATCGTGTTGCAGCATTGTTAGTTTCTCACGCACGGAGTTGGAATTTTGAGAAAATGGTGTGTTCTTCCAATGGGAATCAAGGTGCTTCAATTGCAGCTTATTCTTCTCTTGAAGGAATTAAATGTTTAAACATAATTCCCGGAGAAATCGATGTGGGTAAAAAAGCCCAAATGATTGCATATAATTCTGAAATAAAAATAGTTGGTGATACAGTTGATGATGCGATTGATTTCATTTTAAAAAATAAAGATTTCGAAAATTATTATCAGTCTACACCAGAATTGAATCCTCTTACGCTTGAGGCTCAAAAAACAATAGCATATGAAATTATTAACCAAATTGACACTCCCAATTCTGTTATAATCCCTATGGGGAGTGGAGAATTATTAGTAAGTCTATGGAAGGGTTTTATTGAACTTAAAGAAATTAATCTTATTGAAAATATTCCAAAATTAATAGGGGTTCAATCTCAATCTTCATCTCCAATTGTGAATGCATTTTTTAAGGAATTCGATCATAAAATTGAAAAAATAGATAATGAAAAATCAATAGCTTTAGGAATTTTAGTGAAAAAACCTCTTTATAAGGAACTAGCTATAAAATGTATTAAGGAAAGTGAAGGAACAGTAATTGCTGTTCCTGAAAAATTAATATTGGGTTCAATTGAGAAACTTATAAGAAATGAGGGAATTTTTGCAGAACCCTCTTCTGCTTTAACTTTGGCGGCAGTTAATTTATTAGATCAAAAACAAATGTTTGATCCTAAAGATAATGTAGTATGTCTGATTACTGGAAGTGGATTAAAAGCACCTTATGTGTTAGAAGCAATATCATCCCAAACTAAAACTACAGGTAAAGGTTCGATAATCATAACAAAACTTAAAATACTATCTCAAATCTCACTTTCAAGTATTACAGGAATAACTGGAACAGAAATTAAAGCAACCTTAGGAACCATAAGTCTAGCAGCTATTTATCAACACTTAAAAGATTTAGAAACAAAAGGTTTGATATCGAGAAAAAAAGAAGGAAAAAACGTTTTATACTTTATAACTAATAGTGGTAAAAAAGTTTTAGACGCATTAGATGTTTTAATTACATTGTTATGACAACTTTAAGTAGATTCGATTATAAATATTTTTTCGAAAACTTGGGGTAAATTGTTTATAATATTTTTTCTTGCAGATATAATAAAGACGAAGGCTAGTAATCCTCCAAGACCAAATTGTATTATTGCATTTAATATAAATTCAAATAATGCACTTGGGAATCCATAAATCATTATCTCATAAATAAAATAGCCAAAAACCATTATAAGTCCGCCTACTACAATTCCAATTATATCTCTGTAATTAAATTTTACGTAATTTCTTCTAGGATTTGATATCAATCCTACCAGAAATCCCTCCAAACCTTTAATAATTAATGTGGCAGGGGCATAAATTGTATATCCCAAAAATATGTCTGCTAAAGCTGAACCAACTCCACCTGAAATAGCCCCAATTATAGGACCAAATAAAAGTCCAGTAATCATTACAATGGCATCTCCGATATTAATGAAACCTTTAGTAGCAGGAATAGGGAAGGCAATTACCATAGTAATTACACATGTCAAGGCAGCAAAAATCCCTATTGTTGATAAGGATAATGTTTCAGTCGGTAATAAATAACCCAAAAAATTCTTTCTAGGAATATCATACCTTTTTTCTGTCATTGTATTCTTATCTTCCATATTTTTAGACCTTCCATAAATATAAGTATCAACTTATATAAGTTCAAACTTATATTTAACTTATTTTTTTTCAAATATAAATTTTCATTTTTTGGATTAATGTTAGAAAAAAGAATATAAAGTATTATATACGGTTAGATTCTAATTAATCACAACAATCTATCTAAATAAAATTTTTAAATAGATTTAATAGAAATTCAATAAAATAAATTAAAATGAACTAAAAATGAAGCTTAGAAAAAATTTCAAACTTATGAAAAAAGCTATTGCTATAAGTGCCTTATTTTATGCCATTTTATCACCTATTACTATTATCTTTGCATCAAATGCAGTAAATGTTGATTTCTCAAACAATCTTAACACTCAGGCCAATGATTCTGCTGAGGGTTCCATCTTGTGGAAATTAGGTAAAGGTTTGCCCGGAACTGGAGCAACAATGAAACCTCGATTAGTAAATTTTACTGAAAATGGTGAATCATTAATTGTTGTAGGGACAGATGAAGGTTTGGCTACAATTACATTAGATGGTTTTATTAGTATGAGTTATCGAACCTTTGGGCCCGTAATTGATTTTGATATTATTGAAGATATATCAGGTGATACTATAGATGATATTGTCCTTATTACTTATTATAAAGATCATCCAAATCTAATTGCAATCTCTTCTAATAATGGTTCAGAGATATGGAAATTTAAAGTTACAATAGAAGGAATTAGTACGGAGACCTATGAAAAACAGGATTTTATCACATATACATGGGATTTAGAAGTAATTAACGACATAAACGAAGATTCAATATCGGAAATTGTTATAGCATCTTGGTATAGATTAATAGTGGTTGATGGAAAGGTTGGCGATAAATTATGGATGAGAGAGAATGATTTTGCGAATGATATTTGGAAGGTAGAAGTACTAGATGATATTAATAATAATGGATTTCAAACTATTATTGCGGGTTCAGAAGAAGGGAAATTAAGTGCTTTTGATTCTAAAAGTGGAAAGAAAATATGGACTTTTAAGGTTGAAAAAATGAAGATTCCAGTTACGACTATGTTCGGTATTTCTACAGAAAATGTACCAAATTCCATCGATGATATTAAGATAGTTAACGATGTTAATAATGATGATATTGATGAAATTCTTATTGCAGCTGATGATGGATATATAAGATTAATTTCTGGAAAAAATGGGGATGAACTTTATAATGCTATGTGTTATAATGTGACAAAAATTACAGAATATTTATATGATATCCCATCAACCTCTCCATATTCATCTACTGAAAGACTATTTAGGAAATCAGGAGTCAAATTATATGAAATTCCAGACATTAATAATGACGGGATTAAAGAATATATGTCAATTGCCTGTGATCTTGATTATGAAGATAAAGGAACAGATCTAATTGAAAGTAGAATATTTTCTATAAATCCAGAATCTGAGTTTGAACTAATTAATATCAGTATTAGTCGAAATCGGACTTATACAAATAATAATCCAGGTCCATACTATAGCTCCTATCCAGAAATAATTAATAGAGGTTCTGAGATCCAAATTTATTTTTATTCCTATAGCAGTGAATATGGAGGTTATGATATAAATGTAAGAATTGAGCGTTATCACATTGAAGATGAAAAATTAGAAAATCCAACAATTATTTACGAAGATCCAGATTCATATTCATTTTCAAAATATGAGCATGAATATGAAATTCTATCACAATCTTTTTCTGATACAAATGGATATTATTTGTTAAATATTGGTGATGTTAATTTTGATGGAGTAGATGATTTATTTGCAATTAGTCCTAATGGTCGTTATTTATGCATTGATATTAAAAATGATGACATGCTTTGGGTAAGAACTCGTAAAGATTCCGAATTAGAAATTACAGAACTTAAAGATTTAAATAATGATGGAATTAAAGATTTGTTAATCAAACAGATAAGTGACTTTGAGCCAGATTGGATTAGTTCTAATGATGATGGTTATTATTATGATGGTTATTATCAAACAAACGAAAAATCTAAAATAATAAGTGGATTATTCACTGTTGATGGAAAAACGGGAAATATTATTTGGTCTTTTAATATCCCCTCACT
The DNA here is from genome assembly GCA_016840085.1 of Promethearchaeota archaeon. Taxonomy (GTDB): domain Archaea; phylum Asgardarchaeota; class Lokiarchaeia; order Sigyniarchaeales; family SOKP01; genus Loki-b32. The sequence goes on from JAEOTA010000082.1 coordinate 28,661, forward strand.
CCAATATTATGAGGGGATAAGAGATTTAAAGAATGTGGGAGATATTACTGATGATGAAATTGATGATTATGTAGGCTGGGTAATTCCCTCAACTACTCCTCATGATATTTCTGAAATTATAGAAAGCCTTTCTGAATATGATCCATATGAATGGGATAGTGGACAATTTGTAAGTGAAGACATATATAGGGCATTATTGTCCAAATATACAAAAATATTAGCAATTGATGGTTCTAACGGAATTATTTTTTGGAATAACTCTTTGCTAGGCTTTCCTTATAGATTTTATCGCCAATATGGGTATACTGGACCCTATGAAGAACCAATTTCGGGATATTCTAGTGGTAATGATTTTTATAATAGAATAAATGGTGAAATTCCTAGCAGTTGGGGAGAATATTATAATATTGATTGGAATGGTGAGTATAATAATTGGAGCATTTCAACATTATTGCATCCAGATAATATTCAACTAGTAAATGGATCTTCTACTGATAATAAATTTGACTTATGGGGTGAAGAAGGGACAAATTGCACAATTACTTCTTCTAATTCATCTGAATCATCAAAATCATTAAAAATTGGAACAACATTAAATGACACATCAATAGGAACTGTTGAAAGTGGAGATAATTCATATTGGGTATTAAATTCAATAAGTTCTAAAGGAGACCATAAAATTAGTGCGGAATTATCGTTTAATCTTACTCAACCAGTTGAGAGTGAATTACAATATATAGTAGTAGATTATGAAGGATTTTTAGTAGATGATGTTATTGATCAGATAGACATATCAATTTACAACTTTTCTGGAGATTATTGGATAAAAATAAGTAATGAAACTATTAATGATCCTGACCCGACAACAAAGATGGAAAAATTTCTATATAACATTAATGGATTAACATCAGACTCAAACAAATTAGTGAAAATTAAATTGGAAGCAACAAACACTTCTGCGTTCACTCTAAATATTGATAAATTAGTAGTAAATTATACATATACCTATGGAAACTATACAATAATGGCAGAACAAGACGATACTATATGGAACGCAATAATGGAGTTAACAATTCCTATAGATTTTTCTGATGATGACTTACTAGGAGTTATGGAGTATCCACTTTCCCAAATTGAAAGGTTTTCTGCTCTCAAACTTCAAACAAAATTAGCAGTTAACGAATCAGATAATCAATGGTATAATTTTACCTATGAAATATATGATGCTTCGAATAGTAAATGGGTTTTGTGCAATTGGAGTGATACACCTACATGGAATACCCATACGTACCCTGATTTAAAAGGGGGTTTTGGTACTGCAAGATATAATTATACAGATTTTGATTTTGATTTAAATTATAAACATGATCATATGTGGCTTGTTACACGTGGAACTTATGGTGAATCTCCTTATTTAGAATTCGATCATGAAAATAAAACGACATTATCGAATTTTATAGACTCAAATAAAAATATACGAGTAAGGTTAAATATTACTAACGAAAATGATCCTTTTAATTTGACAATTGACAATTTCGGGATTGGAGCGTTTTATTGGGGCTTATTTAGCAGTCGATATGATAGAAACTATCTATGGAAATATGGTGAGTATGAAGGGGAGGAAGGTAACTGGGATTTAAGTAATCTATTAAATTTGGAAATTCAAGACTTTGAAGTAGTTAATGGAACAGGTGATAAGTATCTGGATTTAATTGCTGTAATCGGTATTGAAGGTACTGACTATGGGATAGAGCCCGAAGAAGAATGGAGTACAAGGATCCACCTATTTGATATTAAAAACAAGGATGTCTATACTAAATGGAGCCTAAATAAGACATATATTCCATTCCAAAATGTACGAATTTTACCTATAAATAACAGTTTAAATAATTTTTTACTAAGTGGGATTTTTCAATATGAAAATAAATATAACTGCTCACATAGATTAATTAGTGATCCACATTGGGAATTTCAAATAACGCATTTTGATAATTATTCCGAGTCCACAGTTACTTTTGATTTTACATGGGAAAAAATTCCAGAATTTCCATCAGAATATTCTTCTAGTTATTTTCCTTATGAGTTTCCTGGAAAAACCACATTTACTAAAGATGGAAGAATTGGGATAATATTGGGAGAATATGAATTTTCAGAAGAATGGGGACAATTTAAATTAATTAACATTCAAATTATTGATATTAATAGTCATTCCATAATAAGTAAAATCCCTGCAGAAAATTTAGAGTACTTAAGCTATTATGGTGGGCAAGAAAGTGGTACAATTGATTTTAGCTCAGAAGGTGCTGGATATAAATTATTAATTTCTTATGAAGATTTTAATGATGATAACTTCCTTGATCATGTAGGTTTATATTCTCTAGAAAGGATGGATGAAGAATATTTCATGGATAGTGAATCTGGAACTGAAATTAGAATATATAGTGGTAATTCTGGTGATTCTGATCCTGTAATTTTATTTAGTAAGACTTTTGAATCCACACAATTTAGTTCTTCTGAATATATATCTCCAAATAAACTTCCCATGCCATTTACTTCGATTGATGATATTAATGATGATGAGATCCCAGAAGTAATAATAGGAATTCAATCTGGCTCTAGTGATTGTAAAGGATCTTATATAAGTTTCTATGATATTTATAATAGTAATGAATATGAGGTAAAAGAGTTAACTAAATATAAATGGGAGTTAGATACTTTTAAATGCACATCTCAATGGGTTGAAAGAACCTATGAATTTGTATATGATATTGATAAGATTGGAGATCTTAACGCAGATAATATAAGTGAAGTCTATATAAATCGTGATTACTTCATTGAAACTAGAAGGGAGTATGGTTCTAGGATATTTGAAAGGATACCAACAACAGAAATTCTAGATATATTTAATCAAAATACTCTATATAGATTTAATATGGAGGTTGATTCATTACTCCCTATTGTTGATTTAAATGAGGATGGGAAAAAGGAAATCTTGATTTCAAGTGAGGAAATATTATATTGTATTAATTCTAAATTTAACATTCAAATTTTAAGTCCTAAAGATGAACAGTCGATGGGTTCTCATAAATTCAATATAAAATGGGATACAGATTCAGAATATGATTATTTCGTAGTATTCATAGACGGAGTTAGTCAAGGCCCTACAATTGCTAAAAAGATTCATGTTTCTCTTGGTTCTGGGTGGAGAGAAATTTCTATTATGTTGTACGATAAGAGTGGTTTAATCATAACAACCAGCACTATAAATGTTTTAGTTCCACCTAATCAAACTCATTTAATTTTAACATTCGTATTTTTAGGTGTTGCGGCTGGTTTATACATAGGGTACAGAAGAATTAGTAAGAAGAATGAAGAAATGGTGTTTATTGATAAAAAATCAAAGAAGGAGGTAAAAAGAAATGATTAAAAAAAAAGTGAAGCCCACTTATGAGATTTGGAGTGAGGAATTGACAAAAATATATGGAAAAGGAAAAGAAGCGTTAGAAGCAGTTTCAGAAATAGATCTCCGAGTAAGACCAGGGATTCATGGGTTCCTTGGTCCAAATGGTGCTGGAAAAACAACAACAATCAATATGTTAGTAGGTGCTATTTCAATAACAAAAGGAAACGCTAAGATTAGAGATGAAAAAGCTGGAACAGTTACGGCAAAACAAATAATTGGTTTTTTACCTCAAGATCCTGTGTTTTATGTTGATATGACTGGAGAAGATTACTTAATATATATGGGGCAGCTAGGGGGCCTACAAAAACAAGACGCAAAAAGAAAAGCTCAAGAATTATTAGATTTCTTTGATCTTTTTGAATTCAGAAAGAAAGAAATAGGAACATATTCCGGAGGAATGAAACAAAAGATTGGTATAGCGGCAGCATTGATTCATGATCCAAAAGTCTTAATCCTTGATGAACCTACAGCTAATCTAGATCCAATTGGAAGGGCAGATGTAATACAAAAAATCAAAAGTCTAACTGATGTAAGTGTTTTTGTTTCAAGTCATATTTTATCTGAAATTGAACAAATGTGTGAAGATGTGACCATGATCGACCTAGGTAAAATCGTAATTTGTGATTCTATAAGAAATATCAAAAAGAGATTTATAAGCAATCTCTATATTTTAGACACTAATATGAATGAAAAAATCTTCAAACAATTGAAAGGCGAAGATATTATTACGAATATTCGAATTGATGAGGGAGATGGAAAAATCCATATCATACCTAAGGATTCTGAAAAACTACGAGAACTTTTACCTCAACTGCTTATTAAAAATAAAGCTATCCTAAATAGTTTTCATCAACCTGAGTTATCACTACAAGATATTTTTATGGAGATAATGTCAAAAAAGGAGGTATCCTAATGATACAGAAGAAGAAATTAAGTTTTATTGATAAATTAAAAAGTAATGTAGAGAAATTAAATAAAAGAGTAATTCAACCAACAAAAACTTGGTTTTCAAAGAATATATTCAAAAGAACTACTGTTGTAATAAAAAAGACATTTCAAGATATATATTCATTTAAAAAAATGATTGCTATGATAATAATAATGCTGATACTTCCGTTAATTTACATATCTCTTGCTTCTCCAGTCGATTTTGGTTTAATCTCACCATTTCATGCCGCAACTGTCATCAGTATTGCCTTAGCTTTTCCATTCTTCTTTTGGTCTTTAGGTTTATCCTATACAATTTTTATTGGAATCTCTGGATCACCGCTTATTGCTGACGAAATAAGCTCAGGAACTATGCTAATATTAATTAGTAAGCCAATCAGTCGAATAAAAATATTTTTAGGAAAATTCATTGGAGTTTTCCTATATGGAATGGTATTGAGTTTTATTGCTATATTTGTGAGCGGATGGATGGGAGTACTAATAAAATCAGGAAATATAGACCATTTTGTCAGCTTAATACCATTTTTAACTGCTTTATATCTGTATAGCTTGTTTATCTTATTTTTATTTACCAGCATTACAATGGCATTGTCATCGATTTTTAAGAAATCAAGAAATGCTTCAGTTGGGATCCTCCTTATAACAATTTTTTCTTTTCTCGCATTTCAACTAATTAGAACAATGGTAGGTAGTGCCTATGCGATATTTCAATTATACCATTTTGATCTTGGTTATCACCTTGGAAATGTGTTTATTCTATTCATTGAAAGTTTGAACGCTATTCCACCTTCAACTAGCTGGCAAAATATATTCGGATTGTTGACAGGAGTATATAGTACTGAGTCACCAGTCGATCCTGATCAAAATATCAATCTTGGTGGTTATAGTAAAACAAATTATTATTTACCCATCGTTTCTCTCTTGCTATGGCTTTTAATTGCTTTCTTACTTTTAGCATTTGCTTTAATAAGTTTAAGAAAAAGGGAAGTTTCTGTGTAATTATAAATTTAATTTTTTTTTTTATTTTATATCTCTTCTAGATGATTTAAGATATGTTTATAAATCTCATTTCCATAGAAAATATATCCTTTTGGATGGATGTTAATTAATAAATTATTAAGAGAAATAGTATTGAAAATAAAAATTTATTTTATGAGAGTTAAAAAAAATTAATTTAGAAGTTAGAATATATCATAAATTTATCTCCTGAGCCTAGACTATAAATTTCAAACTTCTTACCCCGTTTTGTTTCAGCATGCATCAATATCATAGGAAATAGATAAATCTGAGAAGTAATTTGGGCATCTTTATCTTTTTCATGAGATTTATAATCACTCCCAGAAGAATTTATTGTTTTTTTGATGTTTTTATTCCAGTAACCTAAGGATGCTTCTGCTTTTGAATCTAATTCTTTGAAATTGCTAAATCTTATACCTTCCACATCTTCAATCATTTTGTGGAGATCTTCTCCGATCTCTTTTTCATATCTCGTTTGAGCGCTAGAGTGAAGAACAGGGACTCCGGTAACCACTGTTTGAAATGGAACAGGAAGTTCCTCATATTTGTATAGATTTTTATGACCTCCACATTCTTTACAAGGTTCTGTTCTGTTTCCAGTGCCATAGCATGCTCCACACGGATATGAGAATGGCTTCTTCTCTTTCTTCTGTTCCTCACCTACTAACACCGTGAAAGTTTCTTCTATTTTTCCAGTGCCTTTGCATGTTTTACATTTATCTTCAATATACCCTTTTCCTTTACAATTTTTGCAGGGAACTGCTTGGATCGATTCAAACTGAGGAACTTTCTCGTCATCCTTCCAATTTTCTTTATTGATCTTTCCCGCTCCTTTAAATGAATAGTATTGTACTCTACCTACTCTGGGAGCAGTAACTATATTTTCTTCTTTACCTTTTGGAGCTGGACCAAGAGATTTTTTAACAGCAAAATAAATTGCTGCCTCTTTCGTAGTATCCTTTACATATTCAGCTGCACTAATTGCATCTAATGAAAAAACAGCCCCTTTAGTTCCAAACTCTTTCTCCATTTTCTTACGATCCATTCTTGCAGCTTTTTGCTTCCATCGCAACCATATCTCATCAAGATTTGGTGTTTTGATTCGCACATCTGGCAACTTCTTATCACTTATAAAATTTTGTTTAAAATTTAATTAACTTTATTTAATTGATTTGGAATTAAAAAAATATAAAATAGAATAATTTATAATTTTATATAAAAGAATATCAAAAGTAGAAATAATAATAAGAAAAAAGTAGAATAAAAAATGTCTGCTGAAGAACGTCAATCAGTCGAATACTTCTTGCAATGGATTCAGCAAGGTGGGCTTAGAGATTGGATTGATCATTTCCTAAACCAAGGGGATGAAGCAAAGCTTAAGCAAATAAAAGAAGTTTATGATAAAATTAAACAAGTTTTTGGGTTTTAATTTTTAATATCTTTTTTCATATCTCATATTTTAATTTAAGGTTTATTTTTTTAGAAAAATTGAATTGTCATAATTCATTTTTTTTATCAGTATCTAAATAATTTAGTGGTTTCTCCATTGAGTCTTCCCTCAAGGAATTTCTTTATCGTTTTAGATTCAAACCGTAAATCTAAGAAGAAATTACTTTATAATGTTAATTTCTTTTATTTAAAAAAATTTAATAAAAAAAACTTTACTTTTTCCTATATAAGCGACCCTTTTTTTAGGGGATATGTTCTTTTCGGTTTGGATTTTAAAAATAGAATACGACCGTTGAGTTTTGATAAAATTAGTAAAAATAACAAGAGTTCCCCTGTAGATCCTAAACTTTTTAAGAAATTTTTACTTTCAGATAACAATAAATTTATTGCTTTTTCAAATCAAACTCCTTCTGAAGAGATTTCACCAGTTAAAGATATGCTTAACAGCTTGCAGTTTGATATAAACAAAATAATCAATCTAACTTTCTGTAAATCATGTCTAGAAAATCAAAATCAGAAATTTACTATTCTGAATGATAAATTTCAAATTAAGACTATTAAAGAAGGAATTTTATGTTCTAATTGTGCATATGAAATCGTATTAAGACAAGCTAGACTTGCTGGATTAATTTCAGAGAAAAGGGTAAGTCTAAAATTAAAAAATTTTTTGACCCATATGATTCTTAAGTTTAAGGATATTAAAAAAGTGTTGAGTGTATTTCAAGCAGATTTCAATCCTGCAACAAACAGAGAAATTACACTGTATGATGTTGAGAAAGCTCCTCCTATTAGTAAAAAATATCTCAATCAAAAGGTTGAAGATCTTAATATTCCTAATTCTTTAAAAAATATATTAAAAGATCTAAAGATTTCCAAGCTACTTCCAATACAAGCCTTATCAGTTGAAAATGGTTTACTTTCAGAAAGAAGGAATCAATTAATAATGGCCCCCACCTCAGGTGGAAAGACGCTTGTGGGAGAGTTAGCAGGAGTTTCAAAGATTTCAAGCAATAGAAGTGCAAAAATGCTATATTTAGTTCCAATAGTTGCTTTAGCGAATTTAAGAACTGAAGAATTTAAAGAAAAATATAAATCTCTCAAATTAAATATTGTTAAAAAGATTGGAGAATCTTTATTTGAAAAAAGTATTGATTCTGATCAAAGTGATTTAACTAATGCTGATATTATAATAGCTACTTATGAAGCAATTGATTTCATTCTAAGAAGTGGAAAAAAGGAAATATTGGGTAATATGAGCACTATAGTTATCGATGAAATTCAAACTTTAATAAACTCTGAGCGTGGTTTCTTATTAGATGGTTTTATTTCCCGACTCAAATTTCTTTATAAAAATGCTCAATTTTTATATCTAAGTGCTACTTTAGGTGAACCGAAATTATTAGCTACGAAGCTTAATAGTGAATTAATTATATATAATAATCGCCCTGTACCTATTGAAAGACATTTATTACTCTGTCTTAATGAAGCCCGAAAACATAAATTTATATTCAAATTAGTACGTGCTGCTTTTTTGAAGAAGTCAAAATATGGCTTTAAAGGACAATCGATAATATTCACAAATACTCGAAAAAATTGTGAATCAATAACAAAACTACTTCAAGAAAAAGGAATTAATGTAGCGTCTTATCATTCTGGATTATCACATGAAGAAAGAAAGGTTATTGAAGAAAAATTTCGGACTCAAAAAATTGCTGGTGTAGTAGCTACTGCAGCGTTAGCCGCGGGAGTAGATCTTCCCGCAAGCCAAGTTATTTTTGAGTCTTTAGCCATGGGAATAAATTGGTTAACCGTTGCTGAATTCGAGCAGATGTTAGGACGAAGCGGAAGATTGAAAAAACATGATCTCGGATATACATATCTCCTTGTGGAACCTGGAAAGGTTTATTCTCCGAAAATGAAAGAGACAGAGGAAGATATCGCTATTAAATTATTGAATGGAAAAATTAAAGATTTTGAATTAGTACCAGATGTTGACAAATCTCTTACAGAATTATTAGCATTTATTTCGACATTTACCGAAAGTGTCAAAAGAGAGATGGTTTACCCGTTTTATGAAAATTTAATTAATAATGAATATGAAGTTGAAATTTCTTTAAGAAAATTAAACAATTTAAAACTAATACGTTTTAAAGAAGATTTCACTCTTCGAATAACTCGGTTAGGCCAAGCTATTGCGAAATCATTCTTAACTATAGATCAATGTTTAGAAATTGTAGATAATTTACAAAATAAAATGAAAAAACCTTTAGAAATTGCTCTTGATTTAAAACCCATTAGAAATGTATACTTAGCTAAAAAAATTGTAGCTGATTTAGCAAAAAATGTGAATATGAAATATTATAGTAATAATTTATTTAGTGCCAGTGTCTTATCTCTTATGAATGCTGAATATGTAAGGAAACGTAAGACATTTTCTCAAGAATTCATTGAATTTGTATTAAAATGGTTACATGATATTTTTAATTGTAATTGTAAAGATTCTCCATATTGCGATTGCGGTAGATTAAACCTTGAAAAACTAATTCTAAATTTAAGAATTAAAAAAAAATTCACATTAGAAGAAATCTGTGACTATTTTGAGGATGAATATAAAATAATAATCTTTAAAGGAGATATCATTGATTACTTGGAGAATTTAATCTACAGTCTAGAAAGTATTAAAAACATTTTAGAGGGAATTTTCCATTCTAATTATAAAACTGATATCAGAGAAATTCCTAAACTTATTGACCAGATTAAATATTAAATTAATCATAATTAGGTTGTATGAATTTCTATTATATCATGATCATTTAATTCGTAATCAAGCCCGACTTTTTTTCGTTTTTGACGAGCTTTTTCTCTTATAACTATTGCATGGTCAAATTGGTCATAAAAACTTCTGTGAATTCTTAATGTAGCATCTTTTATAGTGGAATTTTCATCCATGATCAACGGCTTTTCGGCAATCTTTCCTGAACTCATTGTATATATTCTAATCTTTTTCAATTGTTTTAAAATTAAATCACCAAAATCTTTAGGGAAATTTCTCTTGTGAATACTTGTTCCTAAAATCAGAGGAAATTCATCTGAATAATTATTTTGTAATTTAATAAAAGTCTGTTCAGTGTGAGGTAGATCACCTTTTGTTCCAATAATAATTGCTTTTTTATAAACAATAGAAGGAATCAATGTATCTACTAGTTGATCGAGAGAAATTTTTCCAAAAACTTTTACAATAGCATTCCTTATTCCGTTCTCTTGCACAATTTCTTTTATTTTTTCTGTTAACTCTTCTAAATCATCAATATCCTTTGCTTCCTGAGTCAAATATAAGACTTGAATTTTATTCGATCCTGTTTTTTGAATATTTACAGGGGGTGGTGGTAAATTTGTCCTAATATCAGCTTTAAATAATTCTTCTTTAAGTAATTCTATTTGTTGTTTAATATCTCTTGATAAATCCACACATAAACATATTAAATCACATGATCTAATTTGAGAAAGTATTTCTCTCCCATTTCCTATCCCTTCTGATGCACCCTTCATTATTGATGGCATATCTACAATTTGAAATCGTATTTTATCATATTGATAAATTCCTATTTCAGGCAAAGGGGTAAATTTACCAATTTTTTCATTACTTGCTCCAGTTAAAAAGTATAAAAGTGAGGTTTTTCCAACTCCAGGAGTATAATAAGTGCTTATTAAAATTAATTGAATACCCTCTTTTTTAATTGAGAAGGGGGAAATAACTTTTTGAGTGCTTTTTTGTCTTGTTCTTCGTGCCTCGAGTTCACGTTTCATTTTTGCTATACGAGATTTATTCAATGCTACAATTTTTTCAGTGGCTTTATGTTTGGGAACTAATGAAAGAAATTCTTCTAACTTTTTTATTTTTTCTTCTAAAGATCCCGCATCTAAATACTCTTGATATTTAACCTTAGCTTCTGCTCCAATATTTGAACTCAAGAATCAAATCCCTAAAAACTTTAATTAAAATATAGAACGAAAACGGTCCTCTGTTTTTAATCTTAGATCTCCTAGAATTTCATTAATCCGAGCATCAAAATTTTTAAAATATTTAGGTTTTTTTGAAAAGATATCATTTAAAGAATAACGATTTAAAAAATAAGTAAGAATTTCACTTAATTGTTGTTTAACAACTGAAACTTCTGTTCTTTTCTCAACAATGGCAAAAGATAATAATGGTTGTTTATTTTCAACTTCTTTACCGGGTAATTCTATCATTTCGCAGTAACAGACTAGTTTAAATGAAGCTAAAGAAATAACATTGATATCATCCCCAAAAACCTCACTAGTAAAACTCTCAAGTGCTGATAAAAACCCAGCACGTAGGTTTGGATCTAAAATATTATCCGAAGATGTATAATATTTTATCTCAAGAAGGCTTTTCATCCCTAAGTTTATACCTACTTCGAGAATTGCCATTTTTCAAAAGGAATTTTTTGGTTGTTTAAGATATAGTTTTATTTCAATTGTTTGTTTTATAGTAATATTTTATATTTTTGTTTCTATTTTTTTTTAACCTTTACTTAATATAATTTTTTTTGTTTTTTTATAAGAAATTTGGTTATATTAAAATTATCTTTCAATAAAATTTTAGCAGAATAGGTTTATATTCCTTAAAAAGAGGTAATATTATTAGAGTACTATTTTAAATTTAATTGTTTTTTATATGCAGTGAAAGTATTCTGGAATAAAAAACTTACAGTTAATGGACCAATACCCCCTGGAACAGGTGTAATTTTACTACATTTATCAATAACTCCCTCAAAGTCAACATCACCACATAATTTTCCCTCTAATCTGTTTATACCAACATCAATGATTACCACACCTTCTTTAATCATCTCTTTTGTTATGAAATTTGGTTTTCTTACAGCAACAATTAAGATATCTGCATCTTTAATATACCTATCAATATTTTTTGTTGAAGTATGGCAAATAGAAACTGTTGCATTCCTCTTTAATAACAAAAAGATAAGTGGTTTCCCTACTAAATTGGATCTATTTATAATAACGACGTCTTTACTTTTAAGTTCAATATTGTAATATTCTAAGAGCGTGATTATTCCTTTAGGAGTACACGGAGCTAGTTCTTCGTTATAATCAAAGAGTTTACCTCTATTGAGTGGAGTCAAGCCATCAGCATCTTTATCTGGGGATATTTGTGCTAAAAAAGCAGGAGTCTCATTAATTAATTCCTTTGGAAGAGGTGATTGAAGTAAAATAGCATGAATTGTGTTATCTTCATTTAGTTGTTTAATTTTCTTTATTAAATTTTCTTTTGAAATATTCTTATCTAATTTAATTAATATAGTCTCAATACCTATTTGAGAACTTGTTCTCTGTTTTATATTAACATAAACTTTAGAAGCAGGATCTTCTCCAATTAAAATTGTGGCTAATTTGGGTCTCACTCTTGTCTTTTCTACTGCTTTTTTTATTTTTTTTTGTAATTTTAAATTTAACTCATCAGCTAACTTTTTTCCGTCTAAAATTTTGTTGTTCATAACTTTTAGCTTAATTTATCTAATTGATTAATTTAAAAATATTTAAAAAATAAAAAGTAATTACCTTATTAACATATTAATAATTAATAAAACGGTTTATATTCTTCTTTTACGCCACCAATATGCAGCAAATGCAATAATTAATCCAATAGAGCCTAAAACAATAAATAAGATCCAGTAGTTAAACTCTACCATCCAAATTTCTTTTGATAACCTAGATAATTGAGGATCAAATATTTTCAAAGTTAAAAAAGCATAATAAGAGGCTAGTATTGAAGACGCTGATTGCTCAAATCCTTCGGTTATATCAGCAAAACCTCCGTCTTGAAAGTTTTGTCGAGATAATAACCATTTAATAGTTGCAATTTTATTCAATTCATTATCTCTTATTAAAGATATAGCTTTTGCGCAATAATAAGTACTACTTAATAATGAATGTTTAGCATTGTTATCAGGTAAATATCCTCCATAATTATCGGTATCTGCGTTATTATCTACATAGAACGACTTGAGAAAACTTAAAGTTTGATTAATATTTGGTATAGTACTTAAATTTCCTAGCTCATTCAGTATGGATACAGCATGAAAAGTACTAGGTATTGTAGAGACTAAACTAATATCCCCACCATAGCCTCCATCAAAATTATAAGTAGATAAAACCCAATCAATATGTATCGTTTTGTTTTCTATTGGTTTATCAATTAAAGAGTAAATTTGTATAACATAATAAGTTGAACTTAAACTTGCTGATTTTGAAGCATTTGAGAGCGCAAATCCTCCACTATTTTGTTCTGTTTCATTGAGATATTTATAAATTTTGTTCTTTAAATTTTCTTCAATGGAATAATCTAAAGAATCTAAAGATCCTAATAGAAAAGAAAGATCATAAAGATCAACTGCATCCGTATCAAGTATATCTTCTATTTTTCCTTTTAAATTTTCTTGAAGCGATTCTTTTTCATGAGGATTTCTCCCAAAATGATCTAAAATATTTAACGCATAAGCAGTTGCTTCAAGAGAAATTCTACTGTTATTAGTAATAGCATTCGAAAATCCTTCACCCTCAATTTCATTATCAGTGATGAAGTTAACTAAGTATGTATTTCTTGTTTTTCCAAAAACGCTCGGAATTATACTTAGTGTCCAAAAAAATATTAATAGAATAACAATAAAATTCCGTTTGCTTTTCAATTAAAAAAACCTAAGTCAGATTAATTAAATTTTTAATTTTTTAAATTTATCTTGAAATTAAAAATTATCTATCGGAAGAACCTAAAGAATAGTTTTCTTTCTAAATAAATTAAAAAAAGATTTTATTAATAATCAAATTTAAATCATAAAATTTTAAAGAATTTCACTTATATCCCGATATAATAAATCCTTATTAGCTTGAAATTGTTCATACGTAATAAAAAGTTGTTGAAATGAAGGTAAACTTCCCAATACAGCTGCACCTATAAAGATCGCAAATTGAAGATTATCAGGAACAAAGAATTTAAGAATTTTACTTGATTCTGAAAGAAATTCAGTAAACTCTTGAGCCGCAGTTTTCTGCTCTAATTCTTCCGGCATTGTAGATTTTTCTAGACCCTCTATAGATCTTCCACAATATGGACAAAAGAGGGAGCTAATATCAGCAATTTCTTTATTACAATAAGGACATTTCCCCACTTCTATTATTGAATCCTTTTTTTTAGGCCTTAAATCTATTTTTATTTCAGGTAAGATTAATCTCCCACCGCATTTGGGACAATACTCCTTTCCATTAGATAAATCAATAATTGCCCCACAATTGTTACAGGTGTCCTTTTCTTTTCTTTTTGAAATCTCTACTGTTTGGAGTTTTAATAAATCGTTTTTGACAGTAGATAATGTAGGTTTTGGTCTAGGAATTGAACCAAGTTGAGGTAAAATTACATTTAGTTCTGTCTCAAATCTTTCTTCAAAACCATTATATGAGAGATTACCTCCTGAAAATACGATATGGGATAAAAGATCATGCCAATAATTTTTATCAACGCCGCTTAAGCAAGCAACTAAAGCTTCGGGTATAGTTATTACATTACTATAACCTAGCATTCCAGGATTGAATAAAGCTTCAGGAGCTTGATGAAGAATATAATTAGGAATGTTAATAGTTGATCCATCAGGCATAGGAACAGTAAGAGTTCCATTTCCTCTTGGTGGATTATTTGGATCTAAAACAAAATAACAATTTTTTTCTTTAATATCTTGGATTATTTCATCAGCAGCACTAGATGCTATACTAATTCCTTCTCTCATTAATAAATTTTTTAGATTATGGTTAACATCTACTCCAGCAAGAGGTACTTTCTGAACAGTATGCTGTATTATTTTGCCATTTATTATCGGAACAATCCATGTGAGACCATCCCCTGATTCAATCACTAATCCTGTTGTTAATCCAACACTAAATAATGCTAACAAAGGCGTTGGCATCATAATTAGACTTTTGACACGATGCGTTTCAAAGAAAAGCCTTGCGATATATTCTTTAGTTTCTTTTTGTATAAAAGGAGGCTCACAATAAAATACAGGATAATCAGATACGTTTTCAACCCTTAATAAAGAATAAAAAATATAGTTTAAGATTTCATAATAGCTTTCCCAGTCCATAATACTACTACGATCGATAGGATGTTTGATTTTAAGAACCCCACGCATCTTAGCAGCATCTTGCCCCACATATATACTTCTAGCGCTTACGTCAACCATAACAGATTTATATTTTTCAGTTCCAGTAATACATGGGAATACAAATCTAGGACTAGGCTCTCCTGCAAATCCAATCTTTACATAAGCAGAACCTATATCAATAATAATTGGTGTTCCCGATGATGGTAAGGCCATTAGGAATCAATTTTATATATTTTTTTCCTTCTTCTTAATAATTATCAGAAATTTTGATTATAAATAGTTTTTTTTTTATTTTTTATTTCAGTTTTAGTCTTAGTATAAAAAACTGGTGTTGAAGTAATTAAATAAGTAATGCAACTTAAAATTTTTTAATTTTTTGTTACCTAAAAAAAAAGGTTAACTTTAAGTCATCTGTGTAGTGATCTCCACTTGATTAGGTTGGATTTTGGTCTAAAAACTCTCAAGGATCTCTTTTTTTCCCTTTAAAAAAGGAAATCTAGAAAATGTTATTATAACGACTAATCAAATCTTTGAATGCTATAATTAGTTCCTTCCGCTTTTTCAATACGTCAGCTTCAGCAAGAAGAATTTCTTTTTGTCTTTCTGCGGTTTCAATGATCCTCGGTCTTAAATTCTCTGGTATTGGTGCTCCTGTTTTTAGCATGTGAACCCCAAGAATAATAAAATAACTAGGAGTTCCTTTACTTTTACTCTCCTCAATGATTTTTTTAATTTTATCAATTTGCTCCTTAGTAAGGGGGACTCCATCAGATGTAAGAATTGTATTCTTATCAAAATCTTCACTGTTATTAATGATTTCATCAAGTCTCTCTTCTAAATCTTCTTTAGTCAATGGTTTGACGAAGGGAGTATCGAAGAATCTAAAAAAAAAATCTATTTCTTCCGCAGGACGAGAATATAAGTATTTATATGGATTAATTTCCACAATATATCCATTCTTATGATTCCGAATCATTTCTTGAAACTCCGTAAGCGCATTGATTTTATTCTCTAGGTAGTGATCATTAGGTCGTTTCCATCTCTGTTTTAACTCAATATCCCAGATATCAATATCATTTATTTTTTTTTGTAAATCATTAGGAAGTCTTGAACCAGTTTTGAGTATGAGAGCTCCGAGCACCATAATATAGAGAAGCTTAAGATACTTTGGGTTATCTTGATCATAAGGATCTATCATTAATATCTCATGATAATGGTCTTCAAGGATCTCTTTGGTAAGGAGAGTCTCATCCTCGATAAACTCGTCAAAATCTAAGCCACAAATTTCAATGATGTCTCTAAATACCGCCCATTCATGGTCTAACCCATATCCGTGGATTATTCCATTGAGAATGCTAGCTTTATTTTCAGTCTCATACATTTTAAAATAATGCTTTTTTTCTTCTAATAAAATAAAGAATAGTTTAAGTATTTAAAATTTAAGTGTGGCGTGATTTACTGATTATACAGATATTGATTGAGAAAATCGTTTAATAAACTGTTCGCAAGAATATTTCTGGCTTCAGTAGGGGAGATCCTAAACCAACTCTTACAATATCCGTATACAGCATCTCCTGCACTAACTCCAGACATCCTTCTCTGGAAAAATGGAACATTCGCTCTAATCTGAGCTGAGCTATAACCTAACTTAAAGCAAAGAGCTAAAATAGGAGCCACTAGTTGCTTCCGCGCATTGGCAAGGGAACCCCACCATTTATAAATATATCTCTGTAGAGTAGTCTTATGCGTAAAGTGTAAATTTGCCGATTGAAGTTCAAGTACCATCTCATTTTCATCTAAACCTCTAATGACATAATTAGATAAGACAAATTTTATGTAATCCTCTTGAGATTTACCGCCTACTTTAATAAACTCTCTGATATCAATGAGACTTAAAGATTGAGGAGATAATTTTGCCCCATGTCTTGCAAGAAAGTCAGCCCATGAAGAAGCTCCGTATTCCTGTCTAGCAATCCTTTGTATCATTATTGTAGATATACCCCGAGGATTCTCAGATGAGCGTAATTTTGAAGAAATCTCGGTTTTTGTATTATAACCATGCTCCACATAATTCTTGACTATTGGACCAATAAAATAATAATGCGCTTCTTTCAACAATGACCGCTCTCTTGTAAACTTACTAAACGACGCGGGAATAGTCGAGCGATAACGCTGAGAATCGGGTTTTCTAGCCAAGAATGGCCAATGATATTTAATATTGTCTACGATATCCTGTCTAGAAATCCCCAGATAATTTCTGGAGAGAATATGAAGCATCTGATTGTAATCACATCCTTTCTCCAAAAGTTCTTGAAGCTTATGAAAGTGAATAAAAGACCTAGGAAGCTCTATCTCTACAGAAGTAGACTGAAATCATAATACGAAAATTTATGCCCATCATCATCCACACCATCATTATCGCCGTCATTTTCCAAGATTGTCTCATAGGGAATCACATTAATAGAACTTATGATACCCGATTCAATCGCAATCCACCCAATCGTCTCATTTTTAGTTGGAGTACCCGTTTCTGCGGATTCTTGTTGGATCTTAAATGAAGCAGGTCTAACATCATCTACAATTGAGGTTTTAAACGCGTTATTGTTGTATGTATTTAGGGAATGAAGGATAACCGGTATTGAGCCAAAAGAACTGTAAAATGACACAGTCTCCCAAGCAGTATAGGGAGATGGCCCATGATGATTCTTATCAGTAGTAAGTATCCCTGCTTTTATTTCTGTGCCATCAGATAGAACCCACTCTCCCGCTTCCACTACCATATAGGATATCAATTCCGCTGTATGATTCCCATTATCCGGCTCTTCCATAAAGACATCACATCCATAGGCAGTCACGTTATCAATTCTTACTTCGACACTTTCAGTTTCATGACAAGAATAGACATAGGCGACCACTATTGGATCGTTATAGGTTTCTACAAATTCTAATGAAACTACTCCTGAATAGTCGATGGTATTATCAATATTTAGATTTCCTACTTCCATTTGAAACATATGAGGTTCCGAAGGTGGGATATAATCACTTACATTTATGGTCCAATTTACTCCTACAATATATTCTCCGTCAGTTATTTCAGCTCGAATGGTTGATATCCCTTCTGAATCTTGGTCAGGAGTAAAAGTATAGGTAGAAGCAAAGAAATTCACAGAAACTATAAAATAATAATGAAGAGTTAGACAAATACCTAATTTTTATTTTACTATCTTTTCAAAAAGAGTTATTTTTTTATAAATTGATAAGTAGACAATTCCACAAAATCTTAAAAATAGAAAAAAAAATAAAACAATTTTTCACTTAGATTACTTCACTTGCGCGTTTCCTTTTGCGTAAGAGGACTACTACGGTCGCTATTACTGCTATTCCTGCAATAGTTGATATGATTGCGATAAGGATTATCGCGAGAGGAATTCCTTCAGTTCCTTTTCCAATTTTTTCCAAAGTAGCAGGATCTACAGCGAGATATGTTTCAAACTGTTTATCTTCATATCCAGAGGCAGATATCGTCATTTTTAGCAGTATGGGATCATCTCCAGAAGCTACTGTTATTGGTTCTAATGAAACAGAATATAATCCATTCCCGAGATTAACAACGTCATCAGAGACATCAATTCCATTCCACCACATCTGAATTTCAGCTGGATCAATTCCTTGTCCAGTCTCATCACATACAAAAAAGGTTAAATTAAAGTGTTCGAGTGAATAAGAATGATCAGTTATTTCTATTTGCAATAATTTAAGAATTTCACATGGTTCTACAGCGATAAATGTTTCTAAATATTTATCTTCATATCCCGCAGCAGAAATTGTCATGTTAAGTAGAATCGGTTCTTCACCAGATTCCACGGTTATTGGTTCTAAAGAAATTAAATAAAATCCATTTCCGAGAATAACAACGTCATCAGAGACCTCTACGCCATTCCACCATATCTGGATTGCAGCTGAATCAATCCCCTGTCCAGTATCATTAAATACAAAAAAAGTGAAAATAAAGTGTTCGGGCGAATAAGAATGATCAGTTATTTCTATTTGCAATAATTTAAGAATTTCACATGGTTCTACAGCGATAAATGTTTCTAAATATTTGTCATAATAACCTGAAGCAGAGATGGTCATATTAAGTAAGATAGGATCTTCTCCTGAAGCGACTGTTATTGGCTCCAAAGATATAAAATATAATCCACCTCCAAGGTTTAGAATATCGGTTGAAACATCAGTTCCATTCCACATGATCTGAATTGTAGCTGGATCGATTCCTTGTCCAGTATTATTAAATACAAAAAAAGTGAAATTAAAGTGTTCAAGTGAATAAGAATGTTCAATGATCTCTACCTGCAAATATTTGTCTTTTTTTACCCTTAGGGCATAAATATCACTACTTGTTGTTGCGAAATTTCTATAGTCTTGCCATATGATAATTGCTCCTCCTGCTCCATCGCTACAAATTTGAGGAGAATATTGATCATCGGTTGCAGTACATATCGCTGTACCGTTTAGTATCCATTGTACATTTCCATTCGAATCGACCCGCTGAGCATAAATATCACTGTTTCCACTCCTATCGTCTTGCCACGTGATAATTGCTCCTCCTGCTCCATCGCTACATATTTGAGGAAACCCTTGATCACCGGTTGCAGTACATATCGCTGTACCGTTAGGTGTCCATTGTACTACTCCATTCGAATCGACCCGCTGAGTATAAACATCCCTGTTTCCACTCCTATCGTCTTTCCATGTGATAATTGCACCCCCTGCTCCATCGCTACATATTTGAGGAGAGTCTTGATCACCGGTTGCTGTACATATCGCGACTCCATTTGTAGTCCATTGTACTACTCCATTCGAATCGACCCGCTGAGTATAAATATCCCTGTTTCCACTCCTATAATCATACCATGTGATAATTGCACCTCCTGCTTCATCACTACAAATTTGAGGATAGTATTGATGACCGATTGCTGTACATATCGCTGTACCGTTTAGTATCCATTGTACAACCCCATTCGAATCGATGCGTTGAGTATAAACATCACTGTTTCCACTCCTATAATCATACCATGTAATAATTGCTCCTCCTGCTCCATCGCTACAAATTTGAGGAGAATATTGATCATCGGTTGCAGTACATATCGCTGTACCGTTAGGTGTCCATTGTACTAC
>JAEOTA010000083.1 GCA_016840085.1 Promethearchaeota archaeon
AAAGTATCTTAAGGATGGTCAAGAAACCACTAAAAAATTCTTTGACGTTATTGAAATATTAAAACATAAATTAGGCCCTGTTTTATTCCAACTTCCTCCAAATTGGCACCTTAATCTTGAAAGGCTAGAAGAATTTGTTGAAATTCTTCCAAAACAATACTTTTTTGCCTTTGAAATGCGGAATCCAGGTTGGTACGTCCAAGACGTTATTGATTTATTTAATAAATTTAATATTGCTTTATGTATTCATGATTTCACGGGGGATTTATTATTAGAGAAGATTACTGCAAATTTTATTTATATAAGATTTCACGGACCAGTAGGTCATTATTATGGAAAATATTCATCTGATCATCTCAATCTATGGGCTGAGAAAATTAATACATGGTTAAAACAAAAGATCAAAATTTTTGCTTACTTTAATAATGACGCTCACGGTTGGGCCGTAGAAAATGCCTTAGAACTAAAAAATCGTATAACTTAAGGAACATATAACCAACAATAGTTAAGACTTTTGTCATTTTCCTGATCATTCCCTTCACTATCAACTTGATAGGATATATTACGGAAAAGGAAGAAAATTAAAATTATAATATCTCTCGTAATTATCCTATTCTATCTCTTCTTGGAATTCTTATTAGATCACATCCTCTTAGTTCCATTCAGAGAAATACTCGCACTTCATATGCCCCTACATTATTGTATTTTATGCTGCCGCTTTTAGCATGCTAGGCGTGATTTTCGATAAAAATAGGAAAATGGGATTTGTGGTGCTGGCAACATTCGGGATATTGATAGGATGTTTGATTTACATGTATTTGGGTTAAACACTCCGAAGATCAAGATGAAATTTCCGCTTTTAAAAAAATTTAACTGAGATGTTAAAAAGAAATGTATCTGATTTTCATTAAGTTAGGAGGTATTCCTAATTGGAATTTGAATAGAGCTAGTTTATTCTATAAATTGAAATAAGGTTTAAATATCTTTCTCATCCAACTGAAATCAAATGTGAGAAGGGAATGAGTTACACATTGATTATTATCAAAATTTGTCTCAAATTTAAAACGGATTTCTATAATGCCAGTCTTTTCAACTCTATGATACCCTTTCGGAATTTTGGGTAAAACAAATCCCTTTAAATTTGTGATTTTTATTATATCATTATAGTTAAATTGGATGTAAGTTAATATACCTTCTAAAACTTTCTGAATTCTTTGATTAAATTCTAGTGGTGTTATCCCAAATTTATTTTTGATCATCCCAAAATATTCACGTTTCTTTCTTAAAGATCCTTTTTGATAAGTTTCCAGTGTATACCATTTATTTGCTGCTAATAAAAACCGCTTTTGTATAAAATATTCTAAAAAATTATTTAATATTAAATTAAAACTAATTGGAATATTAAGACACTGAAAGCTATTTGGAAATTGATTATTTTTTAATATACTTACTAGCTCATATTGTATTTGATTATTATCCAGTAATTTCGGTTGTTTTGAAATATATGAAGTAATTAGTGATTCTAGATCAATTTTAAAATTACTATCAATAATTATTGTGATATATTCTGAATCAATATTGAATAGATTAGATAAATGGAAAATAAAAAAATCATCAAGCCTTATAAAATATTTTTGATCTAAAGCTAAATTCTTTAGAGATTTTTGATCATTTATTTGAACAGAAAATAATTTACTAGGAATTTGTATAGGATTTTTCAAATATTGATGTAAAAGATTATTTAGAAAATCTTCTTCATCCATAAAACTACTTAAAGTTCTCAATCTATATTGTAAAGTTATAATTTCAGTTTTTCCATTATATTGAAGAAAAACAGGTGTAAAGATTTTTTCATATTCACTAAATTGTTGGATTAATTGAGAAACCTTTTCCAACGACTGTTCTTTTATAATACTTATTAAAAATCACCTATTTTCATGTTTGCGCAATCATGAGCGATTGATCATATAAATAATTTAGATTTCCTTCGTAATTTTCACTAATCTCGATTCTTGTACTTACTTCATTTGAATAGTACTCATTTTTAATTGCATCAAAATATGGAATCCTAAACTGAAAGTAAAAAGTTCCTTTAGCATCTAATCTAAATTCTCCAATGAAATTATCTTGTTTTATCCCTGGTGGAATTTCTTGTTTTAAATCAATTGGATCTCTTTTTTTAGTTACAATTTCTACTTTTTGGTTATTTTCATCTAAAACCTTAAATTCTATTCCAGGAATTTCTATTTGAAATCCTTTTAATACTGAAATTTTGATTTCAAAATATCCACTACTCGAAGTTAATTGTTTGTTTTTAACATCTAATTTTACAATAGGCTTTATTATTTCAACTTTTAACTGTTTTCGATGTATCTCTTTAAAATTATTATTATATGCAATGATTTCAATTCTTTCAATTTTAATTGGTTTGTTCCCTTCCGGAATTATTGAATAAAACTCAAATGGAATATAATTGATGTTTTTTTCTAAGATGTCAAGAGAATAGATATCTTGAGTCTCCTTAATATCATATTGAATATTCAAAAAGTTTCTAATTTTTAAATTGTTAGATACTTTTAATTCAATTTTAACAATTTCTTTTGAAAAAATTTTAATCCATCCCAAAATATTTTCATTTGGAAGTGCCCATGTTCCACAACCAGCTTCGAATATAGATTCGGAAATTTCAGTAATTTTCTCTGGCTTAATTTCCTTGAATTCAATAATATTTCTATAATAATTATTATAACTTTGAGTTAATTTAGTAATAATTTTCTTACCATAATTGGTCATTTCATAGAAAGAATACTCATTAGTAGTCTCATTCTTTCTTAAAAAGTTTTGAATTAAACCGCAAAATTCTAGCTTTTTTAAATGATTAGTAATTAAACTTTTCTCCTTATTTGTAACCCTTACAATATCAGAAAAGGATAATGATCCTTTATCCATTAATAATAGAACTAATGCATATCTAAATTTATTGGATATACCTTTTAATAGAGCTTCAAAATCTTTTGGAATTTTCTCCTTATAATCAAATTGGATGATGTTCAGATTATTGGCAGTTTTTTCATAGTAATTGTTATAACTTTTTATTAAATCAGAAATTATAGCTTTTCCATAACTAGTTATTTCATAAAATGAAAATTCTTTAGATTCTTTAACTTTTTTTAAATAGTGTTGTACAATTCCAGCTAATTCTAATTTTCTTATATGATTAAGAACTGTACTGTTTGACTTATTTACATATTTGACTATTTTTGAGAGAGATAAACTTCCTTTTTCCATTAATAACAAAGATAATTTAAATCTGAATTTATTACCCAAGCTTTTAATTAAAAATTTAAAATCTTTCGGAATTTTATCGTAATACTTATCTTTAAATTCAGTCATTTTTAATCATTTTTTAGATACTAGTATAAAAAAATTTATCTAGATATATAAAAATTTACCTTAATTAATATTTAACTTTTTCGTAAAATGTTGATTAAATTTTGTTTTATGAAAATAATGATTTTTTGATAAATTTCTATGTAATAATGAAAATAAAACACCTTTAATTCGTGTTTTTTTAATAGAGCTTTTAACATAAATGCATCAACATTTCTGGATAATAAAACTAATGATGTTGCTTTTTTTTCTAAGAAGTAATTTGAATGTATTAAGTTTGACAATTCTATTGAGGCAGAAACATCATTATTAGAAAAAAATATAAAAATATTGAAATCCGCTTTTTGCATTTCTTTATTAATTTCATTAAGAACATAAATCTCTCTTTCTTCAATTGGAGTATCCTCAGGTATTTTAATAATTTCATTTGCTAAAAAAGTATGAATAAATCCCTCGTTTCTTAATTTCTCAATTAAATTTTCCAAATAGGGTTTATTTTTTGGATGATAAGAACCAAATACAAGAACGTAAATTTTGTCATAAAAAGTGCTAATATCAATGAATTTTGTCATTTGGCAATTTTTGCATTAAATTTCTTACCTACTTATATTAAATTATTTCTAATTAATTTAACTAAAAAAGAGTTAATAGTGTTCTAATTTATTAATTATTTTAAGTAATTTTTTTTAAATTGCTATTTGAAAGAAATCCAAATTATTTGTTGTTTATTGAAAATATATTGTCTTTGTAGTTTTTTTTACTGAATAATCATTTCCTATATCTAAAGCGATAGTCCAAATATCATCATCAAGTTCTTTACTTTTTTCTAAATTTAATTCTTCTCTTATTGCTTTGGTTGTATAATGATAAGTGATTTGTTTATTAGTTTTACTTTTATCAATGATATAATTTTTAACTGCTAGCTTTATTTTTTCAACACCTACTTCTAATAGCACTTTTTTCTTAGTAATGAGTTCTTCAGTATCATCAGATACTTGACTTTTTGTAGAGATAGGTTCTTTTTGAGAAATCATAAAATCCGTAATTTCTTTTTCCTCTTTTGGAATTTTAATTTCTTTTGTTAATTTAGAGAGAACTGATAATCGTGTTTTGAATGTCAGCGGGGATAAGTTGATTTTATTTAAAAGACCCTCCGCTTCTTCAATTGAGGGATTATTTTCAAATATCTCTTTAAAATAGGTTATAAAAGATAGGTAACCTACCTCTGTATCATCTAATGGACTAACCCGTCCAATATATTCTTTCAAACCTTCGGATATAGCATATCTATATTTTAAATCCAATTCAACGTTAGTTATCCACGTAACATAATCTAATGCATTTTCTTCCAGTAATTTATAAGTTTTTTCTATGTCCATTTTTGTAACTTTGTTAGATTTCCTATAAACTTTAACTTCAATACCAAGATTTTTCACAAATTCAGCCCCTAAATTCCCAAAAAATTCTAGAAATACATCAGGTTTCTTTCCCGATTTACCCAACGGGGGCTCATGTTTAACATCAGTTAGATAATCATAATCTGAGTGATTTTTGAGGACCTCAAAAAAATCACATAGTGCTAATTCTACTTTGGTAGATCTTACCTTGTCCTGAATACTAGGATCTAATAATTTTTTTGTAAATTCTTTTTGTTCGGTGATTGTTAGTAGAATATCTTCTCTTTGTCTGAAAGCTTTAAATGCTTTAAAAAAAGTATTAACATGTTCTAACTTTTTATTCTTCTTGTAGTGTTCAATAAGCTCATAAAGATTTTTCAAGGTCTTTCGAAGATCTAATCCGCTATCCTCATATAAATATTTAATACTATTCTTTCCAAAAGGAAAAAGGGAATTGTCTGGAGAAGGTTGATAATTAAACTTAGACCAAAAATTAAATAAATATTTATTGATTATATCTATAATGTAATTGGGCTCTAAGTTTGTTAAAGCTATTATTTTGGACCAATTATTTAACTGTAATTCCTGATCTTCTTGAAGGATCTCATCAAATGCACCGAATGCATCTAGGGTCCCAGATAATATAATCGTAAGATACTTTTTCTGTCGTAAATTTAATAACAATGAAAATAGATTCTTGTAAACATCTTCTTGGTGTTCAGAGATTCCAGCTTCTAAATGATCGAATATTAATATGATTGTAGTCTTCTCATCGAAACACCATCTAATTAATTCGATTAATTCATCTATATATTTTGAAGCATCATTATTAGTCTCCACGTTATAACCAGAATAATCATAACTTCCTTGAAAAGCTCTCATTGCATCAAATGTATTGGGATTTTGAATATGAGATTTCCAGAAAATCATTAAAAAATTTAAATCAACAGGAATTAATTCTTTTAATATTATAATATTACTCGTTAAGAGATCGATAAGTTTGTTGTAAAAACTAGGGTTATCAATTCTTTTCCTTATAAAACTTAGATTAACAGAAAGACTATTAATCTCTTCTCCAGCAAATTTTTTTGAAAGCTCGTTATAAAGATTTCCTCCTTTTTCAACTAGGATATTGATAAATTTTCTTATTGAGTTCAAGAGGATATCAACACAAATACCAGATCTTTCAAGATTGGATACGAATTGACGATATAATGCACGCATCTCATAGTCTTCTGGTTGAGAACTAGTTTCAAGATATGTAATTGGTATTTGATATGCTTCCGAAATTTCATTTACTGTCCAACAAATTAATGTTGATTTACCAATCCCTTGTTTACCTATTACCCGTATTAATTTAGGCTGTTTGTAATGAATACTATCTCTGATTTCATATTTTATTTCTTCAATATACTTATCTCGTCCATAACAAAAAGAAGGAGGATTATTGTAGAAATTTGTCGCAATTGGGGGTTTAGGAAAAGGATTTTCATTTTCAGGATTTAATAAAATTTCACTACATTTTTTAAGCCAATCCCATTCATCTTTATTTGAGAAGAAATGCATATTATACAAATTTATAGTTAACCAAACAATTATTTTAATTTAAACCAAACAAATTTTTTCCCATCTTGTACTAACGGGGCACCTCGGTCTCTTTTTCCAGGTTGTAATTCAACTTTATAATTTAAAAACAGTGAATATAAGTGTTTATGAATTCTTTCGGTTGACCATGGAATAAAATTTTTGATTTTTTCAGTTAAATCAGAAATTAGAACAAATTCGCCAAATTTTTTATCTAATGAGTTATAAGATAATTTCAATATTCGGAAAAAATGATCCTCCGAAATCTCTGATACCGATTCAGTATCAATGCCAATCTTATCTTCTAATTTCTTAAGTCTACGACTGAAACCTTCTAATGTTCTATGAATATTTGTAATATCAGATTGAATTTCTCCGATAATACTATTATCAATCTTCAGTGATTCTGCTTTCTCAAAAATGATACCTCTTGAAGGCTTTTCTAATAAATTTTTTGCCCCCTTAATAAACTTTTCTGCTGTTTTTTCTCCAATACCCTTAATTCTTTTTAAATCACTAATAGTTGACTCAGCTAACTTCTGTACTGAATCAATATTAGCACTCCTTAGCAGTGATAGTTTCTTTTCACCAATACCATCAATATCTTCAAGAACTAAAGCTGGCAAAAAAAATACCTCTAAATTTTTGTTTCTTAAATGGATATATTATCTTTACAAATTTAATTTTAATCACATTCCTTATTAGCTTTTTTATTTTAGAGAACTTTATTATATCGTAAGAAATCTAAATCTAAAGTTAAAAATAGAAAAATTTAGACCCTTTTCTCAGATAATCTCAACAAGTCAATCTGAGATAACATTTTGGTATAACTTTTTTATACTTATAAGGATTAGTATCCTTGTACTAATTTGATTCCAAATTCTTTGCATTTTGGAAGTTCTTCATTTACTATAGGCCCTTTTGAAGCTCCTGTACCTTCAACTTTTATAGACAATCCTGGACTTGCTTTTGTTAAATCTGGCATCAATTCACTGATCTGTTTCTCCATCTTTTTAACTGCTTTTTCAAAATCAGCTGTTATGTAGGTATCAAATACAGCATAAGCATTTACCTTTAATTGAGATTTTGGAAGTTTATTGATAAATTTCTTTACCGAGCCTACATGCTTTCCAAAATGATTCGGAGATCCTATTAAAATTAAGTCATAGGAAGCTTCTTCTTTAAGGTTTACATCTTTTACATTATTAACTATTACTTCATTACCCTCAGTAGACGTGATTCCTTCTGCTATTAATTTGGCTACTTTTTCAGTATTTCCATACTTTGTAGCATACACTATTAGAACTTTCACTTTGATACACATCATTTAAGATTTTTATTGGAACTTACTATTCCTAATTAACCTTAATAATTAAGTCTTTTCAGAAAATTCTGTTATTTTTATTACAACGCTAAAGAAAAAGGAATAAATGGAGTTTTAATGAATTTAATTAATAAAATATCATAGTTTATCCACTGAACACCCCAAATTCTCAAATTCCTAGTAGTATTATTAAATTTAAGCTTAATAGATGATTGCCTTATAAGAATTAATTCTTATAGTATCTTTAATAAATAATAGGAATTATGTTATGAAATTTATAATATTTTTATCAAATAATAAGAATAGTTTAATTATGGAAAAAGAGACTGATCAAAAATTTTATATTGAAATAAAACAATCAAGAAAGGGACATTACTTTCTTGGTTCCTTAAAAATTCATGCTAACTCTATTGAAGAAATGGAGAATTTAATGGATTCCGCTTTATCCTCTGCATTGCATAAGATTAAGCTCTTGAATGAGAGTAGACGCAAAGAAAAAAAGGTAAAAAAATCTGTACAATTATCAGATCCAGACGATAAGCAACTATTTGAAAAGCTACGTCATTGGAGGCTTGAGCTTTCTCGAGCGCAGGGTGTGCGGCCATTTATGATATTTCATGATTCTACATTAAAGGAAATTGCAATAAGGAGACCTGTTACAAGAGAAGAGTTGTTTCGAATATCTGGTATTGGTCCAAAGAAATACGACAAATATGGAGATAAACTCTTAGAAATCGTACATACCTTTATCACTGATAATCAAGTAAAAGAGAGTGAAAATCAAAACGTTATAGAGAATTTAAATAAAAATAAAACATTAAATATGGAAATAGAAAAACCTAAATCAAGAGTTTTTATACAGGGAGATAGAGTAATAATTCAAACCCAATCAAATTATGACGGAGAAATTGGAAAAATTGTAGGATATGATGGTTATAAATATTTTGAAATTGAACTATTGAGTATAAAAAAGACTATAAATTGTTTAGAAAAAGAGATAGAAATAGCTCCTGCTGAATATATTAGAAAATATGAACTAGAAATCAATCTTGATAATAATAAAATTCTTAAATTAAAAGCTCAGAATTTGAAGCCATCTATTGAAGCGTTAAGAGATAATCAAGTTTTTAAAGGTTTATATGCGTTAGGGAAATATTATTCTTTACGAGATTATCCTGAGAAGCATAAAAATGATTTTCTTTCACAAAAGATAATAGAACTTAAATCATTAAATAAAAAGGCTGGTCAAGAGATCGCAGAAATATATTTAAGTTTCATAGAGGATTTAGCAGAATTAAAAAGAATTACTGATAAAATCGATTATATAGTAATGATGCCGACAACAAAAGAGACAAATCATGTTAGTCTATGGGGAGATAAAATCTGTGAAGCTTTAAATAAGGAAAATCTTACGAAATTTATCTATATTAACCCAGAAAAGGTAGGCTATTTGAAAGATTACGTTCATAAGGATCTCTGGGGGCGCAAGCTTACTGCCAAGGGAGCTTTTCGAATAGATAAGGATAAACCTAGTTTTCCTTTATTAACTAACAAAACCTGCTTAATTTTGGATGATGTTTGTACTACAGGAAATCAGATTAATGCACTTACTAATTTATTAGCTGAAGAAGGAATAAGGGAAGTGTATGCTTTTGTAATAGGAAAAACAAAATTTAGTTGAATTTAATATTATAGAATAATAATTATAGGTTGAAGTTTAATGAATCTAAGCTTTTATTTACTATTAAGCAAATATATCCCATTACCCTTATCTGCTTTAAAAATTGTAGAAAAGGATAAAGATCACCCCTTTAGAAGCCTAGCGATATTAACTCAAAAAGAAATTGAACAACAATTAATAATCTTTAATAAAACACCTGGTATTTCGATAAAAAACATTAAGGAAAAAGTATTGAAGATTCAAAATTTAATTCAAAATGATTTTATCGAAAAAATTGATGGAAATTTAAATAGATGGAATAAATCTGGAATAAAAATCATAAGGTATTTCGATAATTCCTATCCAAAAAACCTCAAGGGTATTAAAGATGCTCCAAAAATTATTACTTATCAAGGAGACTTTAACCTATATAGTGAAAGATCCATATCGATAATTGGTACTCGGAATCCAACAGATTATGGAATAGGTATGGCTCGTAAAATAGGGAGTAGATTTGGCGAATTAGGTTTTTTAATTGTTAATGGATTTGCTAAAGGAATTGATACACATGCAATTAAGGGGGCTTTAGCGGTAGGAGGAAAAATTATTGGTGTATTAGGGTCAGGTTTACTACATATATATCCAAAAGAAAATAAAGAATTATTCTTTAATATTGTACAAGAAGGTAAAGGAGTATTTATATCAGAGCACTTACCTGATGATACCATAAAAAAATCAACCTTAGCTGCTAGAAATCGAATCTCTAGTGCACTTAGTCTAGGGAATATAGTAATAGAAGCGGGAAAGGGATCAGGAACTAGATGGCAAGTAGAATATGGCAAAGAACAGGGTAAACCTATAATAGTTTTAAAACCCAAGGGAAACTATGAACAAGCATACTTACCTAATTATATAATTGAGCACGAGAAAAATTGTTTCATCATTGAAAATATTGATGATGTTGATAATATCGCAAATTCAATCTTGGAACTTAATAAGGAGAAAAAAGAAAAACATAGAGAAATTAGTAATAAATACCAAAAAACTCTCTCAGATTTTTAAATTTTTATTCATTTTAACCAAAGCCCTCCTTATATTAATGTACAAAAACCCATAAAGTTCTTGAAAGTCATGAGCTTATTCTAAATGGTAATTTAAAAGAACTAACATTAAATTACATGAAAAAATATGGATGGAAGAATGTTATGGTTTATTCATGGATTCTACAGAATATGATAAAGCCACCAAGAAAATTGAGAGATTATTATTAGTATAACTTATTGAGATAATTTAGAATAATTTGTAGTAAAATATCTTATTTTATATCAATAAATTATATTGAAATGAATATCAAAATGATTTTAGGTATCATGTTCATTTGTGTCCAATATTGGACATTTTAGAAAATCCATTTTTTCAGTATGTATAAAATCAGAGGAAATTGAAAATTAACAATGTTCTATTTTGTCCAATAGTGGACAATTTGGGATCTTTTTGTATTTAAATGATTTTAAAATAAGAGAAAATATGTAAATAACAATACTTTAAATTCTTCTCTTATAGTTAAGTGATCTTTTTTATAATTTCTTGTTTTGGCTGATAATTTTTAATTTACCTTCATCGACAAAAATATTTATAGCTTTTGGAGGCTTAATTAAATCACGTTTTTCCTAAACGACAGACTTAAATTCGCCTAATCCTCTATTTTAATTAATGAATTAATT
>JAEOTA010000084.1 GCA_016840085.1 Promethearchaeota archaeon
CCAATAATTATCCCGACCACTTGAAGAGCTGGTTTTACCGCGGCGGCTGGCACCAGCCTTGCCCTCTCCTTTCTAGTAGGGGACATTACTCACCTACCACAGTTCATAAATGAACACTTTGGGTAACCCCGTCACACTTTCGTGTATTGCGGAGGTTTCGCGCCTGCTGCGTCTCGTAAGACCTGGGTCGTTGTCTCAGTACCCATCTCGGGGCTCCCGCTCTCACGGCCCCTATCGATTATCGGCTTGGTGAGCCGTTACCTCACCAACAACCATGATCGAGCACGATCCTATCCTATAGCGGAGAAGAACCATTTTCCTTATCCCTTTTGTTGAAACACTTTTCCAAGCCGTTTCAACTATGAAACATTATCCTCAGTTTCCCGAGGTTATTTTTCTCTATAGGGTAAGTTGATCATGTGTTACTGAGCAGTTTGCTATGGGAAATTTAGGTATCCCATTCAACTCGCATAGCTAATTCTCACCCAAATAGCAGTCGGGTCCGGCAGGATCAACCGGAATTAATAGTTATTGAAGTCATCACAAAACATTGAATTACTTATTGGAATTACAATTTTATTGGGGTTCTTAATTAACTTTCTTCAGTTATAACTAATCTTGTTATAACTACATTTTTTATACCGCATCTGTGATAAAACTCTTCATTTAACGGACGTTTACCGTAATCCAAGCTTACACCGGTAAAGATGCGATTTGCAATATATAATATAGGAAAGATATATTATAAATTTTTTTGTTTTCTTGCGTAAAACCGAATAAAATTTGTTAAATTTTCGTAGTTTAAAAGTTTATTTTAAAATTAAATGATATCATTTCTAAAAAGGAATATTTGGTATAAAATGAACCTCAATGAAAAAATAGGAATCCACTTAGACCAAATAAAGCAGATAAAAGGTGTAGAAAATGCTGTATTAACACAAAGAGACGGGAATCCAATTCAATCAACGGGAGTATGGTTTTCGAAAGATGAAATTTTTAATGTAAGTTCTGCTACCAGTGCAATTTTTAATGTTGGTATTCATTTGCATCCTAAGGATCTAAAATATATCTTGATTGAAGGGAAAAAAGCAAAAATCTTAATTGCCCCCTTAAACAGTCCTGTCCATAATTCATTAAGTAAGATTTTAGAAATACAAAATATTTTGGATGGGAATCATGAATTCTTCATGGCAATTACAGCACAGCCCAATATCAATTTAGGGGGAATATTTTTACAAACTAATGAATGTTTAAGGAAGATTAAGACTAGTCTAATAACATCTGGAGAGTCTTTTAAACCCCCCTTAATACAATTTAATAGTCAGAAAATTCAAAACATCATCGAAGGATTTAATGTTAAAGAAAATGAAGAATTCAATCTAAAGATATCTCCCTTTTCATTAAGCTTCTCAAAAACAATATCATTAGAATTAAAAAAAGTTTTGAATAATATCTCTTTAACGATTCCCGATTTAAAATATGCTTTTATAACTATCGAAGGGGGATTTATCGCTTCAAAATTATTAAAAAAAGTTGAAATGAGTTCAGAGAAATTAGACAAGATATCAGCAATGAGTTATTCACTTTTTCAAACAGCTAATAGATGTGCGTGGATGTTGAAAAAAATGCATGCCGAAAGAATACTATTAGATTGTGATAATACCTTTCAATTTATCGATGGGTTAGGAAAAGCAGTATTTAGTACTATAATTGGAAAAATGAGACAAAAATTAGGCTTAATAAGACTAATTCTCCCCCAATTTACTAAAAAAGTTAGTACACTTATCAAAGAAGCTTCTGATTTTCAAGAACATAGGACATTTGATATTAAAAGGATGTTAGGAGAATTAATAATTAAATAGCACTGGTGAAAATATGAATTTCTTCGAAATTTTAGACAAATTTAAAAGAAATTATTCTTCCTTAATTCTTTATTGCCTTTTAGATAGAATTCCAATTTTCGTTTATGGTGATGATTCAGATAAAATTGATAACTTTTTAATTGATTTATCTGAACTTATACATTTTAGAAAGGAATATGTCTATTATACTGATTTTATATCTAATAGTGAATATGAAAGTTTAATTTTTAATGAAAATATTGACTATAACTCTCAGAGAGCACACATTCGATGTCCTTGCAATGTTGCATTAAAAGCATTAAGTCAATTTAATAAGCTTGAGTCTTGGCTAATCGGAATCGTTATTCCTACTAATAAAGAAGATTTTTATTCAATAAGAAATCAGGTACGAGAAAAAGTTAAAGAAGCATTATATATAACTCTTTCTTCTAATAAGTTATCAGTAAATTTTGAAAGAATTAATCCGAAAACAGTAGATTTACCATTAGAACAAAATATATTTAAAAAGATTTCTCAAGACACAGAAAAATCTATAATAAAAATGAAAAGAGTTTTAAATGATAAGACAAAACTGAATAACCTTGATAAAGATTTAATTAAAACATTAGTAGATTTTGAAGTAGAAAAAACTGAGTTAAAGAAAAATATTTTTAAAAGAGAAATTCAAAATTTCTATTCCGGTTCAAAACGTGCTTTTTTTATCTTAACAAGATTGAATTTATTATATAATATCAAAATTCATGCTAAAATAGGAAGTAAAACTCTTTTAGAAACTATCGATTACGAGGATGCACCTTTAGAACGAATACTTTCATTTATATTTAAAGAATGGGGCGAAAATTTTTCTGATTTAATTGAAGATGGTAAAAAGACTTTTATTGGTGATAAAATAGTTTCATTATGGGGTTAGAATTAACCATGATATTTGATTTTGAGAATAAAACATTACAGGTAAAAATTGTATATTACGGTCCTGCAATGTCAGGAAAAACAACTTCTGTAAAATATCTTTTTTCTTTTTTTAAAAAAGAAAATTCTTTAAAATCCATAGATAGCACTGTTGGACGAACGTTGTTTTTTGATTTTGGAGTTTTACAGTTTAGTGGGACTAAATGGGATTTAAAATTTTTGGTATATTCTGCCACAGGTCAAGATTTTTATGCAAGCACTCGCCCAGCTACCCTAAACGGAGTAGATGGGATAATATTCGTTGTTGATTCTCAAAGTGAATTTTTGGAACATAATTTAAGATCGTGGAACGAATTGAAAACGTTATTTGGAATGGAGATTTATAATATTCCCATCGTAATATCATTAAATAAGTATGATCTACAGGATATAAAAAAATTAAATGAATCAGAATTTTTGTCCCTAATTGATTATTGCAAATTTAAAAATCTTACATTAAAAAAAACAGTAGCTATAAATGGAAAAGGAATATTGGATTCATTTAGTCAGCTAATCAATTTTATATTTCCGCAGCTAGTTATTAATTTAAGTTTAAATAATTAATCTTTATTTTCAATTTCAACTTTTTTATATATATTTTTCGATATTCTCTTTATATAGCCATGTAAATAAAATTGTTTTAATAAATTTCTAACTTTTCTCACTTCTAATGCTTCAATTCCTAGAATACTCATAAACTGAAAAATAGAAAATTGTTTCGGTAAATTATCCTTTATATTGTTATATAAACCCGTCTTAAGCCACATCTGTTCTTTTAGAAGTTATTCATAAAAATGCAGACAAACTTTTATATTTTATTTATATTTAGAAAAATTTATTCAAAGGAGCTAAGGTTTTTATAATCCTCAAAGTAACTATAAATTATCATTCCTACTTTTAGTAGATCATCCTTGTCTAGTCGTTTTCATCGAATCTTTACAACCTTTACTGACTCCTTTTTATCGTATTCATATAAGATATTTATAAATGAAATCAAATTCGCTCTAACTGTGAAGTAACAGGATTTTTTATTATTTAAAAATCACGGAACTCTTTAAATTCTTCTGGAGCTTCTCCATCACCGTATATTTGATATAATCCTGTTCTCCTTGCACATTCAGAAAAGCTGCGATATACATCTTTTCTTTTTTCATACAAAGCACAGGTTTTGTAAATTATGGGATTCCAAAAATATAATTTATCATCTGGTTCATACCAAAGTTTTTCATCTTTTAAAACTTGCTTAAAATCTTCTTCGCCTATAACCTCCGTAAGATCTTGCTTATTGAGCATTATAATAAGGGGGATTTCTTTAATTAATTTACCTCTTGTAATATTTTTCAATTCTTTTAAAGATTCTATATTGTCTTCAAAAAAATGAGTTTGTGAATCAACAGCGAAAATAACTCCATCTGTTCCCTTAAAAATCTTCTTCCTTAACGGAGAAAATCTCCTTTGACCTGCAACAGTATATACATGATAAAAAACTTTTCCTCTACTTTGTTGTTTTGTGGATCGAAAGATGCCCCTATCAAAATATAAAGTTGATCCACTCGCCATTGAAATTTTAGTTAGATTCCCAGTAGGGGCTATGTCTTTGTCATTCTCTTTTGTGAATCTATAAAGTGTATCTACAATTGTTGTTTTTCCTGATCCTGCCATCCCCCAATAAAGAATCTTAATATAAACTTTATGATCTGCTGTGAATCGAACCATAGAGAAATCTACCTTCTATATTAAATTTGGTAGTAAATAAATCGTTCCTTTTAATGTTTTTAATTAAGAATATGTAATTAATGAAATATTCTTCTAATTTTATTAAATTATATTAATAAGTATTATTATAATTAAGTATTTATAAGTCCTTTTTGATATTTTTACTTTTTTACAAATCAAATACCTAAATAAAAAGTTTGAATTCAATAATCATTATTGTATATTAACAAAAAATTCTCCTAATCTAATTTTATAATTACACCATAAAAGTATTTGATTATATTCTTCTCCCGAATTTCCTTCTCTAGAAATTAAATTAATAATGTCTGAATACATAATTTCTCTTTTTCCGGAAAATATTTTGTTTAACTTATTGATTATTTCTTTCAACAATTTTAAATTATTATATGGTACATTTTTAATTTTTTCAATATTTTTGGGAGTCTGATTCATTTTATTTCATGAATTTTTAATATTGTTTGTAATATTTCTTTCAAATCATTATACCTCTAAATTGAATGTTTTAAATTCAACAGTTTTTATTTTTTATCATCTCCCTCTCCTTCTCTATAGTAGATTATTCCATTTTGTAGTAATACAATTTCTTTTTAGCCTATTATTATTCCACGAAGTTAAATTAAAATTAGGGTGAATTTATTTATCTTAAATTCCCAGAATTTAGTGATATCTATTAGTCAAAAAGAAGAAAATACTAAAACTTTTGAAATATGTCCTGAATGTGGTGGAGATATAATAATTAATAGCTTTGAAAGAATTTGCAATAAATGTGGGTTAGTAATTAATGAGTTTTTTAAAGAATCTTCTTTTATTTTTAATGAAAATGATAAAAAAAGTAATTTAAGTAAACAATATGTGTCCTTGGGAGCAAGAACAGATTTTATAGGTGGATTAGGTTCATTTATTGATTATGAAAATTCTAAATTTTTAAAAGATAAAACAGGAAGGCTGTTACCTCCAAATGAACAAAAATTATTTAGAAGACTAAAAAAAAATTACGATCAATTTTTAAGGATTAAAAATCATGAAACTGAGTATAGAATCTTCAATATTTTAAATAAAATCTCATTGTACCTAAATCTAAACAAAAATATTAGAAATAACGCAGCATATTATTATAAAAAAATAATCAAAAGTGAAGCTAAAGTAATTAATAACATTTCATTAATAGCTTTCTGTATTTTTTATGCTGTAAGAAAAGAATATCATAATGCACCAATTACTATCAATGAAATTTCTAAAGCTTTTCAAAACTACGGTCATCGCGTTAATTCTAGATTAATCTTAAGAGATGGAATAGAATATAAACATCATTTAAAAATTGACTCTACTCCTCATAAAAGTGAAGATTATCTCATAAGATTAATCAATCAAGTTATAAATCATAAAGATTTGGTAGAAAGGCTAAAAAAAAAAGGAGTCTTTTGGTCAAAAAGAGAACTTCAAAATAAATTAATAATAGAATGTCGCGAAATACTAAAAATATTACCCGTTAGGCTACGTGGAGGTAGAAATCCATTTATTCTAACAGGTGCAATTATATATTTAGCAGATAAGTTATTAGCTAAAAAATATTGTCAAAAAGCTATTTTAACTCAAAAAATTATCTCTGAAGTTACTAATATTGCAGAATATTCAATTCGTGATCATTATGTGAATCTCCTTAAGCCCCTTTTTTTAAACACCTTAAATTCTAGATAAACTCTATTGTAATTAATGTATTTTATGTAAAAAATTCTTCTTATTTTTGAATTTTTAAGCTTAAAAATAGTTAAATGTTATTAACTTTTTTAATTAAGTTAAATTTATAAAATTTAGAGCGTTCGAGATTTTAATTAATAAAATGCTTCTGTAGTGTAGTGTGGTCAATTTATTCTTGAAATTAATAATCTCGGATTAAGACTGAGCATACGAGGCTCTCACCCTCGGGACCCGGGTTCAAATCCCGGCAGAAGCACTTAAGTTATTTAAATATATTCAACTTATAATAAAATATGTTTGAATTCAGAATATCTTTTATTATAAAATAGTACTTTTAGTAACTCTATTTTTCACTATTATCTACAGATAATAATTCTTCTAGTAATTTATAGAGATTTAACAAAATTTTTATATAGTTTTCGATTATTTCAAATTGAGTCTCATTTTTTAGTCTTTCTGATATCCATTTTATTTTATCGAAAATTACTTCTTTTACAGAATTATGGATATTATTATAATCTAGCAATTTTTTCGTTTGATTAAATGAATCTGGAAACTTGATATTTTCAGATCTCTCATTAACTTTACTAGATTCATTTTCTACAATTAATACTTTTCTATTACAAATTGGGCAAAAGGTCTCTCTATTTCGATTTCGAAAAATTGGATTTTTACAAATTGGACATGCAATATTCAACATAGTATAACCAGATCTAAGGAGATCTGCCATTTTTTTTGAATCTTCGTTAATATTAATCCCTTAAATTCTTAGTAAATGTTAAACAATTACAAATGAAGCCAGAGTTATTATTCTTTGCTTTTAATTTTTAATAAATTTACAATATATCCTGAAATTCTATTTCTTAAATGTTTTGAATCTATTTCTAAATATTTATCTAATAGTTTTTTATTTTTCTCAAAATCAGTAGTAAATACACTAGGATATTTATTTATTAATTCTTTTGAAACATTTTTAATTAAAACTGTTCTAACCTTTCCCATTTCTATTACTAAACCTTATTTCTTCTTATCAGATTAAAATATTTGGCAAAATAAATTATTTTGGTTTTTATACTTTTAAACAAAGAATTATAATGTGAAAAAGAAATTTCTTCTTATATTTCCATTCTTTATTTTGATAATATTTTCTAATTTTATTAATTTTGGCCATTGTTTTTTCTGTAATTTATATTATTTTAATTCTAACAAACAAGGATATTATATTAATGAAAATATTCAAATCAATGCATCTTGGGAATTAGATTATAATCAATATAATGAAATTGCTTATATTCAAATACAAATTTTTGATTGTTTTAATAATATTGTTTGGAATTCATCTGAATATGATGAAATAGGCTTTTCTGAAAAAAGTTGGAATATAAATATTATTAATTTAAATGTTTCTTTTACAAATGGCTCCAATACTCTTTTTATCAAATTCTTTAGTTATTACTATCAAATTAGTACAATGGATATGGTAATAACTTATCTAGAAACAATAGAAGTTGAAATAATGAAGCGAACACTCTTGTGTGAATTAATTAGATTTAAGAACCAAATAAATATTGGTGAGAATTTAAGTATTACAGCAAGATTTTATGATAAACTTTTAGAAGATAACTCCTTTTTGATAAATCAATCAATCTTGTTTAACATATTTTCAAATGAATCATTAATATATCAGTTAAACTATATTATAAATGAATCTGGAATAATTAAATTCGATCTTTTTCCACATGAGCATTTAGAATTAGGGAAAAACATTTTGGTATTTATAGTTAAAAATAATAGTTTTTATTATGACTCAATGTTTTTTTATGAGATTTTCCTTGAGAAAAATCCCGTTTATGTTGATATTATTGGGTTCAAAGAGGATTTGGGTAAGAAAGAAGATTTAAAGATCAAATTACGCTTTTACTATTTTCAAAACAATTCCTTAAATACACTTAATAATCATTGTATTAGAGTGATGATATTTAATAATAAATCCTTAACATATGTAAAGAACTATTTTACTGATCAATTTGGATTTTTGAATTTATCTCTTTCTCAAGAAATTTTTGTTTTCAATGAGGATTGCGAATTAGTAGTTATTGAGTTCTTCTTTAATGGAACTCTTTTATTAGAAAATAAAACTCTAACCTTAACAACAAGATTGAGTTTGTCAACTAAACAAAATTCACCCTTTCAATATAATTATTTGTTATTTGTTATTTTCATATCTATTATATTAGCGGTGCTTTCTGTGGCTGTATTTAATTATATTAAAAAAAGAAAAGAGAAACTATTGGCAGATATTACAATTAAATACTAAAAATAAATAAGTAAATTTTGAAAATAATAATAATATAATCTTCTCTCAATGATCTTTAAATGAAATCTAATTAAAATCTTAAATTTGATAAATTATACTTTAATGAAGTTCTTAATTTCTTAAAAAGAGTTTGAATACACTTTTATCTAACAAATTAAATCTTTTATAATAAAAAATTAATAGTCTGTATTTTATTATAAACAATCCCCTCTTTAATTCATAATAAATTTCTAAGATCTAATTTTCTTAAATATGGAATATTTTGAAGAATTATTAAAAAAGCCGTCATTATTTCAAGATGAGAGTAAACTTGATATAAATTATGTTCCTAATAAACTACTCCACCGAGATAAAGAATTATCATTATTATCACAGCTTTTTTTAACTATAATCACAAATCCAAATTCAATCTCAAGAAAGATTCTAATAACAGGTAAAATTGGAATAGGAAAAACCGTGACCGTCAAATATTTCGGAGATTTGCTTAAAAAAGCATCAAAAAAAAGAAATATAGCTATTAAATATGTTCATATTAATTGTAGAAAAGAAAGAACAAGCTATAAAGTATTAATCAAAATAATTAGAATAATTAATAAAAATTTTCCTAAAAGAGGATATTCTCCTCAAGACTTATTAGAAATATTATTAGATCTACTAAATATCCAGAATTTACATTTATTAATTGTATTAGATGAATTGAATTATCTTATTGATAAAAGTGAAGATTTGATTTACTTGTTAACCCGAATTAATGATGATTCCATCAGTTCTCAGCAAAGAATTTCTATAATTGGAATTGTAAGAGATATTACGTGTTTAAATAATATAGATAATAGTACAATGAGT
Source organism: Promethearchaeota archaeon (assembly GCA_016840085.1). Classification (GTDB taxonomy): domain Archaea; phylum Asgardarchaeota; class Lokiarchaeia; order Sigyniarchaeales; family SOKP01; genus Loki-b32. The sequence goes on from JAEOTA010000084.1 coordinate 9,409, forward strand.
ACACTACAAAGAAATATTATAAAATTTAATAATTATTCAAAACCACAAATATTCGATATTTTGAAATATAGAGCAGATATATGTTTAAAAAAAAATATTATATCTAATGAATTAATTGAAATGATTTCTGAATCAACATATAATAATGGCGATGTAAGATATGGATTGAATATTTTATGGAAAGCTACTAAAATAGCAGAAAATAAAAATTTAAAATGCATAACAGCTGAATGTGTTCGACTTGGAAGTCAAGAATTAGTACCATTCTCAACATTAGATGTTTTGAAATATATTTCATCGCAAAAATTAGTGTTTTTATATGCAGTAGTTAAGGCATTAAAAATTAGTGATCTGACTGAAATCTCTTTTCTTAAAATTTTGAAAAGATATCATGTAATATGTGAAAATTTAGGATTAGATCCTAAATCTTATTCTCAATTGTGGAACTATCTCCAGGAATTTAAAAGAGAAAGCATTTTGCATACAAAAATTTTAAGTGAGAAAATTAAAGGAAGAAAAGCTTTAATTCAAGTACCTGAAATTAACTTGACAAATTTAGAAAAAATCATCACAGAGATATTAAATTCTAAAGGTTTGAAAATTTGATTATAGATGTATCAAAAAATGAAGATTTAATCGAAAATGTATTGGGGTCAAAAGCGAGAGTTAAGATCTTAAAAACCTTAGCTAGAAATAAGGAATTAACTCTTTCATTAATTATTAATAACACAAGATTAAATTACACTAATGTTATTAAACATTTAAATTATCTAAAAAAAATTAATGTAATCCAGGAAAAAAGATTTGGGCGTATTAAAATATTTAGATATAAGATAGAAAATATAAAAGCACGGAGCTTTAAAAATTTCTTAGATATTTGGGAGGGAGATTACTATTAATTTGAATTTAATATATTTTTTAATTAACCAAAGCTTCATATACATAATATTTTTTATTTTTCTTTATTTAGATGTAAAATTAAGAAGAATCTCTATGAAGTCTTTTAAAAGTACATATATTATCGGGCTAATTTTTAATTTAATTGAATATTTATTGTTTTTTAACAATATATTTCTATTTTTATATATAAGATTTTTTTTTTTTTATGTATTCTAATCATATCTTTTTTATTGTTTAATTTAAAAATAATTGGAGGAAGCGATGGAAAACTATTTATATTAATTTTTTTAATACAACCTATTCAAAATTTAAATATAAATTGTGTTTTCTTATTCTTCTTATCATTCTCGATTTTATTTATTATCATTTTTTTATTAAACCTATTGATTAATAGTATTTTTATAAATTGCAATGCATTCATTATTTTATTTAGTTCAAATTTAAAAATATCAATTTTACAGAAATTTTTTTTAAAATCTTTCTTTAAGTTTTTTAACTTTTCAGATTTAAATAAAAATATGAGTATGAAGAATCCTGTAAGATCATTAATTTTGATTTATAATAACGAAAAGCAAAAATTCCAAATATTATGTCAATATCGACCTCCACTGATTATAATCATAATTCTATCTTATACCATACTATTATATTTAACAATTTGTTATTAATTATTTTACTTCGAATTAATTTTAAATTTAATAATTTTTATTAATTTAATGAATTTTAATGATTTGTATTGTGAAAAGCAAAAGATGGAGATTGAAAAAACAAGAGAAACTTCATGGAAAATTCAATTAAAGAACAATAAAGAAAATATTGAAATAACTTCTGTGGAAATTAGTGGAGAAGTCAGGATTATAAAATTAGCATTATTTGATAATGAAAACTCTTTAAAAGTCGAGATGAGTAAAGAAGAATTTTTCAACTTTCTTTCTTTAATTTCAGCATTTAAAGATGTTGTAATAGGAGAAGAGTCCGTTTTTTTGGATGAAGATTCGGATTTAATTGAAAATGAACATTTAGGGATTCAAGAAGTTTTAGACTCAAATGATTTTTTATCTAAGATTAATGATGAATCCGCAGAAAAAGACATAGATGATAATACTGGAGAAGAATTAAACCCTGAAGAATGGGATCCTTGGTAATATATTTCACATTTTTTTCATTTCAATTTTATATTCACAAAATTCTAAATTGGTATCTTCAATACAACACTGATTTTCAATAACATTTACTTTATATAAAGCAAATTCTCCAAAACCAGTTAATAATCCCGTTATGAAATAACAGAAATATTTTGATTTATTTTCTAATTCTGAGGAAATATTATGAAAGAGATTAATGATAATCAAATCATCACTTATTTTTTTAGGAACAAATCGGCCCCACCCGTGATTAGTTATTATATTACAGAATTGATTTACTAAATCATCTAAAGATTTTGATTTTAAATTTTCATCCCAATTCTGAATTAATGTCCAACCTGCTTTTTTACCAAGCCAAACCAATAAAGATTTCACACCTTCACCGTAAATAGATGATAATATATCAATTACTTGTGGTGGAAAAAATACAAAGCGGTCATTAAACAACTCGTATTTGCCTTTATTGTATTTTAAACCTTTGATTTTTAAAGTTTTCATAATTATTATCAGCTTTTTTTATTATATAATATTTTCTAACGCTATCTACCTTTCTAAAAAAATATATCTTTAAAACATAAAAAAATGAAATAAACTAAAAATTCTGAGAAAAATCTAGATTTTTAATTTTATCTTAAGTTGAGACCTTTAAATAATTCAATAATAATCTAATTATTGAATGATAGAATTAGATATATTAATTTTAGAGATTTATGTAATTTTAGCTATATTTATACTTATTTTTATATATTCGGTAATTGCAACCGATACTGTGATAACTTTATTAGCATTTATAATGTTCTTAATTTTCTTAATTCCTTTCAATTTGCTATTAGAAAAATTAGAACTTCTAATATTTGTTAACAATTTTGAAAATTATAGTTTTTTCAGACTAGTTTTTTTTTATTCAATTCTTATAACTTTTTTCATAGGGATATTCTTATTTATTGAATTAATATATCTTACATTTTTATGCTAATTAAATAATTACTTGATTATGTGTAATTTAAATAAAGCTAAGAATACTTGTAAACGAGATTAAAAAGCTTAAAGTAAAAACTATATTTGTTGTCAATATTAAAATAAGTCTTTTATTATAATTAATGATCTTTAAGAAATAGTTAGTAGTAATTGAGACACTTGATAACAAAACTATTAAAATTCCTGCCATATTGAAAAGATTTACAGGAGTATTAAGGACACTCAAAAAATAATTATTATTTAAGCTAATATTTTTCATTATTCCTGTTAAAATAGGGAAAAATCCTGAGATTCCACCAATTATTATAGGTAAAAGGAAGATAAAGAAAAAAATCTTAAATTTTTCTCCTTTAATTATTATTTCCAATTTTCTTTCAAGTTTTTGATGTTTATTTATTAATTTTAAGATTTCAAAAATTTTATCAGCGGAAAAGTAAGAATCTCTTTTAATAAATTTTTCAATCACCTCTAATAACATACTATAACGTATCGTTTGTAATTCTAACTTTAAATTCTCAATAATTTCATCAAAAGAGTTAGAGAAATTTAAAAGCCAAGCTATTTGATTTTGTAAGGGTTTTTTTAATAGTATTATGAATTTTTTAGTTTGAGAATAAGATTTAAAGAAAGCTTGTTCAGGTGATGCATTATTTTTTAGATTAAAAGCAAAACTTTTTAGAAAAACTAAAAATTCATCAAATTTTTTTCTTTCAAAATTTGAATATTCATTTAAAAGTCCAATCATATAAGAATTTTTTCTCATAAATTTTCGAAATAATAAATTTAGAGAGAATAAAAAGAATGGAATGAAAAAGATTAAAAATAAAAAATTAACTATTTGGAATAAAATTAAAAAACATAAACCAATTGGAGAAAATAACCCTATAAAAAATATTATGCTAATTTTTGACTGTAGTTCCCTTAAATAGATTTTAAATCGCTTTTCTAAAGGATAACTATTATAGTCATTTGAATTATTAAAAAAATTATTTAGCACAAGATTTTTTAGATAGTTGTTAAATTCATTTGAAGGTGTTATTATTCTAGTTAATTCTTTTTCTGGTAATCTACCTTCATGAATTCTATTGAAAATATTTTTAAAATATGAAGAAAGAGGACTTCTAGAATTTTTAATTATTTTTATGAAATGAAGACAGTAATCAGAAGTTTTCTTTAAAGTCATTTCAATTAAAGAAAATTCAATTCTAATCAAATGAAGCATAGCATTAATCGATGATTCATTTCTATTAATCTCCTGATAAAGAATCAAATTAAATTTGTAAGAAACTATTATTGAAATCATAATTGAAAATAGAAATAAGATTAAAACATTTATAGACGTTAAAAGTATTGATAATATTAGAAAGGTAATTAATGAAGTTAAAAAGATTATAAAACTAGCTTTATTTATATCATCTGCTTCAATGTTATAAAGTTTTTTATAGATTTTATAGTACCTTTCATCTAATTCTTTGAATCTTAATTTTGGTAATTTATATTTATTAAATTTCCTACATAAGTCAATATAATTTTCAAGGTTTATCATAAAATTGAAAGGTTTAATATAAATTAATAAAATTTACAATAATATATGATGATGAGTAAGATACGTTAAGATGGTATAACTTTGATGGAATATTAAAAAAGGATTTTTTATAAAAACTAGTATTATAAACTAAAATTTTGTTATAAATCTCGTTATTGATTATAAATGTGCAAATAATATAGTACTCATTAAAAGTAATGTTAAATTTACAGGGATAATTAATTTCCCTAAGATAATCCTCTTCAGGATTTTGTATGACAAATTGAACAGCTTGATCAATTTCACTAATAAAAATCATATATGACTCTAAATCTGTGGTCTTAGTTTTATTAAATTCTGAAACTTGATCTAAAAAAGGAATTACTATAGAAATAAAAATCGTCAATGTAAAAATTCCAAAGCCTAATAACAATGACTTCTCTAATAAATTTGTCATATAAAGTAAAGTTAAAATTTATTAATTTAAACTTCGAGTCTTTTTCCAATTGTCCCAAAAATCTTTTAATGATCCTATTGAGTTAAATGAGTAATAAGAAATCCTATGAAATAGTTCAATTAATTCATTAATTTCAATTTTTTTGAGTTTTGATATAAATTCAAAAATATCATGATATAAGTTAATAAATATGTTGAATTTATTTAAAGACAAATCTTCATATTTTCTTAATTCAGAAATCACACCAGTGTTAAAAAGATTTTTTAATAATTTCCATTTCTTAAATTTTGGACTATATTGAAAAATTGGACTATCAAATTTACCATTTTCGCTATTACTTTTATCAATTTCGACCAATGATACAATTCTTCTTTTATTAAATTCTTTTTTCATTAAAATTATCAGATCCAAATCAAATAAACATGATTTATTAATTTTGAAATGGTAAAGAAAACGATGAATTAAAGATTCTATGTCATTTGCATGAATAGTTTGAAAACCTTTTAATCCTGCCGCTAAACAGTGAAATAAGGCTTCTGTTTCTTCTTTAGTCAAAATTTCACCTAGATAGATTATATCAGGAGTTCTATGTAAAAGTGTCTTAATTAGGTTACTTTTTGAATAATTTTGTCTAATAAGGTCCTCTAAAGAATCAGCTTTATATTTTAACTGATGTTTACCAAATTCATTTTGGTTTAAAGACTCAGTAATATTTTCAACATAAATCTTTCTAAATTCCTTTGGAACTAATAAATCCAATGCATTAATTAATGTTGTTTTTCCTGTATCTGTTTCACCCGTAACTGTTATATTAATTCTTCGCAATAGATTAAAATATAAAAATGCCGCCATCAACGGGTCTAAAGTATCACATTTTAATAAATCCTGCAATGTAAGAACATTTTTATTCAATTTGCGTATATCTAAAGCAAATCCATTTATTTGGATTGGGTCAATATCAATAGCAAATCTACAATTAAAAAATTTGTTTTTTATGACGAATTTTATCTGTGGATTCATAAAATCCAATCTTTTACCACTATATAATCTTATTAATGTTTTAAGACGTTCTATATCTTTCAAATTAAATCTAATCGAAGTTCTACATCTGCCAAATTTTTGATGATTTATGTATATTTCATCATTTGGAGAATCTAAGAATATTTCTTCAATTGAATTGTCAATTAATAATGGGAATAACTTATCTAGATTTAATTTTTTTAGCGTAGCTAAGTAAGTAATCCTTCTTTTAACAATCTTAGAGAATTTATATTTTAAATTTAAATTTTTTAATATTTCATCTTTATAAATTTCAATTAAGGTTTCAAGAGGAATAATCTGATTGAATTCTTTAACTTCAATATTTTGAATTAAATCATTGATTATTTTTTCAGAGTAATCAGTATTTTCATTTTCTTTTGAATAAAATTTAACAAAATATCTTTTTTCGTATTCAAATGGAGTTCTATATATTTGTATTTGAAAGACATCATCTTCTCCAATTCTATACTCTGATAATAAACTAAGATTTTCGTTTAAGCAAAAATTTCCGTATGTATGGGTCTTTTCTTTTAAATAAGCAAATTTAGAGAAGATATACTCGTAAAAATTAGTAAATTTATGAGCAAAAGTCTTATTATTTTGAAATGCCTTAAAATCTTTAATAACATTTAGATTTTCAAAAAGTTTTAGAACATATTTCTCAGAATTCTTAATATACTTATAACATTTCTGACATATAGGATCAAATATAATATTGTTTTCAGATCTAATATCTCTTTTAATGAGTAAACGATATACTAAAATTGGATCGTAATACTCAAAATCTTGGATTTTATATGTTGAAGAAAAACTTGGAAAGAATTTACATTTAAATTCTCCATAATTACATTTTTTATTCTTAATTTCTTCTATTTTTTTATTTATTTTTTTGACTTTCTTTAACTTTTTAAAATATTCTAAAAATAATTTAACATTATGATACTCAATCGTAATATCTTTTCCTAATAAAGAAATTTCATTGATCTTTTTATTTTTATTTTTAAATAAAATAGATAGTAAACAGTAGCGACAATCTTCATTTTTAAAAAAGTTTTTATCTTTTTTAAGACATTTATTACAATCAATAAATAAAATAGCTTCTTTTATACCATCTAAATTTTCTCTTTCTTGAAAATAACTTAAATTTTTTAAGATCATTTAAACTTTTTTTTGTAAAGAAAAATTTAAATAACCCTCTTTTATTCATTAATGAAAATCAGTAGAATTACATTTCAATAAAAAAATTTATTTATTTTGAAAGATTCCTAAACAAAAGTTCGTGATAAAATATGGGTCATCGAAAAAAACATGCACCAAGACATGGATCGTTAGCATTTCTGCCGAGAAAAAGAGCAGCAACAATAAAATCCCGAATAAGAAATTGGATAGATTATGGAGATGATATAAATCTTCTTGGATTTGCAGGTTTTAAGGTTGGTATGACTCATATTATATATATTGAGGATCAACCAAACAGTCCCTACTATGGAAAAGAATTATTGAAGCCTGTGACTATTATTGAAATTCCTCCATTAGTACTCATAGGACTTAGAGTATATAATGAAGATGAGTATGGAAAATTTATTGTTGGAGAAATTTTCATTAATGATTTTAATAAATTCCTGGCTCGAAAAATAAATCTCCCTAATAGAGAAAATTATAACAAAACAGAACTAAAAAATAAAATTTTGGAGAATTTAAATTATACCAGTGATATTAGAGGGATTTTTCAAACTCAGCCCTATAGAACCTCACTACCAAGAAAAAAACCAGATATAATAGAAATTAAGATAAATTCAATAAATCAATTTGAAGAAGAATTCAATTATTTATTTGATAAGTTAGGAAAAGAAATTAGAGCTCGAGAAGTATTAAAAGAAGGAGAGTTGGTAGATGTTATTGCTGTCACTAAAGGAAAAGGATTTCAAGGACCTGTTAAACGATTTGGTATTAAGATTTTAACCAGAAAAAATAGCAAAATCAGAAGAGCTGTAGCATGTATTGGACCTTGGCATCCTGCGAGGGTTTTATACACCGTACCTCGTGCGGGACAGCTAGGTTTTCATCAAAGAACTGAATATCATAAAAGAATTATGGTAATCGGTGAAAACGAAGAAGAAATTAATCCAAAGGGCGGGTTTATTCGTTATGGTAAAGTTCGAGGAGATTACCTATTATTATTAGGCTCTATTCCAGGATCTAAGAAAAGATTAGTAAGATTAAGGAAAACTATTCGACCTTTAGGATCTTTTATTATTAAATCACCAGAAATTACATTTATAAGCAGAGAAAGTCAACAGAGAAAATGAAATAAATTATAAGAGGGATTATATGGATAAAGTTAATGTTTATAGTTTAGAGGGAGAAAAAAAGGATCTAGTCAATAAACCACCAATTTTTTATATTAAGCCAAGAAAAGATGTCATCCAAATGGCAAGTTCCGGCTCACAAAGTAGAGGAAAACAAATTCAGGGAAGAGATAAAGGTGCTGGTCTAAAAAATATCTCAAAAGGTTGGGGAACAGGATATGGTATGTCAAGAGCACCAAGAATAAAAGGGTCTGGTTTTCCTACAGCTCGGCATGTAGGCAGAGTTCCTTTTGCTAAAGGTGGGAGACGTACACATCCTATTAAAACCGAGAAAAAAATCAAGAAAAAAGTTAATAAAAAAATTAACAAATTATCCATTATTTCTGCGATCTCTGCTTCTGGAGATGAAAACTGGGTGAGTTCAAGAGGTTATAAAACTGACGATATACCTGAAATTCCTTTAGTTATTGATGATAAAATACAAACTATTAAAAAAACTAATAGAATCTATTCAATTTTATGTAATTTAGGATTAAAAAACGAGTTATTAAAAATAAAGAATGGGAAAAAAGTTAGAGCTGGAAAAGGTAAACTAAGAGGACGTAAATATAAAAACAAAAAAGGAATATTAATTATAATAAAGGATGATTTTGGGATTATAAAAGCATCTAGAAATATTCCTGGTACAGATGTAATAACAATTGAGACCTTATCGATTAATAATTTGGCACCTGGAGGCGCCCCAGGCAGATTAATATTATGGACGCAATCAGCTTTCAATGAGTTAAATAATTTTGAGGTGCATTTTTGAAGTGGAGAAATTTTATACTATTATAAAGAGACCTTCGATTACTGAAAAAACTTTTGATTTAATTGAAAGAGAAAATAAATTAGTATTTATTGTTAATAGAACTGCGAACAAAAACCAAATTAGAAAAGCGGTAGAAAAGATACATAATGTAAAGGTAATAAAGGTTAATACTTTGATTTCTTCAAAGGGAGAGAAAAAAGCGTTTGTTAAGCTTCATCCAGATTATTCAGCGCAAGATATTGCAATTGATTTAGGGATATTTTAATTATGTCTTATTTTTAAAAATTTTGAGATCAAAATTTGAAATATTATCGAGGAGGATAACTTTGATATTTTTTAATTTGTTAATCTCTTTTATTTGAGATAATTTTTCGTAATCTAATTTATTCAATAGAAAAAAATAGATAAGATATTTTAAGTAATATTTTTTGATAATACGTTGAATATAATTCGATTCTAATATTGGTAAAATTACAATTAAAAAAGCTTGTTCAACAAGTAATAATTTATTGCTTAGCCTAGTAAATTTGATTTTATTATTTATTAGATTTTGCTCAAATTTTGAATTGAATTTCAACAATAAAGGTAAAAAATAGTGTTCTTTAGTTATAAATAAATTGTAAAAAAACCTTAAAAGATAAGCATCATCAGAAATTCTTAATCTCCATAAGTAATTAAGTAATTTTTTAATTTTTACATTCTGTTTTTTTAGTATATTATTATCAAAGAAATTATTTACCTTTTCGGCAATATCCGAAGTATAATTAAGTTTATTACTTACTTCAACAAAATATGAGCAAATTTGTATTTCATCTATGAAATTGATTTGAAAATTGAAGAATAAGTACCCAACTCGATTATAATTTTGAATTAGACTTGCAAATGAGTCAATAAAAGAATTTTTCTTTTCTAAATATTCTAGACTAATTTTATAAAAATCTAATAATCTCAATCTTTTTTCATTTCTGATTAAGAGTGCCCCTGAGTTCTCTGTAATAGTTATATTAGAATTTATTTTTTCAAAAATAACCTGTAAAAAAAGTTTTTCTAACGTACTATTTTCTAAAAATTTAATCGAAATTTCGCATTCACATAACTTTTGATAAATTATATTAAAAATTTTAGTAATTCCCTCTTTTTCTGTATCTTCAAAATTTAATAGAATTGTGTGTTTTTCTTTGGTAGCGGTATATATTTGAACAGAATAATAATGAATAAACCTTTGTCTTAAGAAATCATTCATTAATAAGATTATTGGATTAAATGTATTTGATTCAATTGCAGCAAATGCTATAAATTTGTTATTGTTGTTAAAACTTTTATAATAAATTAAAAATCTATCAATTATATATGAAAATAATTTATATTTACCCTTTTTGACCATCAATAATTATTTTCTGTTAAAAATATAAAAACGTATGAATTTTTTTAGTTTATTTTTTGGAATTATTTAATTAATTGTAATAAAAAAATTGGGTGAAAGTTTAGTTGATAAAATTTATTTTAGAGATCTAATTGAATGCAATAACTAGGTCTGAGATTTGACATATCTTCTGATTTAGGTAGAGCTATTAGCTAGTTCAAATAAGAAATAATCTAATATCCAAAATTTTAAAGTATCATCGATTTTATATTAAATTAAAATCTATCTTAGGTTTTATATTTGTTAAATTCTATTAAAAAATTTTTGTATAGTTTAAATCCTGATATTATAGTTCAAGCTCCATCAAGAATAAATCTAATAAATCCATTAGATGCTGTCGAAGGAGATTTTTGGATGCCATCTTTAGCGATAACAGGCATTAATAATCCGCTTTCTGTTTTTTTATACATAAAAAGAATTGAAAAAGAAAGTAAATTAAAAATTTATCAAGTTAAATATGTTGATAAATCACATACTATTAGGTTACTTAGTGAGGAAACATTATTAAAAAATATAGAATTAATTAGAAAAAGATTTGCAAATAAAAATGGGTTAGTATATGCCAGTATATATAGATTCTGTAGAATTAATTCATGTTTTGAAAAGAATTATTTGAAAACTAATATTGAAATTGGCTTACTTTCAACAATTCCGCAACAAAGTGGTTTGGGGGGAAGTGCAGCAATAATTATTGCCACTCTATACGGATTTGCCAAATTTTTCAATTTATATAACAATTTCAATTTATTAAAATCAAATGAATTTCCAATAAATAAAGATATAATTGCTGAAATGGCAACTAAAATAGAAGATGAGGATTTAAAAATTACAGCAGGTTATGGAGATCGCTATGTAATAAGTAGAGGTGGATTATGTTTTTGTTCTTATTATGGTAAACTATATCATAGGGAGATATCGTTAGAGCCCCTAGCTATTTATGATAGAATTGATCAAACATATGATATAAATGATATTCCTATTATTATCTGCTTTTCTGGTGTATTCCATCAAAGCGGAAACGTTCATGGAAGATTAAGGAGGCTTTACTTAAAAAAAGATCAAAAAATATTGTATAATTATAATAAATTAGCAGAAATAGCATGGAAATCTAGATTTGCCATAATGAAACATGATTGGGTGTTATTAGGAAAATATTTTAAGGAAAATACTAAAATTATGAATTCGGTAATGCGAGATGCTGGTTTTAAATATGGGATAGGTCTAGCAAATAATATTTTAATAGAGATTGTAGAAGAGCATCCTGACGTTTATGCAGCTAAGTTAACGGGAGCTGGTGGGGGTGGTTCAGTTTTTGCATTGGTTGATCCAGAAAAAATTAATGGAGTTTTTTCATTTTGGAAAGAAAAATTAGATGATTTAATTCAAAACCAAGTGAAGTTTACTTCAAAGTTTCCATCATATCCTATTGAAATAACGGACCAACTTAAAAATGCTCAATTCTATCAAATTAAAATTGATATTAATGGTGTGAAAAAGTTATAATCTATTATGTATTTTATAAATAAAAGTAATTAGGAGATTTAAATTGAGTAAATTCGAACGTTATAAAAATGAAACTGGAACTTACATTTATCCTCATAAACACTGCAAGAACTGTGGTGAAATGATATCTGAAGCATTTACATACTGTTCAGAATGTTATACCAAGCTAAAAGAAAAGAAAAAGCGAAAATTATTTAGTAGAAAAACAAAACATCATAATTTTTAGTAGTTATTTTAAGAAAAGTAAAAATTTTAAATATTAAATCTATTTATTAACCAACTCTTATCTAATAAAGTTAAAAAAGAACCCAATCTTGGACCATAATTCTTCCCTAGAATTACTTGATATATTGCTCCAAATAACTTTCTTGGTGGGATTTTTAATTTTTCCTTTGCAATAGTAAATATCTTATTTTGCAAAGACTCTGGATCTATTAGCTCATTTTCATTTAAATATTCTCTTAAAAGAAAAATACCTTTTTTTTGAGTATTATTTAAATCATTTAATATTTTACCATCAACTTTCTCAGGAATAGTAAATATATTAACCTTTCTTAAGATTTCTTTTTTTATTTTTTCATTTTTCTCACTCTCAATAATATCTTTTACTTCATTGATCCATTTGCTAGTTTGATTGATTAATTCTTCAAATTGTTCAATAGTGATAAAATTCTCAAAATCCTCATATTGAGTTGCATTTTTTGCTTTCTGATATAATTTTTCTATACTTAAAATATTCTGAATTTGAGTTAAAAATGTTAATGATTTAAAAGAAATTTGTACAGTTTTTTTTCTTGGAATTTCATCAATTTGAGTTAATGGATAAATATATTTTAGATTTTCAGGATAATCACCACTTTCTTTAGTTTGTGAGAAGTATGTATCTTCCATCTTTTCATAGTAATCATAATATTGTGGAAGTTCTTCAATTCTAAATGCAATGTGTTTTATTGGGTTGGTCCTTAGTATTAAGGTCCTAAATACTTCAGGTTTGGCAATTTCAAGATATTTTTTTGGTGTAAAAACAATACCTTTTGATGTTTTCATGTCACGATCTCCTAATCTCAACCATTCATAAGGAACTTTTACAGGTCCTATATACTCGTATACTTCCTTACATAATTCTAATCCTGTGTCATAAGCTCCACCTTTTACACTATGATCTTTACCTGCAGGTTCACACGTAGTGTTATACAAAGACCATTTAGCAGGCCAATCTACTCGCCAATTCAATTTTAACCTCCCACTATAAATTGATATTTTTCCTGTAGTCCCACAAGCATTACATTTATAGCTGACTTGTTGCTCATCTTTGATGTATTCAGTTACTCTATTGGGTATAATTGTACCATCTTTGGTCCGATGTTGAATTTTATCGCAATTTTCGCAAATTACCATTACTGGCATCCAGGTTTTTTGCATTTCTGTAAAATATTGTTTCTTTACATCATCTAATGTAGGTAAAATATATTTTCCAATTATTTTTTTAATTTTAGCTGTATTCTCAAGAGCCATTTTTATTTTTTCTTGCATTTCTTTAGTATTATATAACTCATGTGTCCATATTATTTGCGTTTTTATCCCAAAATTTCTGAATGAAGATGTTAAATCATTACCAAAATGATATGCCCAACTTTTACAATTGCAATCTTTAAAAGGGCAAGGAATAAAAGAAAAAGGTTTCCCCAAATGTTTTTCTTGGAAGCTTTTATCGATATATGGAGGAAATCTCTTAGCAGCATCAAAACTATCTAAAAATAAAAAAAACCTTACTTTATAGCCTTTACTTTTAAAGATTCTTCTTAAAGAGTCACAAATTATTATTTCTCTTAATATTCCTAGATGTATATACCCAGAAGGTGTTTTTCCTGTTGCTAAAGTAATCGGTGTTTCATTTCTCTCTAAAATTTTTTCAACTATTTCCTCTAACCAGTGAACTGGATATTCTTCAGTCAAAATATCTTCACTATTTAGCTAATTCTTTATAGATTTAATGAATATATTTATTTATCATTTTTGATTTTAAATAATAGTGAAGTAACTAATGAGGATCGCAGTTCTCAATAGGGATTTTTGTAAACCTGATAAATGTAGTCCTTTTGGAGAAAAGCCCTGCATAAAATATTGTCCTAGAGTGAGAACTGGCGATAAAACTATAGTTTTAAGTCCAGATGAAAAATATGTAATAATTACTGAATCTCTCTGTTCCGGAGAGGGTATATGTATTAAAAAGTGTCCTTTTAACGCGATAAATATTGTTAATTTACCAGATCCATTAGAAAATCAAATTTCATATCGATATGGAGTAGATCAGTTTTCTTTATTTCGAATGGCAATCCCTAAAAGAGGAAAAGTTCTTGGTTTAATTGGACAAAATGGAATTGGAAAGAGTACTTTACTAAAAATCTTATCTAATGAAATAAAAATAAATCTCGGTAGATTTGGTGATGAAGCGCCTAATTGGAAGGAAATAATTGATCATTATAAAGGATCAGAACTACACCAATACTTTATTGATCTTAAAGAAAATAAGATAAAAATTGTTCATAAACCTCAAAATATAACTATAATTCCAAAATTTGTCTCTGGAAAAGTATTTGATCTTCTAAGTAAGAATAATGCTGAGAAAAGATTAGAACATATAATAGAAAAATTAAATCTTAAAGAGATATTAGAGAGAGAAATATCAGTATTATCAGGCGGTGAACTCCAGAGAGTAGCCATTGCTGCTGCATATCTTAAGGACGGAGATGTATACCTATTTGATGAGCCGAGTTCTTATTTAGATGTGAGTGAAAGAATTAATATAGCAAAATTAATCAGGAGTTTATCAGAAGAGGATAAAACAATAATAGTTGTTGAACATGATTTAGCCATATTGGATTACTTAAGTGATTATGTATCTCTTCTCTATGGTGGGCCTGGAGTATACGGAATTGTTTCTCATCCTCAGGGTGTCAGAGTTGGAATTAATATTTATTTAAATGGATATATTAAAGATGAAAATGTAAGATTTAGAGAAATTCCTATTGTATTCCATGAACGTCCACCTCAAGAATCCTTATATGATTCTGGAGATGTTATTTTCTCTTATGATGATATTGAAACTTCTTTAGGAAATTTTCATTTAACTATAGCAGGGAGTGAAATCCATGCTGGTGAAATCATTGGAATATTGGGTCCAAATGGAATTGGAAAAACTACATTTGTAAATTCTATTGCTAAAATCGTTGAAACTGATGACAAAAAAATAAAAAGTAATAAGCTAGCAGATGATAATTATAAATTAAAAGTTTCTATAAAACCACAATATATTAAAATAGAAGAAATAGGATTAGTTTCTGATATTATAAATAAAATTAAGTTAGCACCTCATCTTAGTCAATCATCTAAAAAGCGATTAATTAATATTTTAAATTTAGAAAATATTAGAGAAAGAAAAATCCCAGAATTAAGTGGAGGAGAACTACAAAGAGTTGCTATAGCAAAATGTTTATTAAGTGAAGCTGATATTTATTTGTTTGATGAGCCATCTGCATTCTTGGATATTGAAATGCGATTACAAGTTGCTCAACTATTAAGGAAATCTATAGAAGAATTAAAAAAAGCTAGTTTTGTTGTTGAACATGATATAATAACACAAGATTTTATCGCAGATTCGATTTTAGTATTTGAAGGAACTCCTGGATTGAGGGGAAAAGCTTTAGCGCCTCAAAACTTAAGAGATGGATTTAATAAATTTTTAAAAATAATGGAAATTACATTCAGGAGAGATTCTATAACAAAAAGACCCCGAGTAAATAAATTAGGAAGTAATAAAGACATTTATCAAAAAAAGATTAATGAATATTATTATATTCCAAAATAGACTAATTATTTAGGCCTCTTGAAATTGTTTTCTGATTAATATATTTTTATACACCTTGATTTCAAGTGGACTTTCTTATTAAGTAAAATTTAGAAATAATTTTTTAAATAGATAATATTAAAATTTTAATAATATAATTTAAATACTATTATAATAGATCTTACTGGGCCCTATTCTAAAATAAATAGATATCAATTATTTATTACTATTCTAAAACTAATTTTCCAGTCGAAGTTTAAGAGTCTTTAATGATAATGTTAATTTAGAAATAAAATATACAAAAAAATAATATTAAAAAAATATTTGTTAATATTTATGTTTTTAATTTCCAAAAAACAAGAGGTCTTCCCCTTTTACCATTATTACGGGTAAATTTTTCAATTATTTTTCTTTTTTGGAGTTTAACTAAATTATCATAAATAGTAGTTCTAGGCGTATTTAGTTGCCTTACTAATTCTCGCCGAGTAACTGATCCTGTATTTTCTAAAGTCTTGATTAGATTATGTTGAATTGGAGATAAGTAGTCTTTTGAATCAACGAATTTTCCAATCAAAATTTTATTTGACATATTCTATTCCTCCACATTTTAAAAAATTTTTAAAAACGACAATTTTTCGACTTTTTTATTTTTTAGATTAAAAATCTATTCCTATGATTTAATAGATTCAAATTATATTTAAATGATGCTTATTTATGTATTATTATCATCAATAAGCACAAAAATTTAAAAATAATAATTATTAATTAAAGGTTGTATAATAATTAAATTTTAGAATCATAAGAAATGACAGAAACAACAAGAACGACTGTTACTCTGAATAAAAGTTATATGAAATTAGTAAAGGATTTAGTCGATGTTTTTGGTGCAACAAGGGCTCAAGTAATAACCAACATTGTAGAATATTTTTTTAATGATAGTAAAAATGACCCCTTGTTAGAAAAACTAAGAGCTAGAAAAAGAAAAGAAAAACTTCCTGAAGAATTTGAACTTGATAAGAAAATTAAAATTTACTTAAAAAGAACAGACAATATACCTTTTAATATTTTTTTAGATCACCTAAAATTGGATGCAGACTTTGTTATTGACCATCTGGATGAGTGGGGAGAAAAATATAACTTCAAATTAATTAATAACAATATTATCAAAGATAAAAAATAGTTATTTTCTATTTTATATAATAATCTAATTACCTCCAAATAACTGTAGGAAGTCATTAGAAAGTCCAGTTGTCCAATCTAACATGGATGAAATAACTCCAACAATAATAAAGAAGATAAATAAAGCAAATCCGATTAATAATGCATACTCTACCAAATTTCCTCCATATTCATCAGAAAAGAAATCTAAAATTTTATTTTTAAACTTTTTAATAGTTTTTTTTATATTCATTACTATTTTTAATTTTATACTAACTTTTTAAACTAAACTGATTTAAAAAAAAGCATTGGTAAAATATAAATTCAAGATTTCAAAGAATTTAAGATTTTATTTAGCTCATCTTCAGTCGCTTGATTTCTTGGTATTTTCATTTTAAATTTATCATCATTTATACTTCTTGGAATTATATGGACATGAAAGTGCCTTATTACCTGTCCAGCAGCAGGAAAATTATTTTGTAGAATATTATATCCATCAATTTTTAATTTTTCATGAATCAATATTGAAATTTTTCTTACTATCTTAAAAACTTCAGTCAATTCATTTTCATTAATGTCTTCTATATTAGAATAATGATTCTTTGTAATAATAATTGTGTGCCCCTTAGAAATTGGAAAAATATCTAAAAATGCTAGATATGAATCGTCTTCGAATATAATTTTCGATGGAATTTCTTTATTCTTAATTTTACAGAAAATACATTCTTCTTCTCTCATTTCTTTAAGAAACCTCAAAAATATTTTATCTATTTAAAAATAAATTTGTTTCATTAATTAAAATTTAAAAAATCTTTACTGAGTTTTATCATAATAAATTATAAAAACTTTTCCTGTTACTACGTAGATAAACTGATTAATATGCTACTTCAAGAAATACAATCAATTTTAAAAAATAAATTATCTCCTAAAATATTTAGATTAGATTCTGAAATCTATGGATTACAGTATAACTCTAAAAAAAACAATAGAATAATAAAAAAAGTGATGCTTACTGTAGATTTAAGTAAAGAAGCAATATTTTTTGCCCTAAAAAACAAAATAAATTTAATAATATCTCACCATGGTTTAATAAATAAGCCAACTAATACTTTTGATCAAGTCTTAATAAATAAATTGACCTTTTTGACTAAATACCCTATTTCAATATTCATATTAAATTCCTCATTTATAGCAGCAGAGGGGGGTGTTTCTGAAACGATTGCACAAGCTCTCTACTTAAATATAGAAGAAATGTTTGAAATCAGAAACTTTAAAGGAAATAAAGTTCCAATTGGAAGAATTTGTACTCCAAAAAATTATGTGAATGAAAACCAAATATTAAGCCTGGAGGATTTGATAAAACGAATTAAAGTAAATTTAAGTACATCATATGTTATATATGTTGGAGATCTTAATAAATCAATAAGAAAAATTTGTATCGTGGGGGGTAATACTCCAAGTGTTTCTTATATAAAAAAAGCTTTAAGAAAAGATTGTGATTGTTATATCTCGGGAAATATTAATTATATAGATGCAGTTTTTAGTAGAGATATAGGATTATCTATAATAGAGATATCACATTATAAAAATGAGATAATTGCAATAAAAAAATTATGTAATATACTAAGTTTGGAGTTTCCTTATGTTGAATTCATATTATTTGAATCGAATGATCCTTTCAAATTCTACCATTAAAAATGATATAAAGAAGTAATAAGTAATAAAGTCATTTATACCTTTTAGGATCTTGAAGTAGCAAAAACAACCTTAAATAATACTTTAAATTATTTAATTTATAGTTTGAAATTAGCAAAGTATTAAATAAATATTTAGTAGAATTTTTTAAGTGAAATTAATATGCCCATAATAGAATATAACGGGAAAAAACCTGATATAAGTCCAAATGCTTACGTTAGTCCCCAAAGTACACTAATTGGTGATGTTAAAGTCAATAATAATGTAGTAATATGGCCAGGATCAATCATCCGTGCTGAAAATTCTTCAATTAATATAGGTGAATATACTACAATCTTTGATGGGGTAATGATGTTCACACGATCTCAAAGAAGTTCTATTAATATTGGTAGATATTGTATAATTGAAACGGGAGTTACCCTTCTAGGATGCTTTATGGAAGATTATGTTCAAATAAAAGAGGGAACATTAATTTTTGAAGAAACTTCTATAGGTGAAGGGGTAATCATTATGAATCAGAGCCAGGTCCCACCAGGGTTAACTATTCCTGCTCGAACTGTAATGCGAGGGATTCCTGTTGATTCGATTAGAGAACAGACGCGGAACGATGTTTTAAAACAGAAAGAAAAAGCAGAAAATTATTCGCAACTTTTTATTAAAATTAAGGAACAGCTCCCAAATGCTCAGAGTTACTTATTAACTTTACCAGATTTCATAAAATTAATGTTAATAAAAGAAGAATAAAAAAACTTTTTTAAAATGTGAATTATACCATAATATTTAATATTTTTACAAGTTCTTTATATCTAGAACGAAGAGTAACTTCAGTTACTCCTACTAAATTAGCTATCTCTTTTTGCGATATTCTTTTATCTTTCATTTTACAGATTAAATAAAGAGCACCGGCACATAAACCTTTTGGATCTTTTCCCGATGTAGAAAATTTAGAAATAAAGGTTTGTAAGATTTTAATAGTCGCATTTTCCGCATCTGCATCTAATTCTAATTCAGCTATAAAACGTGGAATAAGAGAAATAGGATCTGTAGATGGTACTTTTAAATTTAATTCTCTAATTAATGTTCTATAACATCTCCTCACATTCTTAGCACTAATAGATGTTTGTTCCAATATTTCTTGCAGTGTTCTAGGTATTTTTCTTTCTCTACAAGCAAAATATAAGCAAGCTGCAACCATTCCATTAATTGATCTTCCTCTTAATAATTTCTTTTTAAAAGCTTCTATATAAAGTCGTATAGCTGCCTTTTTCACATGATTGGGTAAATTTAAATTGCTCCCAATTCGCTTTAATTCAGTTGTAGCAATTAACATATTTCTTTTATCCCAAGTCATACGAGAATTCCATTTTGCCGCTCTTTTTAAATCTGGGCTTTTGATATTTGTCTTATCAATAATCGTGCTTAAACCCATATCAGGGAGTAGAATTGAAATAGGAGAACCCGTTCTTTCTCTACTCTCTTTTTCTTGTTTAGTAAAAGCTCTTTTGCCACTATGAGAAATATCTACAATTCTTTCACTAATGACTAAGCCACATTGACTACACACGATTTCACCCTTTTCATGAAGTGAAATGGCTTTTCCCCCACACTCGGGGCATAAATTTGATAAATTACTTAAATCTGATTCTACTTCCATAATAATTACCCATTTTTGTATTACAAACTAAATTTATTCCTTATACCTTATAATTTAATTTTCTTAGGCAAATATTAACCCGTACAGCAAATAGAAAATTACTACTGTTGGTGATTCAATTTCCGTGACTGAAGTAATAATATATTCTCTGAATGCAAATAATATATGTCTAAATAAACTATATAAATGTTTCGCTCTAGCTAATAAAATTTGTTTAAATTAAGTGAAAATAATATTTAAATAATTTTTTAGAATCTAATTCTCTCATAGTTTTCTTTAATACTATAACAAGAATGGAAGACATGTTGTAAAACCAAATAAAATACCACCCATAATACCTGAAATTAAAATACCTAATGCTTTACTTGGGTTATTTATCAAACGATTATTATTAATCAGATACCATAGACTCAACAGAATATCTAATACTGAAATCAAAGATCCTATAGCAAAACAGTA
Organism: Promethearchaeota archaeon; assembly: GCA_016840085.1. GTDB lineage: Archaea > Asgardarchaeota > Lokiarchaeia > Sigyniarchaeales > SOKP01 > Loki-b32. The sequence continues at coordinate 30,314 of JAEOTA010000084.1, forward strand.
ATAAATTGTTTTTTCGTGAGGGAATTGAGATGCACTGATATCTTGTATTCTATTCATATAAAATGGATCAATCCCACTAAAGTCTATAAAATTATATATTAATTTGTCCGGTAATGGGTCTAAAATCCAAATTAAAAAATATGTAATATAATTAAACAAAATCCCAAAAGCTAAAAAGATATATAGAATACCTAATATTAATCTAGGCATTCTAAAAGAATCTTCTTCCTTTTTTACACCCATTAGCTTAGATTGGCGATAAACTCCTCTTAATCGTAATAAGGTGAGAATACCGATGAATAACATAATAAACACTATAAAAAATTTCAGATATTTACATAAAATTATAAAAAAATTATTAAATGCAATACACCAATTTTCTAATCCCTTTATTGCGTCTTTAAATACATCTTCTGCAGTTTTGGTATTTCCAGTACTTAGCAGAGAAAAAAACATTACATAATATTGTGAAAAAAAGAATATTTAAACTTACAAATAATTTGGATCTATTATAGATTAGATTATAAAAATATTTTTTTTACAATTACAAGATTTTTTCACATTCAGTATTTATTACTTTCATAGTAGTATTGAAATCTTGCCACCAATCCTGACCTTGTTGAGTTACTAACATTGAATCTCGTTTCCGAGAATCAAGACATCTAATTTCTTCTTTATGAGCTTTAATTTTTGCTTTCCAAATTTCAGAAAATATGTTTTGTAAATTAATTTTTACTTTTTTAATTAGTTCCTCATAGGAAACAGATACATCTTCTGTTTTTTGTAATCTTTGCAGTTGTTCAAATTTCACTTTCTCTTTTGCACGATTTAAATCACTACAGCTTATTTTTATAGAAAAAGGATCATCTTTTCCCCATTTACAAAATTTCTGAATTTCACATATTGAACAATAATTTTCAAAACTGATTGTATAGTCCTCAAGACCTACTATTGAAAAGTTTAAAATTTTGGGCATAGAATTCACTTTATTTATATAATTAAAAATTTAACCTTTTTCCTATTTATTTTAGGTCAAAAAATTTTTTAGTAATTTATTATTTAAATTATTCGATCAATTCTTAATTTAATAATTACTATATTAATTTTTAAACAAAAAGTACTTTAAGAACTATAACTAATCTCTAATTGGGAAAGTAGCTTGGGAGAGTGGACGCTTATGATCGAAGTATCTCTTCAGTGGCTTAGCCTGGTATAGCGCACGGCTGATAACCGTGAGGCCGGGGGTTCGAAGCCCCCCTTTCCCACTATTTTTAACATGAATTAATTTCAATAATGTTCATTCACTTTTTTAATTATCATTCTCTATTATAAATTTAGAAATGAAAAATATAATAATCTCCGGAACACCTGGTTGTGGAAAAACATCAGTTACCAGAGAAATTTCAAATTTAGTGGAAGCTAAAATAATTTCTCTAAATGAATTAGCAATTTCAGAAAAATTTTCATTTGAATATGATGAAGAAAGAAAAACTTACATTGTGAATTTTAAAGTATTTCTGCCTTGTGTATTAAAAAAGATTAGGGCGATTGAGCAAAATAATCCACCATTTCTGATAATAGAAAGTCATTTTTCTGATATCATTCCAGAAAATTTTATTGATTTTGCTTTTATTTTAAGATGTGATCCGGATGAATTATTTAAAAGATTAGAAAAAAAAAATTATAATTCAAAAAAAATTCTTGAAAATATTCAAGCAGAAATTTTGGGTAATTGTATAAATTATTTTATTCAAAAACAAACAAAAATCCCTCTTTATGAAATTGATACTACAAATCTTAGTATTAAATCAGTAGCAAAAATTATTATAGATATTGCAGTTGAAAATCAAGAGGGAAACAATTATTATATAGGTAAAATCGATTGGCTAGAAAAATTATTTCAAGAAAACCGTTTAGAAGAGTTTTTTGATTGAGAATCAAAATTAAACAACGTGGAATATATGGAATGGGAGATATCTGATTTTGACGCACTAGGAAGAATTGGAAAATTAACTATAAATAAAAAACAAATGAGTACTCCTAATTTATTTCCTGTAGTCCACCCTTATAAAAGTTTTATTTCCACTTCAGATTTAAAGAAGATAGGTGCTCAATGTGTTTTTACGAATGCTTATATTATCTATCAGAATGCTCAAATACGAGATGATATCTTGAGAAAAGGAATACATTCACATTTAAAATTTGGCGGAATAATCGCAACAGACAGCGGAGCTTTCCAAAAATATATGTACAATAAGAGAAATTTAGAAATTCAACCAAATGATATAGAAAAGTTCCAAGAAGATATTGGTACTGATTTTGCCGTAATCTTAGATGAACCTGTGCAACCAGATGATGATTATGAAACAGCCAAGAAGAGAGTTGATATAACCATTGAAAGAGCTAAAGATAATATTAATCGAAGAATAAAAAATGATTGCTACTGGTTTGGACCTATTCATGGGGCTAGGTATGACGATCTACTAAGAACGAGTACACTTGAAATGAGTAAATTAAATTTTAGTGTTTATGCAATAGGAGGTTTAGTTAAATCTCTTTTAAATTATAGATTTGATTTGGTAATTAAAATTCTTCTGAATGTAAAAAAGGATATTGTACGCAATAAACCCATTCATATGTTTGGATTAGGATTACCACAATTCTTTTCATTAGCTATAGCATGTGGATGCGATCTAATGGACTCAGCAGCATATATTCTATTTGCAAGGGAAAACAGGTATTTCACATTATCTACAGGAACAAGAAAATTAGAAGAATTAGAAGAATTTCCATGTCACTGTCCTATATGCTGTGAATATAATCCTAAAGAAGTTTTAAATTTCGACGAAAAATTACGAACTGAATTAATAGCTAAACATAATTTATATATTTCTTTTTCTGAATTAAGAACAATACGTCAAGCTATTAAAGAAGGTAATCTATGGGAACTTGTTGAACAACGGATTCGAAATCATCCTACTTTGGTTAAAGCTTCAAAGTTGATTAAATCATATTTACCTTTATTTGAAAGCCATGAGAAATTGTATAAAACGCATGGTAGGCTATATTCTTCCCCAGAAAGCATCGGAAGACCTCTGATTTATCGTTATGAATCAAAACTAAAGAATAATTATAGAGTTCCACAAGATGCAAAATATTTAATTATTTTACCTGAATTGGATGTAAAGGGGGATCAATCACCAAGTATTAAGAAATGGCTAGAGGAATTAGATACTAATTCAATAATTCCTAGAAAATTTCTTCATGTCGCATTTCTCTCTGATTTTTATGGAATTTTACCCTTAGAACTAAGTTCCTCTTTTCCTATGGGGCAATATGAATCAATAGATCTATTGACCAAAAATGATTTAATTTATCGGGATTTTATACAAAAAACAGAATTTTTCTTTAATCTTTATGCACCTCATTATTCGAAAAGTGGAATATTAATACCTGATAAATTTATTAATCAATTTAATGAAATTACAGAATTTAAAAAAAAAAATATTATAAATAACTTAACCAAAATGTTGAATTCTAAATTTAAATTAAACGTTGCTTCTTTCCCTAAAATAACACATCTTATACAATACTTTAAGAGTGATGAAAAATAATTTTTCTAGATAAAATATACGCTTATGGCCATGAAAATATTAAAGGTACTCATAAAACAACGATAGAACTTACAAAAGTTAAAAATTTAACAAAGAAAGGAAATTGCATTATAGGGATTAATTCTACAAAAGCTTGTTTTGATTTAAATTCCACTTTAAAAGAAAAAATAAATAATGGAAAAAAAATTGAAATAACATTAAAAGTAGAAAATCTCCAAGATTCTTTCTATGGTTTTGGAAATAAAGAGTTAAGATTATTAGATAAAGAGGATGTGGTATTTCGTACAAGTAATTATATTTGTAACAGAACTGTGTTGGTTAATTGTACTAAATCATCAAATGAGATAAATCGTGAATTAATTGATAAATTAAAAATTCCAGGAAAAAGATTATCAATAATATTTGAAATAAATGAGTTAAATGGGAAATATTAACAAGGTAAAAATCACCTATCTGAAATTAAAAAAGAAAGATGGACAAGATTTTATCAAATTTATAAAAAATAATCTCAATAGTAAACAAATAATTAACCAAAAATTCAAAATTTTACATGAAAAAGATTACATTTTATTTCCAATATTTGAAAATCAAGTTCTACTTGATAAAATAACTAAAATATTACGTAATCAAAACGATTTTGAAATTATTTCTAAAGAAGGAATAACCAATGTAAAGTATAAATATAAATCACTTGAGGAAGCATTAGAAGGTATAATTCCACATAAATATTCAGAATTAATTCCAAAATCATATGATATTATTGGAAATATCGCTGTAATTGAGTTTGATAAGTATAATCATATAAATGATAAAGAATTCAATGAATACAAGAAAAAGATTGCTAAAGCGATAATAGAAGTAAACAACAATATTAAAACTGTTTATGAAAAAAAAAGTCAAATTAAGGGAGAGTATCGCTTAAGAGCATTAGCTTTTTTATGTGGTGAAGATAAATCCGAAACAATATATAAGGAAAATGGTTGTGTTTTTAAGCTTGATATTAAAAAAACATACTTCTCTCCAAGATTAGTTTTCGAACGGCGAAGAATTACCTTAAGTAATATAGAAGAAAACGAGGTAATAATTGATATGTTTGCGGGAGTTGGAACTTTTTCAATTCAAATTGCTAAAAATTATAATGTAAAAATTCATGCTTTTGATTTAAATCCTAATGCTATTAAATTTCTTAAAAAAAACATTAAGATAAATAAATTAAAAGGAAGTATAACCCCTTATCAGATGGATATAAAACATGTTCTCAACCCATTGAACAAAGTAGGTACCTCGTTAAATCACAGGGCAGATAGAATAATTATGAATTTACCAGAGAAATCAATCGATTTCATTGATATTAGCTGCTATTTAATGAAAAAATCAGGAGGTGTTTTACATTTCTATCAAATTTCTGACAAACCGAATCCGCTTGAAAATACAATTAAACATTTAGAGACTCATTTATCTAAATTCAATTGGATTATTGATAAAATACTCAATTCTAAAATTGTTAAATCATATTCACCAACATCAGAATTAGTTGTTGTTGATTTGAAAATAAAAACTTTAGATTACTAAATTGAAGTTATGAAAAATTATTAGAAAATAATAAGGTAAAGTCATTTTTACCTTTGATAATTTTAAAATCCAAAATGTTAGAAAACGATTAATTATATCTTAATAATAGTTTTTAACATTCGAAATCATTATACTAATAAGAGAAAAATTTTAATTATTTGAGTCTTAATACAAATTAAGTTATTTATATTTTAAACTCAATAAGCCAAATTGCGGACTCGTAGCCTAGCCTGGTGGTTTTTATAGTTATAAAGCTAGGTAAATAGGGCGTTGGACTTCTAATCCAAAAGTCGCAGGTTCGAATCCTGCCGGGTCCGCTTATTTTTAGTTTAAGTAGTAAAAATTACGGGTGAATTTATCCAGAAATTCTGAATTAATTAATAAATCGTTAATATAATTAATTTATTAAATCAGATCTCTTAGTTATATTTATTCTATTATCCTAAATATAAACATGAGTGTCTAAGATTAATGTTAAATAAAGAAGACTTTTATCATCAAAATTTTTATCATCAACACATTCGATATTCTTTTAGTTGGAATTATAAACACCATATGAATAAAATCTCTATTCTTAATCCCCGTTTGTTCGAATTTATAAAACTTGAAACATATTTTGAAAGAATTTTAAGTGAAAAGCATGCTAAACGTATGAATAGTATATTCAATTCAAAAATTTTCCCTAGAGTTTCACGTTTTAAAATTTCTGGACTCAAAAGTGCTTTTATCAAAAGTTTCAGCAAAAAACTTGTTCAAACTTCAAAAGTTAAAAAACTTGACTCAAATTCAAAACTTCCCAAATATGCCCAAACCGTTTATAATAATTTTTTTAAAGAAAATATTAATAAAATCCCAAGACACGATCCTATTTTAAAATATATTTTAATTAATGATAAAGATTCAATTGCGAAAGAAGTGCCAATTTGGAAAAAAATGAATGATATATATCTTACAGGACATATTGATTTGATCCAAATTGAAAATAATGTGGTTAAAGTTATTGATTATAAACCAGAAGGTAATTTTTTACTTTCCTTACCTCAAGTTGCTATGTACGGACTTCTGATTAAATCTAATTTAAAAATTAAAAATCTTAGATGCATATCATTTAATAAAAATGAAGCGTGGGAGTATGATCCGAATATTTTAAAGTTAGACATTAGAGAATATTTAATTTCTCACGGTATTCATGAAAGACCATGGGAAGTTTTTTTCTAAGAGCACTCGATTTTAGCTCTTATTAATTATTTGTTTAGATGATTCTTTTTCTTCTGGTTGTTTTAGATATCCTTTAAATAGAAAATAACATACTAATAAAGAAACAACCTCAATTATAATACTAGCAAAAATTATAACCGTCCCATTATACCCTAAATACCTTAAAGATAAAGCAGATCCTAACCCAGAAGATGCTAAAATGAAAATAAAAAACCCTTTTACAATTTCCATGAAAGACTCTTTTAAGTACCCGAGTTCTTTTTTAATCCATGATATTAATGAAGTCATAAAGGGTTTTTCCTGCTATCTAATTAATTTTTAATTAAATTAAATAATAACTCCTTTAATATCTTTCTTATTTAATAATAAATTATAATAAAAAAAATAACTCTACTTTTACCTATTTTTGAACTTAGAATATAACGCTTTATCTAATAACCGACCAATCATTTGGGCAATTTGACTTGCAATCTCATATCTTTCACCATCTAAGAGCGTTCCTTTTTCTTCTAAGTTTTTAATTCTTTTAGCTAAAATTTTTTCACTAATTTCATCTATTATATTTTTAATTTTTACAAAATCAGGTAAATTGATATCTGGATTAAAAGTTTTGATCTTTTCAACCGCAAAATTAAAATATTGAGAAATCAAATCAAAAGGATCTCCCTTTAATTCACTATGGAGTTTAATATTTTCAGTAGCTGCTTTTGTATCTTTCTCTTGCCAGTATAATTGATTGGGATTGATACCTGGACTGTTAATCCTCATAAGTGAACTTGTAATTCTACGTTCAATCCAATTTAAGGTGCTTAGTTGTTGTTCTTCACGAAACTTTTTGGCTTTCTTTTCTTTTTCTTTTTCCTTAGCTTCAATTATTTTTTCTACTTCAATTTTACGTGATTCCTCAAAATTCTCAAGTCTCTGAATTATATCATATCCAATACAATAAGAAATAGGAGAGATCAAATCTGATTTAAGTTTCAAAGGTGCAATATCCTTATAAATAAGACTATTTTTATCTTTTAATTCTTGAATTCCATCTTTTAAAGAAATGTTCATTAAACGCCCTAAAATAAATCCATTAACTAGAAAGGGTTGATTACTTGCATTAAATATAATTATTAATTCTTCTTGTCTATTTAATATACGCTCAATTATTAATTCTTCTAATTTAATTTTCACCCATTCTTCTGAATCAGTCGTCTCAAATATTTTTTTCAATGCTAATAGAAATAATGATTTATCATTAGAAACTTTAAAATATGATTCAATTATTCTACTCAATTGTCGTAATATCTTTGACATTATATAAAAAAAGATATCCTTAGTAATCTCGTTGATAATATCATCAAATTCTAGAAGAAATAAAATATGTGAATAATTCTTCAATTTTAATTCATATATAAAAACTCTATCAATAACAGACTTTTTTCTAACATCATTTAGAGATACAATGTCCCGTTTTTTTATGTTATATCTAATCATATTTCGCTTTACTTGCTCCGTCAAATCTTCATCAATATTAAGCAAGTATAAAATATTATAAACACCATATTTATTTAACATATAAATAATATCATCAAAATTACTTTCATTTAAACATTCCAAAAAATAAATAAAATCATTTGGATGTTCTTTTAGTTTTTTAATTAATTCTATTTTTAAAAAATCAAGAATTTTCTTTTCAAATTCTTCATAATTAATTTTTTCTTTCAGGGCATCTTCTATCCTTTTAAATAATTTTTTTTTCAAATGATTCGCGACTATAAAGGCATTCAGCCCTGGAATAGAAATCGGAAATCGATTCAAATTAAAATCTAGAACCTTCTTTTTAATCATTCTTACAGGCATTGCCTCGACTTGTAACTCCTTATAAGATTTAAATTCGAAATCTACGCGAATTTTCTTAATCAATTTGGCTAATGTAGCTAATTCTATAAATTTATCTTCTTTTTCTTCGAATTCTAATTTTTTTTCTAACTCTATCGAAACATCTTTAAGCGCTGAACTTTCTTCTAAAATTTCTTTTTTAATTTCATTTGTAAATCCAATTAAATCGCCTATTAAATCGTAGAAAAAAAATGGAGGATAATTTAATATGATTTCCTGCAATTCTTGTTCAATTTGTACTTCTATGTCTTTAAGAAGTTGCTCTTTATGAGAGTTTTGACCCTCTCTCCGTCTTACTTCAATTAAAAAAGAAAGAAAATTAATTTCTAAGTCAATTATCTTATTAAGAAGGTTTATTTCTAAGGAGAATGAGTTTTTTAATAAATTGTTTACTTCTTCCATGATTATATCCTTTTCTGTTAATTCCAATTTTTTTGTAAATTCAAAAGTAAATTTATCTCCTTCTATGATATCTTGAACTCTAATCCCTAAACTATGATATATATGAATTGTTGCTGTTGCTATTAACAAATCCTTAAATGTCGTATCATGACGAATTAATTCAAAAATTTTTGTTTTGTCAGCGTCTCTTTTGAAATGAGATATTATTAAATCAACTGTTTGAAAAAATCTATAAGTACTTTCTACTGCTGTTGTCTTTCTTTTTATGCCACTTATCATAATTATTTCATCCATTCTCTATATACTTCTTTAAAATTATCAGATAATTCAAATTGCACATTATTATGCCAAAATTTGAAATTTACTACATGAAAAAGCTCTCCTTTAAATTGTTCCTTTTCTTCATTTGTTAAAATATGTTTTAAAATCAGAGTTAAAGGTCTTGGTACTAGTTTTGAAAAATATTTGAGATCCCTATTTTTAATATAATTATAAAATGATTCCGTTTCGTTTAAGCCAAAATATTTTATAGGAATTAATTCCTCTTTTTGATCATTTATTAAACTTAATTCAAGTTTAATCTTGTTTTTCACATATTTAGGAAATTCCAAATTAATATTAATACTGTATTCATAATGCTTATACAATTCAATTAATTCTCGTTTTTCTTCAGCATTTGGGATTTTTGCAATATATCTGTCTAAAAAATCAAGAAAATTTTCAAGTTTTTGTTCTTTTAATTCTCGTTCTTCTAAATAGTTAATAAAATCATTATGTATCTCAACTAAAGACCAATCTTTATTGTTCTCTAATTTGAAAAATTTTTTTGCATAGTCATTTATCCACTCTAGTACATAAGATTTCCATTCTAGATTAATACCTCCTATACGCTTTTCTAGAAAACGATGAAATTTATTCGCAAAACTAACTGGATCAGTTAATTCTTTTTCGGGTTCTTCTTTTATATATCGATTAATCGTAGAATGCCTTAGTATATAACTTAATAAGTAATTTAATTCACTTGAAAGTTTTTTAAACTTCTCTGTATGCATTTTTATTGAATTTGCATTTTTTTCCATTTGAATTTCAGCAAAAGATATTAAATCCTCTATTTTTAATCCAATTTGGTCAAAAAACGAATCAATATTATTATCAACTAATTTTTTAAACTTTTCTTTAAGTTGATCTTCATTAAATTCAAGATCATTCAACAATATTGAATTAAATTCAATTTTATTAAGAATATATTCTTTAAATTTCTCTATAAATCTCAACCCTAGAATTTTTGCTGGTTTTTGCTCATTATTGAATTTATTATTAAGGTTTTCTATTAATCGAAAAGTTAAATATTTTAATCGACGCGTTGATAGATATCTAGGGAGTGATTTGCGTATTAAACCAAGACTATTTTTAATAATTTCTGAAAAATAATTAAAAACAGAACTTAATTCCATAACTCTCAAATTCTCTTTCTTTATTACTGACTCACTGATGAAATTGTAAGCTATTTGACAAATGTTATTAAAATCCTCATTCTCTAGCTTTCCCTTATTGCTAATAAATTGAATATATTTTTCTAATATTTCAGAAAGATCACCAATCTCACCAGAAGCTAGAAAATTCCTAGAATATTCTAAAAATTTATTCAAAAAACGCTCTAATTTTAGCAATATCTTATATGTATTTTGAATTAACCATTGCGATGTTTCGGGTTCTAAGACATCTTTAGTCTCATCCTTAATATGATTGATTAGAAAAAGTATAATTTTATCCTGAGATTCATCTAAAGTTCCAATATTTGCTAAATTAATAAGATTTGTTCCAAGATTTAATGTTTTATCAACGATAAAATTAGCACTTGGCTCGGATATTATATATTTAAGGTGCTGTACTGCTTGCTTTCCTTCAAATAGAGTCTTCAATTTTTCAAATTTATGATTCGATAAATTAATCTCAATCGGCTGTTTATGCCATAGAATCTCTATATTGGATTTAATTTTTCCATAGATAGTTAACATTTTCTCTTCCGTTGGGAGGGATTTGCTTATCCCAATTAATTTTTTATTCCATTTATCTTCAATTAAATCTCCATAGAGTTTTTTACTAAACCGAGTGGCGAATTTATCATATAATTTTTGCTTCTCTTCAACCTTAAGTTCTGGTCGGTTGGTAAACTCCTCAACCTCATAAAAAAGTTTGCTTATATTATCAATAGATGTTCTGGATTTATGTATATCCAAATATCCTGTTTCTGGTTTTAAAGCAAGCAATAAACTTTCACAATCTTTAAATATACCCGGAATCAAAATCATTGATTTTGGAAATATGTTAGTTCGAGCACTTTTCTCATCAATATTAAATAAATCAAATTCAATACTAAATACTTCTGACCCCGTATAATCTCTTAAAACTGCGTTGTACATCATTAAAAATTTTATAACTTCCTGGGAGAGTTCATTAACTTTTTGCTTTGTTAATCTTCCAGCACCGATTACATCTCCAGTAATGAAATTATTTGGGGATGAATATCCGAATATTATAGAAAATTGATAATTTATAGATTCTCGTGTGGTTATCATAATCTAATTCTAATAATAAATCTTAGATATTTAAATAATATATATTACGTATTAATCTTACTTACGCAACCCTTAAATAAATTTAAGTAGTTGTTTAATTATTTTTAAGTTGATATAATATTAAAATTTACTTTTAATCTGCTTGGATATATAATAAATAGATAATGTGATAGATAAAAAATCTGAAATTTTTCTTATTAAAAATAGAGTATATTAATAAAAATATAATAAGAAAAATAATTATTATAAATAATATAATATAAGTTTAAAATTTTAAAGCAGTATTGGTGTAGGCTTATACAATTCGGGTCGGATTTAGGAATTAACCAAGAAGATATCGAAAAGATTAGCCCTCAAATCACATTTATAACATCAAATGCGGATATAGAGGCGATAGCTCTAGTTAGTTCCGAAGGTTATCAAATAGCATTCTCTGCATTACCCCAATATCATGTTGATGGTGATCAATTTTGCGGACTTGCTAGTGCTTTATTGATGACAGGAAGATCAACTATTCAAACTCTATTCCAAGAAGATTTAAGTGAAGTGATTGTTCGAGCCGAAAATGGTTATATTGTCATTACAAATGCTGGTAGATTAGTTATTGTTTGTGCGGGGACAATTATTGATACATTAATGAAGACAGTAAAGGTAATGAGGATCGCCGCCAAGAACCTATACAAAATTTTTGAAGAACACTAATTAATGTTATTCTTTCACTATTTTTTAATAATCTCTAATTAATCTTTCGAGTTTAGATTTTTAGTACACTTTTGATCGAACTGGTTTTTCAGAAAATATTTCAAGACATTCAACAAGTTTTTAAAGGTTGATATATTGTAAAGTTTCATAATAATAAGTAAGACTTTGGTTTATGATTATGGCAACTGTAATATATTTTACTTGGCAGTGGCCTTGGTGGCGGCAATAGCGCCATATGCATAGGATTAAACCAAACTAATATTCTCATTTTAATATTAAAATCTCCCTTAAATGCGCATTAATTTTATTGATTTCCAATATTTTAATGAAACACTTTAAAAAAAATATGAACAGATTATGGGAAATAAAATGGTAGATTATTTTAATGGAAGAGTTTTATTACAACCGAATGAAATACCGAAAGAGTGGGTAAATATTTTACCAGATTTACCCTCTCCTATGACGCCCTTAATAAATCCAATGGATGGAAAACCAGCACCCCCAGAAATGGCGCTGGCAATATTTCCAAAAGAATGTGTAATGCAAGAAATATCTCAAGAACCAACAATTCCAATTCCAAAGGATTTGAGGGAAATTTTTGCTAGATCTTATAGACCAAGTCCTCTTCATCGTGCTTTAGGATTAGAAAAATCGTTAGGAATAGAAGGTGATGATATAAAAATTTTTTATAAGAATGAATCATATTCCCCTACAGGTTCTCACAAACCAAACACAGCAATAACACAAGCATATTATGCGAAAAAAGAAGGGCTTGAAGAACTAGTAACAGAAACAGGAGCCGGACAATGGGGTTCTGGTTTATCTTATGGATGTAATTTATTTGGATTGAAATGTACTGTCTATATGGTAAGAATCAGTTTTATTCAAAAACCAGGTAGAAAGATTTTGATGGAAGCTTACAATGCTAAAGTGCACGCAAGCCCTTCGAAGTTTACCGAATCAGGAAAAAAATTTCTTGAAAAAGATCCAGAGCATCCGGGTAGTTTAGGAATCGCTATATCTGAAGCATTAGAACATAGTCTAAAAAGTGAAAAAATAAAATATTCTCTTGGAAGTGTTGTAAACTTTGTACTCTTGCATCAGACTATTGTAGGTCAAGAAGCAAAATTACAATTAGCAAAAGTCGGTATAACTAAACCTGATATAATAATTGGATGTATGGGAGGTGGATCTAATTTTTCGGGGTTAATGATCCCTTTTGTTAAAGACAAATTACATGGTAAACTTCCAGATCTTGAAATAATTGGTGTAGAACCACGAGCTTGTCCTAGCGTTTGTAAAGGACAATATCGATGGGATTTTGGAGATACTTCTATGAAAGGTCCAATTGTAAAAATGTATACTTTAGGACACTCATTTATTCCGAGTCCAATTCATGCTGGAGGTTTGAGGTATCATGGAATGGCTCCAATAATTTCAATTCTTAATAATAACAATGTTATCTCTGCAACTATGCATCATCAAACAGAAGTTATAAAGTCAGGGCTTCTCTTTACTAAAGCTGAAGGAATCCTTCCTGCTCCTGAAACGGCTCATGCAATAAAAGAAACAGTTGATCAAGCATTAAAAGCTAAAGAAAACAATGAAAAGAAGGTCATCCTTTTTAATTTCAGCGGTCATGGATTTTTTGATTTACTAGCTTATAAACAATACATGTCTGGAGAATTGGAGGATTATGAATTATCTTCAGAAGAAATTCAAAAAGCTTTATCATCACGAGAAATGCCTAATATTGATGAATCTCAATTTTAATCAATATTTTTTTTTATAGTTAAATAAAATCTTAAAATAAAGGATTATTTTAAATATTAAAGCTTTGTGAGAATGGTAATATTTGAACATAGTTTCACTCCTAATTTTTTGCATTATGTATTTTTATGGGATATTGCTCTTTTATATCACTTATTTAGCAAAAAAAAAAGGGGAAAAAGGAGCCTATATTAATAACTTATTTGTCACACTTGTATTTCTTATAGCACTTACGTTTTATTTGTTTATTATTTACAATATTAATCCTTTGGGTCATGAGTTTGTAGCTTTTCCTTTTGATATTTTAATAATTTTTTTCATTTTTATATTCATTCCATTGTTTTTTCTATTGGTTTTTCGCGAAAAAATGAGAATTAAAGGAAGAAATTTAATAAACGGAAAAATAAAACTATATAAATCTGAATTACCACTAAAGTATGAAATTTATAGGAAACTAACACATTTAGTTGTTTTAAGTATAATTTTATTTTATTTCACCCTTGGGTTTTTAATTCAAGATTTTTTCGTCTATTTTTTGGAACTTTTTCCACAATTTCAAACAAAAATGTTATATATTGGGGGAGATACTATGGTCTTTACTCAACATTTAGTTATTTTTTTAGTAGGAATCTCATTGATAGGGTTACTAACTGCAGATTTTATAAGAATTTTGATGCCTAAATATTATCCATTGAAGCCTATTAATCAATTATTACGTGAAAAAGAACTATATATGAGGTTAGGTCCTCAAATCTCTATGAGTATTAGCTGTTTTTCGACAATTATTCTTTTTGGTTATATCCAACCACTTGGACCCTTAATAATTTGTACATCAATGACAATGGCAATTTTCGGAGATATAGCGTCCAATTTAATTGGAAAATATATTGGAAAAAAAAAAATTCGAAGTACAAATAAAACTTATGAAGGTTTATATGCGGGGATTATTACTGCTTTTATCTCTGGAATTATTATATTATTGCTGTTGAGGAATTTTTATGATAAAAATATCTTTTTTTTATTTCTGATTCCTACTATTGGTACTCTTATTATTGGTTTAATAGATTATTTGGATTTAGAAATTGATGATAATTTATCGTATAATTTCACTTTATCAACAATTTTTTTTTTCATTTCAATTTTTCTGGTATAAATGAAATTGTGTTATTACAAACATTTCAAAAATTTTATCAATTAAGAGAATTTTATTTATGAAAATGTTAGAAGAAAAATTAAAAATAGACAAAATTTCGAAAGGGACCGTTATTGATCATATTGATGCCGGATATGCTTTAACGATCCTTAATCTTACAGGTCTCGATGAATCTAAGAACTTAATAACTATAGGTGTTAATGTTTCCTCAAAAAAATTTCAAACTAAAGATATTATTAAAATTGAAAATGTTTTTCTAAACAAAACACAGATGCAACAAATTTCTATATTATCACCTAATGCAACTATCTCATTAATTGAGAATTATAAAGTAATTGAAAAGAAAAAAGTGAAACTCCCTAAGATAATAAAAAAATTAATTCTATGTGTTAATCAAACTTGTATTTCAAATTCAGAAAAAGAACCAATATCAACTGAGTTCATGGTTCTTGAAGAAAAGCCGTTAAAGATTCAATGTATCTATTGTGAAAGAATCTATAAGTTAGAAGAAATTGTATTTACTTCTAAAGAAAAAAAAGAGAAAAAAGTAAAACAGACATTACACTTATAATTTATAATTGAACAGTCCTAAATAAAGAGTTCAAGTATAGAAGAGAAACTAGGTAGAAATTTCAGCAGTGTATGAATAAAAACGCTTACTATCATAAATAAAAAGAAAAAAATACCAATTCCGGGTAAAAAAATATTTTTCCAGGCCCAATCTTCCTTATTATATTCAAATTTTAATATTAAGAAACTTACAATAAAGGGAAATAAAAACCACCATACTAGCATCCATGTAAATAAGAGCCACCCTATAAATCCGAATATAAATCTCCCTATAAAAGCACTTAACGCTCCAGTTATAGCACGTATCCAATATAATTTTGTTTCTTTCTCTAATCGAACATCTAATTCATTTGTAGTCTTTTTCTCTATTTTGATATCTTTTTTTTGAAATTCTTTCCTTCTCTCCTTTAATAACTTTTTTCTCCTTTTTTTAATATCTACCTTCTTATGCTTTCCCATAATTATTAATATAAATATTATTTACTATAAAAATAATTATACATGTTAATATACTAAAAAATAGCTGAAGTATGATTATACCAACTAAAGAATTTTCCAATTTTGATGTTTTCGCTATTGTTAAAGAATTGGATGCTATCTTGGTAAATAGCATAATCTCTAATATTTATGAAATTGAAGATTTATTAATATTAAAATTAAAAACTGATTTCGGAAAAAAAAATCTAATTATAAAAAAAGATGCTCGTATCAACTTAACTGAATATGATTACCCAATACCTGATTTTCCTAGTCAGTACATTAGATCTTTTAGAAAATTACTGAAAAATAGGAAAATTTTAAGGATCTCTCAATATAAATTTGATAGAATTATCATAATAGAGTTGAGTAATCTTGAGACTGGTCCTTGGAAATTTATTATTGAATTATTCAATAAAGGAAATTTCTTGTTATTAGATGAAAATAACCTAATAATAATTGCAAAAAAATATAAAAAGTTCAAGGATAGAAATATACTTGCTAAAAGAGAATATATCTATCCTAAATCTTATGGAAGAGATTTCTTAACTATAAAAAAGGAAGAATTTATAGAATTATTTAAAAACTCCAATAATGAAATCGTTAGAGACATATCAAGAAAAATACACCTTTCAGGATTATATAGTGAAGAAATATGTTTCCAAAGTAATATAAATAAGAAGACTCCTAGTAGCGAAATTAAAAATGATGAATATGATAAACTATTTGAAGCTTTTAGAAAATTAAGAAATCAATTATTATTCGATCAGATAAATGCTCATATTATAATTGACAAACACGGACAAGAAATTTCTGTATTGCCTTTCGAAATCAAAATTTTAAAAGATCATGAAAAAAAGCATTTTAATTCATTTAATGAAGCAGTTGATGATTTTTTTTCAAAAATAGATATTAAAGATATAAAAACTCCAAAAGATAAAAAAATTGATGGGTTAATCAAAAGTCAAGAAAAAATCTTAAAAAATCAAACTAATTATCTTAAAGAGCTTAAAGAGAAAAAAAAAATCTATTATGAAATAGGAGATTTCATATATGCTAATTTCAATAAGTTTGAAAAAATAATTTCAGTAATAAATAATGCAAAAAAGAAGGGATTTTCTTGGGAAGAGATTAATAACAAATTTCGAAACGCTAAGGAGGAAAATTTAGAAGGAACCGAATATTTTGAAAAAATCATTCTTTCTACTAATCACGTCTTACTTAACGTTAATGGTAATGAAGTATATTTTGATTTAAAAGAAACTATTGGAGAAAATGCTAATCTTATCTATTCTAAAGGAAAAAAAGCCGAAAAAAAAATAACTGGAACAATATTAGCTATTGAAAAGACCAAAAAAAATATCGAAAAATTCAAGCTTGAGAAAGAATCATTAGAAACAGAAATTAATTTCCTAATCAAGAAACCTAAGAAAAAATGGTACGAAAAATTTAGATGGTTTATCTCTTCTGATGGATATTTAATTATTGGAGGAAAAGATGCAATATCTAATGAAATATTATTCAAAAAGTATATAGATAGATCCGATCTGGTATTTCACACGAATTTCCCAGGTTCTCCATTAACTATTATTAAAAATCAAGAAAATAAAAAAATTCCTCAAACAACCATAAAAGAAACTGCAGATTTTGTTGCTAGTTATTCACGAGCTTGGAAAGAAAATTGGGGTATAGTTGATGTTTTCAATGTTAAATCAAACCAAATTTCAAAAAATCCCCCCTCAGGTGAATATTTACAAAAAGGCTCTTTTATAATTTCGGGTAAAAAAAATATTATCAAAAATGGAAAAACAGAACTCGCTATTGGATTAAAATTTAATGAAATAGAATCTAGTTCAAATACAGAGGATAAAATTTTCTATCCTAAAATTGTCTGTGGGCCTGTACAGGCAATAAAGAAGCAAACAAACACATTTATTACCTTAATACCCTCAAAATCGAGTGGCTTAACGAAAGGTAAACTCGCGAAAAAAATAAAGTCACATTATCTTAAAAATGTAAATGAAGATCTAAAAAAGTGGGTCAATTTATTATCCATTGATGAGATTATTTTATATCTTCCTTCTGGATCTTCAAAATTTAAAGATTAAAAGGAATTAATCCAATTTTTTATATTTAAGATATTCTCATAATTATCGAATAAAATTCCATCTATTCCTAATTTTATTAATATTTCAATTTTACTCAAGGGATCCTCAAATTTAAGAAAATCCCATCCTAATGCTAAAATCCCGTTCTTATGACTAATATTAATGAATTCCTTAGATATCAAATCAGATCTTAAACTAATCAAATCAGGTTTGAAGTATAGTACCTTTTTCTTACCTAATTTTAAAAATTCTGAAATTTTCAATCCAACACCTTTAGTTATATTATAACACACCTTACTTTGAAAATAATTATTTTTTATAAATTCTAAATCACTTAAACACCTCCCACTAAAAATTACATCATCAAATAACCTAATTTTTTCTATTAGTTTCGGGATGCCTTCTTTTAAACCTTCTTCCTTTAATTCAATCATAAATTTTGTTTTTCCTTTTAACTTATTCAAAATTTCAAATAGAGATGGGATGTGAGAATGATTGAAATTTGTTTTTAACCTTCTAATTTCATTGAAAGTGAAATTTTTTAATAAGCCTAAGCCATTTGTGGTTCTTTCTAAAGATAAATCATGCATTATAACAAATTTCTCATCTTTAGTCTTCCTAACATCAAATTCAATATAGTCTGCTCCATATTCAATTGCCTTATCAAAAGCAACTAATGTATTCTCGTCAAATTTAGTTCTAGTCCCTCTATGCCCTATAAATATAAATTCTTTTACCATTTTATTCTTAATTTTCTTGGACTAAATACAAATAAATGAGAATTAAAATAAGTCCCAATATTGTAAAAAAGAAGGTCCATAGATTTAGAAGAGTTTGTCCAATAGAAAATCCAAAGAGCAATAATAATTCTTTCCAATCTAATGGTTTACCTGTTAATTCTTTATAATTCCCCATACTAGTTAACATAAACAAAAAAAATAGAAGAACCACCAATACTTGAATTAATATTTCAATAATATTAATAATGGGATTTTTATCAATAAACATTGATAAGATTCCCATATTAACAAAGAGAGATATAATGTAAAAGATACCCCCCAAAATTGCCGAATTTATAACAGTTCTATATGCAAGTTGCTCATCAGTTTTGTATTTTTCTTCTATCTGATTTTTTTTATTTGGATGTTTTGCAATTTTTGACATATTATCGTCTTATTCTTTCTATTTTTTTCTTTAATTTAAAGATTCTATAAATATAAAACCCATATAAAAACCCAAGAATACAAAAAATAATAATGGATAAGATAAAAAGCGTTAAATTTATGAATGGCTCTTTCTTGAGAGGAGGTGAATTGATGGTTATTAGAACGATTTCACTTTTTTTAATCCCATTGGGATATGAAGCAATATCTCCATAAGTTATGTTGAATGCATATGTTGTTCCATAATTCAACATTATATCTTCTTTATCTTCATCTGAACTATCAATTGGAATCGAGAATTCATAAGTTGATGTAACGCCTTCAAGTTTAGCGGATCCCTCACCATGATAAATTGTATCATTAATAAAAACGCTTTTATTAATATTATAATCAAGGTAATCAAACGAAGCATTAAAAATATCAGTAAATTGAATGATTTTGGCATCAATAAAATCTTCTAGATCTTTAGAGGAACTATTTGATATCAAAATTCCTATAAATTCATTAACGCTATGATCATTGATTTCTATATTAAATTGTACAGAAAGAAAAAGATAATCATCATTTTGCATAACCCAGAATTTTATCGGTAATCCTGTTAAATTAATTTGAACTTTTGTAGCTTTATTCCATTCCTTAATTGAATCGTCAATATACCCATCTATAACAGGAGGCTCTCCAAATTCGGGAGTAATTTCTTCCGTTAATCCATAACCCTCTATAATAAATAGAAATGAAATTAAGGAAGTATTTGCTAATAGGATATAAATAAGAAAATTAATAGTTAACTTCTTCAAGATTTTAAAGTTGTTTATTATATAGTTTTTCTATTTTTAGTTTTATCTAATTTTAAAATTGATAATTAAAAGTTGTTTTTTAAATTTCGCATGTAATTATAATAAAACAATGAATATGATAATTTTCCTTGCTTTCCTCAAAAAAAAATAAATTTGTAAATTAATAAAACTAATTAAATAAAGATAAAATTTTTAATTATACTTTTTCTCAATTCAAGGTAAGAAATTTGGAAGGAATATTGCACAGTTGAATTTATTCATATAAGCAATGATATAATTAATTAAGCGCATAATTTCTCTTTTCGCTTCTTGCATATTTTTATTGTTATATTCTGCAAATGGTTTAGGGCCTATCGCTACAAGAATTCCCGATAAGTCTTTTTCTCTTTTAATAAAAAACCAAAAGGGTTTTTTCTTCTCATTATCTTTAACCATCAAAAGCATCCAAGGATTTAATGTCCAATCATCTTGATCAGGTCCTACAACTTTTTCAATTGCCTTCTTAGTGAAATATTTTTTAGTTATTTTAATAGTTTTTGTAAGAGCATTAAAATAACTTCTTTTTATTTTTAAATACCCACCAAAATAGGATTTAGCATCAAATAATTCAAGTACTTTATCAGTTTCATCAGAAAATTTTAAAAATACTTTCCAAAGATTCATACTCAATTGTCTCAAATATTTTTTAATCCAATTTCCTCTATTTTTATTTCTTTGAATATATTTTTAATGTTGTCTAAAGATGCTTTTAAATCCTTGCTTTTTTCCTCAGATAAACTTAAATTTAAATAACATTCAAAGAATAAGTGTTTTTTTATTTTTAAAAACCCTGATGTATGGATAACTTGAAATTTTTGAAGAATTTTTGTAACTTTTTTAAAAATTTTATTTGATAAATTCCCTCCAAATAAAGTTATTTTTATAATATTTTGTCTATTTATGGGATATATAGTTAATCTTAAAGATTCTTCAGTAATTGAATGAATTACTAATAGATATTTACAATTCTCTAAAATCTTTAATTCATTTAGAGAAATATTTAAAACTGTTTTAGGAAATTCACTAATATGTTGAATATAGGCATTTGTTATTCGTGATATCATATTTCATATTAATCTTTTTATTTTAATTTAAATAATCTTATTTTTCTTCTTTTATATTTCTAAGTGCTTCTTTATTGATTTTATAGTACCAGATGTTCTTAAAGGAGAGAAAATTACTCTTTTCCCATTTATATCCCTTATAAGTGTTACTGCTGTTATTATAATCTCTTTAGTTTCATGAGAGCATCTTATAATCCCTTGATTTTTTTCTAAATCAAGATCTACCAACCATAATCCAATTTTATTGGCTCCTTTCATACCAAAGTATCGCCATATTGATTGCCAAATAGCTTTTAAAATGTTATTTTGCTCTAATATTAAGTTATCCTCTTTAATTATATTAAAAAGGATATATCTTTGCCTTTCTTTTTTAACTATGATTCACCCCTCCTGAAATTATACTTACATCTGAATCAATTATATCTTCTTTATCTTTATGAATTTCTTCTAACAATAATCTTGGATTTAGACCGAAAGCTTTTTTTGCTATTTCTATTGGAATTTCTAAAAGTGAATTGCAGATGCTTATTAAAGCTCTAGGATGGCGATAATCAAACACATTATAAAAATTTCCGCTTATAATAAAATTCGCCTTTAATTTAATAGCTAATTGAGTATATCTATATAAATTTCTAAAATTTTTAGATTGGATTTTCTTATCGCTCACCATAATTGGAGCTAAAGAGAATTCTATAAATGATTTATTTTGTTTAGATAAGGAAATAATCCCAGCAGAAAGTTTTTTTATTATTTCTGTGTCAGAAAAAGAGACAATTCCTACTCTTGAATCTTTAGCAGCATGTAATAGTACCTCTCTATTTAAGGATTCAACCGATATAACATCAGAAAAATTATTATAATTCTTTATTTCTTTTTTAAAATTTCCAATATTAGTTGTTTTCAAATTAATTCGATAAAAAATATTTATATTTGTCTGCTTTTCTATTTCTTTCTTAATCTCTAAAGGAATTTTTTTTACATGATTTATAGGCTCTATTATTACATTCTTTATACCTAATTTCTCACAAAAATTTAAACAGCTTTTAATTTTTTTAAAATCTTCAATCTTTATAGGTAGTCTTGATTCAAAATATGACAAAGGGACAATTACCTCTTAATTTTAGCTTAATATTATATAATTATCTTAGGATATCAAAAAATAAAAAAATTTTATTATAAATAAATATTAAAAAGGTTAGTCTTTTAAAAAAATGAGGTTTTCTCGTGAATAAAAAAAGAAAACTCTCCGAAATAAGAAAAAAAATAGAAAAAGGTACCGCTGTTGTATTAACTGTCCAAGAACTAATAGATCGTATTAGTGAAGGTGAAAAAGTTCAATTTGAAGATATTGATATAGTCACAACCGCTACTAAAGCACTTATGAGTGGAATAATGGGGATATTTTCTTTCCGACTTTCACCTCCAAAAACTTTGAGAAAATTTACAGAAGTTGATATAAATGGGATACCTACTTTCCCTGGACCATGCCCAAATGAATATTTAGGCATAGTTGATTTAATTATATATGGAACAGCTCAAAGTAAAACTATAGAAAATTATTGCGGGGGTTCTCTTTTTAGAGAAATAGTTGAGGGAAAATCTTTAGAAATTATTGCAAAAAGTTCTGAGGGCGAAAATATTGAAAAGGAAATGACAATAGAAGATATGCAATTCGCTAAATTAATGGGCACAAGGCAAGCTATTAAAAACTATTATGCAATGATTAATTGTGAATCATATGCAGTAGATACAATATTCTCATGTCTCCCTTTTGAACCTAAAACAGAGATCACATTTTCAGGTTGTGGTGCATTAAATCCTTTTCAAAACGATCCCAAATTTGAAACTTTTGGTGTTGGATCCCCTATACTTGTTAATGGTAATATTGGATATCTCATAGGGCCAGGTACTAGGAATTACATAGCAAAACCAAACATGATGGCTATAGCCCCAATGTTGGGCATGAAACCAGAATATATGGGTGCTTTTAAAACTTCATATGGATTAGAACCAATTTGTAGTATTGCAGTTCCTATTCCAATTCTTAATGAGAGAATCTTTAATAACATAGTAAAATTTGATAAAGAAGTTCCTTTAACAATATTAAGTCTTGTAGGAAGAGAAAAAGTTGGTGAAATTGCTTACGGTGATGTATGGGATAATAATTTTCTTATTAAATTTGTTCCAAATGCATGTAATAACTGTAAAATTTGTAATGTCATAGATAATTGTCCTACAAATGCGTTTATCATTATAGATGGCAAAATCACAGCAATAAATCGTTCCCGTTGCTTTAATTGTGGAAATTGCGCAAGATTATGCCCCGAAGCATTTAAGTTGGACCTAAAAACTATTAAATTTGAAAATCATGAGATCCCAGTTGTTTTAAGACAATCAGATAGATATGGGGCTATAAAATTAGCAGAACAATTAAAATCTATGATTCTAAAAGGAAAGTTTCCTTTAAAAAAGCCAACAGGCGAATTAGATTTTGCTGAACAAGTAAAATAATAAATTACAGAAACTGATAAATTTTATATGAAAAATCTAAAATTAGACAAATTTGATCAAATTGGTATAATAGTGAAAGATATCGAACGATCCTCTCAATATTTTGGTAATTTATTCGATTTTAAAGATAAATTAAAATTAGTGGGACAAACTAATACTGTTTTGTATAAAGGAAAAGAAGCTACATTCAAAATGAAAAAAATCATGCAGAATTTTGGAGGAAAGCAATTTGAAGTCATTGAATTAATTGAATCAAATGGAGATCACTTGTATTCAGAATTTCTTAAAGAAGGAAAAGAAGGAATCCATCACTTAGGAATATATACTAAAAATGCAGATGCATTTATCGAATATTTTAAAAGTGAATATGATATTGATGTTATTCAAACCGGAAAATATGGTAAAGTAAAATTTGATTATTTAGATACTAAAGAAACTCTCGGCTTTTATTTAGAATTAATTTCTTTTTAATGATGTTCTTTTTTTTTTAATAATTTTAGTGTTTTACCAAAATTTATTTTTCATTTTTAATAACTTTTTAATATGTCTAAACAAACATTAGATGGCGGGGATTTAGTTGTTAAATGCCTATTAAAGGAAGGTGTTTCTAAAATCTTTGGTATAGTTGGTGGAGAATTATTAACCATCTATGATGCTATTGAACGATGGGGAAGGGAAGAAGGTATTGACACTGTAATGGTGAGACATGAGCAAGCCGCGGGTCACATGGCTGATGCTTGGGCACGTGCAACAGGAGAAATTGGAGTATGTATGGGTACAGCTGGACCAGGTGTAACTCATTTAGTACCCGCAGTTGCAGCTGCAAATGCTGATTCAATACCCGTGTTAATTATTGGTGCTCAAATTGCAAGAATGTTTGACGATACAGGTATTTTACAAGGAGGACTCGATCAAATAGCTTTAATGAAACCAATAACAAAATTACAAATTTCTGTAGAACATCCATATGAGATACCACATGCAATACAAAGATGCATTAAAACAGCCATGTCTGGGAGAAAGGGTCCAGTCTTTCTTGAATTAAGAGAAACGGCGTTAGTAAGAAACGCAAGTGAAGAAGATATGAGGAAAATTATAGATCCAAATCAATATCGAGCCATTCTTCGACCTGCTGGTAATCCAGAGGAAATAAAAAGAGCTATTAATGTTTTAAAGACAGCAAAAAAGCCAATAATTATAGCTGGAGGCGGTGTTAATGCTTCTGAAGGCCATAATGATTTAATAAAATTATCTGAGACCTATGTAATACCCACAGCAACATCCTTTAATGGTGTTGGTACTATTGGAAAAGATAAAAAAACCTTTATAGGTTCTAAATTGACCGCTAGTGCATATAGAAATGCTGCCTCTGAAGCAGATGTAATTCTATCTCTTGGTTGTAGCTGGAATTACACATTATTTTATGGTGCTCCACCGATTTGGGACCAAACTCAAAAAATTATTCAAGTTGATATCGATCCCAATGAAATAGGTAAAAATAGACCCGTTAACGTAAGTATTATTGGAGATGCTAAAGTTGTTATCCAACAACTATTGAAAGAGATGGAAGAAAGTCTTCCTAAAGAAAAAATTTCGGAATGGTCTGAATGGAACGATTATTTACAAGAGATTAGAAAACAAGATGATTTAGAAATCCAAAAAATACTAAAATCCAAAAAATTACCTATGAAACCTCATAGACTAGTATTTGAAGTTTTAGATTTTTTCCCTCCTGATATTCAGCTAGTAATTGATGGTGGTGATATATTTGTTTTTACAATGGATTTAATTAATATTAAAAATCGTCCCCCAAGAAGTTTCTTCCGTTCTGTGTCAATGGGTCATTTAGGAACAGGAATCCCTTATGCGATTGGTGTTAAAATAGCTAAACCGGATAAAATTGTAGTATGTATAACAGGAGATGGTAGCTTTATGTTTACTGTACAAGAATTAGAAACTGCTGTAAGATTAAATCTTCCTATAATAGTAATTATTGGAAATAATTGCGCGTGGGGTATGATAAAGTCAAATCAAAAACTTAACTTGGGGAAAAGATACTGTGATGTAGATTTTCCACCAATAAATTATGCAGAAATCGCTCGAGGTTTTGGATGTTATGTAGAGAAGATAAGTAAACCTGAAGATATAAAACCAGCATTACAACATGCCATTGATTCAAAAAAACCAGCAGTGATTGATGTAGATATAAGCTTTGAAACACCAACTGCTATGAAATTACTTGGTCTTTATAAAAAGAATAAAGGTCTTCTTGAAAGATAATAATTAAAAAAAAAAATTTTTAAAGTGACACAAAAATGAAAAATTTTGGATTATTAAAAGAAAAAGTAACCTTAGTTACAGGGGCAGGGAGTGGTTTTGGGCGTGAAATGGCAATCGCATTTGCAAGTTATGGTTCCAATTTAGTTTTAAATGATATAAACCTTGAAAGTATTGAAAAAACTAGAGATTTGATCTTAAAATCTTATGAGGTTGATGTTCTAACCGTAAATGCAGATATTACTGATGAAAAACAAGTTTTTGAAATGAATAAAAAAGTTTTTAACAAATTTGATAATGTATTTGTATTAGTGAACAATGCAGGCGTAAGAGGAGGCACTTCTTCTTTGAAAACTAAAACTAAAGATTACGACAGAGTTATGGAAGTAAATGTGAAAGGAGCATGGAATGTAACAAGAAATTTTTTTAAGAAGATGAAAAAACAGAAATTTACTCCAGTTGCTGGAAAAATAATTAATATAACCTCTTGTGCTGGTACAGAATGTGGACTAAATCCTTTTATAGGTATTTATAGCGTCAGTAAAGCAGCTCTTATTGCTTTTACTAAACTATGGGCACTTGAATTAGGTCCAAGTAATATAACTGTTAATGCAATATGTCCCGGGATTTTTCTAACACCAATGTATAATAATGATGAAAATTTTATTAGGGAATGGATTAAATTAAGAAATATCAAACTTCCGCTTGACAAAATTGGAGAAAGTAAACAAGTTGCTGATGTAGCTTTATTTTTAGCCTCACCAGCAGCAGATTATATAACAGGGCAGAACATCATCCTTGATGGCGGTATGACAATTAGTATTAATAAGCTATAATATAATATTATATAATCCTACATTTTTAATTACATTTTGCTAAATTTTTCTTTCTATATTGTTATTATTGTTCTAAAATTTAATTGAAAATTCAAGTCTTAATATTCATTTCTTTTCTAAGAAAAAATACTCTGGGCTTTAAATTTATTATTTTCAAATTAATTTCAAATAAAATTTACTTAATATTCCCATGAGTCTAAGTAAAAATAGAATTTATTTTGGGTTTTTTATGATTTATTATACAATTAGCATTTTTGATGCCCTATTCATCATTTATATTCCTTTATATTACTTAAACATATTAAATGTTAATCGTGTTAAATTGTCTTTTATACAAAGTTTAACATATTTAACTCTATTTGTAACTCCACTTTTAGGTTTTCTCTATGATAAGTATATAAAAAAAGAAATCCAAAGCAAAATGATTCTTTATCTTTCTTGTATTACATTATGTAGTAGCTTTCTAATTTTCATTTTTTTTAAAGAAATACTACTGCTATATGGAATTTTTGTGTTTATTTACTTTTTCTCTAAATCATTAATAAGAACAGGAATGAGTAGTTTATTTTTAAGTATGGTTAAAGAATCGAAGGATATTAAATTAACTCTCATTTTACTAGTTAATACAGCTACTATAGTTGGATATTTAGGAGTCTCTCTAATTTTTAATTTTAATGTATTAAATATTAACTCATTAAATTTTTGGAATATATTTTTTCTCATAGGATGGGTTTTTTCCCTTCCAATTATTATTGTAATCGGTTTTTTTATTAAGAAAGTTCAATTTTTTAATGAAAACATAAATATCGAAAATGAATCAATTAATAATATTGAATTCAACCTTAGTAAATATGAAATTATTTTAATGGGTGTTATATACTTCTCATGCATATTAGCGACATCAGACTTATTAATTTCATATCCTTTAAGTTCCTGGATTTTTAACAAATTCAATGAAACTGGATTCAGAATATATAGTTCTCTTTATTTTGTGTTTATTATATGTTCAATTTTTGGACTTTATATAGCAAATCTTCTATGTAACAAATATAATGAAAAAAAAGTAATGGTTATTTTTCTCTATTTATATGCGGCTTTGTTATTCCCAATAACAATTTCTAATTTTCCAATGTTTATGATTTTAAACTCTTTTCTTTCTATTATAGCATATATCATTACTGTAGCTTATACATCTTTAATAACAGATTTTTCTAATAAAGGCAAATATAAAACATTTAAATATCAATTTCTTCAGAGTTCTTCCTCATTAGCTAGTACTCTTTATATTCCTTTAGGAACTTTATATTTCGGTATAATAACTGTTGAAACACTTATAATTATTTCTAGTATATTGATTGGAATTTCAGGAATATTTATTTTATCAACATTTCCTATTGATAAAATAATTGATCAAAGGAAAAAAGAGATTAAAATAGAAGAAACTATAGATGTAATATCTTAGTAAAAAAAAACTTGTTAAAAAAATATCTCAATAAACGCAGTAAAAATATAAGGAATTTCACTCAATTAAATATCTACCATTTCATATTGAAAAATTGTTTTTTATCATCGAATAACGATCAATAAATTTTCGATAGTCATTTGGAAATCTTAATATGATTACAGTAATTATGAAATCTCCATAGATCTTTTTGATCTCATTTTCATTATATTTAAGTATTCGATTTCTATTAATAAATATTTTAATGCAAGTTCCTTTTTTATAACTTTAAACTCTTTTATAATATCCTAGTGATTTTATATGATTTCTGTTTTAAAATTATTGATTTATTTATTATAACGAAAAATAATTGGAATTATAATTTTACTAATTTTAGCTTTCATTATCATACTCACTGAAATTTTAATTAATTTTCGTAAACTTTTTTAATTTTATGACTTAGAGATCTATATAAATCAAAACAAAAATATAACAATTGAAAAGTGAATAATAAATGGCGCAATTATCTGGTGTCCCAATCCTTATATTGAAAGAAGGGACTGAACGAAAAACAGGAAAAGATGCTCAAAAAAATAATATAGCAGCAGCAAAAGCAGTAGCTGAAGCTGTAAGAACTACCCTTGGCCCAAAAGGAATGGATAAAATGCTTGTTGACTCTTTAGGAGATGTTACAATAACAAATGATGGTGCAACAATTTTAGATACAATAGATGTTGAACATCCCGCTGCTAAAATGATCGTTGAGGTTGCTAAAACTCAAGATGAAAAAGTTGGAGATGGAACAACTACTAGCGTTATTATATCTGGAGAATTATTAAATCTTGCTGTAGAGTTAATGGAACAATCAGTTCATCCTACAATAATATTTAGGGGATATAGAAAAGCTTTATTAAAGAGTAAAGAAATTTTAAAAGATTTAGCAAAGAAAATCGATATTAATGACAATGACATCCTATTAAAAGTTGCTGAAACTTCTATGAATAGCAAACTAATTGCAGGTGTAAAAAGTCATTTTGCTGATATCGCTGTTAGAGCTGTGAGTCAAATCAAAGAAGCACGTGGTGAAAATATAGTAATTGATTTAGATCAAATTCAAATCATTAAAAAGGAAGGAAAAAGTCTTTTAGACACAACCATGATTGATGGAATTATTGTCGATAAAGAAGTAGTTCATCCCATGATGCCAAAGTCAATAAA
This sequence comes from Promethearchaeota archaeon, assembly GCA_016840085.1. Taxonomy (GTDB): domain Archaea; phylum Asgardarchaeota; class Lokiarchaeia; order Sigyniarchaeales; family SOKP01; genus Loki-b32. The sequence goes on from JAEOTA010000084.1 coordinate 59,715, forward strand.
AAACGCAACTATTGCCTTAATAAGCTCATCATTAGAAGTCGAAAAAACTGAATTTGACGCTGAAATAAGAGTACAAACACCTGATCAAATTAATAAATTTCTTGAAGAAGAAGCGAATATGCTAAAAAAAAGGGCGATAAAATTAAAAGAAATCGGAGCTAACGTTGTTTTTTGTCAAAAGGGTGTTGATGATAAAGCACAAAATTTTTTAGCAAAAGAAGATATATTATGTGTTCGAAGAGTAAAAAGATCTGATATGGAAAAACTTGCGAGAGCCACTAATGCAAAAATAATAAATAATATTTTTGAAATTTCTCCAGATGATTTAGGAAAAGCAGGAAAAGTTGAAGAAAAGAAGATAGGAGATGATAATATGATTTTTATTTCAGAATGTGCGGATCCTAAGGCAGTAAGTATTTTAATAAGGGCAGGCATCGAACATGTTGTTGATGAAGCAGAGAGGATGTTAAATGATGCGTTATCTGTAGTAAAAGCAGCAATAGAATTACCCTACATCTTACCTGGGGGCGGAGCTTCTGAAATTGAATTAGCAAAAAGATTGAGAACATATGCGAGAACAATTGGTGGTAGAGAACAACTAGCTATTGAAATATATGCTAATGCTTTAGAGATAATACCTAAAACATTAGTTGAGAATGCGGGATATAATCCTGTAGATTTAATCGTTGAGCTGAGATCGAAGCATGAATCGGAAGAAGGAAATTCGAATGGTATAAACATTGATACCGGTAAACCAGACGATATGATAAAATTAGGGGTGTTAGAACCTTTATCTGTTTTAACTCAAGCAATTCAATCTGCAACTGAAGTATCATCAATGATTTTAAAAATTGATGATGTTATTGCAGCCTCTACATTATCTAAAGCTGGTGAAGAATAAAGTCTTATAGATTTTTTTATTTTCTATTTTTTTAAAAATTGTTTAAATTTTTAAATTGAATTCCCCAAGAAAATTTAGAGAGAATTAAATCCGCATAAGTTTTAAACTTTGTTATGAATAACGCTGCCGCCAATGCTTCAGCTGAACTTAATTTTTCCCATACTCCATAATTTGTTGGATTTGCTGCGATTAAGGGAGGTAATTTACGATCATGGAGAAAGTTAGAATTCCATAAATTAGGAAGTTTATTCCAAGAACAATCTATTACGATTAAACCATATTTTAATATTAATTTTCTATCATTAATTGAAATTTCTTTACTAGCAGAAGGATTTAATATAACAGAATTTCTTAAATTACCTTTAATCTTATTTATAATCTTTAAAAGATTAAATCTTTTTAATTTAATTGCTGTGCATTTTTTAGGATCACATTCTTTATAATGAAGGCAAAATACATTAGGTTTATTTTCTCTTATAATATCAGTTGGCATTATTTAATTTGAAATGAAAATCTAATAAGAATTCTTTTTTTTAATAAAAATTATCCACTTATTACTCATATTTAGAACTGGTGAGCACATTAATAGATTTTATAGAACTTTCTGTCGTCTTTTCTTCGCCTACTATTTGCATTATTGAATAAATAATATTTCTGGATTCACAAATAATAGGTATCCCGCCATATGATAAAGTAAATAGCCCAATAAAAGAAATCTCTTCAGTATTTGATGTATCTTCAACTTTTGAGAATTTAATCTTACCTGAAGGACAAGCAATAATACCATAAAAATTTTCACTATCTTGACCTGAAATTGCAACATAACATAAAAGATCTCCGATTGAACTCCCTTCTGATTCTTCTTTCATTTTCTGGAATGCAACATTAGCACTTGCAGAGAACGCCTCTATAGAAATTGGTAAATTTTGTCCGCTAACTTCCCTAGCATCAAGAGTTAACCCAGAAGGGTTAACTAAGCTATATCTTATAAATATTGGATTCTGAAGAGAGTCTAAAATAGTACTTATTGTGGGTAGTAAATCTGAAGGCCCAGTAGATTCAGGTGTGTATGATACAAAAGGTATTTCTGATCCCATTCCAAAAAGATAAATTGCACTTCGCACTTTATCACAAAATTCTTCAATCTCTTTTTCAGATTCATTGCCACTTCCGAAAAATTCTCCTAATTTTTGTTTTAAATAATACATCGATGTAGCTAGATTGTCTGCATCTAATGGCCATTCTTTATGATAATTATGTACTATTGTTAAAAGAGTTTCATTAATTCTGATTGTTATTAGACATACTTTATCAAAATATGAAAATGAAATAACTTGATGTTTAATATTTAAATCTTCCCAATTTTCTTCACTAGCTGAAAAAGCTGCTGACGCTAAACTAGTGATTTGATTTGGATTTAACTCAATATCACTTTTTCTACCGATTTTTGCTATAGATAGCCCATTTTGATCACACAAAACTATTAACACAGTACCTTCAGATGCTCGTAAAATGGAGGTTAAATGTTTTATTAGGGATTCTCTTACACTCATTAAAAAAACCAAAATTACTTTTTCCTAGCTAAATAAAATATTTTTGTGTTATATATTTTAATAAATTTTTATCATTTATTTTAATCGCATTAAAAATTGAATCCTTTAATAAAAAATTTTTTTATTCTTATAATCTATTATTACATACTAAATTTAAACTTGATATCAAGAAGCGGGAATTGCCAAGTCTGGTCAAAGGTTATTGCGAGCTGATTCGAAAGCTGACTATAGGCGGTGGACTTAGAATCCATTCTCGTAGGAGTTCGGGAGTTCAAATCTCCCTTCCCGCATTCTTTTGAAATTTTTCTTTTCTTATGTAAAGAAGAAGAATTAAAAAAAGAAAAATTTTAATGGATTCATACTCTATCTTTAATACTAGTTATAGATTTCTATACACATTTATGAAAAAAACTCGTTAAAACAAACTTTCTTAATTATCTTGCTCCTATAGTGTAGTCAGGCCAAGCAATGTTTATTATTTAAATACATACTTGAATGCTAGGCTTTCACCCTGGTGACCCGGGTTCGAATCCCGGTAGGAGCACCAATTTATCAACACTAACGAGGTTCTAATTTTCTTCCTTTTAAACTTAAATTTACTCTACAGTTCAATTGAAGGTTGAGATAAAACTGAAAAAATTGAGATTGGATGGAAACCTAAATCCTATAAACTTAAACCTGACGAAGAACGGATTAAAGAAGAAGTGAAATCCATTAATTAGAAAGTAGTTTCTCTAAATTGGAAGTTACCAAAAGGTGAACTCCTAGATCCTACGAAGGAATCCTCCTATACCAATCCCCTCTACAAGCAAAAAAATTGGCTTGAAGACATCTATAACAATAAGGAATGGGGATTAACTGACCGAAAAATAGCACGAATAACAAACACTTCTCAAACTACAATAAACTTGAGATTCTAACAAAAGAAAGGTAAATTCAACAGAAAATCTATAATCATAGAAAAATATCAGAGAATTTGCGCCCCGGGCATGGCTTCCGTAACACCTATAATTTAGGTGGAAAATCGAACATGCGACCGCCCAGTTAACAGCCGGGTGCTCTACTTTGCCTAGCACACCAAAAAGCGGAAGTTGCTTCTAGCTGAGCTACCGAGGCACAATTATGACATTTTCTTTTTTGATATATTATTTTATTAAATATAATATTTAGCTTTTTTCTAATAAGGATGATAAAGCTTAGGAATATAGACAATTATATAATTTCATTTGTTTTCAGCTTGAGTTGCGTAATAGATTAACCATTTTGCCATTGCATGAAATGATTCATTAATATTTATATCATCTTTTGAAGAACAAAACACACATTGATTACATTTTGCGTTTATAGCATAATCATTAGCAATTTGAAAATCTACCTCATGATCTGGTAGATCCCATTTCATACCCATAAGTATGATAGGGATAAATCCAGCTTTTTGCCGAATTATTTTTAGCCATTCTGGTATTTCTCTAAAAGTATCATAATCACTTATATCAAAACAGATAAAAGCTCCACTAGCACCTTTACAATAATCCGGTAATAATTCACGAAATCTTTTTTCTCCGGCAAAATCCCATAGTTGCATTTTAACAGCAGCTCCAGTATCAAGAGTTTCAGATTTAGTATGAAATCCTGCTCCTATCGTCATTTTGTAACCCTCTTCAAACTTTCCAGTGCAGTAGCGTGTTATCATTGCTGTTTTTCCTACACCGCCAGCACCAGCTACAATTACTTTAAATATCCATGAGCTATCCATTTTAATTAATCACATTAAAAATTCAAAATAAAGAACTAGTATATTGTTAAATAATAAAAATATATGTTTAAAAATTTTTTTCCATTTTTTAAATATCAAAATGTAATATAATTTTCAATTTCTTAATTAAAATTATTGCAAGTTTCTTAAATTAAATAACTTCTTTTTATTTAGGTACCCCTCAAAAATAAAAAAGATTTTTATAAGATTTTGTTCTATTATTTTTTAGAACTTAATTTAATAAGTTTATAATAATTAAGGTTGTGATAAGAGAGTATTAAAGACGACGATATCTGTCCATTATGTAGTTTTCCAAAAGAACTATGTATATGTGATAATTTAAGCGCTGATGAACAACAAATAATAATATCTAACGACAGGCGAAAATGGGGGCGGGTTGTCACAGTCATCACCTTCGTAGGAAATTTTGATGTTAATCTGAAAAATATTTTGACGAAAGCTAAGAAAAAATGTGCCTCAGGAGGAACTGTTAGAAATAATGAAGTTGAGCTTCAAGGAGATCACCGATTCAAGATGAAAAAATTATTAATAGACTTAGGATTTCCAGAGGAAAATATTCTCATTCAAGAATAATCATTGATATCTTAGTATGAATACTAAATTCAATCTATTGTAGAATTAAATACTACAAAATGGATAACTATATTAAAAAATCTAATTTTACTATTGTTTATGGGTTATACTATATACAAAGTAGTTTTTAAGGCATTTGAGCAATCTGAGAGCAAAAACCTTAATTTAAGTTTTAGAAGCATTTTTTCTGAAAAACCAATTTCTATCCCTGCTAGAATTATTTTTGAGTTAAAGAGATTAAGTGAAGAACGTTCCGACATAATTAATTTTCAAAATATCGAAGAAGTTTTAACCATTGGAAATACATCATCTAAAGATACACATAATTATTATATTGTTATCTTATTTACAAATAAATCTAGCGGGATAAAACAAGGATATTTAATAGGGAACCTAAAAAATATAGGGGATATTTTAATAGGATATTGGCCATTTAATAAAGAAAATATATCTTTCTCTCCTGAAATAATTCATAAGGAGTTTAATGATATTATAAAAAACCCACAACATTATAATGATATCTGTCTTATTTCTCAATAAGATCTGTGTAATTTTAATGCAATATTAATATAGATTTAAAAAACTTATTCATATCTCTTTAAAAATTGCTTTAATTCATCTTCAAAAGGCATCCCTGTTCTAGCACCTAGTTTTTGGATCTTTAATGCTGCTGCGGCGTTAGCAAATTTTATTGAATCTTCTAATTCCCACCTTTTTATCCAATATGCAACTGTAAAAGCTCCGTTAAATGTATCACCTGCTCCAGTAGTGTCAATTACCTTATTGATTTTATAGGTAGGAATTAATTTTTGAGAATCTTCTGTGGTAACTAGAGCTCCTTTATGTCCTAAGGTTATAATAACAATTGGAATCCCTTTTTTAATTAAATCTTTAGCTGCTTCTTCAGCAGTTTCGCTTTTGGTAATCAATTTAGCTCCTTCTTTATTCGGAATTAAAATATCTGTTTTTAATAGAATACTTTTTAATTCTTTCCAACCTCTTTGAGCAATCTGAGGTTCTAAGTCAATACTTACATTGATATTATATTCTTTTGCGATTTCAATTGCTTTTCTTGATAACTCTGGATGAATTAAGGTAGTATGTAAAACATTCTTTTCAGCTATATAAGATTCTTCCAAATCAGTGATATCTAATTTCGTTCTCTGCATGTGGGGAGATTGTATAATTGTCTTTTCTCCATTAGATATAAAAATGAAATTAATCGGTGTTATCATATCTTTTTTCTTTAAAGTAAAAGTAGTGTCTACTCTTTCTTCAATTAAATCTTCAATTAAAAAATTTCCATAAGTGTCATCACCAACAGCGCCAATAAACCCACAAGAAACACCTAATCGAGCTACAGCAACAAGATAATTTGCTGTGACTCCTCCTGGAAAATAATTCTCACTTATTGCATCAATTTTTTCATCTGGCCTAGGAAAGTGAGGTATTGTAGCAACCCAATCTACAACTATTTCTCCTAATCCAATTATATCTATATTCTTCATAATTTAGAAAAATACATAATTTAAAATTGTGTAGAGAAATTGAATTTTAAAAAGAAAAAAAAATAATCATATACTATACTATAATTCTATTTCTTTCATTACCTTTTCTAATTCTTCATCAATATTAATATTTTTAAAATCATATATTGATATTTCATATGAATTTGAATAATCACTGAATTTAGCCCTACCTTTTATTATAATATCCTTACCTAGAAGTTCAGAAGATTTTCTTTCTAAAATTTTCTCAAAATCAGGAGTATCCTTAATTTGAACAATTTTCTCAGTTTTTATTCCGATTAGCTTTTCTGCCTTTTCACCCATAAATGTTGTTCTTATAGTTCCAGTTCCATCATCAATAACGAGATTAATAATCATCCTGTATTCTGTTTTTTCTCTCATGCCACATATACAGTTATCAACCTTTTTAAAACAGTTTGTACAGGCTTCATAAGTAGTGATATTATTAATACCTTTGGCTATATATCCTTTTACTTCAATTATTTCAGGAGAATTAATATTTTCGATTTTCTTATAATTACCTGAATAAGATGTTTCTAATCCCTTCTTAGATACTTCTATATATCTAAGATTATTTATTTTTAAATCGATTAATTCCAATTTTGATTCACTTATCAAAGAAATTTCATTTCTTTTTGAAAAGTTGCTATATTTAACAAAAACATTGCTTAATAACAAGCCCTTATCTGTAGATAATTTTTTAGAATATTCTTCAGCATTTTCACCCCATAAAGTAACCCTAACCCCATCAGTATCATCACTTACAACAAATCCTAATAATAAAGTATTTTCCCCTGATTTTAAGGTAACTGTTTTTAAATCATCAATGGAAGTAATAATTCCTCTAAAAATAACTACCCCCTTCTGATTTTGGAGTGAACTAATGCTTTCAATCTCTTTTCCTTCAATATCGAGTTTTTTAGACTTTTTCTTTATAATTGAGGTTTTATTCACATTTAAATCAATAGTTTTAGAATCTAAATTACTTAATCTTGGATTTAAATTGGTAATAGATATGATCTCATCGATCTTTACATCATTCATTTTTTCAGTATCTTCATTCCAAAACGTAACTCTTATTGATCCAGTTGAATCAAGTATTGTTAGAGATCCTACTTTTCCTAAATCGCCATTTTTTCTTGTAAATTCATTTATTGGAGATTTTCGGATTACTTTACCTTCGATAGATAAAGATTTAAGATTTAAATTAATTTCACTAATATCTATTAATTCAAATTTTATTTTGGGGTATTTATTATAATCTACATCATCGGGGGATATTATTATTTTGCCAAATCTTCCAACATGGATTTCAAGTTGCTCATACTTACCTTTTTTAGCAATTCCATTCACAATCTTAGTTACTTCATTTACATTGAAATTATCCATGTTAAAAATCTGCACATGCTCATCCCATAAAACAATCCGTATATCTCCTGTATGGTCATTAAGTAAAAATGAACCAACGTATCCAGTATCTCCTTCACTTCTATCGAAACTATTAACAGAATAAATTTCTTTTATTCTCCCGATCAATGTTATATTTTTCATTGTTGATTTAATATCAGATATATTAAGTTCAATATCCTTTAATAGATCTCTATTTTCATCTTTTACATCCACTCCTAACTCCCGAGCTATTATAAATAAAGCACCCTCCTCAGAAATGAGACCTTTTAATTCTACTTTTTTATCTTTTACCATACCTTGAATTTCCTTCCTTGTTAATCCGGTATCTTCAATAATTTTGTTAATATATGCTTCAGTTTTCATTACACTCATAATTAAAAAACATCTTTAACTTTAATAATACATTAGAAAATATTATTTAATATTTAAAAAAAAAATTATTTATTTGTTAATTAAAATTCAATTTTTTATAAAATAAAAGAGTATTAAATAAAGGTAATTTTTCTAACTAGAATTGCTTTGTATGGTATTAGGTAACAGCTAATTTTTAACACTAATTTTATAATTCTATAAATAATTTTTTTATTAATAAAATGAAAACATTTCATATTATTCCTGTCATAGATATTTTAAATTCTGAAGCTGTACATGCCAAAAAAGGTGAAAGAGATAAATATAGACCACTAAAATCAAAAATGTTTAATTCTACTAATCCAATTAAGATAATTAAAACTCTTAAATACAAATTTAAATTTAATGAAATTTATATCGCAGATTTAGATTCTATTATTAAGAAAGCCCCTAATTTTCAATTATTTGACAAAATCTCAAAAATCCCAGATCTAAATATTATGATAGATCCCGGAATCGTAAATTTTCATGACGTTTCTGTTTTTTCTAAATATAGATTTAATAAATTAATAATTGGATTAGAAACAATAAATAATTTTAATATTATTAGTAAAAGTATATCCCTACTAGGTCGAAACAGGCTCATATTAAGTATAGATATGTATAAAGGAAAAGTAATGTCTAAATTAGAGGATTTACGCAATGAAGATCCAATAAGGATTATAAATAAAATTTCGAATTTAGGTATTAAAAATATAATACTTTTAGATTTATTTAGGGTAGGTCAAAAATTTGGAGGAATTCCAACGTTATTTTCAGAGATTGTATCTTTATTTAACGGGAATGTTTTTGTGGGAGGCGGAATAAAAAATCAAGAAGATCTTTTATATTATAGGGAACAAAAATTTTCGGGGGTATTAGTTGCAACAGCGTTATATGATGGAACGATAAATATTAAAAAAGTAAGAAAAATTCTTTAGGATTTAAAACTTAATCGAGAAAAATTACACCAGTACTAGACACATTTAATGATTTCTTGCAAACTGGACAAGAATGTTTCATTCTAACCCAATCTGTCAAATGTTCCTTATGAGCTTTAGCTTCACAAATAGGACAACCCGCCACATCATCAAAAATCTCAATATTTTTTCCACATACGGAACATTTAGTTTTTGATGCAGTAGATATTTTTAATAATTCTTTTTTTACGTCTAATATAACTTTTTCTGTATTTTCTGCTGTTGGATTAATTTGTTTTAATTCATCCTTAGTATCGACACAAAAAATAGTACCTTCTGTATCATCCTTTTTATTGCCAATCCATACTACTTTGCCTTTAAAATAACTAGAACCCTGATGATCTAATAATATATTTAATCGTCGATCTTCCATAACGTATGTTTGAATAACTTTAGTATATTTTAAACCCAAATTCGAAGATAATTGTTTAACAACTTCTATTGGTTCTTTAAATACTTCATTAGTGATATCTACTTTTGTAATCTCTTTAGGGGACATAATAATCTTATCACTATTTTTTTATATTTAATAATAATGATTTAATTTAAATTTTTATATATATCTTTTATTGAATTACATTAATTTTTGCTCTTGATAGACTATTAGAAATAAACACTCTTAATAAATTCGCTCTAAAATAAAAAATTTAATTATCATAAGTCTAAAAATGAAGGATTTTACTGCACCTTATTAGTTCTTCAAAAATAAATTCATTATTAATACCCAAATTTTTTTATTTTATATATGAAAAAACCTTGTCTTAACTTCTTATCCTTTTAAAATTCGAATTCCATTATTGTTAATTGATAAATTATAAACTTTAACTTCGGGTTTGTATGAATTAAAAATCTCTAATACTTTAGATACACTTTCTTTTTTGCATATTACATAAACAGCTCTTCCTAATTGATTCATACTTGACCCTAAAACCTTTAATTTGTTTAAGCTATTTATTAATTCCTTGATTTCATATAAATTCAAGATATCTAAAATTTCTGTTTCTTTAACAAATTCAATTGAGGCTTTTATAAATGTTCTAATATTTCTTTTTTGGATTAATTTTTCTAAAGCTTTTCTACCAGCTTTCTTTATTTTCAAATTTAATACTGGATCAGTTAATACAGACTTAGTATGAATCATTCCAAAAGAAGCACATACTATTATATAGTTATCAGGAACTTCAAGACGTTCAGAAACACAAGGATAACCTGGTTCTTTTAGTATACATAAACCTCCACGTAATAGACCACAAACAGTACCTAAACCTGTTCGATTTACAACCTCTGCAATATGTGCTATTCTACCCTTTTCTATATTTGAAAGATTTAGATTTAACAAATGATTCAAGCCAAAAATCGTTCCTAAAGCTCCAGAACCACTTGCTCCATAACCGCATCCTACAGGTAAATCAAAATTATGAAAAATATTAATTCTTACTGAATTCTTTATAAAATTTCTAATATTATTGTAAATGTAATATGTTGTTTCAGCTTTTTGGTTTATCTTTTCATTATTAATATAGATATTTAATTCACTTTTGTTTAATTCATCTAATTCTTCAACTTGAATTTTAGTTCTTCCCACAGCACTTAAATTAAAACCAGCTCCTCTCGATCCAATTTTTTCAGGATCTTTTATTTTCATACCATATATCTCATCAACAATTTCAAAAAATCCCGAAATTCTGTGAGGTACTTCAACAATAACTTCTTTTTCTAATATAACCATTTATATTAAGAAGATTAATTTATTAAATCATCTATATATAAATAAATAGATAAATCGAATGAAAATGTTATGAAAGAATCACGTATTATTTGAATTTAATACCTCTCATTTACTAATTTTTCTAATTATTCTTAGAATTATTTTTATCTAAATAATATTCAAGATTAGATTTATTTGGTTTATATCTTAACAAATCCATCTTATAATAAGACTTATTCTTTTGAATGAATTTTTCAAGTTCATTATGATTATAGTTATATTTCTCACGTATTGTCTTCCTACATTTAACCGCAATTTCTTGCAGTTCCTCAAAAGCTTTAGAATCATATGGAGCTCGTTTCACCAATTCAATACTTTTGGAGAATATCTCTAATAAAGTTCCTTTATAGCCTAAAAAATTAGCAAAACTCACAGGGGCCATAATCTTGACATTATAGGAATAAGGAACATTTATAGGAGTTAGTCTGGGTCTTGTTGAATGAGTAGGAATTAGAATTAACATTCTTTTATGATTCTGATACCCTCTTAAACAGTGTTTTTTTATATATTTAAAGGAATTTCCTAAAAAATAATCAAAAGTAAGTAGTCTAATAGTCTTTCTTTTTTCAGCAAATAAATTTTTTGTAGCTTTTGATAGACTATTAATAGATTTATCAAAAATAATTGCATTATCGCAATGGTTCATAACATATTTTTTAAACATCTTATTATTCCTATAATCTGTTTTTATATTTATATAGGGTTCATAAAATGAATGACACCCTTTCACTCTTGTATGTTTAAGAAATAAAAATTCTTGAATCCAATGAAAGTAATTGCCAATTTTACTGAATGTCAAGGATTCATGTATGTTAAGACCTGCTTTCTCTAAGATATCATTATAGGACAAATTTCTTTTAGAAATAGCACTAAAAAATTTTTGAAGTTTGCTGTCTTCAACATTCATAGTCGGAGTCTCATCTTTGCCTAGATTATATTTTTTCTGGAAATCTTTAGTAAATAAATATCTTATAAAATACTCTGCAGCCCTCTCAATAGCTTCTTCATAACTTAATAATTTTCCATTTTCATCAGAATCTAGGAAAGCCCATTTTCTATAATCTAAATTTATTAATAGATCAGATTTTCTTAATATATCATTATAAGACAACCCTCTACGCCCAATTGCTCCTCTAAATTTCATTAATTCCGTATCAGGCGTATCAATGCTAGGAGCTTCATTTTTATTAAGATTATATCTCTCCCTAAATCTATCTGTCAAGATCTTTTTTGACAAATACTCCCCAGCTTTTATAATAGCTTGTTCATAGGTTAACGTATTTTTATTTTCATCATAATCTAGAAAAGACCACTTACCATGTTCTAAATTTATTCTTAGACCTGCCTTTCTTGCAATATCATTATAAAGTAGATGCCTTTTTCTAACAGAAGCTAAAAATTTACTCAATTTTACGTTGGTTAAATTTATAGCAGGAGCTTCATCTTTTTTTAAACAATATTTCTTTCTAAAGTCATTTGTTAAAATTTCATTATTTAAATATTCTGCTGCCCTCTTGATAGCTTGCCTATAATTCAGTGGTTCCCCATTTTCATTACAATCTAAGAAAGACCATTTATCAAGTTCTAAATTTATCTTTAGACCAGCTTTTAGCAAAATTTCATTATAAGATAAATTTCTATATCCAATTGCCCCTCTAAACCTTAAAATTTTTTTATTTTCAATATATAGGGTAGGAGCTTCACCTATTTTTAAACGATATTTCTTTCTAAAATCATCAGTTAAAATATTATCAATTAAATATTCTGCAGCTCTCTTAACAACTTCCTCATGGTCTAGAGAATTTCCAAATTCATCTCGATCTAAAAAAGACCACTGACTTTCTCGCATAAATTTTTTATTTTTACATAATTCATGATAAATTCTTGATATGGTTGCTGAAGATAATTTTATTCCTATTCCTTTAAATTCTTTTAATATTCCTTGTTGAGTTAAATTAGAATTTTGGATCTTTTCGATTATGAATTCTTTAATCTCTAGATTGTTATTAATTTCTATACAAATATCTTTTAAATGATCCAGATTTTTTTTTTCTCTAGTTAATATTCCATCTTTTTGAATTCTTTTATCAAGCCAGGTAATAAAATCTTTTCGAATGTTTATACCCCAATTCGCATATTTTCCTGTTTCCTTATGATATTCCTTAAATTTTTCTTGTAATTTTTTATTAAAATTGATATCTTGATCAACAGAAAATTCCAAACAATCTTTATCGTCAAAAAACTCATTGGATATTTTTCTCTTTAGATACTTATTTAACATTAACTTTTTGGCTCCAATATTATAATCCCAACCCCGTCTCACATAATTCTGTGTATGTTTTTTAAAATCCTTTCCTAATAAAGAAATTAAATCTTCTGTTGGAAGTTTGATTAATAATGAGATAATTTCCACTTTGTCTTTTTCATTAAGTTTTTCCTTTTGGATAATTTTATTTATTATTGCCTTTTCATTCAATCTCAAAGTTATATTTTTATATAAATTCTCCTTTAAAATCTCCTTTAAATTTTGAAAACCAGGATTATTTTCAATAAAAATTTTTTGTAAAATGTAGTTCTTTTTTATTTCAACTAATTGATGAGCTATTTTTTTTGCTACTCTTTTTCCTTCAAGAATTAAACTTTTTTCATATTTTCTACTTTTATATTCATTATAAATTGCTAGAGAATGTCTTAATTCTTTAATAAAATCATCAAATCTTGGATTATGTTCTTTTAATTGCTTGATTAAAAGTTTTTTGTTATTGATGAACTGGTGAATTAAATATTGTAGTTCTTCTTTAATTTCTTTAGAGAACTCTTGGTCAGTTGACTCTTCAATATGTTTTTTCAAAAATATTGCCCATTCTTTGGATACACTATTCTTTTCTAATGTATCTTGTGAAATTCCTTCTTTCTTGAATTGTTCTAATCTTTGAGAAATATTTAATAAAAATCTATTGGTTTTGTGTGAGATTTGTAGCATAGCTACTCTTTTACCAGCTCTCCTCACGATTTCATTATAATCCCTACGAAACCTTTCGAAATATTTGAATAAAAGCGTTCCTACTCTTAATTTTTCGCCTAATTCTTTTTCTATTTTTTCTATTTCTTGCTCAAATTCTTGTTTAACAATTTCTCGATTCTGTAATTTCTTATACAATTCACAAACTTTATCATATTCTTTTAATAACTCAATTAATTCTTCTCTTGATTTTTCTGAGATTTCTTCATTACTGGCAGTTTCTTTAATGCGATTAATTAAATATTTTACCGGTTCTTCTTTAAGTTCTTGAATTTCTTTTTTTGATTCTTTATCTAATTCTTGTTTTTCTTCATATTCTTTATACTCTTTTTCTCCTTTCCCTTCTTTCCACTCCATAAAACCTTTAGTTTCTTTTTGGGCATAAATTGCTCTCCTTCCTGTTTCTTGATGATATTGCTCTTTAAGGATTTCATAATTATCTTTTTCTGTATCTTTTATATTTTCTTTCGAATCTTGCAGTTTTTCTAGATTGGATTCTTGTAAAGACTCTTTAAATTCTTCTTGAGTTTCTTGGCTCTCGATTTCCTCTTTTATCTTGCCATTTTGATGTATTTCGTCCTCAAATTTTAATTCTCGATCATTTATAGAAACCTCTTTTTCTTCTTGTTCTAACAGATTATCAAATTCCTTTTCTGGTTCTAATTCTGATTTATATTCATGGTTTTGTTCAGTTTCTTGTTCTAAATCATGATCTGAATTAAGTTCGGGAGATTCATCATGACGATAAAAAGGTTCAGTGTTATCTGCTAACCCCATTTCTTC
>JAEOTA010000085.1 GCA_016840085.1 Promethearchaeota archaeon
CGATATATAATCTAATAATCAGAATTTATAAAAATGATACTTTAAAATATCAAATAAGATTTAAAAATGAATAGAATAATTCACAGCTCATTAGGATTCAGACTTCAAAATCCTTTGATACTGTTATTATTTTTAAAAAATTGAGGAAAATAAAGAGGTTTTTTTTATTGAGTTTGTACTTGCTCCTTTGCTATTAGAGCAGCCCCTAAAGCCCCTATAATTTGTGGATCTACAGGTAACTTTTTTGTATGTATGCCCATTCTTTTCTCTAAATATGCTACTACTCCTACGTTTTTAGCTACTCCTCCCGTTATGGTTAAATCTTCTTCAAGACCAACTCTATACACCAGTGACATAATTCTAGAGGCAATAGCATCATGTATTCCGGCAACTATATCAGGTACCTCTACTCCATCTGCCATAAGACTTACTACTTCAGTTTCAGCAAATACACTACATTGTGCAGTGATTTTAGCCTGATTTTTCGATTGTAAAGAGATAGGTCCAAGTTCTTCAAGTTTTAACTCAAGAGTTCTAGCCATAACTTCAAGAAATCTGCCTGTTCCTGCTGCACATTTATCATTCATAGCAAAATCAAGAATTTTTCCATTTTTATCTACTTTTATTACTTTGCAATCCTGCCCACCAACATCAATTATAGTTCTAATTGATGGAATAAATGAATGAGCTCCTTTTCCATGACAAGTTAGCTCAGAGGTTTCAGAATTCGCAAATGGGATTTTTACCCTACCATATCCAGTTCCAACAAGGTATTCAATATTATCTAAAGACAAATTTACTTTTTCAAGCGCCTCATTCATTGCATTTTGAGCAGTTCTTTCGGGTTTAGGTGTTGTCGGAACAATACTATAGGATAATATTTCACCATCTTTTAGAATCACAGCTTTGCCAGTAAGAGAGCCAACATCACATCCAGCTACTATCATTTTTATGAACCTCCTTTATAAAACTACTTGAGTGAGAAAATCTGAAATCTTCCCCCTTATAGCTTCTGAAGTTACTTCTCGTGAATCGTAAGGATCGCAACCAAAAATAAAAACGGGAATTCCTGTTTCTTCTCGTACTGCTTCTGAGCTAACTCTGGCCATTGCATAAGCATGCTTGCACGCAAACTGCATTGGCATAATCACACAGTCTATTTTGTAGTCTTTTACATAATTCAACAAAAATTCAATATAATACTCGATCGGACCCCTACATGTTCCAATCATAGAAAAATCCAGAGTTCCTTTTGCTAAACTCTCAAAACTTTTTTCAATCGTTGAAACATCATGAGGTAGAACTTGATAAAATCCTAGTATATCCATAATAACTACTGCTTTATATGTCTCTTCTAACCAAGTTAATAAATCTCCATCAAAGAAAACGTGCGTATAAGGCCAAGCAATTCTAATATTCTCATCAGGAACACCTGCTATACCATTTTTAACATTTTCTGCTGCAGTATCACGTAACCATTTAGTAGATTTAACAGCATCATCAGTTCCGCCACGTGTAACCATTGTTATAAAATTACCAAAACCACCTAAGCTATTGGCAGGACACGGAATATTTTTTAAAAGTTCATTAAATTCCAAAATATATTCTCTTGCTTGATTTATTTTACCCATAGTTTCTTGTAATTTTTCAAAATTTAATTTCTGTTTTTTTTTTTGTTCTAACCAGGAGATCAAATCTTTTGTCTGATTTATCATATAATCTAGAACTTTGTCATCATAAAACTCTCCAGGTTTATCGTAAGACCAATATGGGACATCCATATTAAATGTAGGAATTTTAGCTAACTGTTCAAAAACTTGATAAGTCATAGCAAGGGAATTGCAAGGCGTTGAAAGAAAGAACAATAGATCAGGGATGGGGGCTACTCCTTGTATATAAGAACCAATTAATGGTCTTTGAGCATTGCATACCGTAGGGTTATCTCCATATCCTATTTTATTAGTAATATCAAGATAAGGCTCATTAAGATGTAAAGGTGCCAATCCAACACTATAGGTTTCTTGCATTAGAGGCACTAAATTCATTGCATAAAATATTTCAGGTCCGTAATTAAAAGGGTGCATAATAATAGTCCTTCCTTCCTTTCTTGCTTTAGGAATTTCAAGGAAATAATTTAGCAACATTTCAGTAATTGGGGTTGTTTCTTCGTCTTTCCTTAGATTTAATAATCCCATATACATCATTTTCAACATAGAGAGATCTTTTCCCCAATTACCTCTCCCAAGTTTTTTATATTTTAGATATAGTTCGTTATCCAATTTTTTCACCTCGATTTTAATATTTCCATAAAGGTTTGAACACGAGTTTTCATTGCTCCAGCACCACTTAATACGTATTCTCTTTCTAAATCGAGAAAAGGAATTCCATTTTCTTTTAATTTATTTCTAAGCAAAAAAATTTCAGGCCACCATAAAGCACAAAACTTCATTCTTTGAAGAATTACACCATCAACATTAAATTCTTTAATCATATTCATTATAAACTCTACTCTTTTCAGATGTCCATCTGTCATGCGAGGACATGAGATTTTTGATAAATAACGTTTTGCGAGCGCCTCTAAAGGATCCAATGTTTCATCAACAAAATCCCAAAAATATCTAGTTCCAATGCATAATGAATCTATTACCACTAATCCACCAAGGTTTTCTATAATTTCTATATATTCTGGTTCATCTAGCATACTCCCAACTAACATTATTCTTGCGCTATAGTCAGAAATGCCTTCTTTTTCATCAATATGTTTAAGCTGCAATTCTAAAAGCTCATTAAATTGTTCTTTTGGAATAGATATCCCAGCTGATAGAATTTTCATTATCTCGGTTCCAGAAATTGGAGGATCATCTCGCTTTCTAAGCGTGTATAATTCTTTAAGGAGAGCACGGGAGTGGTTATAAATTTTGATTACTTTTTTAAGTTCTTCTACATCTATATTGATTCTAAATTCATTTTCTAAATTCTTCTTAAATTTGATTAATTCATGTTTGAACCAATCGAGGGTTACATCGCTTACATACCCAGGAATACCCATAATATAATGGTAGGAAAAAGGAGTCTTATATCTTATATTATCATAAAGACGGCGAACCTGATCGCAACAATTACATGAAACAATACCATCAAGAAAATCATATTCTTTTCTATTTGCTAACTCAAGACAACATCGTGTAAAACTACAGGTTGTAGAACTCATATAAGCATCACCCATTGGTGTATCTGCGCATCCTCTTGCTCTCATTCTGATTGGCAGAATATCCGCTACATAAATGATTTCTTCTGGAATATACGAACAAAAATACCCTAGAACTTTTTTTCCTTCACTTTTCCAATTCTTTACCCAATCATTTAGAAGCGGAACTGCTTGCTCAATTTTTTCCAATATAGACATAATTGTAGGATTTTTCTCAATTTTACAATTTATAATTATTTATGCTATAGATGTTTATATATGTATCTCTAAATTTATAAAAATGCTAAGGTTTACAAAGAAAAAAAAAGATTACATTTTCAAGGGTAATTTTGTCCCAGGAGGAATAGTATCT
Organism: Promethearchaeota archaeon; assembly: GCA_016840085.1. Lineage (GTDB taxonomy): Archaea > Asgardarchaeota > Lokiarchaeia > Sigyniarchaeales > SOKP01 > Loki-b32. Next base: position 3,561 of record JAEOTA010000085.1, read on the forward strand.
ATGTATTTCTTTCTAAATTCTACATTTAACATTGGACATTCTTTTCTCGTCCATTCTTCTGAAAACATTCGATGACCCCACATTCTCTCTAAAATTGTTTTCAGAGGATCATCCCTAACGTTTCCAAAACTAAGTGGCATAAAACAACAAGGCATAACATCTCCATAAGGGGATATATAAAAGTATACTCCATCTGCCACACCCCTACATTGACTTGAAGTTTGAGTTTGGAAATAGAAATCTCGGCACACAAATGGAAATTTTGCTATTTTTCTAACTTCTTTCTCTTCTTCAGGAGTTAGTTTTACCTCTATATTATGCAACCATCGTCCAGTTGCTGTAGGTAGTAAGTATCTTACACCATTTGCACCTATATCTTTTGCTAATTTAATTACTCTTTCAAATTCACCATTAGCTAGAGTCTCTTTTGTTACATAGGTAGAAAGAGCACATTTTAGTTTCACATTAATTGCATTTTTTATGCCTTGCACCGCTTTTTCAAATAATCCTTTCATTCCTCGTAATTCATCATGTTTTTGTGGAATTGGTGAATCAATACTAACATAAAGAAGTTCTAAGCCGCTATCTTTTAATTGTTTTGCATAATCTTTCGTGATCTTTATCCCATTTGTATCAACGAATACATACACTGATCGTCCTGAAGCATATTTTATTAAATCCATTAAATCTTGTCTCAAAGTTGGTTCACCACCAAAGAAATTAACCACAAAAGCTTTGTTTGATTGATCTAATACATCCTTGATTTCTGCATTAGTAAGTTCTCTTGGTGGTTCATTTTCATAATTACCTACACAACAATGGGGGCATCTAAGTTGACAGTTATAAGTTATACCAAACATAAGATAAAATACATCTGCTCTATTATTAATCCCTCCTCTTTCTTCAAGAAACCACTTTTGCATACTTTCCTGATTATAGGTTAATGGAATGCCGACCTCTTCCCATAAATTACCTTCTCCTGAAAATCTTTCATCTTCAGTTTCCATCTATATTTCCACCATTTTATTCAAAATAATTGGATTATTGATTAATGATTAATTAGATTTTGAAGTATTTAAAAGTTCTTTGACTTCCCTTTTCCTTTAAAATTCGCAATAATACCATTTCTATTTTTGAATTCCCAATTTCTTCCAAAATTATTTTATTTCTAGAAATGAATATTACAGATTTTAAGATCCGAAAGGAGTTTATAAAGTTAATTTTTGTTATGTCTCTCTTTTTCTTTCACAGAGGAATTGATTGTTTATTTAATAATTTGTAGTCCTTTATTTTCTAACTCCTTAGGGAGTTGTATGATATTTTTATTGAGAGATATATTTAAGGTTTTAAGAGAATGAAGAGAGCTTATCGATTCAGGAAGGCATGATAATTTGTTTCCCCTCAAATTGAGTTCTTCTAAAGATGAAAGTGAACTAATCCATTTAGGAAGATCTGTTATATTATTCCAACTTAGATCAAGCTTTTTAAGAGAAATTAAATTTTTAAATGATTCTGGAAGTATAGTTAGGTGGTTATTTGGTATTATTAACACTTCTAAAGAAACTAATAAACCAATGGAATCTGGTAATGCTTTAATGTCATCGTCATATAGATTTAATTCTATCAGCGGGGGCAAAAAATCGATCCATTGGTCAATTTTGGATAAAGCTTTATTCCCCCCTAAGTTTAATTTTTTTAGAGAACTTAAATTCTTTATCCATTTTGGAACTCTCTTCAAATTATTTAAACCTAAGTTTAATTTCTCAAGTGAATAAAGATCTTCTAATGTGGGTGGTAAAATATTTAATTGATTACCATGTAAATTTAAGATCTTAAGAGAAGTTAATTTCCCAAATGATGACGGAAGAGATGTTAATTTATTATGTTTTAAATTTAATTCCTTTAAGTTCATTAGTGAATCAATAGAATCAGGAATCATTATTAAGTTATTATATTCTAAATTTAAATATTCTAAGGATTTTAGAGAATGTATCGCCTCAGGTAATTTATTTATACTATTATGGCTCAAATCCAAATATTTAAGAAAATTTAAAGAAAAAATAGATTCTGGAAATTTCCCAAGTTTGATACTTCTTAAATCTAACCTTTTAAGATGGTTTAAAACACTAAGAAATTTAGATAGGTTTTTTAAAACTTTCCATCCAAAAGTATCATTACTAGTAAATGATAAATCTAACTCTGTTATTAAACCCCCTTCTATTTGATAATCGACTTTTTTTAATATATCTTCAAAATGTTTGATAACCAGATAGTTATTAATTATTTCAGCTAATTTATTGGTTCTAAAACTTTGAATTTCTTTAGTTTTAAAAATAGTCCTAAGACTCTTTTTGAATTTATAATTATCAAATTTATTTAGTTTATCAACTAAAACTGATTTAGCATCATGAGTGTTAATGTTATTTATAATTGAAACAATTGACATTAAAAATTGCCACGAATTTTCATGTTCCAATGCCCATTTTAAAGGGGACAAGGCTTTCTCTTGGAATAATACTTTTAAACTCTTAGCTGCTAATTCTTTTATCTCTTCGTTAGAATCAGATACTAATAAATCCTCCAAAATAGAAAAAACTTTCTTGTTCTTAGATCCAATTCTTTGTAGAGTTTTAATACTCTCTAGCCTAATTTCAATATTATCAGTATTTCCTATTAAAAAAATTAATAAATCTACGGCTGCTAATTTATCAATGACCTTCGTCTTAAAATCTTCATAGATTTTTTTAGGAGTTAAAGCCATAACATCTTTTAATTTACTAATATCAAATAAAATTAATAATACTATAAGATATTAAATTCTTTCAATCAACAAACCACCAATAATTGAGTAGATCTTATCGAATAATTAGAAATCAAAAAGTGAATAATAAGAAAAAAAAATTATATCTATTTTAAGCTAGCAACTTCACTTATCGTATTAGCAATAGCTTTTGGTTCGATTTCTTCAATAAAATGTCCCGCATTTTCAAAAACTTTAACATGTCCTTCAAGCTGAGGAAGGCTTTCAATCCATTGTTGTATGACCTCATCTTTAGCTGAAGGATCCCATTTTCCTAAAACAGCGCGTACACCAATATTTTGTCCGTTAGGTCCCCAGTAATTGCTAATATTATCTTGTATAAAGCGGTAAAAGGTTGTTGTATCCCTTTCACCAAGGTTGGCTTCTTTATATGTATTTCCATGACCCCAAACTGGTGTTTGAAGCACTAAACGTTTTGAACTCATCACATTTTTTTCCGATTGAAACTGCTCTCTAAAAAATTTTTGAGCAGGAGTTTCATTTTCCGAGAAACTACCCGTTTCTCTCGAGGTTGTAAGCAAATTAGGCAAAACAGATATTAATTCTTGCGGATCTTCGGGATTATAAAAAATTGCAAAGGAAGTAAATGCACCCCATAAATTGTTTGGAATAATATTTGGTGTATTAGCCCATGGGAACTGTTTTAATGGGTAATTTTCATATGTCATGCCTGATTTCGGAAACGGAAATACCGTACTATTTAAAATAACAAGATTAGATATACGATCAGGAATTTTTAAGAAAGCTCCAATACCAATTGGACCCCCCCAATCATGTATTATAAGGGTCACCTTCCTCAAATCAAGATATTTTATAAGTTGGAATAAGTTATCGGCATGATCCATACAAACCATTTCAAATGAAGCTTGATCCGACAAGCCAAAACCAATATGATCTAGTGCTATAATTCTGAAAGGTTTCTTAGCAGATCTGATTAGATGTTCAATAACATTTCTATAAGTATAAGAGGATTCAGGATTCCCATGAATAAACACTATTGTTTCTTCAGGATTCCCAACCCCATGACAGCTATCTCTAAAGAATAATTTTTTCCCCGCATCATTTCCATCAGGTAACTCATACCAGAATCCGCATCCTTCTGGATAATAGTCAGATGGGACACTAGTAACTGGAGTATTACTTGGGATGGATTTTGAATTTGATTTTAATATCATTAAAATCGCCAACTAAAATTCATATTCTTTAAGGAATGCTAGAATCCCCCGTAGCTTTGTCCTCTTATATTATTTAAAATAGTATCATCTAATTCGCTTAAACGCTTAGTGGATTTGACTCTATACTTAATACTCAAGAACTTGTTTATGAGTTTGTATTTAAAATTATTCCTCCTCATATCTCTTCGGACATTTCTTGGAATTTTATTAGGGTACTCAGTAATATATGGGATATCATCATCTTTTATGGATTTATCCTTATTATAAAGATATCGCTTAGCAGGTTCCTCTCTTGGTTTTCGATCATATGGATCAAATAGGTGTTTCATCTTGAATTTCACTGCACTCTGTTCAACACTTCTACTAATCAATTCCATCATTGGAGTAGGTTCACCAATAAGATCCCTAAATCTTTCGTCTGCTTTCTGAACTCTCCTCCTCACAACGCCATTAGGAGCAAAACGATCCATCGCTCCTAACATACTCCATGATACCACGGAACCCTTTTTGAATAATTGGGATCTATTCTCACGCATCAAAGGATTATCAGAATTCATGCAGAATTCATAACCATTAAGTGTAACTTCAAGCCTTCTAAGAAGTGATGGTCCCCATGTTCGGTATAACAAATCGTACCCATATTCCGTTAGATTCAATGTTTCATGGGTTTCTAAAGAGATGTTTTTCTGAGCTCCACTCCAGAAATGTACATCTTCCCAAGGCACTTCCATTACTCTTCCTTGATCCTTGAGCTTTCGCCATAATTCAGTTCCGGGGAATGGAGATAGGCGAGTTAATTGTTCATAAGTAGGTTTACAAGCAATAAAGTAGTTAAGATCCTCGTACATGTTTGCGTGGCTATGATAATCCCAACCACATATCCATGCACCAAGTGTACGAATGCCCATTGAATGCAGCTTATGAAAAACTTCTCGGGCATCTGCCTCTTTAACTTTTCTGTAGCCATGTTCCCCTGCAAATTTAGATTCTACACCAATGAAGACCGCTCCTATTCCTGTTTCAGGAATGGCATCCCATCCATAATTACTAGCGAAATGCCAGATAAAATCTACTGAACCAAAACCAGTCCAGTCAACGTTTTCCACGAGATCCATATTTTTTTCCCATTTTTCCTTGGTTTTCACCAGCCATCGTGGGTGACGGAAATGGTCTTCCTCGATTACGAAGATTGAAGAAAGTTGTTTAAAGTGTTTACGGTAAAGTTCGACATGGTTAACAAAATCTTCTGGTGAAAGCAGTTCAATTCGCTTCTTACCAAACATTTCTGTTGTTGAACAAAAATCACATCCTCCAGGACATCCCAATCCTGTTACAAGAAATCCAATACCACCTCTGGGATACTTATTAAGAAATGGTGGCGCTCCACCACACTTTGGCATTAATTTTTGCTGAATAGGACGATTTGTGTCCTCTCTTAGTAATTCACGAAGAAATTTTACACCCTCGCCTAGAACTACATGATCTACATATTTTTTTTTAGTTTCTTCATCATATTGTGCCGCAAAAGCCTGAGCTCCATAACTCCCTAAGAGAATTTTCGTTTCTGGAGATTTTTCTCGTATATATTTACACATTTTCATGACCATATCAAGATGTACAGGAAAAGCACTGATCCCAATAATGGCATACTCTTTATCTACTTCTTCAATGAAGTTATTCCAGCGCGGATACTCAAGTAAAATTGCTGGAATATTAACATTTTGTGCTAAAATATGATTTGCATAACAATGAGTGTGAGAAACAAGTGTAAAGATATCATCTCCATGAGTAAATCGTTGACCAGTCGCATCTGTAAGTGAATCGTTCGCAGGTAATGAAGGGTAAGGGTAGCAAGGGGTTGTTAATAAAATTCGATCTGTAATCATAATTTAATCCTTTTTTTAATATGTTTTAGTATTATAATTCTTAATTGTACTTCTCTTGTTAATCACAATTTATCTAATTGTATATATAAATTTTGTCGAATTGAACCTTAACACTGAAATAATTTAAGCTCTTTTTGAGATTTAATTCTATAATTAACTTTTTAATGTTTTTCGCTTTTTCTTTCACATGAAAGAGACAGAGCAAATAAGTATACCAAGACCAGAATATCCTAGACCCCAATTTGTAAGAGAAAATAATTGGATAAATCTCAACGGAGAATAGAATTGGTTTTTCATTAGAGATCACAGATTACGTAGAGGAAAATAATGTTTTAGTTGTTAGAGTAGAAGATCCGAGTCAAGATCTAGAAATTCCGAGAGGTAAGCAATATTGGGAAAAGGATCTAGAAAGAATTTTTTATCCTAGAGTCTCTGGAATTTGGCAGACAGTCTGGTTAGAATTTGTTTCTTCAATCTTTTATTTAAAAAAGTTGAAATTTATTCCTGATATAGATAAATCTGAATTAATGGTTGAATTCAATATTCATGGAACCGAATTCTCAGATTTATTTTTACTCGTAGAGACATTATTTAATGAACAGAGTATTGCCAAAGAGGAAATTAGTTTAGATTTTTTAGGGAAATTTGAACGAAGAACTATTACTCAACTTGATGGAAAATTATTCCCAAAAACTCCTGATCGCTTCAAATTTAAAATTAAAATCCCTGAGAACATGTTATACCTTTGGGATGTTGATAACCCGAATTTATATGATCTTCAGCTTTCGATTCATAATAAAAAAGCAGGAATAATCTATGATACAGTTAAAAGTTATTTTGGTATGAGGAAAATATCAATATCGGATTTAAAATCATCTTGTAATAAACAAATTTTACTTAATAATAACCTAATTTATCAAAAATTATTCTTAGTACAAGGTTATTGGCCGGAAGGATTATACACCGCTCCTTCTGAAGAAGATTTAATAAAAGATATACAATTTATCAAGGATTTTGGATTTAATGGGTTAAGAACGCATCAGAAAGCATTCGATCCTCGATTTTTATACTGGTGTGATAGAATGGGTGTTTTAGTATGGGGTGAGATTGGGAATTCTTTTGTATTTACTGTAGATTCACAATTAAGACTTCTAAATGAATTTATCACTGAAATTGAACGCGATTATAATCATCCCTCAATAATTATTTGGGTGCCTATAAATGAGTCTTGGGGCGTTCGATCCCGATCAAGGAGAGATTCTAAAAGAGCATTTTACACACTTTCTCTCTATTACTTAATAAAATCCATTGATCCTACGAGGTTAGTCATTGATGATGATGGATGGTGGCATACAAAAACAGATATTTGTACTCGTCATTTTTATTTTGATATAAAGCAATTACCGAAACTTTTTGAAGATGAATTAAAAAATCATAAACGAGCATTCCCAAAAGTATATTTAAAACCATTTAAATATAAAGACGAACCTATAATTTACAGCGAAATCGGTGGATTTGGTTATGAATTTGATGATAAAATCGGAAATAAATGGGGATATGGAGATTTATTAGAGAGTGGAGAAGAATTATTCAATAAAATTATTAATCTATTTAAAGAATTTGAGAAAAGAAAAAGTTGGATTCAAGGATTTTGCTATACTGAACTTTATGATCAATTTCAAGAAGTAAATGGACTATTAACAATTAATAGAATGCCAAAGTTCCCACCTACTAAATTAAAAGAACAAATAGATAAGATGTTCTAAATCGATCCTAATTTTAATTTTTAGAGAAAATATTCAAATTTTAAGTGTATTATTATTTAAAATGGAAAAAATGTTATTTTTAAATCTTAATTAAAGTTTGAAGTAGTTATAAGTTCTTTGATTTTCCTTTTAAATCGAAATCAGCTATAACACCACTTCTATTTACAAATTCCCAAGTTTTGCCGAAGTCACTATATTTCCAAAAGTGGGTATTACAGATTTTAAGATCTGAAAGGAACATACCAAAAAGAGAATTTTCAAGTCTTTGAGGATTTTTACCATCGAGTCCTTGAGTATAAGATAATTTCATTTCACCATAAGGCATTGTAATATGAAATGTATTTCCCTCTTGTTCTAAATTAATATCGACATATTTTATTCCCAAAACTTTTCTTAGAAGTATACTTCCAGGGATATTGTTAGCAAAATAAGGTTCTAAATATTTTCTCTGTTCTTCAGTAGTTTTATCACTTATATAGACCCCCCCTTCTCCGCCTTTAGTCATGACATCCATAGCTTTATTAGAATATAAATCAACTACGTTGATTGCCAGCACCCCGCTGATATCCACGTCCCCTATTTTCCCCTCATCGATTTGGAATAATTGAAATGATTTACAAGGTTCTTCTCGATCTCTTCCGAAATAAAATGAGCAATGACCCTCAGATGCGCATGCTTCATACCACACTCCCTTTGTACTCCAATTAATTCTTTCTGACATTAGTTTTCACCATTCTTTATTTTAAATTTTAATATTTATTTATCAATTTTGATAGCTTAGTATTTTAATTTTGTCATTCTTGTATTTAAAAAAATAATATCTTTCCACGAATTTTGATTCCAACGAAAAGAATCTGTAATGTTTATTAAGCGACAAAAAAGTCATAATAACCCCTTAACAGTTTAATTTAAATAGATTTCCTTCAAATCATACATTGTTCATATCTTACGGTATGAACGTCGAGAAGAGGTATTGTTTACCTCATTGTATTACAACCATCGGTTGATCAGCAACGATATGAAAAGAGGTTGTGTGTAAAAGCACAATTTGAACTAAAAAGTAAGCCATACGGTTTATATTCGGTGTTCAATACGGCTAATTCGCAAGAATTAGTGAGATTATCTTACGGTAATATATTCCATAGGATATAAATTTATTCAATGGATTATGATTCTTTTCACGACGTAGCTTGAATTAATACATTGAGTTTTCCTTGCTCCAAGTAAGGAAACGCAGTACCACGCAAGGAACACCTCTGGTATTCTTTGCATCTTCTCGTCCCTTCTTTATCTTTAAATAAATCATAAAGATTGAATTCAAGTATTATTGAATTCATCACCTTTTACTCCCCAATTTCTAAGAATTTCCTCAGCATTTATAATAATATTCTGTATGAATTCTTTAATCGTAGTTTCCTCATTAACATGTCCAACTGCCATTGAACCAATAGCAGAATCTCTTAACTCAAGGTGGAAAATCTTTTTGTAAAATTTTTCATCAAATATGTCTTGGTTCAATACTTGACTTTTCCATACTTCTGGAGCAGGACTTTCCTTCGTTGCCATTATCGCACTCCCAAAACATACGGCATCAGCACCCATCGCTAACGCCGCAAGAAACCCTCTTGCATCACCAATCCCCCCTGCTGCGATAAGTGGCACCTTTAACAATTTTCTTGCCATAGTCATGTTGACAAGAGTGGTATTCTGATTCGGATTTTTAAATCCCGTTCCTTCAAGACCTACAATAGTCACTCCATCTGCACCGGCTTTTTCAGCAGATATTGCATGCTTTACTGTTGCACATTTATGAAACCATACACCTCCTGCATCATGTATTTTCCTTCCGAGTTCAGCTGCTTTGTAAGCTGATGTAGTATATACTTTAACACCTGCATCGAGAGCAATATCTAAAAAATCAAAATAAGATTCTTCTGTTCTATCTCTACCAGTAGTGCTTCTCACTTGCGGAGGCCATACCGTGAAATTAACTCCATAAGGTTTATTTGTTAGTTTTTTCATTTTTTCAATTTCTTTGTGAAATCCCTCAGAAGTCCCAAAATTTAAAGCAGTTACTATACCTAGCCCCCCTGCTTCTGAAAAGGCTGCAGCGAATTCAGCTCTCCCTATTATTGCAAAAGCTCCCATTATAATTGGGTATTGAAGACCATTTATCATTTCTGTTATTCTTGTTTTCCAAATCATTTTTTTCTCACTTTCAATATAATATATTTAATATTTTACTGTCCTGAAATAGAATCAACATTCTTGAAAATCTCCTTGAGCTTAATAATATCCTTCTGAGGAAGTGGTGGTCTTAAAATTGATTTGAGATTTTCTTTTAGATGTTCAAGATTTCCAGTTCCAGAAAGAATTACATGGGTTCCTGGTTCAGATCGACAGAATCGATATGCGGCATCTACTAAATTAATAGCGCCCCCTTTATGGATAAGAAATCCAAGAGGATTTGTCTTATTAATTTCGGAAGGATTAATCTGCTTGTTTTTAATTAAATCGTCGATACATTGTTTAAGTCTTTCAGATCTACTAAGAGCAAGTCGAACAGCAAACATTATTAAGATACCAATTTTTTTTTCTATTGCTTTTTTGAAAACACGTTCACGGGCAGATTGATTTAAGATATTAAAACCTACCATCATGACATCCCATATATCATCCTCTAATGCACGTTGTAACATGTTATGCTGAGGATCTGGATTGAATCGTTCAGTGATTCCTATGAAACGTATTTTTTCTTGATCTTGTAATTCTTGGAGTATTGGGACGATTTCTGCAACAAGATAGTCATAATCTTCTAAAATAACACCGTGTAGATGATAAATGTCTATATAATTAGTAGCAAGATTATTAAGACTTCTTTCAAAGCTACGTATAACATCTTTAGGTTCAATATTTTTCCATGTCGATTTCTTAGTTGATAATACAAGACTATCACGATCAAAATCTTTAATCGCTTTTCCTACAATTTTTTCAGTTCTGTAAACCTCTGCTGTGTCTATAAAGTTAATACCCGAACTTACAGCATGTTTAACTATTTCAGTAGATATATCTTCACTTTTACCTGTTCTCAGTCCTATTCCACTAGGTCCATCACAACCCAATCCCATAATACTTACTTTTAATCCAGTTCGTCCAAGTGTAGAGTATTCCATAATGCAATTCATATAAAAAATAATTATTTTAGTTAAATTTGAATTAATTTTTATTCTTTTAGAAATTGCGTTAAATACCAACACATTAACTTAAATAAAAATATTTAATTTTAGACTTTAAAGATTAATCAAATTATCAAATGATTTAAATGGTAGGACACGTTAATTTTGAAGATTTAGATTTCGAATATGGGTACTCATGTATGGCCGACAGACTACATTATTATAGTAAAGAAGAAAACGATTTTCGAATGGAAGTGCGTAAATGGTGTAAAGACAATATTGAACCTGTAGCTACCAAGATAGATCGGGAAAGAAATAAGGTATTAGCGGTCGAAACATTAAAAAAAATGAAACCATATTTAAATATTGTAATTCCTGAGGAAGTAGGTGGTTTAGGAAAGGGGGTCCTATATCGTACGATTTTTGGCGAGGAATTAACTGCTTTTAGTTATGCTATAGCTACAATATTTGGAGCATCCTCTTGCTTATTTGCAGCGCCTATTATTGAATATGGGTCAAGCGAACAAAAAAAGAAATATCTTTCAGGAATTGCGGACGGTACAAAAATAGGAGCAATAGGTATAACGGAACCAACTGGAGGATCTGATGCTATTGGTGGAATGAATTTAAGAGCAACAAAAGATGGAGATCATTATGTTTTAAATGGTGAAAAATGTTTTATAACTAATGGGAGCGTTGCGGATTATATCACCTTATATGCGGTAACAAATGATCAAGTGAAAAGACGACAAGGAATATCAGCCTTTATTTTTGAAACAGACACCCCAGGGTTTGAGGTTGTGAAAGATTATACTTATATGGGACGTCGAGGAATGCCTAATTCTCATCTCCGTTTTAAAAATTGTAAAGTCCCTGTAGAAAATTTACTCTATAAAGAAAACGAGGGAATTGAAGTTTTATTGTTTGGTCTCGATGGCGAAAGAACTTTCACAGCGTCTCAATATCTCGGATTAGCAAGAAGTGCGTTTGAAGTTGCATATAAATATGCTCACAGACGTGAACAATTTAGAAAAACAATTTATTCTTTTGAAGGTATTTCTTTTAAGTTGAGTGAAATGTTTATGGATTTAGAGTTAAACAGAATTGCCATAGCGCAGATTGCTAAAATGCTTGATGAAGGACATTATTGTAGAGCATCAGTAGCTGCTATTAAAGCGCGAGTTTCAGATATGGCAGTTGAAATTACGAAAAATGCTGTACAAGTGATTGGCGGGTTGGGATATTCTGAAGAGTACCCCGTAGAAAGATTTTATCGAGATGCAAAAATAGGACAAATAAGTGCGGGATCAGCAGAAATTATGAGATATTTAATTTCAAGAGAAATGATTAGAATGTGGGGTAAATAACTATGGTTCAATTAGAAGTTAGTCCATCTGATTGGAAAAATTATGTTGGAAAAGAGTTTGGAACTTCTGAATGGTATGAAGTGATCCAAGATGAAATAACTGAATATGGAAAGATCACGGGTGATATGCAATGGATTCATGTAGATCCTAAACGCGCTAAAAAAGAATCGCCTTATGGAACCACGGTTGCACACGGTAATTGGTTGCTTTCTATAGTTTATCCCAAATTATTCTCAAAAATGTATAAATCAATTAATACGCGGATGACAATTAATTATGGCTGGAATAAGATTCGGTTCCCGGCACCTACACCAGTTGGTAAACGCATTAGACTAGTTGTTAACATAATTAATGTTAAAGAAGCAGAAAATAATGCCTATGATGTTGAATTTGATTTTAAAATATATGTCGAAGGAGAAGTAAAGCCTTGTTGTGTGGCTTCAAAACTTTCAAGATTTTATTCTCTTTAAATTAAAAAGATAAGATTTTTATTAAAAATTTTTTGCTTATTTATTTCCCAATGAACTCAGGTTCTTTTTTTTCAATTATAGCAAAAACACCTCTTTTATAATCTTCAGTTTCAGCTGATTTTATTTGCATTTGACGTTCATTCTCGAGGTGTTCTTTCAACGGAGTACTTAATGCTTCAAAGAATAATTGTTTAGTTCTTGCATATGCAAATGTTGGTCCCTTTGCTAGTTTTTCTGCCCATTGTAGAGTAACTTCTTTTAATTTTTCTGCTGGAACAATTTCATTAACGAACCCAAGGTTTTTCATTTCTTCTGCAGAATAGGTATCTCCAAAAAAACTCATCTGTACTGCTTGTTGCCATGTGAGCTGCCGACTCAATAGAATTGTCCCTGCAAAACCAGGAATTAACGCAAGGTTACAAAAAGATTGTCTAAATTTAGCTTTTTCCGAAGCAATAATAAAATCACATGAAAGCGCAAGATTCATACCCGCTCCGATAGCCCACCCATTAACGCCTGCTATGATTGGTTTTGGATAAAGGCGCAAAATTTTTGGAATCTTGTAAAGATCTTGTAATAAATCATCCATAGTTTGACCTGATGTACCATTTTCTATACTTGATTTGAATAATTTTATATCTCCACCAGCAGAAAAGGCGCGTCCTGAACCTGTAATTATTATACATCTTACGTCAATATCATCTTTCAGCGATTCCAATGTTTCCAATAATTCTTTAGCAGTTTCCTTGTTTAAGGGGTTAAGGTTTTCAGCATCAATTAATTTAATTATCGCAATTTTGTCTTTTTTAACTATTTCAATTTTTTCCATTTCTAATTCTTCTCAATTTTGATTTACTACTCATTTATAGTGTTTAATTAAATTAAACAATATTGAATGTCTTAAAAATATATTAAAAATAGAGTAAATTTTGAAGTAATATTAGTTACAGATAAGTAGTCCATTCAGGTTTTAATATAAAATATTGATCTATAGCATCTCTCATAGTTTGGCGGCATACTTCTATTTCTTTCAGAGTCGGTGGATCAATTTGTTTAATCTCTTTAGCAATCTTTAAATCCCAACCGGTGTTTTCTTTTACCTGTTCTATTGATATATTTGGATGTAGCGCGTCTAAATAGGCTTCCTTTGATTCAGGATCAAATTTCATAATACAGAAAGGTGTAACAATAGTTTCGGGGCCTGTATCAAGAGGATACCCTGCTTTTATTCTGCTATCATATCCCTCTAAATAACCAGGATCGGTAATAAAATCTAATTTTTCGGGTAGCTTACGCTTTATGTGTTCATCTATAAGCCATATTAATCTTTTTGCCATACCTGCAATTTCGGTTGCTCCTCCACCTCCCGGTAAACGATAAATAGGTTTTTCATACGGGCCGACTACAGTTGTATTACAGTTTCCATATTTATCAACCATGGAAGTACTTAATAATGCCACGGTTATTTCTCCTCTTTGGAGTATAGATAATGCATCGATAGAGTCCCCAACAAATAAAGAATTTGGTACTAAAACAGGATCACTAATCGAGTAAGGCATTTTAATTGGTCTGGGAAGTTCGTCTTGAAATAATCCAACTTCTAGCACAAAGAAAAGATCAGGACAATGGAGTAATTTTGCCATGTGGACCGCGAGAAAAGGCCAGTGAAAAGCATTAAATACAATATCATCATTTTTAATCTGTCTGCACGCCGACACTAACATCATTTCAAAACCAGTATATTCTTTACAATACTCTCTCTCATTAGAACCCATAATCAACAGCTCCTTGTATTATACTTTTAGCTTTTAGAAATTTTATTTTATCCTCTCCTAAAACCTTCAAATATTCCTGTCGATCTTCGACTCCAGTTATCCATTTTTCAAGCCAATTTTCCCAATCTTCTATCGTTTTAGTTTCTTTAGCGTAATTAAATCTATATTCTAAGTCTGTATAGTAAAAACCCTGCACATTGCTAGGATGAGCACCCCAGGGTTCATGTACGACAGCATCAACCTTATGGGCTCCAACTATTGTACGTTCGGGTGATTCCATAATGACTTTTTTATCCACAATCTCTTCTGCTGCAACAATAATTCTTTTGCACGCATTGATTCCATATTTAGTATCTCCTATTAATCCCCACAGTTGGGCATTTCCTTCATTATCTGACCGTTGAACCTGAATCACACCAACATCAGGATTTATTGCTGGAACAACACATATCTCTTCCCCGGTAAAAGGGCATTTCACTCTTGCAACCTTTAATCCAACTTCTTTTGGATGATCAAAAATGCCTGTGCCAATAATTGAACGAATTGGTACAAACGGGATGCCCATATAACCGGCAAAAAAGGACATATTTATCATAAATAGTGATTGTTCATTATATATTATTTTTTGAGGTATTCCTTTTTCCATAGCTCTTTTGAGATTCCATGCCGGTTGTGGACCAGTACCATTCCAACAATGTGAAGTAACGATGTGATTAGTAACTCCCGCACCTATTAATTGATCGAAGAGGATTCCTCCACCACACTTACACACTTTAAGATTTCTTATATCTTGTCTAATAATTTCATGAGCAGCAGAAAAGGTCATGCCATTCCCAAATCCACCAAAGAAAACAAAATTATCATTATGAACAAACTTACTTATCGCTTCTTTCATGTTCATTAATTTATCGGAAATATTATTCACCTTTACATAAATGTTTAGACCATATCATAATTCGATAATATGTAATTTACTTTTAGACCATTTAAAAATTTATACATTTAGCTTAAATGGTCTTTAGGTGAACTAAATTAATAATGTAATAATTAAAGCACACTTTTTTAGAGAATTAATTATTCTTCTCTTATTTGAGGTGAATTTATGAGTATGGAAAAATGATCAATTACACTTATGGAATATTTCATTAGATAATGAACGAAATGAAAAGCAAATGTTTAATGAAAATATATACAAAAAATTAATGTGTAAATGAGATTAATCGAATTTGTTATTTTTTAATAAAGTTAAAGTTATAATTCGAATTGCTAGTAGAACTTTTTTTGTAATTCAATATTATCTATGAAAACTACCAATTAATTAAAATAAATTTAAATGAAAAAGTTAAAGTTAAAAAAAAACCATAATATAAATAGAAGAAACCATGAATTATGTAGTTGGAAATTTGGAAGACCCCGTATTTAGACCTCCTTCTGAGTGGAATGCTTTATTGATTGCTGTAACCAATGGATGTACTCATAAATGCACATTCTGCTCTATGTATAGATCAAAAACATTCTCTATTCGTAAAGATATCGAAGAAATTAAAAAAGATATTAAAAGAGCGGGTGCTATTTATGGAAATCGAGTACATAAAATATTTTTCGAAGATGGAAATGCTTTTGTTGTTAAACCTGAGATTCTTACTGAGTTAACCAAATATTGTTATAAAATTCATCCAAATCTCAAAAAAGTTAGTTCATATGCTCATGCCAAAGATATCATAAAAAAATCCGATGAGGATTTAAAAAGACTTGCAGAAAGCGGATTTACGATGGTTTACGTGGGCATTGAAAGTGGAGATGATGAGGTTCTAAAAGCTTGTAAAAAAGGAGCTACACAAGATGAGTTTACTCTTGCGGCACAAAAATGCTATAAAGCAGGAATCTCTTGGTCGGGTATTTTTTTATTAGGACTCGCCGGAAATGATCCTGAAAAAAGCAGAAAACATGCAATTGAATCTGCTAAATTGATTAATAGAATGACTCCACCAACTCCGATTGATTGGTATATATCACCTTTAACATTAGGTATTACTCCCGGAACTGAGTTGTGGACACAAAAATCAACAGGAGAATTCCAACCGTGTTCTAGTACTCAAATTTTAGAAGAATTATATACAATGATAGAATACACATCTGATGATTTGCAGAAGTGTATATTTAACACAAACCACGCATCAAATTATTTAAGTTTGAAAGGAGAACTAGCGAGAGATAAGGAAAAATTTCTTAAAATTATAGAAACAGGGATTAAAAACCCAAACATGCGTCGACCTGATTATCTTCGTAGCTTATAAAAATTCATATTACTTATTCCTGAACCAGATATGGATTATTATTAATGAGGTAAATTATGAACAATCCGAAATGTATAATGAAAGGTTGTAATAACAATAGCCGCCATAAAGATAAATTCCTTTGTCAAAAACATTGGAAAAATCTAAGGAGAACTTCATGTAAGCAGATAAAAAATGTTATTACTTTTTTGAATGAACTCGAACTTGAACCAAATTCTCAGAAAGGAATTTTAAGAGAGAATTTGAAAAGTGAATTAAATTCAGTTTTAAAGAGAAGAAGACGGTAATTATTGAAGATTTAAAAATAAATTTTATAGGTTATAAAAAAAATCCTTAGAAGTGGGGATATACCATACTATTTGTTAAAAGAATATTCTGATGAAATAATAAAAAATAAAGAATTAATGATCGAGCAATAGCTAAAGCCTTGGTCCGACGCTCTGAACTATTTTTCAAAAATTTAAAAAATAGAGAGGAATTAATAACAGTAATTTCAAAATTTTGTTAAAATGTGATGTATATGACTGTAAATTTTTTAGATTTAATGCATATTGAGATTACGGTTCCTGATGCTGAAGAAGCTTATCGAATTCTTCATAATGTTTTTGGTGCGGAAAAAGTCCAAGAGGAATTCGCAGGTTTTTTGGATGGAGAATATAATAAAGTGATTCATGTTGGTCTTGGTGATGTAGTGCTGCAATTTATCGAACCCCTAGCAGAAGGAAGCTCTTGGGACATCCAACTGAAAACTAAAGGTCCTGGAGTTCATAATTTGACTTTTGGTGTAGAAAGTGCTGAAGAAACAGCGAATAAATTGGAAAAATTAGGAGGTATTAAGCCTCTATTTACATTTGATCTAGAATGGGATAAAATGATTCCTTCTCAATTCCTAAAACCTGGAGTTAAGAAAGTATTTATGATGGATTCCATGGAAAAAATTGGATTTCACTTAGAGTTCGGTGATAATCCTGTGAAAGAGGACATTAATGTATTTCCTCAAACTAAATACGTTACTGGGCATGACGAATTAATTGGGAACGTTTCACCAATGTTACACATTGAACTAGTAACCCCTGATTTAGAGAAAACATATGAGTTCTTACATAAAGTTTTTGGTTCAGAAAAAGTGGAAATCGAGTTTGCAAATTTTTTAGATACTCCATTTATGCGTATCATGCATGTGAATTTAAGTAATGTTGTATTGCAGTATTGTCAGCCTATGGTTAAAGTAAAAACAGAAATGGGAAGTTGGTATAACCTTTTAGAAAAAAACGGGGCATACGTACACAACATAACTTTTGTTGTAGATGATCTTGATGATATTGTAGAAAAATTCAAAAAAGAGGGAATAAATCCTCTTTTCACGTTTGATCTACAATGGGAAAAGTTAAATGAGAATATTAAATCTAAGACAAAACCAGTACATATGATGAATACTCTTGAAAAGTTGGGTTTTCATATGGAACTTGGTGAAATAACAACAGACGAAGAACTTGAGGCTTTTTCAGAATTATTATACATAGATTTAAAGTAAAAATAGTATATAATAGAGTAGAGCCGTAAACAAGGAGCTCTATTAAAATATAAAAATTAATAACCAATTTTTTCTAACTTTCGAGCTGCTGCTTGAAGTGTTTCTTCTTTTTTACAAAAACAAAATCTAGTTTGAAATTGCCCGTCTTGAGGATTTGCATAAAAAGAGGAGCCGGGTACAGTAACTATCCCAATATCTTTTACTAAATGAATAGCTAAATCCATAGATGTTTTAAGATCTTGTCTCTTCATGTATTCTTTACAATTTGTCATCATATAATATGCTCCCTTTGGTTTAATTGGTCTGAGATTTGTATTTTTCAAGGCATTAAAAAGAATATCTCTTGCCTTTTGATAGAAATCCTTTAATGATTGATAATATTCATCTTCTAAAGATAAAGCAAAAGCACCAGCTTCTTGAAGTGGAGCAGGTGCACCAACTGTCAAGAAATCGTGTACTTTTTTGATTTCATTTGTAATACGTTCACAAGCAATCGCCCATCCAACTCGCCACCCCGTTAAGGAATAGGTTTTAGAGATTGAATTGATAGTTATTGAGTTATCTTGCATCCCAGATAAAGACGCAATTGAGATATGTTTCTTATTATCATATAATATATGTTCATAAATTTCGTCTGTAATGGCGATTGCATTATAATCTAGACACAAATCTGCGATAAGTTTTAATTCTTCTTGATTATATACCTTACCAGTGGGATTATTTGGAGTATTTATAATTATTGCTTTTGTTTTTTTATTGAATAACATTTTTAAGCCTTCGGGTTCCAATGACCAACTGGGAGCTTGCAATTGAATATAACGAGGTTTCGCGCCAGAAAGGAGACAATCTGGTCCATAATTTTCATAAAAAGGCTCGAAAATGATAATTTCATCTCCTGGATTTATAATTGCTTTCATAGCGGAAATCATCGCTTCTGTTGAACCACATGTTACAGTAATATTTTTATTAGGATCTACAAATTTAATTTTATTGTATTTTGAAATTTTATCTACAATAGCCTTTCTTAATGATAAAGCCCCCCATGTAATTGAGTATTGGTTGATATCATCTTTAATTGCATTTATTGCCGCATTTTTTATTGATTCTGGTGCTGGAAAATCTGGAAATCCTTGTGCTAGATTAATACTTCTAGGGTGTTGATGTGCTATGCGTGTCATTTCACGTATAACTGATTCAGTAAAAGATTCTGTAATTTTGGAAAGATCCATAAATGATAAAAAATGAAAAAGTATAAGAATTTGATTAAAAGGATTTATCAGTAATAAGAAAAAAGAAAGTTAACTTATTCTTATTAATTTAAATCTCTTAGTATAATTTAATACAATATATTAAATATCAAGTCAATTTTGTAATTTAGAATCAAAAATTATTCTAAAAACCATTTGAGTAAGCAAAAGTATTATGCGAAGTGATTTAAAAAGAAAATTGGGAGGTATTTGCCTCATATGTGGGGGATTATTAATTATAATACCTCTAATAGTTATTATCAGCAATATAATAGTAAATCCGACTATCCCTTGGGCAGATTTAGCAATTACTATCAATCTTTGGTTTATATTTTTTTGTGTCTTAATATTTATTCTTCCCGCAATTTATTTAATATACACAAGTAGACCATCACCCACAGTAATATATAATGGGCCTGCTCTAGCTTGGTTCGTTACTATTATTATTTTGACATTAATTTGCATTGTAATTATTACCTTAGCAGGAGGAACAGTAGCTAGGTCTTCTCAGGGTATAGATTTTACAACTTTTTTCTATGGAAATTTTGGATACTGCCTTGGATTAGGATTTATCTTTTGTTTTTTAGTTATTTGTTTTGGCTTAATTACTGCTAAGTTAAACCATTAATTATAATTTTAGAGATTAAACATGATAGTATTAGCAAGAAATAAAGAAGAAGTAGGAATATCTGCTATCGATTTCTTTAGTTGTACTCATATAGTTCTTGGATACTTAATACTTTTGACTAATTATACTATTTTAAATTTAAGTTTTGAAATTTCATTTGATTATTTTCTTTTATTGCTAAATATAATAGCATCATTAAGTTGGGAACTTTTAGAAAATTTTGTTCTTTACAAATTTAAAATAAAATATCGACATAGAAGGGACAGTAAAATAAATGTTTTTATGGATATGGTTTTTTTCTTTTTTGGGGGTTTGATTGGAATGTATATTATTCACCAAAATCTTACTTTCTTTATAATTTGCACATTTATAATTATTGGTGGTTTTCTTTTAATTACGGATATTTATGCCTTTGTATTATTAAAAACCAAAAAGTAAAAAAATCATTGGAAGAATAGAAATCTTTTTTATTTGATTTTTAATTCACGTTAGTTATAATGATTGATTCTGAAATTAAACACTTGAAAAGAAGAAAAATAAAAAGAATTTTATTATGGATTCTAGTCGGAGCAATCGTTGTAACATTTATAGTAGCAATAGTATTAACGATTTTGAGTTTTGAAGTAGATACCCAGTGACCTTCAGCATGTATGATAACTGGTTCTTTATTACAAAAAGAAATATGCCCGTTCGAGAATTTAAATTTTATAAAAAATATCATAAAAGGTACATAATTCGATTATAACCGAATTGAATGACTTTTGCAAAGAAAAGATAGTTGTAAAAGGACTACCCCTGCAAGGGTTTCGGTTTTTTATTTTAATTTATTTCAAAGAAGGAAAGTAATAGTTTTATTATTAGAATCCCCAAGAGATTTTTTGTATTGGATTCATTTGCATAATACGTCGTGTATTTGGATCTGTTGGGCTTAAATCTTCTTGTGCCCACGTTTTATATTGAGGATATTTTTCAATAAGTTGTTTCCACCCTTTCATGAATCGTACTGAATGATCTTGGTAATTCAAAATAGAAATTGTCACATTGATAAGAATTCCTCGTAGCCTTAACCATTTTCCATTATTTTCAACATATTCATCAAATAACAATGAAACTCTACTTCCTTTATTAATATTTAGCAAGCGTTTGCTAGTGTTACGAAGTGTCGTAAAAAAAGTATTACCATCAAAACTATAGCAGATTGGTATTATATGTGGAAAGCTATTAGTAGGATCTAGTGTTCAAATCCGTGCTACACGGGATCTGTTTAAAAATTCATTCTCTGATTTAGAGAGTAAAAAATCATTTAACACTGAATTAATCAACTCTTTATATGAAATTTTAAATTGTAAATAAAAATTGATTAAAGAGTTATACTCTTTCTTTTTTATTATTTGCTATTTAGTTAATTATTTTCAAATTCTTATGAAAAATTTTAAAAAATCTGTAGACTTAGAGATAAATATGGTTAATGCTGACTTAATAGTTAATGAAAAAAAGATCCCTTTAAAAGACTTTATGCAGGAATTGCTTACAAATATAATTCTAGGTTATGTAAATTCTACTAGAGGAGTACCTGAAAACATTGAAACTATAAATATCGAAATTACTCTATAAATTTCTTACTTTTTATTTTTATTTTATTTTAAAACATTAAAGTGAAAAAAAAGGAATATATTTAAAAATATTTATTTAATTATCTGAGTTCTTGAATTGCTTTTTCTTTTGCTGTTCGCTCTTCTTCTGTTAGTTCTGCTTCTCCTTTTTTTACGAAAAACATGAATATCAAGGCAATAATGAAGAAAAATGAGCTTACTAAAAATAATGTATAATTACCGAGTAAATCTATTAATGAGCCCACCAAAAATGGTCCTAATATTGCTGCCATAAAACTAAAGAAATAATATACACCTGTATACGTTCCTATTTTTTTGCTTGTAGGAGCCATTTCCCATACTATTACTATTGAATTGATATTAATAAATCCCCATCCAACACCAGCGACAAATAAAATTATTGTAATCACAGTGACTGTTTGGATTAAAAAACCAATAATTAGAGCACCAATAAAAAGGATTAATCCAATTTTTATTGTCAATCTTCTACCTATTTTTGAACCTAATATACCTGCTGGAACTGCTGATAGAAGAAAAGCAACTGCTACATACAATAACATAAAACCAGCATCCCCTCGTTCTAGACCTAAAACATCCATCCCATAAACTGTGTAAAGAGCTTCTAATGCTTGATATCCTACGAACCATGCAAAAATTGCTAGTAAAATAAATAATGTAGACTTATCTTCTTCTGCCAGAATATCCTTAAAACTTTCTACTAAATTGGGTCTTTCTTTTTTATCTTTTATTTTAAGTCCTTCTTGTTCTTCCCTTTCTAAAATTAGTTTGTAACTATAAGAATCCTTCTCTCTTATTGTTAATAGTAAGATAATTAAAGACACAACCATAATTATCGCAACTGCTAAAAATGCTAAAAATAAACTAATTGGAACGAGAAATTTATTAAAAATATAAGCAATCAAGGCTCCAACTCCACCCATAAAGTTAATAGTTGCATTTCCTTTGCTTCTATTAACGGGTTCTACAAAATCTGGCATAAGAGCAACAGCTTGCGATCTATAAGAAGCCATGCTTACATTAAAGAAGAACATCCACAAAAGTAAAAGCCATAGAGGATCCTGGGATGAATTTATAGTTGAAATCATAACAAAAAATATCGCCGCAAGAGGTATCCCAATAATTAAATAGGGCATTCGCCGACCGAGCCTAGTTCGCGTATTATCTGAGACTGTACCCATAATGGGTTGGATACAAACTCCAATGATATTATCCATTGCCATCCATGCTCCTACAAGAGCATAAGAGCCTAAATACTCAAATAGTGTAATATTAACTTGAGTATTGAACATTGACCAAGCTATACCAGTCGTAAAGAACGCTAACCCAATTAAAGTTGTTTGTGATAAATTAAATTTTTGTTTAGATTCTGACATAATTTTAACCAATTTTTTATAAATAATTGATTATTTATTAAATCTTTAAATATTTAAAAGATCTTTCCAAAATAATTTTTATTTGCATCAAAAAAAGATTGAAACTAAGGAATGGTTAAAAATTTTTTTACTTATATATTTGTAAGAAATTAATAGAATTCAATATTTACCTATCTAAAATTATGTTTTTTCAATATCATGAAATTAGAACCTGAATGCATAGGATGTTTGTTTGATCAAATTTTAAATGCATTGAAATTACTTAAACCAGATATCTCTCGCGAAAACGTTATATTTGCCCAAAAAAAGTTCATAAATTCTTTAATGGATATAGACATAGAAAATAAAGCTGCTCCAATTTTAGGAAAAGTTGTTTATTCTATAGTAGCAGATGTATTAGGGGAACAAGATCCATATCATTCTTTAAAACAAAAATACAATCGTCTTGCATTGCAATATTATGATGATGTCATGAAAATTATTGAGAGTTCAGAAGATCCATTGTTTGAAGCGATATTCGTGGCAGCTCTTGGAAATACTATTGATTTTGCTAGCCAACACGAAATAAATCTTATATCTGATATTAAAAACTTTAAAAAAGAAGATTTATTCATCAATGATTATACTAAATTCAAGCAATCCCTTGATAAAACTAATCATCTTTTGATAATTGGAGATAATTCTGGAGAAATCGTATTTGATAAATTATTAATTACAACTATTAAGAAATTTTATCCAAAATTGCAAA
This sequence comes from Promethearchaeota archaeon, assembly GCA_016840085.1. Classification (GTDB taxonomy): domain Archaea; phylum Asgardarchaeota; class Lokiarchaeia; order Sigyniarchaeales; family SOKP01; genus Loki-b32. Next base: position 27,458 of record JAEOTA010000085.1, read on the forward strand.
TAATATATTCAGTTAGAGGGGCACCAGTCGTAAATGATGCAACAATAGAAGATGCAAGATATATTGGTTTAACAGATTTAGTTCAAGTTGTAGAATCAGGTCCTATTCCGGGAGTAGATATAACAACATCTCCAAAAGAATTCAAAAAGCATTTTTATCAAAAAGGAGGTATTATTTTATCAAAAGGACAGGGAAATTTTGAATGTCTTTATGGAATGGAAATTCCAGATAAAGATTTATATTATTTATTAAAAGTAAAATGTAAATTAATGGAACGAATTTTTAATGCCAAGATTGGTGATTTAATTTTTAAAAAGAAAGTTAAGAATTTTTGATTATGATTTTTCTAATATTTCTCTTATTTTTTTAACTGTTTCTTTGAATGCCTTAGCAGATTTACTTTCAGGGTACTTTAAAATAAAAGGTAAGCCTTGATCCCCTTGCTGACTCACTTCCGTTTCAAAGGGAATTTTGCCTAACAATTGAACCTTGAAATCAGTTGCTGCTTTCTCTGCTCCACCAGGGGGATATAAATCGATATACTCTCCACAATGCGGACAATTAAAGCCTGACATATTTTCAATTATACCAAGAACTTTCCTTTCCATTACCATTGCCATTTTTATTGTCTTTCGGGCATCCATTAAGGCTACTTCTTGTGGAGTAGTTATAACAACGACATTCTCATCAGGTATAAGTTGTAAAATATCTAAGGTCTCATCAGAAGTTCCTGGAGGTAAATCACATATCAAATAATCAAGTTCACCCCAAATTGCATCGCCAAGAAACTGTCTTACTGCACTCATCTTCATAGGTCCTCTCCAAATCACGGGATCATCTGAAGAAAGGGTTAAAAAAGCCATACTCATTACTTTTAGTCTCAAAGGACCATCAATAGGATAAAACCTTTTAGCTTCAGCATCAACTTTTGGTTTTAATTCAGGATCAACTCCTAGCATTTTAATAACATTGGGTCCGGTAATATCAACATCAAGAATTCCTACCCTTAGTCCTATACTTGCTAAACTCATAGCTAAGTTAACTGCTACAGTTGTTTTTCCAACTCCTCCTTTTCCTGAAATTATTACTATTTTATGTTTTATCTGCTCCATATTTTTTTTTATGTTCTTTTCTCTCTCATCTACCATCATTTCTTTTAAGTTGATATCTGGTACGTTTTCTTCTGACATCTTTCTAACTCACATTTTTTGAATTTTATAGGTTTTTTCAATACTTCTTATTTAAGATATCATACTTATGATTTGTAATAATTCTTATGATAATATTTTATGAAAATTTCCCTAATTTCAGTTATATTATAATTCTTATCATTAGAAATTTATTTTAAATAAACTAAAGAAATTAATAAATTCTATAATTATTATTCAATACTGAAAAGAGAAGAAAAATTAATTTTCAAGGTGTAAGTGAATTCCCGTTAGTAACTTCATGGAGCTTTACAAGTTTTTACCTAAAACAAATTGCAAGGAATGTGGAAAACCCACATGTATGGCATTTGCATTAGATTTACTACAAGGTAAAGTAAAGATTGATGATTGTCCTCCACTTTTAGAACCAAAATATAAGAAATATTATGATACCTTAAAAGAAATGCTAGGTGCTGAGGAGGGTAAAGAAAAAGAATTAAGAATAGATGTAGATACTGATTTATGCGATGGATGCGGAATCTGTGTTACAGTTTGTCCTGTGAATGCAAGATATTGTCCTCCCACTCTAAGTGGAAAGGCACCAGATTATCCTCCTGAAAAACATCAATTATTTCAGATCAAAGAAGGTAAATGCGAATTATTAAGTATAGAACATTGTAGGAGAATAGAAGCAGAAGGAAGAGAAAGAGAGTGTCGTGTATGTGAAACGTATTGTCCTCGGGATGCTGTAAAAATTGATTATGTATAAAAATAATTTAGAAATTTAATTTTTAAGTTAGAGGTAAAATTTATGAAAAGAATACCTTGTTCAGGCTGCTCTTTATTATGCGACGATATAATTATTAAAAGCGATGGAATTTTTATTGATGAGGTTGTAGGGGCATGTTTAAAAGGGAAAGAAAGGTTTGACCAAGTCACCGCAAAAAATCGTATTTTATCGCCTATGATTCGTAAAAATGGGAAATTAGTAAAGAGTTCTTGGGATGATGCAATCAGTAAAACAGTTGAAATTATTAGTCAGTCATCCAATCCTTTATTGTATGGTTTTTCAACAAGTAGTTGTGAGGCACAATTTAAAGGAATTAAGTTGGCAAAGCTAATAAATGGCTTTATAGATTCAAATTCTACTATATGTCAAGGAAAAGTATTAAATACTTCAAAACAAACAGGGATTACATTAACAACAATTACCGAAGTCATAAATAAAGCGGATTTATTAATATTATGGGGAGCAAATGCAGCAGCATCTATTCCTCGCTTATTAAATAAGGTTCTTTTTTCAAGGGGAAAATTTAGGATGACGGGGCGTGAAATAAAAACGTTAATAGTATTGGATCCAATGAAAACGGCTTCTTTTGGAGTTATGGGTGTCAGGGATATTGCTTTAAATATCGAACCAGAAAAAGATATTGAACTAATTCAGGCTTTAAAGGAAGAATGTTGCACTGAAAAAAGTATTCCTGAAAGTGGGATAGCAGGTATAGATGCTAATGATTTAAAAAGATTATTACTTCATTTAACTGGAACTGAATATGGAGTTATTTTTATAGGGCAAGGTTTATTAAAACCTCAATCAGGTTCTAATGTTATACAGGAATTATTAGAACTGGTTCAAATGATAAATGAAAAACAACAAAAAGGTCGTATTTCAGTCATATTGGTTGGAGGGCACTATAATATGATAGGATTTGAACACGTTGCATTATCAAGTTATGGGAAAAATAGTAGTTTGCAATTTGTTAATAATCAACTAGCAGAAACCACCGATACTATTGTATTAAAAGTTGATAATGAAGATTTTGACAGTTCTTTAATTGTAGGAACTGATCCTATTTCACACTTGCCAATTCAATTAAGTAAAAAATTAGCCGCAAAACCTTTAATATTGATTGATAATAAAAAATCGGCTACTTCTCAAATAGCTGATGTAATATTACCTTCAGCAATTACGGGTATAGAATGTGCGGGATTAGCTTATAGATTAGATCATGTTCCAATTGAATTACAAAAAATAATAAATCCACCAAGCAGTGTCAAGACTGACGAAGAGATATTGGACCTGCTATTAGAAAAACTAAAAAACTCATAAGAGGCGGATATTTAGAAGAAAATGTTGGTAAACACAGTAAGAATGGTTGATTATGATCAATTAAAGGAATTTACGATAGGAGATAATAACTCACTTAAAGAAAATTTGGCAATAGGCTTCTTTAATCCAGAAGATATGAAAAAACTAAAATTAACAGAGAAATCAAGAGCAAAATTGAGTAGCAAATTTGGTAATGTTATAGTAAATGTTAAACAAGAAAAAGATGTCCCTAAAGGGTTAATTCTAATACCTGTATCAATTTGGGCTAATCAAATAACTGGTGTAGAAAATGAAGAACTAATTTATAAGAATATTGAAGTAAACGTGGTATCAACCCAAGAACCTGTATTAAGTTTTGAAGATATTATTATTTCAATTAAAGGAAATTAAATATACTAAGATTAGAAATGGTTAAATTAATTATTAAGAATGGATTGATTTTTGATCCCCTCAATAATATTGAAGGTGAGAAGAAGGATATCTTAATTGAGGACGAATTTATTGTAGAAAAATTTTCTAAAGAAAGTGATATAAAGGAAATTGATGCTAAGGGAAAAACTGTTATTCCTGCTGCCTTGGATATTCATACTCATTTTGCATCTCAACAAGTAAATTGGGCACGATTACTTGGTACAGAAAATTCAACTTTCAAAAAAATATGGCAAGGTTTAACACTTGAAAAAATAGCTCAAGATTATATTAATAATGGCTATACTTTCATTCTTGAAGCGAACGTCTTCCCATCCTTATCAAAACAAACAATATTTGATTTTAATCATTTACCGGTTCTTGATAAGGGAATGTTATTAAATGTCAGTAATTTATGGGCTTTAGAGTTAGAGTTTCAGAGAAGTAAAATAGATAACTTAAGTGTATTTTTATCCGATTTATTGCAAAAAACCAAAGCTTTTGGCATTAAAGTCTATAATCCTTTTGAAGCTGAAGAATGGAATTTTAAAGAGATAAGAGAAGATGTTAAAAAATTAGGAAGACTCTATAATTTCTCAGCTTTAGATGTTTATGAGAACTTAACAAAAGCTAATGAGCGGTTAGGATTACCGCATTCAGTTCATGCCCATATTGAAGGCTATGAGACTAAATATGCAAAAGATAATTATGCAATCATATTAGAAAGGATAAATTCTTTAGATATAGTCCCTAAATTAAAAAATAACTCTCAAACTTCGAGATCCCAAATTTTTCATCTTGCTCACGCTTCTGCTTATAATATCGATGGAGATAATACTAAATTAATTGATATTATCAATCAATCTAATAAAATAGACATTGATATTGGATTTCTTACATTTAACAAAATCAATCCATTAATCACTTCTGATAGAAAGTTAATTGAAAATGAAATAAAAATTGAAAATCAAAATAATATATTAATTAGATCCGCTGTAGAATTTGAAGGAGATTTATTTGTAAAATTTAGAAATTTTGATAAGAATAATAAAGATCATTGCATATTGTGGGCAAATGGAATCAACCTCGCTCTAAATATTAAAAATAAGTGGAAAATTCAACTTTCTCTTAACTATCCAAATTATGGTAATATAAACGATCTTGCTGAAGTTGCTACATGGCTATTAAGTAATGATGCAAGAATTAAATTTATGGAGAATATGACAAAAAATTTTATACCAGATGAATTTTTAACAGAGCCAGATAACAATTTATCATTTTATGAGTATATTATTTTAAGTCGAGCAAGTCCAGCTAAATCTCTTGGATTGGGACAAATTAAAGGAAATTTGGGAATTGGTGCTGATGGAGACGTTAATATTTTAGATATTGATCTACATAACATCGATACAGTTAAAGATTATGATGTAATCAAGAAATCGTTAAGTAATATTGAATATGTTATAAAATCTGGTGAAATTATAAAATATGGGGATAATTTAGATTTGTCACATCAAGGTAAGATTTTTTGGACAAGGGGCACTATAGAAAAAGAGGATAGATCAATTATTTTGAAACAAAAAAAGGATTTTTATCAAAAATATTATTCAATTTTCTATGATTCTCTAATAACTTCAATTAATAATAAATTTTTAAGGTTAGTTGATTAGAATATAAAATTTGAAGTTATTATTCAAACCAATGATTTTTAATAGCATGAAATTAAAAAAATTCAATGAAAAAAAAATCTGTTAAGAGAATTTTTAATCTTTCTTATTTCTAACCTATAGCGTGGTAGTGAAGCATAGAATGATGATAATACCTTGGTGCTATAATATACGCTAAAGGTCTTCTCCTTATGTAAGTTTCTAAATCTTGTTCGAAAAAAGAGTATATGCTAAGATGTATCAAAGGATTTATTAAATATTTCCATTTATCCAGTTGCTCTTGTGAGATATTATTTTCAATCAATAATACATTGGGATTTAAACACATTAGAATAGCATATTCCATTAATTCTGGAATAAATTTTGCACTTTGGGCTTTTAATATGTTTGATTGTGCTCGCAATAATACTCTCCACGTCTCTTCAGGGTCCCATGGAAATAATGAGGAGATTGCTGAAAAGAATTTCGTACCTTCAGGTATATCTTCAATAATTTCATAAAAATAATTATAAGAGTCTAATTTAGTGGAAAATGCTAAAATTAACAATACGAATATCATTTCTTCATCAATATTTTGCTTTAAATGTTGATAAAGAATTGTCTTCTTTCCGATCATTGGTAAATCTCTTTGAAAGTCTATGAAAATTCTAAGATTTTCATAATATTGCATAATTATATTTCTATTTACCTCATTTTTTGAACCCCATATTGTAAAAAATTTACCCAATAACGAGATCGCTGTTCTGATTTTATGAGTTGATATATTAGCATTATTAAGGATTTCATGAAATATTCTTTTATATTCATTTTCGGGATATTTATATTTAAATTCATTCTCAGTAATCTTTGCTTCATGATTATTCTTTGGAATCATATTTTCTGGATGGTTCATGAGATAAAATGATAAATTCATCATTCTTTTTTGTGCGTTATTGTAATTACGTTCACGTAGCGTAATAATATTCATAATTTTAGATAGATTTAGCATATTTGTATTAAGAAAGTATAAAGCCCATACCGGTGAGAACTTATTTGTTCTCATAATATTTCCAATACTGTCGATAAGCATGGTGAATGTGTCATCTAAATTCTTTAACACAATAATTAGCTCTTTTAATTCTCGAGAATAGAATCTCCTCCGAGCTTTTATTTCATCAATAATTGTTTCACCTATGGGGGTAAGAAAAACTCTAATACCATTAACCTTAACGGCTCTTTCATAAGATTCAATTTCTCTATTAAGTTTTAACAAATCGTTCTTCAATATTTTCAGATTAATTTCGTTATTTTCAATGAATTGACATAAATCAGATATGTCCTTTTTTAATGTTGCACCTCTTCCAATTTTTAAATAAGCAAAAAAGCGGGATATCGTTGATACATGATTATAATCACCCTCTAATGATACTAAATTTTGATAAGCTTGTCTTATATCATTAGATAACTTCACATACTTTCTTTTTAGACTTGTTATGTCTTTTTCTCTTGACGTCTTGGGGATTTTAGATTTGAATTCTGAAATAAGATGATTTTCTTTTAATTCAGAGATCTCTTCATATGATGTCAATATATCTTTTTTATCTTTTATAGAACTTAATATCTCTAACGCTCTCTCACATCTCAAACTTGATTCACCTTTTCTAAAATTGGTATTTCAACCGAGGGTAAATCCTTACCCTCTACTATAATTGTTAAATTTTCATTTATATTTTCTACATAAGTAAAAAAATCTTTATTTAAAGCTTCATAAATAAGTAATGCTAGTTCTTCTCTTTGTTTTTGCCAAGAAATTTGACGTTCTTCCAATAAATGGCGATAAGAGTCGAGTTGAACTAAAGCATAGAGAAACTCATACACTAATTTCTGCCACTCTTTTTTCTGAGTCTCTTTATATTCATCCATAGGCACTTTTTTCCAAATAAATCCTTCAATATCTGCAAAATGTATTGTTCCATTCGGTGCTACTACACAATCCTTATCTAACCATACATCTTGATAAAATATACCTTTAATTTCGTTTCCTTCAATTATTGCTGATCGTGTATAAAGAGTTAAAAGCGCTATTCCACTTTTAATAAAATTCAATTCAAAATTCTCTGCCCTTTCTATGTTATCAATCTCAAATAACTGGAAAACTGAACTTGGATTAGCAATGACATGAGATGATTCAAAATACAAACGTACATTTGAAGGGAGTAGGCGTAGAACTTGATAAAAATGATCTTTATATGTTCTAAACCAAAAGAATTTCTTGGCCACTTCTTCGATTTCTTTTGGTAACTTAATAACTGCTACTGAGGGGCATATGTAAGCTCCATTAATAGAATCCAATTTAGCGATTCTAGAAAATTTCAGTTCATCAAATCCATTTATAAAACCTTGAGCGCCATATGGACTTTCACCCATCCAAGATTCCCCCATTATGAATCCTAAACCAGTGGATAATGTTTCAATTTTACTTAGATGTTTTATATCTCGACATGCGTTTTTTATTTTACTCGGGTTCAATTTTCCTCCAAAAAACATATCCTCATAAGCACCACACCCTTTTACTGATAAATATACAATTTTTCCTCCAATTTCAATAAAGTTTTCTGGAATCATTGCGTTTCTATTTTCATCTCTAACCGCTGGCTGTGATTTATGATTTAACCCATGAAACTCAGCAGTGGCTGGCCCTAAATAGGCAGAATACCATTCTTCCGGTAATTTAAATTGCTTATTAATTTCAATAGCCTCAGGTTCAATCTTGAATAAATTAAAATTAACAGAATTTAGTAATTTTTGATGATAAAGTGTATTGTAAGTTAAATTTTCATTCAGTAGCGTCTCACCTTAACTTTAGGCATCTTTTTACCTAAAAGGTATATTGTACCTACTATTTGAGCATTATAATCATCATATATGTTTTTAGCGGGACTATTCCATTCAGCAATTTCCGTAATTGCTCGTGTACATCCTATTTCCTTGAGCGCTGAAAGTCGAGCTAATACAAGCATTCTTCCGATTCCATGATTTCTAAAAGCAGGATGGACGTAAAGACCATATAACCATCCAGTTTCTTCTCCGGGAGTAGCAAAACCTACACCTAATATTATTTCATTAGCTATAGATTCTGGTTTAGGATAATTACTTTGAAATAAATCTGACATTATTGATTGAATCCAAGTTTCTGTTCTTAATGCAGTAGCTCCAACCGCTATATCATCCTCATAAGATTTAGTAACCCATTTTGCATATTTCTTGCTTTTTTTACCCCTATCTTCATTTGCGATCATTTTCATGATAGCATCTAAATGTTTCTCCTCAACAGGTTTTATATGAGCAGTATCAAAACTTAAATCTCTTTGCTGGAGATTATTAATTTCAAAGATATTATATTTCTCAATTGTGCGAAAACCCTTTAATCCTCTTCCACTTTCAGTAAATGCATATTTAACTTTAGTATAATTTACCATATCCCATATGTGATTACCATAAAAGGTACCAACTTTCCCTTTTTGTTCAATAAATCCTATTCCTTCTACTACTCCATTACTATGAGCGCTGATGATTTTTTTTTCATGAGATCTCGCTCTAACTAAATAGGAGGGTATCATTTCTGAATAAGCAGATTGTATTTCAAATTTAACAAAGTTAGGTAGATTTCTTTCAACGATAATTTCTATATCTCCTTTCGGAATTATCCTTGATTTCCAACGGAGGTTTTCATATATTACATAAAATAGAATCATAAAAAATAATATAGGACCCCAGTAAGCTAAAAAGTACATTCCAAAATTAAAAGGTCTTAGATAACTAGAAGATGTAATGAAGACATAGGAATTTATTCTAAATTTTGACCAATGCCCTGTTTCTCCATCATATCCATCATCTACTTCTGTATAAATCTCTCCAATCAAATAACCATCTTTCGTAAAGAAATTATCTACTTCATATTTAGCATCAAATTCTCCATACACATCATCTCGAGAATAGTAGCCCTCACTATGAAGTTTTTTTCCACTAAAAGGCATTAGATTTCCAACCCAAATAAGGTGTTCTCCACTGATTACATCATATGAAGTATCGAGAATATCATATTGAGACGCTTTAATCCCTCCAGGAATATGAAACCAAACATTCATATCAGTAGTATTAAGGACATCTTGGTCAGTGCCCCATACATAAGCTCCATTAACTAGTGAATATGAAAACTCATAATTATCTACGCTTTTTTGGGAAGAACCATAGTAGTTTTCAGAAAATCTCCATGAAATCCGAGCGGTCACATTTGCATAATTTCCATTAAAATCAACAAGATAATGCCCTTTTGCTCTAAAAGTTTCTGTATATCCATCATACCAACCTCCTGTTCCTACCAAATCCCAATTATAGACATATTCGAATTCTAGGTCATGAGATGTAAATTTAATACCTAAATATGGCATCCCGAATAATTGAACAATAACAGAAGTTATCACAAATATTACAATTAAAATTGTTCTCTTTCTTATAATTTTAAAACAACTCCTAAGGATATTAGATTACTTTTTGTAATATATTTAATGCATATCTTAATTTAAAATATGTTAATATTGAATTTCTTTTGAATTTAAATATAAAAATAAGCCTTTAAATATTCATATTAGATCAGGGGATTTTTATACATTTACTATATTTATTTGTAATATTTTTAAGTAAAAAATCCTCTAATTTATGAATATTTCATACTAAATAAAAGAAAACTAACTAAATGTTTATTTTGAAGTTATAAATAAAGTTGATTGATTAAAAATTAGTTTAGGTAAATATTTTTTATTTTATATGATAAAATTTAATCGATAAAAAAGGAATTAAATTAGAAAAGGATTAAGAATTGAATATTTTACCAGTTTTAGCTTCTTCTTCTTCACGGAGTGGTTGTTTCATAATCTTACCTGTAGGAGTCTTAAGTAGATCATCTCTGAATTCCACATATTTTGGAATTTTGAAATTAGCAAGATTCTTTTTGCAATGTTCAATTATTTCTTCGGCAGTTGTAGTTTTTCCTTCTTTCAATACTACAAAAGCTTTAGGAAGTTCTCCATAGATATTATCTCGCACTCCAATAACAGTTGCTAATGAAACATCAGGATGAGCATATAGCACCTCCTCTATTTCTCTAGGATATATATTTTCTCCACCTCGAATGATCATATCTTTTTTACGATCTGTAATATAGAAAAAGCCATCTTCATCCATATATCCAATATCACCTGTATATAACCAACCCTCTTTGAGAGTTTCAGCATTTGCTTCCGGATTTTTAAAATATTCTTTCATAATATTATCCCCTATAATCACGATTTCTCCTTTAGTGTTAGGGGGAACATCATTACCCTTATCATCTACAATTTTCATTTCATTCCCTGGTAGGGGTAGACCAATACTGCCTACTTTTCGCTTATCTTCAGTCTCAGACGGCATGGGATTAACTGAAGAAGCACAAGTACCCTCCGTAAGACCATAACCTTCTATAATTTTACATTTAAATGTTTTTTCAAATTCTCTAAATACTTCTACAGGTAAAGGAGCAGCTCCACAAATAATAAATTCTAATGAAGAAAGATCCAGATTTTCATGGGGCATTCTGAGCAAGACAGAAAGCACTGTTGGCACGGAACTAAAAGTAGATGCTTTATATTTTGCTACAGTTTCCCAATGTGTTTGAGCTGAGAATCCAGGAGTTAAAATACAACTAGCGCCAATAGTGAAAGGTGCCATGACAGTTACTATCTGAGCATTAACATGGAATAGTGGTAAAATTAACATGAATCGAAAATCTTCCCTAGCTTTTAAAAACTCTTGAATCATTTCTCCATTTCTCCTGATATTAAAATGGGTTTGTAAAACACCTTTTGGAAATCCTGTGGTTCCTGATGTATAGAGAATTGCCGCAGGATCCTCTTTTTCATCAATAGAAACTATAGGAGGAGCATCTGAAGATGTTTTGTCCATCAATTCCCAAAAATTTAAAGTACCTTCGACAGGTTCTCCAATTACTAGTATATGTTCCAAATTGGGGAGATCGTCTTTGATTTCATTAACCAATTCCATAAATTTTGGGATCGTAACTATAGCTTTAGCTTCTGAATGCCCTACTACAAATTTAACTTCTCGAGTCTTAAATAATGCATTTACTGGACCAGTAATCGCGCCGATTTTTGGAATACCTAAGTATACATATACATATTCAGGCATATTTGGAAGGTAAACACTTACTTTTTCTCCTTTTCTTATTCCTAAATTATATAATAAATTAGCCACTTTATTCGTAAGCTCATTCAATTGAGAATAAGAAACGGTAATATCCTCCCAATATAAAAAAACCTTATCCTTATACTTTTCTGCCTGAGTTTCTACTAATTCTCTTAGATTCATATAAATTTCCTCATATTTTTAAAATTATCAATTATGATTTTAAACAAGCAAAAATATGTTCTCTCTTATATAAAGTTTATAATCCTAATATTAAAGTTAATTTTATCCACCTTAATAGTAGAGAGATTTAAAAATAAAACTATTATAATATTTACATAATTATTTTATATTTTGAATGATAAAAATAAATGATTAAGATTTGATATTTATGGAATTTAAAGAATTTTTTAGCGATTTTGCGGTTTTCCTAAAGACAGGTCTTAAAAAATTAATACTTGTTAGTATCCTCGTTTTCTATTTTTCATTTTTGGGTTTTTATAATGCTTTTAGGATGAATTTAGATTATTCAGTAGAATTTAGTTGGATATATGGTATAATCTCTAGCCTAATATTCACTATAATTTTCGTTTTACTTGTAGAGATATTCCTCTTTTATCTCAAGAAACGATAGTAAATTTTTATTATCAGTAAACAAAAATGTATTATAATAATAAGTATCTTTATTAGAGGGTGGATTAATTAAGGATTTGACAAATTTTTGAATAGATCTAAATACTTTTCTACGTGAGTTATCAAAAGAAATTCATTTTTAACTTTCTCGCGGCCTTTTTCGCCCATTTTTTTAGCAATTTTTGGATTCTTTAAAAGATAAATTACTTTTTCAGCAGTCTCATCAATTGTATCAACTAAAAAACCATTAATTCCATTTTCAATTTGTAATTTAATACCTCCAACATTTCCACCGATAACGGGAGTTTTTTTCCATAGTGCTTCGGTGACAGTGAGACCAAAACCTTCTCTAATTGATTTTTGGAGAATAATTTCAGAAACTTGTTGGAACGCATTTACTTCTAAATCTGCAACTCCATCTAAATTTGATAAGATATGAATGCTTGGATCATCTCCAGCATAATTTTTTACTTTTTCTAACCATTTAACACCTTCCGGATCATCATGAGCAAGACTTCCTATTAAAACTAAACGGATAGGAATTTCTTCATTAACTTTTCTATAAACATCAATTACACCCAATGGATCCTTCCAGGGATCAAATCGGGAAACTTGTGTAATAAGGGGTAAATCTAATGGAACAAATTTTTCGACAATCTCTTTGGCAATATTTTCATCTAGTTGTTTATTCTTCTCTGAAAATGGATCAATTGAAGGTGTTATTTGAAATATAGGTGTTGTAATATCTTCTTTGGCAAATTCTCTCTTAGTAAAAATGAGGGCATTATATAAAGGAAGATATTCCGAAATCAAATCCCATGCGTGAGGATTTGGATTAGAAGTATCAATATGACACCGCCAAATCCATTTACCTTTCTTCTCTTCAGCAAATTTGATAATAGGACATGGTTGAGGATCATGAATTATTATGAAATCACCATCAGGTCGAATTTGTTCATATGACGATTTTGCTTGCAAAATATATGAGGAAATTTCGTCATCAGAGAATTTGATATCCATATTCCCCTGTAATGCATTATGCATTTTCTTGGATATTTTAAAAAATTTTTCAGGAGCTGTAAAAACTTTCCAATCCACGTTAATTTTTAATTCTTGCATTAACGGAATCATATTATGTAAGATTTCAGCAACCCCTCCACCAAATTTAGTAGCGTTTATATGTAAAATATTATAATTCTCAAACTCTTTTGCTTTTTTTTGGACTCTTTTTATTACTTTATTCCCTAATAATTTAGAATATTGTTTTAATAGATTATCAGATTCAGTATCCATTTCTTTAATTCCACTATCTTTTTTTACAATTACTATAATTACTATAAATCTAGTTGGTTCGAATTCATAACTTATTATTTTTTATTCATTTTACGCATATAAAATTGATTTGTTTATTTATCAAAACAGTAACATTTATAAACATTACTATCGTATTTTCTTTTTGATTTTTTCCCTCTTCATTCTCATTAAAAAGGGAAAAAATGAAAATTTAACAAAAATCAAAAAATTTGGGTCGAAATTAAAAAATGAGAAAAAAAATTAATTATAAAGCATCAACCATTTTGATTAGTCTTTTATTGTTAATTTCCGCTTCAGTAATTGTTATTCCCGTTAACGCCGGTCCAAAAATCTCACAAGTAACCTTAAATATTGTAGTTACTAGTGAACAAATAGAGTCAATCGAAGGTGTAATAGACGATTTTCTTGCCACAGATGAAGCAGAAGGAATAGATGATGTGAATGTTATTTCTTCAGGAGATACAGCTGATGATCAGCTAACATATATACAAACGCGTATGGCAACAAAAGATACAACTTTGGACGTTGTAGGAATGGATGTTATTTGGACAGCTCTTTTTGCTGAGAATGGATGGATTATAAATTTAGATACACATTTAGAAACCAAAGAAATGGATGATTATGTTGGTGGTATGGTCGATTCAGGTGAATATCAAGGTAGCCAGTGGGCATTTCCTTATTTCTTTAACTTAGGAGTTCTTTTCTATCGTAAAGATCTATTAACAAAATATGGATATAATGAAACAGATTTTGATACTTGGGCTGAATTAAATGCAACAACAAATGATATTTTAGAAAAAGAAGATAATTCTAAACTAGTTGGATACGTAGCACAATTTGATAATTATGAAGGAGGAACAGTTAATTTTCAAGAATGGATAGGAAGTATGGGTGTTACAGCAATATTTGATGCAGAAGGTACTCCAGATGTTACTGATGTAAAAATTGTAGCCGCCTTGACATTTTTAAAAGGATTAATAGCTCCTGATGATGATACTGATTTAAGAGATACTGATTATATTATTCCCCGTGATGCATTGGAAATGAATGAAGGTACATCAGAGGCAAAATGGACAGTTGGGGAAGCAATATTCTGTCGACAATGGCCATACGTTTATGGTATAACTATATTAAATGATAAATTGAATGCTAGCACTGGTGGAGTATACACTCAATTTGGAGTAGCACCTATACCAACTTTTACTGGTGCAGCAGGTGAGAAATCTTCTTGTGTAGGTGGTGCAATTTTAGGAATTTCAGCATATAGTGAACACACAGATGAAGCTATTGCCCTTGCTAGATACTTATGTCAAAATCATTCCCAGTATTATGCGTTAGAGAAATATGGCCATTTTCCTGCATTGAAAGCAACATATACAAAACTACCTCCAAAATATGAATATGTCGATGACTTTTATAAAGCAGCAGGTGTAACTCTAGCTAGACCAAAACATAAAGAATATCCAAAAATTAGTGATGCTATATCAGATCGATTTACAGAAATAATTAGTTGTCAAAGTACTCCTACAGATGGAATGGATGATTTACAGAAAGATATTGAAGATATTATTACTCCAGCAGAAGAGATTATCCCAGGTTTTGAATTACCGATTGTGCTTTTAACCATAGCTTCAATGATGTCAATGATATTCATTTTAATAAGAAAAAAAATTCTTCATTAAAATTCTAAAATTTAAAAATTACTTTTTTTTTTTATTTATGTTGCAATAATATTTTTCAAAAGTGAATAAAAATGATAAATAGTTTAACTCAAAAAGCTGAAGTTATCGAATTCCCTGATAAAAAATTTGATAAACCCCCTTCTGATACAAAATTTGTTATTTCACTACTAACTCCCGCAATAACCCTTTTTTTAATTGCTATTTTTATTCCAATAGTAATTGGTATTTTTATTAGCTTTACTAATAGCAGTGCACAAACTGGCTATTTAGGGAATAGATTAGTTCTTACTAATTTTTTTGATTTGTTATTCTATGGAAGAAGAAATTCTACTATCTTTTGGCAATATACATATCAGACGATTTTTTTTTCAGTTGTCGCCTTAATCCTCGAATTTGTATTAGGATTGGTTTTTGCCTTAATATTAAATAAAGAATTTAGAGGTCGTGGATTAGCGAGAGCAACATTACTTATTCCGTGGGCAATTCCAACAGTTGCCTCAGCAACTATATTTAGATATGAAATATTTTCACCTGCTAGCCAATTTGGACTTATAAATAGTTTATTTTCTCTTGTAAATTTTCAAACAATAAATTTTTATGGAGTAGATGCAGACACACTTTTTAATTTACCTGTTTTTGTTCCATATGATCCTTTTATAACCGAAATCCCAATAAAAATGACTATGGTAACTGTTATAATAATTGATGTATGGAAAACAACACCTTTTATTACATTATTAATTTTAGCTGCTTTGCAAATTGTACCTGAAGATTTATATAAAGCAGGAGATATTGCTGGCGCAAATGGTTGGCAGAAATTTAGATATATTGCGTGGCCAATGATAAAACCTGGTGTTGGAGTTGCCTTGATATTTCGCATGATGCAAGCACTTAGAGTTTATGACGCAGTTGTAGTTTTTAATGATAACAGTGTTAATTCTATGACCTCACAATCAGTAAGTTTATGGATTAGTGGAGACTTTGGTATCGCTTCAACTGTTGCATTCTTATTATTTGTGCTAATCATCATTTTTGCAATATTAATTTTATTTTTAACAAGGAGTAAAGAAACTGTTAAATTAGGAAAAGGTGAAGATGTTGAAATAGTCTATAAAGAGAAAGAAGAAAAATACGGTGTTGATCAGTTTCTTGCTGCTACGGGGGGTCAGTTTAAAAGTAGAGTTGAAAGCCCTTCTAAAAGAAGAATCAATTGGTATAAAAGGAAGCGGATTATCAAGAAAATTGTCTTTTATCTTATGGCTGTTTTTATGTGTCTTTTTTGCGCATTGCCTTTTATTTGGATTGTTTTGAGGTCTTTTAGATATCCATATTTAGATGAGCAACAAACATATTTTGAAATAATACCTAGAGTTTTCTCCATTGAACCATATAAGATAATTTTTGAAAATTCGCGATTTACTGGGGTTTCGTTTGATAAAGCTCTTCTTAATAGTGTCATTCTTGCTGGTTTGACGGTTTTAGTTGTAATCATTTTAGGATCTTTCATTGCTTATGCCATAGCGAAATTTAAATTTCGAGGAAAACGGGTTTTAAATTCCTTCATTTTTTCTATGAATAGCTTACCACCATTAGTTATTATTATTCCATTCTTCATTCAAATATCATTATTTATGGATTTACTCCCAATTTTACAATTAAAAGATAATATTTATACATTAATTTTACCATATGCTGCAGTTAATTTACCGTTAGCTGTTTTTGTTTTAACAGCATTTTTTAATGAAATCCCTGAAGAACTATGGAGTGCAGCAAAAGTTGATGGCGCATCGAATTTTCAAATATTTAGAAAAATAATCTTCCCTTTAACAATTCCAGGTGTTTTTACATGTGCTATTTTAGTATTTATTGCAGCCTGGAATGAATTACTGTTTGCTCAGATTTTTTTAACGTCTGATCGTAACCATACTGTTCCACGAGCGATATTGAGATTTGTATTTAATGAATTAAGTTTACAAGCTCCATGGGACACAGGTATCGCATTATTGGCAGCAACATCATTAGCCACAGTTCCATTAGTTGTTGTTGTGTTAATTTTCCAGAAAAAAATTATAGGTGGTTTAACTAGAGGTGCTGTTAAAGGATAATTTAAATTCAAGAAAAAGAAGGTAAAAAAAAATGGTACATATAAAGTTAAAAAATGTTAACAAAATTTTTCAACCAGATGTACAAGTTTTAAATGATATTAATCTTGAAATTAAGGATAAGGAATTTATGGTTCTCGTAGGTCCTTCAGGATGTGGTAAATCCACTTGTTTAAACATCATCGCAGGTTTAGAATATGTTACAGATGGAAAAGTCTTTTTTGATGATGCAGATGTTACTTATCTTCCACCCAAAGAAAGAAAAGTAGCAATGGTATTTCAAAGTTATGCTTTATATCCTCACATGAATGTTAGAGAAAATATGGGATTTGCTTTAAAATTATCAAAAATAGATAAGAAGGAAATTAATAGAAGAGTTGAGGAGGCAGCAAAACTTTTGGGGATTTCAGAGTTATTAGATAGAAAACCCGGTGAATTAAGTGGGGGACAACGCCAAAGGGTAGCATTAGGAAGGTCAATTGTTAGAAATCCCACAGTATTTCTTTTTGATGAACCATTAAGTAATTTAGATGCGAAATTACGTATTCAAATGCGAGGTGAAATTATTAAATTACAAAGAAAACTTCAAATTACTCAAGTTTATGTGACACATGATCAAGTGGAAGCAATGTCTATGGCAGATCGTATATCTATCTTATTTGAGGGTAAATTTCAACAAATTGGAACGCCTAGCGAAGTATATAATAAACCAGCTAATAAATTTGTTGCGGGGTTTATTGGATCACCTTCTATGAATTTTTGGGATGCTAGTTTTAATGCAACCAAAATAATTTTTGGTGTACAAGAATATCAATTACCTTCAGAGCTCGCACAGAAACTTGATGATGAGAGAGTAGAAGAAATGATTTTAGGAATACGCCCAGAACATATTAAAATAACTCCTACTGCTCATGACAATTCTTATGAAGTTGAACTAACAGTAGTGGAGTTCTTAGGAGCAGAAACAATTGTTACTTTTGAGTTTCCAGATGGTATTAGTGGCATGATATCTGCACCTGGTTTTTATGAATCAAAAATGGGGGATAAATCATATATTTCATTTCCTTCTGAAAAAATTCATATATTTAATAAGGAAACGGAAATAAATCTCATCCATAAATATTAACAACCACATAAATTCTATATTAAAACTTGGTGAATTATATCCCTTTCATTGCTAATTTATATCAAAATGCTAAAGAAAAGAACATCCTTGCTGGAGTAGTTATTATCGACTTAATTTCCTTTATTTCATATATTATTTTTTCAGCAGGTTTTTTCTATTTAGGAGATCTCCAAATGGTTATTGGATGTATTGTAGGAACTTATTTTTCTCTTAAAAACATTAAATCTAATCAATCTTTTATAAAACATGGTATAATGGTTAGCTTAGGTGGAACTATTTTATCAGCAATTTCAATGAGTTTTTTTGACTGGATTATATTTTGGCAAATAACAGGATTTTCTCTATTTTCATTTCTAGTGATTTTTGGCCTATTTTCAATTGAAGCATTGATCATAGGATTAATCATTGGAGGGATTCTTGGAGGTTATTACCATCATACAAACAAGAAAGGAATTGAAACATCCCCTAAAGAAGATGAATTTTATGAAAGTTTAATAGAAAAGTAAATTTTTAGAATATAAAATTTAGTTAAATATATGCCAATTCAAAAATTAAGTAAATAAGTATTGATAAAATGGAATTTAAAGAATTTCTAACCAAATTTATTAGCTATAATAAAAGAATTATAAGAAAGTTAATAGTAATCACTTTTATTGTCTTTTATTTTGCTTTTTTAATTTTGTACAATCTTTTAAGAATAAATTTACAATATTCCATAGAATCAAGTTGGTCATTAGGATTAATTTATGCGCTAATATCCGCTCTTATTCTAGTCTTGATTGTAGATTTATTGCGTTTCATCTACATAATTAAATCGGGAAAAGAATTATAAGAGAACTCTTAGTTTTTTAAGATTTAAGAAAAATAATAATTACTAGTTTTCAAAATGAGTATATAAAGCTATATTAGTTTCTTAAACCTACTCTGAAAAATTTTATAGTTTTAATGGATATTTACGATATTTCTCTATAGCTGCTCTGAATGCTAAAATGTTTTCCCATGGCACATTTAAGATATTATGACTTGGTCCTGCAAAATAACCTCCACCATAAGCAGCTGCCTTGATACATCTTTTTACTTCTTGCTCAACTTCTTTAGCAGTTGCAAAACTTAATATTCTAGTAGCATCCATTCCACCCATAAAACTCAATCGATCTCCTAAAGTTTCCTTTAAGTGTGCCAAATCAACACCCGCAGCAGGTTCCAGTGCTTGAATGCAATCTAATCCTGCATCAACCATGTCTGGGAGTAATTTATCAATATATCCACATGAATGCTGAACAATAAATATTCCGTGTTTTTTGCATTCTTGATACATCTTCTTGTAGTAGGGTAGCATAAACTTACGAAAATTCTCAAGGGAAAACATCGAACGCCCTTTATACCCTAGATCATCGTAATAAAATACAACATCTATTCCTGCTTCAGCATAACGTTTAATAAATTCTAAATTTGTTTTAGTATATTCCTCCATAACTTCATGGATAAATTGTGGGTTTTTTCGCATATGATAAGTAACCCTACTTACGGTCATTCCTTCGAATAGAGCTTCATTCATGGCAATCATTAATCTAGCCATTGGATATAAGTATGGAGAGAGACTGTCTACAAACTCTTCCCAGATTTTGGGGGAATAATTAACCTCATCATTAATACATTCAGAAGGTTTTCCATATTCATCCCAATAAGAGTGTAAAATTTCAGGTGTTCTGAAATAGCCATCTAGATACCATGCATAAGTTAAGCCCGTCTTAATTTGTTCCACTCGCTTAAATATTCTCCCAGCTGTTGGGACTATGTAACTTCCAGGATATTCAGGTGGACCTTCAGCAATAACTGTTTTCATTCTATGCCTCCATGGATCAATTACATGGCAATCAACATTCCAGAATCGCAGTTCTGTGATATCTCCCGCCCATCGATATTCTTCTTTTGAATAGTTATTTTTAATATAAGTGTGATTTTCTTTATATTCATCTGATTCCAGATATTGTTGATAAGCAGTACCAGTTCTTTCGAAACCGAGAGTATGGATAGGTACCATATCTGGCTCCTCATCACATTCTAAGGCTCGAATAACTCGTTCTCGTTTTGATAAAACCATAATAAGAAATTAATTTTGGTTATTTAAAAAAATTTTTAATACAAATATAGTTGTAATAATTATTATAAACTAAAATG
This sequence comes from Promethearchaeota archaeon, assembly GCA_016840085.1. Lineage (GTDB taxonomy): Archaea > Asgardarchaeota > Lokiarchaeia > Sigyniarchaeales > SOKP01 > Loki-b32. The sequence goes on from JAEOTA010000085.1 coordinate 48,048, forward strand.
GAATTGGGGAATATTAAACTACTTATTCAAAAATTGGCCTTATATTATGGATTTTGAAGAATTAACTGAACTTGTTGTTGAATTGGAATTAGATGATATAGCTGACGCTGTAAAGATTGCACTAAAGGAAGATGGAAAAGATCCATTTGAAATTTTAACAGCTTTAACAAAAGGTATGGACGAAGTAAGTCGACGTTATGAGGAATTTGAATATTTTTTAGGTGAATTAGTATTAGCAGGAGATACTATGAAAGCCGGTCTTGAGGTTTTAAAACCAGCTTTAGCAGTTTCAGATGGTACTAAAGAAAAAACAAAAGTTATAATTGCAACTGTTAAAGGAGATCAACATGATCTTGGGAAAAACCTACTAGGAACATTACTGCTAAGTGCTAATTTTGAAGTATACGATCTAGGCAGAAATGTGGATGCAGAAACAATAGTAGAAAAGGTTAAAGAAACTGGAGCATCAGTTGTAGCTTTAAGTTCTTTATTATCTATGACGGTAGATCAAATTGGGGTTGTTCACAAAGCACTGGAAGAAGCAGGATTACGAGATAAAGTAAAATTGATCGTGGGAGGTGCCCCTTTAAATATGGAGCTTGCAAAGCAATTTGGTGCCGATGATTATGCTGATGATGCTATATATGGGGTTGATCACATAAAGAAATTAGCTGAGAATTAATGTAATATTAGTATTCTCATGATTTTATTGATAAATAATTGAAAAATAACATATATAATACCCAATCACACTAATAGTGTTAATCAAAATTATCCAATCTCTTTTATTTTTTCTATTATAATCTTTTCTAATTTGTTCTCTTTTTAATTCAGCTTCGAGGGCTTGTTGTTGGTAACTTTTTACAATGTCAGGATCAGTCAATACGTAATGAATAGATGGATCATATTGAGCCCTACCGCTTCTGGCAGCATCTCCAACGTAAGTTAGTCTGCTTAAATTTTCTAATAAGGGGGAATCTTTAGTTCAAATAACTATGTAGAAAATTTCAGAAATAGAAATGCCAAATATAATATAATCCAAAAATCCATAACTGAAATTCATAAGTGGAATCATAAAAAGTCCAGGTATGGCGTAGAAAGAACCACAAATTAAAGCTCCGAACACGAAATATGAATTAAAAGGATTCTTTACTTTAAAAGTAAAAATAATTCCAATTGTTATTATTGCTATAAAAATAAAAGCAAGAATTACTAAGATTAAATTATTCGGAATTAACAAGATCATAAAGCTCATTATAAAACAATTGAACAAACCAAAAAAAATATCATAATATTGAATTGTCTCTCTCTTGTCTGAAGTGCTATTTATTTCTTTATCCATAAAATATCTTGATTCATTATTGTTTTGTATTCTAGGAAGTAATATTATAAATTAAAGGATTTTAATTTGAATTGAAATGTTAACTAAATGATTCGTGTCCTCTTTAAACGCAATTAGCCTATAGTTAATTAGAAAGTAGCTTTAGATGGAATTAAACAGATTATAAAACTGAAAATCAGAATATGCAATATTTCTAAAATACTAATAATTAAGTTATACCTTAATTGAACTCTAAGATTTACTCGATTTCAGGGATTAAAAAAATGAACTTAGCACCTTTAGTGTAATCCCCTTTCACCCTATCTTCAACCCAAATTTTGCCACCATAACTTTCTAATATTTTCTTTACAAGTGTTAATCCAAATCCCATTCCTTTTGAACCTTTTTCTTTGATAAACCTTTCTTGGAAAATTACTTTTTTCTTTTCTTCAGAAATCCCAATGCCATTATCTATGAATTCAAATTTAATGAACCTAATATTTTTTTGTAATTCTTTAGAAACTCTTACGAGAATCTCCACTTTGGATTTATCATTATAATTTAAAGCATTAATTAATAAATTTTCAAAAATATCGATTAAGAGATCATTAGCTTGGATGAAGATTTTATCTTGAAATGAATCTAATGAAATATCAATATCTCTTATTCTTTTGTTAGCCCTAATACAATTAATCGCGTCTTTTAATACTTTAATTGCATCAATAACTTTAATTGATTTTTCTGAAACATCTAAAGAAGATAATTTTTGGACATTTGCAACTAACTTTTTACCTCTGGCAAATTGTTTTTTAATTAAGTCATAAAGTTCTTCAATATCACTTTCTCTCTCTGGTTCATTTAGATATTTCTCACTAAGTTCAATTGAAATACCAATATTAGTAAGTATGTTATTAATATCATGATAGAATAAATCTTTATAAAGTTCAGCTCGATTATATGCTTCTCGAAATTGCTTCTCTGATTGTTTTAATTTCTTTTCAGCTTCTTTTTTCTCAGTAATATCTCGAGTAAAACCATAAAAACCAACTTTTCTTCCACTAGAGTCGTATCTTAAATAAAAAGATCCTTCAAAAGTACGCTTTTCGCCATCACTTCTTATAACTTGACTTTCAAAAGTCCCTTTTGGAAGTTCATTCTTATATAAATTATTAAAGATATTAAATACTTCTTCTATTGTTTTTTTATCCACTTGAGTAGTGTAACTTTTTCCTAATAGTTTTTTTTTCGGAATCCCTACGTATCTACTAATATAATCATTTACATAAGTATAATTTCCTCGTAGATCTACTTCAAAGTATCCATCCTCAATATTCTCGATTATTTCTCTATACTTTTTATCAGATTCCAATAATTTTTGTTGAGTTTCTTTTATTTGTGTTATATTTCTTAACAATAACACGATTTTACCATGATTATTATCATCAACCAACTGGCCTTTTGCGGAAAATTGAATATAATTTCCTTTTTTGTGCTGTACTTTTAGTTCAGCAGATATAGCGTCATTTGTTTTTATTGCGTTATTAAGTATCTCCTTTATTCTTAACCTATCATCAGGATGTATAAGATGAATAAATCTTTGTCCTATAAATTCTTTAGATGAATAACCAAGTAGGCCATTAACTTGAGGATTAATATATGTAATAGCTAAATCTAAATTTATTTCAACTAGTATATCTAAAATGCTGTTTATAAGATTAAGATATCTCGTTTCAGATTCTTTTAATTCATTTTTAAACTTACTCATAACTTAAGCTCCTTTTTAAATACATTTTATCTAAAAACATTACAATTGGCAGGCTAGGTCTTTTCATAAAATTGGATTAAATCTATTATTATAAGTTTTTAAATTTGATTAAAATTCAATAGATATTACTATGAAGATAAGTAAGAAATTTAATTTTTTCTTATAGATTTAATTTACGTTACAATAGTTAGAATAAAGAGGGAAAAAGAAAAAGAATTGAATTATTTAGGATAATTTATTTTGACTCCTCTTTTTAATAATCTCCCCAAAATAAAAAAATTTAAGTAAGGTTTATGAATTCAAGGATTTGCACAATTTCTTGTATACTAAAAGTTTAATCCCTTAAAGTAATTTACTGTTGTATAAATATCTTTACCACCTTTTCTAAGATAATCCATAGCTTCTTCGATACCTTCAATTGTTAAGTCAAACATAGGAATTATGCTAGAGATGATCTTTCTAGTCCATGGTGACCATTCAGGTCTTATAAGTTCAGGATTTAACCATACGATTCCATTTTTAAAATGATCCCCGAGCTCCTTGATATAATAGATTCCTGGTAATTCATTTCTATGATAATAATATATCGAACCATATTTTTCAGTTAATTCCCAAGACGCCATTGCAGCGTCGCCCACTATGACAACTCTATATTTATTATCATATTTTCTTAGAAAATCGTTGAATTCAATAGCTTCATCAGGATTGCGTTTTGCATTGAAATAAATTGTTTCATAGATGCAATTATGGAAATAATAATGTTTAAAATCTTTCCAATGAGACATATTATTTGCTGCTGAGAAAAGTAAATTAACGAGATGGGCATAAGGAGTCATACTACCTCCAACGTCCATTAAAAGGAGGAGTTTTACATCATTTTTTCTACGTTTATCAAATACTATTTCAATATCTCCACAGTTTTTAGCAGTTTTATCAATAGTTTCATCTAAATTTAACTCGTCTCTTTTTCCAATTTCTTCAAGCTTCTTGAGTTTTTTCAGAGCAACTTTGATTTGTCGTGTATCTAAAACGATATCTTTGCGATAATCTTTAAAAATTCTTTTTTCTGCTATTTGAACTGCTGTCCGCATACCTGAAGAACCACCAATTCTCATTCCCATAGGATTTTCTCCAGAATGCCCAAAAGGAGATGTGCCCTGCGTGCCAATCCAATGATCTCCAAAATTATGTTCTTCATCTTGTCTTTGCATTAAATCTTCGAATTGTTTTTGCATTTCTTCGAGATTAAAAAATTGGTTTAACATTTCTTGGGATATCCCATCAATTTCAGCAATACCAAGGTTTTTCTGCAACCATTTCAATATTTCCTCCTTAATATCCTCTGGTGCGTTTATTAAAAGCTTACCTTCAAGTTTATCTCTGTATTTCTCTAACAGTTCTTGAAGTAATTCTTGTATATCTACAACGTTGAGGTATTGTTGATATTCTCTTAATAATAATTGCAATCCTTCAATTAATTCTGGGAAAGTAATATCTTTCTCTAACCAATCCCAAATCTCGTGTTTAAGATCATCAGGGAATCTTATCATAGCATTTTTAAAGAAATTAGCAAAAGAAATGTCATAGATGTCAAAATGATGTTCATTTTTGCATAAAATAGATCTTGAAGTATAATAAAACTCGACCATGTTATGGATAAGCCCTTTATTTAACGCCTCTAATAGGGTAATATACTCTGTTATTGATACAGGAAGTCTTTCTTTAAGGTAATAAAAAAATTCGATAAACATTTAATTAAATCTTAATATCTTCAATGGTCGTTATTTAAATAGAGTTAACCATATAATATTAGTTTTTGGTCAATATCAATACTTCTTTAATCTTCTTATAAAATAATTTGGTCTTATAGTAATAAACTAAGTATAAGAAAAAATTATTTATAAACTTGAAAACCCAAAAACTCATTGATATTATCTGGATATTTATTATTTTGAATTATTATTAATGGACGCATCGCTATGAGAAAGATTTCATATCAAAATTGTAAAGAATTGGCAAAGCTAAGAGGGCTTGAATTAGTAATTTCTGAAAAAGAGTTTAATAAACTAATAAATAGAAAAAAATCAGCTCTAAGCAAAATTAAAATTAAATGGAAATGTGACAAGGGACATCAATGGACTGCAACATATAACAATATAAAACAACATGAATCTGGTTGTCCTTATTGTTATGGTAATGTTGCAATATCCTATCAGGTCTGTAAGGATTTAGGAAAACTAAAGGGATTTGAGTTAATAACCTCTGTAAATGAATTTAATATATTAATGAAAAATAGAACCAATGTTCCTAGTAAAGTTAAATTAAGATGGAGTTGTTTTTTAGGACATAAATGGAATGCAGCATATAACAATATAAAGCATACAGATACGGGATGTCCTTATTGTTATGGTAATCTACCATTATCATATCAAAATTGCATAGAATTAGCAAAACTGAGAGGATTTGAAATATTAATATCTGAAAAGGAGTTTATAGGTTTAATGAAACAGAGAACTACAGTTCCAAGTAAAGTAAAATTAAGATGGAAATGCGAAAAGTGTCATGAATGGTGTGCGATATATAATGATATACAACAAGGTAAGGGATGCCCAGAATGTGCTGAAGGTAAATATGAGGAAAGCTGTCGTTGGTATTTTGAAAAAATTTTCAAAGAAAAATTTAATAAAATCAAACTATCCAAATTAATACCTTATTATAATGGTCAGATGCATTTAGATGGATTTGCTTTAGTAATGATTGCTGAAAATCAAATTAAGTTAGCTTTTGAATTTAATGGTATACAACATGATGAATTCCCTAATTTCTTTCATAAAACATATCAAGACTTTTTAGAACAACAACGATATGATAATGAAAAGAAAGAATTATGTGAAAATAATGGAATAATTCTTATTGTTTTTCCCCAGAAAATTGATTTAAAAATGAATCATCCTGAAATAATTCAAAAATTCATTATAGACGAATTAGAAAGAAAAACTGGTTTTAGATTATCAAACATTCAACAATATAATCATCTGGTTGAATGGGCTAGTTGGAGAAGTTTAGATAATTTTTAGTAAATTTATTCTATCACATATTCTGTAATACTAACCAGTAATCTTTCTTTTAAGTAATAATAAAATTCGATAAACATTCTTAAAAATCAAAATTAGGTAGGGAATTTTATTTTATCAACAACTATTTCAAAATCTTTCTCTTTCTTTATCAAAACGCCAAGAAATGGAATTCCTTTCTTTAATTCATCTATTGTAATCCCGCTTTTTAGCAAAACTCCAATCCAATCAAGAAGTTCCGAAGTTGATGGCATTTTTCTTAATTTAGTAATCGCTCTTAAGGCATAAAAATGTTTTAAACATTGTTCTAATAAGTTCTGCTTTAGATTCGGATAGTGTAATCTGCAAATTTCTGCCATGAAGCTTTTAGAGGGAAATTCAATCCAGTGGAATACACATCTTCTTAAAAATGCATCTGGGAGTTCTTTTTCATTGTTAGATGTAATAATTACAATTGGTCTGTTTTTAGCTTTCACAAATTCTTTTGTTTCTTTTATATAAAATTCCATAACATCCAATTCCTGTAAAAGATCATTAGGAAATTCAATATCAGCCTTATCAATTTCATCAATTAATAAAACTACCTGTTCATCAGAAACAAAAGATTCGCCTAATGGGCCCAGCATTATATAATCGTGAATATTATCTACATCTCGATCATCACAGCCAAATCTACTATCATTTAATCTTTGAACTGTGTCATACATATAGCACCCATCAATACCCTCACTCGTGCTTTTAATATTCCAGATAATTAATTTTTTACCTAAACTTTCAGCTATTGCATGCGCGAGCATTGTTTTCCCTGTTCCTGGCTCTCCTTTAACTAATAAGGGTCTTGCTAATGCTATTGATACGTTAACTATGTTCCTTAGTTGAGGATCAGCAAGATATTTAACCCTATCAGTTTTTACGTCTCCTTGGAATTTATTAAATGTAGCATCCATAGTTACTCAAAATTAATGTAAAATTATATAATTTTTGAATATATTTCAATAGTTTTTTGTTTACAATTTATAAAAAATTCAAAAAAATTTTAAATAGTTAAGAATAGTACAAGAAATTACTCAATTTTAATATAGAGAATAGTAAGAGTCAATTTAAAATAACAAAATGATTAATCATGTCAAAAGAAGAAGAGGTTCTAGAAGAATTAAAAAAAATTCGTGAGTTGCTTTCTCCACCTCCGCCACCACCAAAACCTAAAAATTTATTTGAGGAATTCAAGCAATTTTTAGAGAAATATAAAGTTGTAGGGATTGCTGTTGCTTTTATTATGGCAATTTATCTTGGCGCATTAATTCAGTCTCTTGTCAACAATCTAGTAATGCCAATAATAGAGCTTTTCTTACCTGGTGTTGATTGGGAGTCAGTAAAAGCAGGTCCTTTTAGAGTTGGAGCATTTATAGGAGATCTGATAACATTCGTTATTGTTGCTTTCGTAATTTTTATGTTAGTTAAACTAACTACTCAATTTGGAGAATACAGTAAAAAAATACAAGAAAAAGTAGGTCAAGTAATAGATTAAATTTTTTTTTTATTTTTTATAAATTAGCTTAAAAAGTGATAATTTTTTAGTCTCTTTGACTTAACACTGTAACAGAACAAACACTAAACGCACCACCAAGATTGTGGGCTAATCCCGTTTTAGCGTCCGGAACTTGTCTTCCTTCTGCTCGTCCTTGAAGCTGTCTAGTAATCTCTTGGAGCATTCTACAACCAGTTGATCCTATAGGATGTCCAAATGATTTTAAACCACCTGATGGATTTACTGCTGTTTCCCCATCCCAATTAAACGTACCATTCTTTAATTCTTCGGCAGCCATTCCACGATCACAGAATTGTAAATCCTGACAATTTAATAATTCTGTAATGGTAAAACAATCATGAACCTCAGCAGCATCAATTTCTTTTCGTGGATCAGTTATATCTGCTTCTTTATACGCCATCTCAGCTGCTTTAACAGTGGCAGGGGCATGAGTAAAATCAAAATTAGGCCAATACCATGGAATGCTTGTATACACGGCAATTGAGTTTGCTTTTACAACTACATAATCGTCTGCATGAGCATAACTTTCTGCAAGTTCTGGGCTTGTTAAAATAAGTGCTGCTGCACCATCACTCATTGCACAACAATCATAGCGACCAAGGGGATCTGCAATCATTGGAGCATTCAATGCTTGTTCAATTGAAATTTTCATTCTGAAATGAGCTTTTGGATGATAATATCCATTATCATGATTCTTAACAGCAACTCGCGCTAAATCTTCTTTTGTCCATCCATATTCCTGAAAACTACGGGTAGCAAGTAAACAAAACATTGCAGGAGCTGATGGGCGGGGATATACAGGATGACCAAAATATTTTGCGCTAGGAAGTCCTCTACCACCTTCATCCATTAGTTTTTCTACACCACAGGCCATAACAACATCATACGCACCGGAAGCAACACCAAAACAAGCATTGCGGAAGGCATCCATACCTGAAGCACAATAATTCTCACATCTAGTAATTGGTTTTCCACCTAATCTTAATGTATCTTCTAAAGTGGCGCCAGAAACACCTGTGAAGAAATAATAAACACCTAACCATGCTGCATCAATTTCATCTTTACTTACCCCTGCATCTTTGAAAGCACCATGGCATGCCTCACTTAAAAGGTCATACTGATTTTTATCCCAGAGTTCCCCATATTTCGTCGCGTCACATCCTATTATCGCAACCTGATCTTTTATTCCATGTTTAACCATAATACACAATCCAATAGTAATTTCTACTAAAATAATTAAGTTTTCTATTAAAAATTAATTGATTATATTAGTAAGAGTTTTTTAAATTTCCTAATATTTACACACAGTCTTAAAAAAAAGAAAAAGAAAAAAATAAGGATTTTTGTTATAAAATCTTAATCTCTTTGACCTAAAATAGTTACAGAGCACACACTATATGCTCCACCGAGATTGTGGCATAAACCTAATTTAGCGTCTGGAACTTGTCTTCCTTCTGCACGTCCTTGAAGTTGTTTAGTAATTTCTGTTAACATTCGACAACCTGTAGATCCTATTGGATGACCAAATGATTTCAGACCACCTGATGGATTTGTTGCTGTTTCACTATCCCAATTGAAGGTTCCATTCTTTAATTCCTCGGCAGCCATTCCACGATCACAGAATTTCAAATCCTGACAATTAATTAATTCTGTAATTGTAAAACAGTCATGAATCTCAGCACAATCAATTTCTTTTCGTGGATCAGTTATATCTGCTTCTTTATACGCCATCTCAGCTGCTTTAACAGTAGCAGGAAAGCTTGTAAAGTCAGCTCCAGGCCCATTAGAAGGCACATACCATGGGGTATTAGTTCTGCATGAAAGAGCATTTGCTTTTACTAATATATAATCATCAGCATGAGCATAACTCTCTGCAAGTTCTGGTGTAGTCAATATTAGAGCTGCAGCGCCATCTGACATGGCACAGCAATCAAATCGTCCAAGAGGATCAGCAATCATAGGTGCATTCATTGCTTGTTCAATTGATATTTTTCTTCTAAAGTGAGCTTTTGGATGATAAGAACCGTTATCATGATTTTTCACTGCAACTCGAGCCAGATCTTCTTTTGTCCACCCAAATTCATGAAAACTGCGGGTAGCAGCCATAGAGAACATTGCAGGAGCGGATGGGAGAGGTAATACAGGATGTCCGAAAATTTTGAATCCTGGAAGTCCACTTGACCCTTCATCCATTAGTTTTTCTACACCACAGGCCATAACAACATCATACACACCCGAAGCAATAGCAAAACAAGCATTTCGAAAGGCATCCATTCCTGAAGCACAATAATTTTCTGTTCTCGTAATTGGTATTCCATCTAATCTTAACATATCCTCAATTGTAGCACCAGACATTCCTGTGAAATAATAATATATCCCCGCCCATGCTGCTTCAATCTCATCTTTTTTAATGCCAGCATCTTTGTAAGCATCTCGAGCTGCTTCAAAAAGTAAATCATACTGACTTTTATCCCAGAGTTCTCCATATTTTGTCATATCACAACCAATTATAGCAACTCTATCTCTTATCCCTTTAGTTACCATTTTTTATCTACCTCCTTTACGGTCTCCCTCTTTCAGGGCGACATTTCCAATAATAATTTAAAAATTCAGCTCCTTCATGTTCTTTTCTAAACGTCAATTCAACTCTCATACCTATATGAACTTTTTCCTCAGGTTTGTCTATTTCTGTCATATTTAATAGAACTCTTCCACCACCATCTAAATCAATCACACATCGAGGTACAGGTGTGGCAAAATAATTACCACCCACGAGATGATCTAAGGTAAATGTAAAGATGGTTCCTTTTAACTCGAGTTTTACCGGTTCTAACTGATCATCTGCTCTACACACATAACAAGAACGTAAAAAGTCTGGATATTGAATTGTTCCGCAATTTTTACATTTAACTCCATACCACTTATATACTGATGCTGCATCACGCCATAGCGTTACAGCAGAGCTTTTTCTTTTATATCTATCTTTTTCAAGAACCTCCTTAAAATCAATAAATTTACTGTAATCTTTTAAGGTTGCCATAGATTTTTGATGTCCGACGACACCCATTCGAGTTTTTCCAAGATCTCTTAGAGCATTTCTGTCTCGAACTTGCATTAAAATTGCGTCTGCTCCATCTCCAAATCCTGCCATAATTATCTTTGCATCAGGTTTAGGTCTTCTTAAAGCGGAAATTAAAAGTATAAATGGCATTGGAGTTCCTAAATCACCAACTTGAAAAAATACACTGTTTTGAGCAACCCCTTGTGAAAATTTCATCATCTTAGCTACTCTACCGTGCATTCTAGGATTATTATAATAATAAGCAGCAGCACCAATATCCTCAGGTTTTAAATTATTTCTTTTTAAAATTTCTGACATTGTTTTAGTTATATTCTCAAGATAAAACCTAGCATCCATCTTTGCTTCAAATGTCCTTATAAATTTATCTTTATCAGCTCTTTTCCATGGTCCAGTAACATTAGCAGCAACTGAATAATAATCATCAATTGATAAAGCTAGATTATCATCTTCTGATATAAGTAAAGCAGCTGCCCCATCAGCAAATCCATATTCCCACATCGTTGATGGTTCTGGCACACGTGTATCTGCAGCAATTACAAGAATGTTTCTAATATCTTTATTTGCTTTAATAGTATCAACAGCTCGAGCAACTGCACTTGTTCCTGCTTTCAAAGAATCTGTAAAATCAGCAGTAATTATATCCTCTCTCATATCTAATATAGTGGCGAGTAAGGATGCTGAATCCTTTTCTGTATAGACTTGAGTTGTTGATGCAAAATATAATCCATCAATTGTTTTTGGATCAATTCCCATTAGGCAATCTAAACCGGCTTCAACTGACATAGTAATACTATCTTCATCTGCCATCGCAACAGCTTTAGTACCAGGAACGACAGGGAAATCCCATGCTTTCCCGATTAACTCTCTTGGTAATAGATATTTTGGCAAATAAGCTCCATATGATTTAATTCCAATCAATTTTAATTTTCTCCTTTTTTTGATTTTAGTATTTTGTTTTAAATTTATTATATATATGAATTTGAATGTAATAAGATAAAAATATTTCTGCAAATTAGAATGAAAAAGTAACACAAAAAAAATATTTTTTGCAGAGTTGTATCCTTTATTGCTTTTATTTTTTTAAGGATTTAATTTAATCCTTACAAGTAAATACTTAAATCTATCAATTCTACGAATTTATAAGAGACTCCTTTATAATGGGAATAATATGGGAGGATATCTACGAAATCTTTTTCAAATCATTATTCTTAATTCACCTATAATTAGAATTTATATAAACAGATGGTTTAAATGAATGGACCCCCCGAACCTTTTAAAATTAAGATGATTGAACATGTTGGAATGCCAGATCAAATAAGAAGAAGTGAAGCAATTAGAGAAGCTGGTTATAATACATTTCTATTAAGATCCGAGGATGTTTACATTGATCTCCTAACCGATTCTGGTACATCCGCCATGTCAGATTATCAATGGAGTGGTCTTCTTTTAGGTGATGAAGCCTATGCTGGAGCCCGAAATTTTTATAATCTCGAAAAAGCAATACAGGATGTACTTGGTTATAAATATATCGTTCCAACTCACCAGGGTCGTGGTGCTGAGCATCTTATGTATAGTTACCTCGTAAAATCAGGTCAGCTTGTTCCAAGAAATATGTATTTTACTACTTCAAAACTCCATGTTGAGCTTCCTGGTGGAAAAATGGTTGATGTCATCATTGATGAGGCACATGATCCAGAAAATTTACATCTATTTAAGGGTAATATAGATTTCAAAAAATTACAAGCATTTATTGATGAATATGGAGTAGAAAAAATCGCTTTTGTGAATGTTGAAATGGACGTGAATATGGCAGGAGGGCAACCTGTATCTATGCAAAATCTTCGTGATTTACGAGAATTTTGCAACGATTATAATTTGAAAATAATATATGATGCTACAAGATCGAGTGAAAATGCATATTTTATTCGAGAACGTGAAAGAGGTTATGAAAATACACCAATTATAGATATTTTGAGAGAAATGATGAGTTATTCTGATGGATGTATTTATAGTTCAAAAAAGGACTGTCTAGTAAATATTGGTGGTTTTCTTGCCACAAGTGATAAGGATATTTTTGAACATTGCCGTAATATGGTTGTTGTTTATGAGGGATTGCATACTTATGGAGGTATGGCGGGTCGAGATATGGAAGCTGTAGCAAGAGGATTAAAAGAAAGCACATCATATGAATATTTAAAGTATAGGATAAATCAAGTTCGCTATCTGGGCGATTTATTGATGAAAGCAGGAGTTCCTATCGTAAAACCTACAGGTGGGCACGGTGTATTTATAAATGCATTAAAATTTTTACCCCATCTTGAAAGAAAACAATGGCCCGCCCAAACCCTTGCTGCAGCCATTTATGAAGACTCGGGCGTCAGAAGTATGGAACGAGGTGCAGTATCAAAAGGACGAGATAAAGAAACAGGGGAAAACATCTTTCCAGCATTAGAGCTCGTGAGACTCACAATTCCTCGAAGAGTTTACACAAACACACATATGGAGTATACAGCGGAGTCAGTAATTCGCCTATATGAAAAGCGAGACTCTATCAGAGGTTTAAAGATGGTATATGAACCAGAATATCTCCGTTTTTTTCAATCTCGTTTTGAAGTCCTAGAGTCATCAAAGTCATACTTAGAGACATAACAATTGCGACTATCAAACACAAATTTAGTAATTTTCTATATTTTTTCATACATTTACTCACTTTTGATTTCTTTAATTTTCGATTATTTTCAAAATGTTTATGATTAAAAAAAAAAAAATCACCTCTAATATTTAACATTTTTCTTAAGAGGGAAAATTAGATGCAGGAAATTAAGAAAATAAGCAAGAAAATGACTAAGATTTTATAATTTTAAGCTCTTTTAATTTATTGTTTATTGGAAATTTGTCGGGGTCCTGACTATTAATTTTCCGTGCAATTATCAGTGTAGTGAGAAGTCAAAAAGATACAGGGATATACAACGTGGCTTTGGAATTGTGTTAGAGGGTATTGGAGAGAGACATAGTAATTATAACCAAATCTTATATAATGAATTATATTATGGGGATGTGGGGATTTATTTAGATAATTCAAATTATAATACCATTAAATATAATACTTTTTTTAAAAATCGAGTATTTATACAAGAAGAAAATAATTGTATAGGAAATATTATTGAAGACAATTATTACGTAAAAAGAGCTTATTTTAATTGGTCTATTATAATTATAGCAGTAATAGTCTTAATAATCATATCTGTGTGTATTTTTTTATATTATAAATTAAAGAAGAAGAAAGCCTCTATGAAATCAGAAACTGAAGATGAAATAGCGGAGTCAGTCACTATCCAAAGTGAAACATTGATTTCTGAAGAAGAGCAGACTCCAAAGATATTTCCACATGAAATTGAACAAAAAGAGTCTCAAACTTCTATGGTTGAATCCATCTCTGTTGAAGATGATGTACCACCCCTTATAGAGCAACTTCCTGAAATCAGTCCTGTAGATAAATTTAACATTTTTTTAAGCTATTCTACTTTAGATTCGCAGTATTTCCAAATAGAAAAGATTGTGGAGCTTCTGGAGCAATATCCCGAAATTGGTAAGATATATTATTGGGAAGCGGACAGTAAAGAAAATATCGTTGAATTTATGAATGAGACCTTAAAAAAAATTAATGTATTTATTCTCCTCTGCAGTGAGAATTCACTCAAATCTAAAGCTGTGAATGACGAATGGCAAGCAGCGTTTCAGATGCGAAAAGAAGGATTATTAAAAATTATCCCTGTATATGAACAACAAGACCATATACCAAATATCTTATGGCATTTACTTAATGTAAAGTATACCAAAGACGACTTTAAAGGCTTTCTTGAGAACTTGCATCGTGAAATTTTGAGATAATAGAGAGAAATATAAATAACAGATTCAACATACTCTTTCTATTTTTTTTTTAAATATGTACCTATTACTTTAGAGTAATAGAAAGAGCAGTAGTGAGAGCGAAGACAAATAGACGAAAATGTGTCTTACCTTATGATATTTGAAATATATGAAAAAAAGAAAATAAAGACATAAGAATAATTATGGGAGTAATTGATAATTATCTTAAATCAAAAGAAAAGAAGAAATACTATTGCTTAAGCTGTTTCCTGTATACCAAGAAAAGATATGTTCTCCATGTTCTTGAAGATGAGACAGGAAAGGTATATAAATGTCCAAATTGTCCACCATTAGAGCTCGTTAGACTCACAATTCCTCGAAGGGTCTATACTAACACACATTTGGAATATACGGCGGAATCAGTGATTCGCCTATATGAAAAACGGGACACTATTAGAGGGTTAAAAATGGTATATGAGCCCCAATATCTACGGTTTTTTCAGGCGCGATTTGAAAAATTATAAAAAAGATAATTTTTAGAATAAATATCAGCCAAAAATAAAAAAGTTAGGGAAAGAGAATGGATGTTCCTGTTTTTTTCTTAGCAATCCATTGCCGCATTTCCTCATAACATTCCACGCAGTACTATGCGCCATCGCGTAGGTTGTACGTCATGTCTTGGTCTGATCTTGCTTATTCTCTAACCTTTTCTATGGATAAAATAACTCTTTTTAATTCCCAATTAGGATCTCTCTTACCAGGAAATTCCAAAATCTCCTTACATTGTAAACCCAAATTTTCTAAAAGTCCATTCCATTCTTGTACTGTTAAAACTTTTGAACTTTTTTCACCTTTATATTTCCTTCTGATTATTTTTTGAAAAATAAATCCGATAATTTTTCCTATTTTTGTGCGCCATTTATCTGGGGCACATATATCTGCTATTACTAATCTTCCATTATTTTTTATGACTCTTTTAAACTCATTTAATGCTTTTTCAACCTTCATATGACGGATAGCAAAAGAGCTTATTATCAAATCAAATGAACTATCACTAAAAGGAATATTTTCTCCATTTCCCTTTTCTGTAATAATAAAGTTTTCAAAACCTTGCTCTTTTATATTTTTTTTAGCAATCGCAATCATTTCATCCACGGGTTCAAGAGCAATTATCTTAAAGTTATTAGATATCTTTTTTGCAAGAGCTAAAGAAGTGAGTCCTGTTCCTGCTCCTACATCTAATATTCTAATATCGGGTTTTAATTCACATAATTTTATAAAAGATTTCATAAAATCTTCATAATTAATACCTGATCTCTCAAACATCCTTAACTTATCATCCTCATAAGAAAGAGCCCATTTTTTATATTGTTCTTCAATTTTTTTTTCTTTCATTTTTTCATCTCTAATTTGGTTTTTCTACAATGAAATGTCCAAGCGCGTTTTTATACTTATAATTTAATTTAACAAAACCTGATTTTCTCAACAGATTTATACATTTTTTCTTAGATAAAAATTTCCATGATAAGAGAGGGCATGGAATAATCGTTCCAACAGTTCGCAATGGTTCTATTGATAGAAATTTACCTCTTGGACGAAGCACTCTAAAAACTTCTGACAAGTATTTTTATACCTCCTAACTTTAAGAAAAATAAAATAATTAGTATTCCCAAAATAACATCTATACTAATAATAAGATGAAAGTATCCAAATCCATAATATCCATAAAATGGTTTTTCTGATTTATTCATAACCTCATGCCTTATAAAAAATCTTCAATGACTTTTCGATTTTCCACTTCTTCCTTAAGCTCTTGAAGCCATTTCAATTCTGCTTCCCAATGAGCATAGTGATGTTTAATAATATAAATTGCAAAAAAGGGGATTTTTCTCTTTAATGTATCTATAAGACCTTTATGTTCCTTATTTTTTTTTTGAATATACTGAATTCGTTTATCAATGGCTTCAATAATTTCACTCTTAGATAAAATGGGCATGAATAATAACCCTACATCAAGAGGATATCGTATTGGCTGGATTTCGAAAAAATTTTTTCGAATCATTACAATTAATTCTGTTTTTCCCTTCTCTGTTATATGATATAATGTTCTTTCTGGACGTTCACTATCTTTTTCCTTTCTACTACTTAATAAACCTTCTTTTTCCATTTTTTCTAAATTGTAGTAGAGAGATCCATAAGAGATTTCCGTAAATTCGCCAATAGCCCATTGATTTATCACTTTTTTAATCTCATATCCATGAATGGGTTTAGGAAATTCAAATAAAATCCCTAATAAAATCAATTTTGTAAGATTTTGAATTGCCATTATTTTATTTTAGATAGAATATTCTATATAGACTATATCTTTTATTTAATTTAAAAATTTCTTTAAATTGCTTTTGACCTTTTAATAGAGTTAAATATGAATTCCTCTAAAGAGTTGCAAGATTTGAACCGTTACCATTATGAATTAAAAAAAGTGGATTTCGATCTTACTTTTCATACAGGATTATTAAATGATTAAAAGTTAAAACCTTTTTTCAAGCACGATAATGATTGGTTGAAATCCTGCTTTAGCAAAAACATCAAGTAATTTTTTATCTGTTTTATACGCAAGATTTATTCGAAGGGAGTCGCACCCCCATGACTCTAAAATTTGAGTAGCTTTATCCGCTAAGAGTTTTCCCACACCCTTACCAATAAATTCTTTTTTAGTGGCCCAATTATCAAGATATCCGATATATCGCCCAAGAGTATTCTTCACAGCTTCAATCATTCCCATACTTACCACTTGACCGGTAGATTTTAATTCTGCGATTAAGGTTATTCTTTTTAAATTGGGTTTAAATTGCCGAAGCCCACTAGACTCTCTCCATTGTTTTTCATCAAAACCAATATCAAATAATTCATTAAGTTCTTTTAAAATTGCTAAAGTCGCCTGATAATCTGAAGTACGATAATTTCTAATTACAATATCTTCTTGTTTAATTTCTTCCTCTAACATTTTTATACAACAATTAACTTGTAATTTTTTTTATTAATTTTAAATCAATTCTTTGTGTAAGAATTTTTTCTCTATCTCCCCCATCATCTAATTGACGAATAGAGAATAAATATTCGTCAATATGAGGAACAATTGGGGAGATAAATAAAAGTTCCTCGTGGGGAAACCATATATCAACTTGTTGGGTCATTACTTCTTTCTCAAAAAATTCTTTAACATGAGTAATTGTAATAGAGATATTGTTCAATTCCTCATCTGTATTATTTTGGACAGTTATTTCTATTTCTTGACTATTTTCAATAAAATAAATATTGTTAATTGATAGTGGAGTCGTGGTAGAAAGATCTACAGCAACCTGTTGTTTAGGATCAAATAAATCTACATTATAAAAAGTATTTTCCCCTTTAAGACTACTTAGAGGAGAAAACTCAAATCCTCTTATAGAGAAATAAGAAATAGCTTTTTGTGCTTTAAGAGAAGGAGCGTCTGATTTTTTTTCTATAACTTTTGAGAAATAATCTTTAATAGTATTATCAATTAATTCTCTCAAAAATAATTTTATTTTATTTCCTTCAGATATTAACTCTTGTATTTTAGGTGTTTTAATAACATTTTCAGATGCAATTTCACTTACAATAACTTCAGATAATTGATCTTCAAATTTAGCTCGTATATTATTAGTTAGAATACGTATCAAATCATCCCCAAAAATATCTATCTCAATAGGTAAAGATACTATAAGTACTATAGTTTCAGGAGTTTCTTCTTTAAGTCCTGCTCTCCTCTTTTTCCTTTCTGATTTTGCTAAGAATTTTTTACCAAAAAAGGTGTAACCCTTATATTCTAAATCAATATGGTCTAAATCATCAGTTTCTAAAAACCACACAGGATGATAATGGATCGGACGCATATATTTTTTATTACTTCTGAGTCTATCATCAGGATACATTAACAGTGGAATTTGCCCCTTTTTTTCATCAAAATACAACACATATACAACGCATAAATCTTCATTAGGGTTTTTTTCCACTGATGCGTTGTTAAATACGTCTGCCACTTGAAACCATTCCAAGAAGTAATTTTAAAAATACAAATGATTCTTTTTTCAAAAGAATTAAATAATCCTTATTCTAAAAATTTAACTATAAAAAAATTAAAATAAATAGTAAAATTCTGTTTGTTGATGTGTAAAATGGAAATTACAGATATTAAAACATATTTATTATCGCTCGATTTTAAATTTCGCATTGGAGCAATGCCTCCCTTAGAAGCTACAGGGTTATATATTAATATCAAAACTGATGAAAATATAGAAGGATGGGGCCTTTCACACTGGAATTTAAGCAATAAGGCACAAAAAGTATTTATTGATGAGGTGTTTAGGCGGTTATTAGTAAAAAAAGATCCATTTATGGTTGAAGAAATTTATCATACTCTCTATCATTCATCAAATCGAATAATGTTTGGGATACCGCAAGCTACGTCTGCTGTATTGGTAGCATGTTGGGATATTATTGGAAAAGCTTGTAATCAACCTATCTATAAATTACTTGGAGGAATGAAAAAGAAAATAAGAGTGTACGCATCTATGCCAAGAGGATACAAACCCAAAGCTGCGGTTGGTGCTGTACAATCTGCTATAGATCTTGGAGGATATAAAGGTGTTAAGCTAAGAATTGGAGGGCGGGGTGGGAAACCAGAAGCTATTATAAGAGAAGTAAGAGATGTATTTCCAGATTTAAATATTATGGTTGATGCAAATTCTACATATGAATCTGTCAATGAAGCTCTAAAGATAGCTAAGTTTTGTGCAAAACATGAACTCACTTGGCTTGAAGAACCTATGCCTTCTGATAACCTAAATGGTTTAGCTAAATTAAAAACTCTTTCTCCAATTGAAATTGCTGGTGGTGAAAACGATATGGGAATATTTAGATTCGAGGATATTCTTAGTAAAGAATGCTACGACATAATACAACCAGATGTGAATAGGAGTGGTGGATTTTTACAATTAAAAAAGATTGATGCTATGGCAGAAGTTAAAGGAGTAAAATGCATACCCCATGTTTTTGGCTTAGGACATCAAGTTGCTGCAAATATGCATTTTGTGATGTCTACTAGATGTGATTGGCTAGAATTTCCTTTTTGGCCGGAACAATATCAAATTTTAGAAGAACCTATTAAAATTGAAAAGGGTTTTGTGAAGGCAATAGATAAACCTGGTTTAGGAGTAGAAATTAATAAAGAAATGTTTGAAGAACACATAGTAAAATAAAAGACTATTCTTTCCTATCTAATTCTTCTCTTCTTTTTAATAACAAATTTCTACATTGTGCAGATTCTTTTGAATAATAGAAATAAGGTAATAACCAAAAGAAACCTCCAAATAAGTAAATGATCAGCACTAAAGAAATAGCAAAGGGCAATAAAGATATATTTTTTTCTATCAAAAAAGACAATAATAAATTACCAAAAATCCCTCCAATATTTACCATTAAACCATTCATAGCATTAGCAGTACTTCTTGCCTCAGGTGGGCATACATCAGCGTATATCGCGAATTGGTTACCCATTGGGAATGCAGCAAAAAAGAATCCTAGATACCCCAACATTAAGAAAAAAATCCAAGAAAAGATCACTTCCAAGAGAGTTGCAGCAAAAAAAGGAATTAAATAGAATGCTATCAACAATAAGACTCCAATAATTAGACCTAAAAATGAGATAATTACTCGTCCATTTATTTTTTCTTTATGTACATAAGAATCTCCTAATTTTCCCCCTATAATTGATCCTAAAAGTGCACCACTACCTGATAGGATATAAAGAGTGGTAGCAATTAATTCGGCATCAGTTCCGTTAATTTTTGAACTTAAATAAAAAATAGCCCAGATTGCAAGTGTAGCATTAGCTATACCCGCAAAAAGTACTGAAATTAAAATACCTAATACTGATTTTGTCTTAAATAATTGTTTAAGGTTATTAAAAGTTAATTTATAATTATAATTGATTTCTCCTTTAAAATTCTCGAATTCTGGCTCAGTTCGACCTATTTCCGGTTCTATGCCAATATATATATATGATAATAAGGCTAAAAATCCTAAAACAAATCCTAAACCATAAGAATATCTCCATCCTGATGGTCCTGCGTAATTTCCCAAAATACCTCCAAATATAATTCCCATTCCAGATCCTAATATCATACCAAACTGCATTCCACCAAATCTTTTACCTCTTTCTTTTGGGGGGTAAAAATCTCCTATCATTGCAAATCCAAGTGGCATAAATGCTCCTATACCAATTGCACTCATAGCGATAAAGAGTAAATAATAGGAGAAGTTTAAGGATAATGAGGCTAATCCAAATGAAATAATCCAAACAAGATTAATATATGCAAATACTTTTTTTCTCGAAAATTTTTCAGCTATTTTATCACCATAATATCCAAAAATTAATATGCTAAAAATTCCAATAACTAAATAAATTGCTGTTAATACTCCAATTCCGAATTTTGTGGTGTTAGGAAGATTTAGTAGTAAATTATCTATATTTACAGGTAAAATTCCAGTACAAAAATATATCATAAAATAAAGAAGAAATAAGGAAAAGTATGTTTTTTTTCTTTTTATTTGGTATATTTCATCCATTTTTTGAGTCAGTCTTTTCTACTTATTTTAAGTGATTTGGTTAGGATCTTTCGAATAATATTATTTGAATTTCATTTTATTTATAATAATGTTTATTTTCATTACAAAAAGATGAGTCTAATATTAGAAAAAGAACGAAATTGATATTTATTATAAGTCTATTTTTGTGAACTTTCCTATATCTTTATTAAGTGTTTTCAAAATTTTCTCTTCTAATTCTTCTGGTATATTTCTGAATGAAAAGTTTTCTAATTCTGGTAAAAGATTTTGAATCGTTAACCTAGTAATATGATCTAAATGATCACATAAGGCAAATAATTGAAAATGAATTGAATTTTCTACTAATACAGCACCTCTGCTTACAGTGAAATAGTTTACTTGCTGTTGAAACGTATTTTTCTTGATATTATTCCAAAGATCACGAAATCCTAGTAAATAATGAGTATCTTTAGCAGTACTTCTCTTTTCATTTTGTAGACATAATTCCCAAGCAGAATCTTGGGTCCCTATGCAGATTGTATAAACAACACTTTTTTTTTTTAGTTTGGTTTCCTCTGATTTTCTAAATGTTAATCTTTGGAACATTCTTCGTAAGATGGCACCAGCAGAGTCATCTATAATGTCGTGTTGAGAAGATGTAAAGCCAGTAATTAATATTTTAACTTTTTTTTATTTTTGATAAGGGATAATATTTTTTAATTAAAAATTGAATCGAAATCTAAGTATAGATTGAATTCCTTCTTATTAATGTCAAAATCCTGAAAAGAATTTTTTATTATATAATTTATAGAATTATAGTTTAATTCTTTTTTAAATTTTCTATCCCACTTCCACCAATTTGGTAAACCTATGAAATTTACATTCCATAAAGATTCTTTATCTTTAATAGATCTTTTAGCTATTTCTTTTGAAAGCAAAATCCAGAATATTATAAGGTTATTTGAGATTTTCTCATCTTCCCTCATAGGTCCTCTATAAAATTTACCTAATGCTAACAACATTAAGATACCCAAACCATACTTTATTTGAATTTTCCACGTATTCATTAAATAATTGTTCTTTAAAACATTCCAATCTAAATCCTCTGTCATTCCCTCTATTGGCTCATGTGTACTTTCTATTATTTTTTCGATGAAAAAATCCTTAGTTAAATAAAGTTGGGTGTCAATGAATTGAAAAATCCTAAGAGCCCCTGCGATTCTCCATTCTATCCATTCGTGGGAATATTCTATTGCTTTTTTTAAAATCAAATTCTTATCTGGCCAAAAACCTAAAAGTGACTTTAGTTTATAATTAACCTCATCATAAAATTTTAAATAGTGATCATAAATTACAGCATAGGAATAACCTAAAATATCAATATATGTAAAAATCTCTAACAAGTCTATGAAAATATTACGAGATTTCTCATTAGAAAGTAATTTGAAAAATTCGTTATCATTTATTAAAGAATATATTCCATAAAAAGTAGATTCACCTGTGTAAATAGTAGCAAAAAGTAAATGGTATTGAATAATTTTACTTATAAGGAGTTTATCTAAATCTGAAATATCATAAGGTGCAAGTAATTCTCTATCATTAATTAATAAATAACTTTGATAAGGATGATTTTCCTTATCATAAAACCTTCCGATGTCATGATACATTAAGATAAGAGGTAAAATCAATTCATTTTCTATAGCTTGATCATTTACTTTTTTACTAATAGTCTGTAGAGAACTCATTGATAATGTATTATGAACAAATTTATTATTCTTTAGAAGAAAATAAATTTTAAATGATCTAAATATATGCCTTAAAGTCCTTAAAAACTCAAATTTATCCTCATGCCATCCTTCTTCAAAAATTTCGTGCAAGTTGGGGAAAAGTAACAGAAGTTCATGATAATACCTGCTATTGGTTATTTCATTTGAATTATCAATCCATTCAAGATCAATTGTAGAAATAAGATTTTCAAGACATTCAGTTATTTTCATTTTTTTTATACCTTACTCCATTTTGAGGTTCAATTGTGCCTTTTAAAAGGGGATCATTAGTTTTCAACATCCAATTAAGTAATTTTTGCCTTAATTCCAGTACAATCTTTTGATAATTTGAGTTATTAACTAAGTTTTCTTGTTCGTTTGGATCATTTTCAAGATCATAGAGTTCTTCTTCACTTCTTGGCTTTTTGATCTTATCTATTAAAAATTTTCCTGAAAGCCCTCTTTGAATATCAAGCGGCATTTGATATAACGTATCTGAACTTGTAAAATTTCTAATGTACTTATATTTTTCAGTTCTTATACTTCGCATTGGGTCATAAATTTCATGAAAAGTTTTTTCTGTATAAATTTCTTTTCTGAAATTTCCAAATTTATTTTCTAGTACTGGTAAAAAAGAAATCCCCTCAATATTTCTCGGTTTTTTAGCTCCAACAAGATCCAATAATGTTGGTAAGAGATCAATATTACTTATCATATAATCAATTGATTTTCCCCCACTAACAAAATCTAACTCTGGACAATTCATAATGAGAGCAATTTTAATTCCTGGATCATATAATGTGCATTTAGCTTTTGGAAATGGGCTCCCATGATCGGTCGTATATATAAATAAAGTATTTTTTCGCAACCCTACTTTTTGTAAGCAATTAATTATAGTCCCAATTGCTAAATCAACATTATTGATAACTCCATAAAAAAGTCCAATATCTTCTCTCACCATTTCATCGTCAGGTAAAAATTGCGGAACACTAACAAATTTTGGATCAACAGGATCACTCCATATGACAAATGGACGGTGATTTTCAATTGTCCCTATATTTACAAAAAAAGGGTTATCTTCATTTTCTCGTTCTTCGAAGAATTTAAGATATTCATCTTCCATTCTTTTGGTAGAATACTTATAATCCTTAACTCTTTTACTAACATAATCATACCCCAATGTTGAAGCATCTTTACTCTCATGTTGTAATCCAAGAAGATACGTATTATAACCATTTTCTCGTAAATACATTGGCAATGTTTTATTGTTTTCAGGTAAAGTCCATCCGAGATTGACAAGTCCCATTAAACCATTTTGATGGGGATATAAGGATGTCATTAAGCTTCCTCTGCTTGGACTACATTGAGGAGCAGTACAAAAATAATTTGTAAACCGTACTCCATTTTCAGCAAGTCTGTCTATATTGGGAGTATAAAGTGATTTTGTGGTCTGAGGAGTCTCATAACATCCTAAAAATTGGCCTTGATCATGTGTTATGAATAAAATTATGTTTGGTTTTTCTTTCAAGATATTTCAAATAATAAAAAATTGTTTAAAAATTCTATTTTAATTCAATCAGAATCTTGATAAAATCTCTTTCACCAGGCTTTAAAAATGATTCAAAAGTTTCTTGAACATCCTTTAAAGGTATAACTTTGGAGATAAATTTTGCTGCATCAATTTTGTTTTGACCAAATAGTTCAATTGTAGAAAGGATGTCATTACGATCATGTCCTAGGCACCCTTTTAAGCAAATTTCTTTATTAATGATTTGAAATGTAGGAATAGACATACCTTTTTGAATTCCTTCCAATAATAATGTTCCACCTCTTTGAATTAAATCAATTGCCATCCTTAAAGTGTCTTCACTTCCTACACAATCAAAAACAATAGAAGGTTGCCCATGTGTCTTTACAAATTTCTTTATTTTAGCTTTACTTGGGGGAAAAGCATCAATCGCACCAAATTCCTTTGCTTTTTTCCTTAAAAATTCATGAGGTTCTATCACAATTACATATTCAGGACTTTTTTCACTTAACAAAGTGACTAGAAAAGCTAATCCAATATTTCCTCCTCCAATGACCATGATCCTCTGGTTATTTTCTATCTTTGACATTCTTATAGCTCTTATTATATTAGCAAATGATTCAATCATAACAGCTTCTTTTATAGAAATCGATTTGGGGGGATAAAATATATTACTCCTTCGCACTTTCACATACTCTGCAAATCCACCATTTTCAAATATTCCTAATCCTTTTAATTCTCCCATAACATATTGCGAAACATTCATAGCAATTACTTTATCACCAACATTAACATCTTTAATATTCTCACCTATTTCTACTATCTCTCCAGAAATCTCATGCCCCATTACTAAGGGAACTTGATACATCTTATATTTAAAATTGGTAACATCGCTTCCACATATTCCACAGAAATGTACTCTAACCAGAACATCGTCCGGACCAGGAACTGGTTTAGGATAATCTTCCTTATACACTATTTTTTGAATATCTTCAAAAACCGCTGCTTTCACAATATTTTGAACTTTTAAATTTGATTTCTATTAAACCAAAAAAATCAATTAATAATTTCTCATAAAAATATATAATACTTATTTTATAGTGATTTATATAAAATTAGATTTATGATGAATATTAGAAAAAGAAAATTTATTTAGAGCATTATGAAGCCTCCTATATATTGCATATGTGATGAAAAATTAAAAGATATGAATGACGGTGGTTTGATAGATTTTAAGAAACGGCTTTCTGATATTGAATGGGAAAAACATATGGAAAAAATTAAAGGTGTTGGACATCCTCCATATGCGGAATGGTTCTGTAAAAAACATTATGATAAAGCAAGTGAATTAAAACACTTACCTATTGACAAAGCTTTAAAAATTTTAATGTCTGAAGGAACTTAATTCTTTAATTTGGTTAGTAAACTCTGTAATTATCTCAGCAAATCTCTTCCCTTCAGATCCGCTAATTCATTCTAATTATATTTACTTAATTAATATAAATTTAGTAATATCCAGTATCTCCATCACTATTATAATTTTAAATCCTTAGCTTTTTCCAATAAAATGGTATAGTACTTTTTTTCCATCCATAAACCCATCTCAATCATTTTATCAAGTAATTCATGGAATTCTTTATAATTTTTCAAGATTCTTTTTTCAAGAGCTTCTAAGAGAATTTCAGTGCTCCATTTCGTATTGATACTTTTTGATTCAGCAATTAACCTGGCTCTCTTATCGTTTACAAGTAATAAGTCAGCATTTAGCTCTAAACATAGAGCTATGGCATATGCCTCTCCGCGCCCTAATTATTTTGTAAGATTTAAAGCAATTTCATGAGATTTATCTGATTCCGGGTCTTTAACGATAAGCCATCCTTCTTCTTTAGCATTTAATTCATATTTTATATCTTGTGGGATTTCCTCATCTAGTTTAGAAAATGGATGTATTAATTCTTCCCAAACAGCATTATGAATGAATACTGTCGAATATAATTCTTTTAATAGAAATAATTTCTCAATTTTAGCAAAAAATATTAAAGGAGAGGTATCAGAAATAACTATCATATAAATCAGTTTTATATATGAACAGGTATTCTGGCTTTTGTACGAATCAATTCTAACTCTCGATATGAAATTCGTGCTATTTCAGAAGCTTTACCAAATGATATATCTCCTCGCATATATAATTCTAAAGCATCTTGAATAGCCTCTGGAAGTGATCTTATATATTCCCAATCTATAGGTTTAATTAAATCCTTTTGATTGAACCAATATTGACTTAAATCACTGTTCTGTACCATATTATATCTCATTGATTCTTATTCAATAATTTAAAGGAAATATTCATATAAAATTTTATTGGCTTAAATATTAACTGTTATCTTCTATACTCTTATAATGTCTGAAGGGACCTAATTCTTTAATTTGGTTAGTAAATTCTGTGATTACTTCAGCAAATCTCTTTCCTTCAGATGCACTGACCCATTCTAAACGCACCCTTTTTGGATCTACTCCTAATTGTTTAATCAGAATATTATGTAATCTCTCGAATCGTTCCTGTGTATATTCATTTCCAGTAATATAATGACAATCTCCAATATGACATCCACTTACTAGAACTCCATCAGCGCCATTTTTTAAAGCTTTTAGGACAAATGATGGATCTACTCTTCCAGAGCACATTACCCTAATGATTCGAATATTCGGAGGGTATTGAAACCGTGAGACTCCTGCTAAATCTGCTCCTGCATAACTGCACCAGTTACAACAAAAAACTAAAATATGAGGTTCGAATTCTTCTTTTTTTACTTTTTTTCTTGATCGTGACATTTTCTTATTCACCTTTAGAATTAATAGTTGCTTTTTCTAATAAATAGGAATCTATCATTGTATTGATCTGGTCAAAATCATAATGTTTTACTATTATTGCACCTACAGGGCAAGTTGCAGCACAAGTTCCACAACCTTTGCACACAGCTGCATTTATATTTGATTTCTTCACTATGATGCTTAGATCTTCAAATTCTTTAGTTATTTCCGTAAGCTGTATTGCTTTATAAGGACAAACCTCCTCACATTTACCACATCCTATACATTTTTCTTCTAAAACCTCAGCTACCAATCCAGATGTGGTAATTTTATCAGCACTTAAAAATCTACTTGCTCTGCCCGCTGCACCGTTAGCTTGTGAAATTGAATCTTGAATATTTTTCGGCCACTGAGCACAACCACATAAGAAAATCCCATCTGTAGCAAAATCTAAGGGTCTTAATTTAACATGAGCTTCTAAGAAGAAACCGTTTTTATCCAATGGAACTTTCAGCATCATTGCTAATTCTTTAAGATTGTCAGCTGGAATCATGGGTGTTGAAAGTATTACCAAATCTGTTTCAAATTCAATATTATCTTTCAAATTAGTATCAAATACTTTTATTTCAAACTTTTCTGAGCTTCTTTTTTTCTTTTTTACTACTGGCAGATTATCTAGGTCATATCTTAGAAAAATTGCATCTTGTCTACGTTCACGATAAAATTCCTCAAAATATTTCTTAGCCATTTGCAAATCCCTATAAATCACAACTATTTCTAACTCAGGCTTCTTTTCTTTTAAGATTCTAATGTTTTTAATTGAATTCGCGCAACATATATTAGAACAGTAAGTAATTCCTTCGTTTTGTCTAGCATTTACGCATAAAATCATTGTTATTCGATTTATATTTTCTAACCATGATTTATCCTTGCTTTTTAATTTCTGTTCTAACTCCAATTGGGTTATTACATTATTATTTTTATCGTTATAGCCAAAAAGACCATTAGGTTTATACTCTTGACCACCAGTAGCAACTATGATAGTTCCAATTTTTAACTCATGGATTTCGTTATTTGAATCATTTAATATCACGTCATAATTTCCAACATACCCTTTAATACTCTTAATTTCAGCATTAAAGAAGGTTTGGATGTTATTGTTTTTTTCTATCTTTTCTTTTGTTTCATTTAATAAATCTAACGCATTTTTATGAACTGGATACAATACATTTAAAAATCTTAGGTTTCCCCCTAATTCACTTTCTTTTTCAACAATAATAGTTTTAAATCCTTGATTAGCAGTATTTAATGCAGCAGTCATTCCCGAAATACCTCCACCAATAATTAATGCTGTGTGTGTAATATCTATTTTATCTTCCTTTTGTGGTTTTAATAATCTTGATTTAGCAACATGCATTCGAATTAAATCCATGGCTTTTTCTGTAGCTGCTTCTTTTTCTTTCATATGAACCCATGAACATTGATCTCGAATATTTACAAGTTCAAAGAGATATTTGTTTAAACCCGCTTCCTGACATGTTTCTTGAAATAAGGATTCATGGGTTCTAGGAGTACAAGACGCAACAATAAACCTATTTAAATCATATTCATCAATTAATTCTTTAATCCTTATTTGGGAATCAGGTGAACAAGAGTATAGATTATCTTCACACAACACTACATTTGGGAGGGTTTTTACGTATTCTACAACTTTAGGGACATCTACATAATTTCCTATATTAATTCCACAATGACAAACCATTACACCTATTCTTGGTTCATCTGTAATTTTAACCTCTTTTTCTGGTATATCAAATATTTTCTCTTGTATTTTTGTGAATTTAACAGCATTTAGTAACTCGGCAATTTGCGCAGCCACCCCGCTGGCATCTGCAACTGTCTCAGGGATGTCCATTGGGCCTTGGCAGAATCCACATAAGTAAATTCCTTCTCTTGTTGACTTTAATTTATTAAAATATGATTTTTCTTGGAAGAAATTGTATTTATCCAATTCAATACCTAACACTTCTCCTAACTCATTAACTCCTTTTGACGGAACTAGAGGTGAAGCTAAAACTACTAAATTTGCACGGAAATCCTTAAATTCACCTGTCTTTAAATCTTCATAATGTATGAGTAAATCATTTGTTGCAGGATTTTCTTCGATGGTACTGATCTTAGATTGGAAATATTGTACTCCATATTCTTCTTGTGCTCTTTGTGTGAATTCGTAAAAATTTTTACCATATGCGCGAATATCATGTCGAAATATATAACATTTAGAATTTTCAGAATGCTCTTGAGTAATAATTGCTTGTTTTGCAGTGTATGTGCAACAAACACTAGAACAATAAGGTACATTTTCATGAAGATCTCTAGAACCCGCACATTGAACGAAAGCGATTACCTCAGGTTCTTCTTCATCGCTTAACCGCATAACATGCCCGCTAAATGGTCCAGATGCGCATAATATTCTTTCATATTCAAGAGCACTTACTACATTTTCGTATCGATAACCCCATCTTGAAGATAATTTTTCAGCAGGCATCTGAAAACCTGTAGCAACTACCACAGCTCCAACTTTAATCTCAAATTCTTGTGACTTCTGCTCAAAATCTATTGCATCAGCAGAGCAAGCTTTTTTACATACTTGACATACGCCCTTCGTTAAATATAAACACATTTCTGGATCAATTAAATAAATAGGGGGTACTGCTTGAGGAAAAGGAATATATATGGATTTTCTTGTACCAATATTCATTTCAAAAGGATTTGGAGCCATTATTTTTGGGCACTTGTTTGAACATTCTCCACATCCCTTACACTTTGTTTCATCAACATATCGAGGTTTCTTTAGAATTTTGGCAGTAAAATTACCAGGTTCTCCATCAATTTTAAGAACTTCATGATATGTCATTAATTCAATATTAGGATTACGAAAGACTTCAACCATTTTAGGGGCGAGGATGCATAATGAACAATCTAATGTTGGAAAAGTTTTATCCAATTGAGCCATTCTTCCCCCAATTGAAGGTGACTTTTCTACTAAATAAACTTTAAATCCTAATTCCGTTAGATCAAGTGAAATTTGAATTCCAGCTATACCTCCTCCAATTACTAAAACTGAACCTTCCATTATTTTACCTCCTCCACTTTTTCACTTGATTCCACAATATTAATCAAATCCACTAAAAATTCAGAAAAATCTACTATTTCAATTGAAGAGATATCTTCATAATCTTCTTGTAAACATGATAAGTGCATTTTACACTTTGGACATGAGGTCACCATTATTTCTCCAGCTTCTTTTGCTTCCAATAGTTTCTTGTAGCGTAACGCTTTTGAGCGATCATTACAATTCATCCAAGAACTCACACCACAGCATAAAGAATCTGTTTTATTATGTACCATTTCTTTAAATTCATAACCCAATTCTTTTAAATAAGAGAAAATTTCACGTACATTTTCTATAATATCACTTTCTTTTGGTAAAAATCTGCTTAGACGACAAGGATCATGATAAGTGAATTGAATAGATTCCTTTTTATCACTTGGATTTTTAAATTCTATCTTATTTGCTTTCCAATTTTCGTAAATATATTCTATTAAATGTTTAACTTCAAATTTTTTGTTAAAATCTTCAAATAGCTTTTGATACTCCACTTTAAATGTTCGATAGCATTCAGCACATGCAGTTATTATCGTTGAAATCCCTGCTTTTTCAAACTTATCCAAATTCTTTTTTGCTAAATTGATGAAAGCATTAAGCTTCCCTTGACCCCAATAGAGATCATGACCACAGCAAATTTCGTCTTTAAGGACTACAATTGGTTCTTTTTCTATCTGGCAAATGATTTTTAAGGTGCTTTCTGCTATCGAATCTGAATTTTTAAATTCAAAATTAAAAAAGGGTAAACATCCAACATAATACATAATAGTTCCGTGTTCTGAAATCTTACATCCTTTGGGTACCCAATCAAGAGATCTATTTGGCTCTATATCGGATTCACTCATTATTTCTGAAACTATAGTATATATACCTTTATGAGCAACATATTCATCCGGATTTTGATTATAAGATGTCCGCATTTTATATTTTGCCATTCTTACAATATCTGCGAAATTTATTCCCTCAGGACAATTTTGAAGACAGGTATTACAAGTTAAACAATCCCATAAAACACCACTCTTGATTATTTTGTCTTCAAAACCTTCTAATATCATTTGAATAATTCTACTAGGTTCAAAAGTTTGAACCTTACTGAGTTGACATACCCCACTACAGCGAACACATTGATAACATCGATATAATAATTTTCTTATATCTGGTTCATAAATTTTTTCAAGATAAGAATTAATATCATCGCTGAGTTCTTCTGAATCATCCGCTTTTTTAGTCTCAGTAATAATCTTCACTTTTTTTTGGTAATTCAAATTTTAATAATTTGAACCAATGATGATAAGAAAAAAAAAGGAAATAATTTATTTTTTCTGATTAGATTTCATAACTCTATTATCAAATGAGAAAATATAGATATGATAAAGTTATATTCTATTAAGTTTCAGGTTACATTGCTAATGTCCTAATCATAGCATTGATTTGTTCAAAATCGTAATGTTTAATAGAAATTGCCCCAACTGGACAATTCACTGCACAAGTTCCACATCCTTTGCATAAACCTGAATTTACAGAAATTTTTTTTATTGGTAGACTTACCTCTTCAAATTCTTTTAGGACGTTTGTAATT
This sequence comes from Promethearchaeota archaeon, assembly GCA_016840085.1. Classification (GTDB taxonomy): domain Archaea; phylum Asgardarchaeota; class Lokiarchaeia; order Sigyniarchaeales; family SOKP01; genus Loki-b32. The sequence continues at coordinate 80,189 of JAEOTA010000085.1, forward strand.
TCTATTGCGTTATAGGAACATGCTTCCTCGCATGTTCCACATCCGATACACACATCTGGATCTACTTCCGCTATTAATCCAGATGTAGTAATTTCCTCTGCGATTAAAAACCTACATGCTCTTCCTGCTGCACCATTTGCTTGTGATATTGAACCTTGTATATTTTTTGGCCAATGAGCACATCCACACAAGAAGATACCATCAGTAGCAAAATCTAATGGTCTTAATTTAACGTGAGCCTCGAGAAAAAAACCATTTTTGTCTAGAGGAACCTTGAGCATCTTTGCTAGCTCATCTGAATTGTCAGCTGGAATCATAGGTGTCGATAATACTATTAAATCTGTTTCAAATTTGATATTATCTTGTAGATTGGTATCAAAAACTTTAATTTCGAACTTACTTGTTCCACTATTGCTCTCTTTAATTGTAGGGGGAGCATCTAAATCATACCTCAAAAAAATAGCATCTTTTCTTCGTTCACGATAATAACTTTCGAATTCTTTCTTTGCCATCTGAAGATCTCTATAGAGAACTATTAATTTGAGGTCGTGCTTTAATTCTTTTAGGATGTTAATATTCTTTATAGCACTTTCACAACATATATTTGAACAATATGTTATCCCTTTCTTTTGTCTAGCGTTCACACATAATAGGGTAGTAATATGATTAAGTTTATCTAACCATGATTTATCTTCATCCTTTAATTTCTGTTCTAGTTGTAATTGTGTAATTACGTTGTGGTTCGTATATCTATATTCAAAAAATTCATTAGGTTTTAATTCTTGTCCTCCAGTGGCAACAATAATAGTACCAATTTTTAACTCATGAATCTTATTATCTGAATCAATAAGTGAAACATTATAATTACCAAGATATCCATTAATATCGTTTAAATTAGAGTTTAAAAAGAGTTGAATGTTCTTATTTTGTTCAACCTTTACTCTGGTTTCGTTTAATAAGACTGAAGCATCCTCTTGAGTAGGATATAGCATATTTAAGAATCTTAAATTTCCACCTAAATATTTCTCTTTTTCTATAAGATAAACAATAAATCCTTGATTAGCGATATTTAATGCAGCAGTCATTCCGGATATTCCTCCACCAATCACCAATGCAGTTTGAGTAATTTTTAATTTCTTTTCTTCTTGTGATTTTAATAATCTAGATTTAGCAACTCCCATTCTTATTAAATCAATTGCTTTTTCCGTAGCTAGCTCCTTTTCTTTCATATGTACCCATGAACATTGATCACGGATATTCACCATTTCAAACAAGTATTTATTTAATCCCGCTTCTTGACATGTCTCTTGGAATAGAGATTCGTGTGTTCTTGGCGTACAAGAAGCTACAATAAATCTATTTAAATTATATTCACCTATTACTTCTTTAATTCGTTCTTGAGAATCTGAACTACAAGAATATAAGTTATCTTCACAAAAAACTACATTAGGCAACTTTTTTATGTGTTCTATAACTTGAGGAATATCAATATATTTTCCAATATTAATACCGCAATGACAGATAAGGACCCCAATTCTTGGTATATCCGTTTCTTTAACTAATTTTTCTGGTATCTTAATAATTTTTTCTTTTGTTTCAGTAAATTTAAAGGAATTAAGTAAAGTTGCCACTTGTGAAGCTACCCCACTAGCATCAGCCACTGTTTCTGGTATATCCATTGGACCTTGACAAAAACCAGCTAAAAAAATACCTTCTTTAGAGGATAAAGATTTAGTAAAATATGATTTCTCTTTAAAGAAATTATAATCATCCAATTCGATATCTAAAACTTTAGCTAATTCTTTAGTTCCAGCTGAAGGGACTAGAGGTGTAGCTAATACCACTAGATTTGTGTTAAAGTCCTTAAATTCACCAGTTTTTAAATCTTCATAATGAATTACTAAATCATTCGTTTCTGGATCTTCTATTATTCTACTAATTTTAGTCTGGAAATATTTTACTCCATATTCTTCTTGAGCTCTTTGGGTAAACTCATAAAAATTTTTGCCATAAGCTCTAACATCATGCCTAAATACAAAACACTTTGAGTTTTCAGAATGTTCTTTCGTAATGATGGCTTCTTTGGCAGTATACATGCAACACACACTAGAACAATAGGGAATTCCCTCGCGTAAATCCCTTGAGCCCGCACATTGAATAAATGCAATTGTTTCCGGCTCATTCTCATCGCTAGGACGTAAAATATGTCCCCCAAAGGGACCAGAAGCCGATAACATTCGTTCATATTCTAAAGCACTTACCACATTTTTATAATTATAACCCCATCTTGAGGTTAACTCTTCTCCTAACACATCATATCCAGTTGCAACAACGATAGCACCAACGTTTAATTTGATTTCTTGAGGTTTTTGTTCATAATCTATTGCTTCTGCCTTACATTCTTTCTCACAAACCCCACATACTCCTTTAGTGAGTTTTAAGCACAATTCAGGGTCAATTAAATATACAGGAGGAACTGCTTGAGGAAAAGGAATGTAAACAGACTTTCTTTTACCTAAATTCATATCAAAGATGTTAGGAGATTCAATCTTAGGACATATAACAGCACAGTCACCACATCCTTTACATTTAGTCTCATCAATATAACGAGGTTTCTTTAGGACTGAAACTACAAAATTTCCTGGCTTTCCTGAAACTTTTTGGACTTTATGATAAGTCATTAATTCAATATTAGGATTTCTAAATACTTCCACCATTTTAGGGGCAAGAATACATAAACTACAATCGTTTGTAGGAAAGGTTTTATCAAGTTGAGCCATTCTTCCTCCAATTGAAGGTGTTTTTTCTACTAAATAAACTTTAAAGCCTAATTCAGTTAAATCTAAAGAACTTTGTATCCCTGCTATTCCACCACCAATAACTAACACTGATCCCTCCATTATTTAACACTTCTTAATTTTTTTGATAAAAATTTGTATTCGCATCTTTTTTTCCGTTGAATAAATAATAAAGAAATGTAATTATATAAATATTTTTATGAGATATGATCGAGATCCAACATGTTTCACTTTGTGCATGATCAGTGCCAAACATCTATCACCTTTATTTTTTCCTAATCAGTCATAATTTCCATCTTTCCTTAGTCTTTCTGAATATTTTGTTCGTTTTTGTTAGAAGATTATGGAGATGAGATCCAGATTGAAAACTTTTTCTGTAAGAATGATGGATTTGAGTAGAACTACTTTTATTAATTGTCCATTATCTACATTATGTTAATTGATGATAATAATAAATGGTATAATGATCCATTTCTAGCATATTTCTCGTTAGAATTAGCAAGATCGATCAAGAATCATTAATATAATGCAAAAAATGGAAAAAGTATTGATATTTCAGAGGATAATTTGAATTTATAATTTTAATAAATCTTTAGAAAAATAATAAAAAGTGAATAAATTTTCTAATAAAATCTAAAGTTATTGTTTTATTCTATAAAAAGCAGTTTTTAAATTGGTCTCAAGGGACCAAGTTCTTTAATTTGGTTTGTAAATTCTGTTATAACTTCAGCAAATCTCTTCCCTTCAGAGGCACTTACCCATTCAAGTCTAAACCTTTTTTCAAGATTGAATATTCTTAGAATTTCTCGAAAATTTACAAATCTATCTCTTGCAAACTCATTTCCTTTCAAGTAATGACAGTCACCAATATGACATCCAGTTACAATGACTCCATCAATGCCATCTTTAAATGCCTCTAAAATAAAAGCTGGGTCTACTCTACCAGAACACATTACACGTACTATTCTAATAGTGGAGGGATATTGAAATCGTGAAACTCCAGCTAAATCTGCTCCGGCATAACTACACCAGTTACAACAGAAACACAAAATATTTGGATGAAATTCCTTATTTTTTACTTTCTTTTCTTTACTTATCAATGATAATCATTTTTTTTTTAATTATATTTTAACCTTGAATTAAAAGTGCAGAAATCATAGCGTTGATTTGCTCAAAACCAAAATGCTTAATTAAAATTGTTGAATTAGGGCATTGTGCACTGCATGTGCCACAACCTTTACAAAGCGCAGGATTTACATGAGATTTTTTAATAGTAAATGTGATATCTTCAAACACTCGTTCTTCCTCTATTAATTCGATAGCATTAAATTGGCAGACTTCCATACAGCTTCCACAGCCAATGCAATTTTCTTCTATTACAACAGCCACAAGCCCAGATGTTACAAGTTTTTCTGTGCTTAAAATTTTAACTGCTTGAGCAGCAGCTCCATTGGATTGTGCAATTGATTCTCGAAGATCTTTTGGTGAATGTGCACACCCACATAAATATATACCATCTGTAGCAAAATCAATTGGTCTCAACTTAACATGAGCTTCCAAAAAGAATTTATCCTCATTAAGTGGAACTTTTAACATTTTTGCTAACTCTTCATTTTCTTTTATGGGTGCCACAAGCCCCGTACTTAGCACAAGTAAATCAGGATTTATTTCAAGGTCACCTAAATCTGGATTGTTTACTGTAATTGTTAACTTTTTATTTTTAATATTTAATTCTGGAGGCTTAGATTCATCGAATCTAAGAAATATAACTTTATTATCTCGTGCTAAGTTATAGTATTTTTCTTTAAAACCATATGTTCGAATATCACGATATAAAATTACTATTTCTATATTAGGGTTGATTTCTTTTGCTTTTAACGCATTTTTAATAGCTTCTGAACAACAGATTCTGCTACAATAAGGGTGATCTTCATTTCTAGATCCAACGCATTGAATCATTACTATTGAATTCAATCCCTTTATTTTATCCGTAGTAAAAAGATCTTTTTCAAATTCAGTTTGGGATATAATTCTTTGATCTTGCCCGAAATTATATTCTTTTGGTTGATATTCTTTTGCACCAGTGGCTACAATGATTATCCCATGTTCCAGATCAACACTTTTGCTATTATTTCCGTAACTTACATTTGTGGAAAAATTCCCTATATATCCTGATATTGTATTGATTTGAGCATTTTTAAATATGTGGATTAGTTGATTATCTTTAACTTTTTTAATTAAGTTTTCAATATATTCCTGAATATCATCATTTTCGAGGGTTCGATAAATATTTTTAGCAAGCCCTCCTAGAGAACCTTCCTTTTCAATTAAGAAAACTTCATAACCTTGAGAAGCTAGATTTAATGCTGCTGACATTCCAGATACACCCCCACCTATAATTAGACCTTTATTTATTACGGTGATTTCTTGTTCTTGTAACGGGATTAATTGGCTAGCCTTCGCTACTGACATCCTCAATAAGTCTTTTGATTTTGCTGTTGCTTTTTCAGGTTCATGCATATGAACCCATGAACATTGATCGCGGATATTCACCATTTCAAAAAGATATTTATTCAAACCGGCCTCTCTTATTGTCGCTTGAAATAAGGATTCATGGGTTCTTGGAGTACATGAGGCAACTATAACTCTATTAAGTTGGTTTTCTTCGATTTTTTCTTTAATATTAGTCTGAGTATCTGCTGAACAAGTATATAAATTATGCTCTGCATAGACTACATCAGGTAAAGTTTTAACATATTCAACTACATTAGGAACATCAACAACCCCACCAATATTTATCCCGCAATGACAAATAAATATTCCAATTCGCGGCGGTTGATCGCTTACATCCAATTCTTCGGGAAGTTCTTTCTTAGAGACTAATTTATTTCTTGCTTCTGATAGAAGAACATTTACATATCCAGCAGCAGCACTAGCTTCTATAACTGTTTCTGGAATATCTTTAGGTGTTGCGAAAGCCCCACAAACATAAATCCCAGGTCTTGAAGTTTCTACTGGGTTAAAAGTTCCAGTTTTACAAAACCCATATTCATTTAACTGGATATTTAATTTCTGTGCTAATTCTTTTGCTTATTGATTAGGTTGCATTCCTACATAAAGGACGACTAGATTAAAAATTTCTACAATAATTTTTCCATTTCCCGTTTCATAATAAACCTTTAAATCTTTAGAGTCCGGAATTTCTTTAATAGAAGATATTCTACGTCTGATATATCTTACTCCATACTCATCCTTCGCTCGTTCAATATATTTATCAAAATCTTTACCATATGCCCTGATATCCATTGTAAAAATAGTTGGTTCTATAATATTCATATGCTCTTTTGCTATTACAGCTTCCTTTGTAGTATACATACAACACACAGAAGAGCAGTAATCAATTCTATGCTTTCTATCCCTTGAACCTATACAATGTAAAAAGGCTATTTTTTTAGGGATAATTCCATCAGAAGGGCGAATTATTAAACCTGAGTGTGGTCCACTAGCACTGAGTATACGTTCAAATTCAATACTAGTAATTACATTTAAATGCTTTCCGTAACCAAATTCCGTTAAAGGAGTAGGATCATATTCATCAAATCCAATTGCTAATACTACAGCTCCTACATCTAGACTAATTAATTTATCTTGAAGTTCATAATCGATAGCTTTTGCTTTACATATCCCTTTACAAATACCACAACCTATACATTTTTCTTTATTAATTGAGAACACTAATGGAACGGCCTGAGGAAATTTTACAGAAATTGCTGCATTGATAGAAAGTCTTTCATTAAAGAAATCTATAGCCTCTATAGGACATTGTTGAGCACATAAACCGCACCCTGTACATTTAATCTGATCCAAACGAAGTGTTCTTTGAGTTAAATCAACTTTAAAATTACCTGGAACACCTTCGATTTTTTCTATTGATGAATTAATTAAAATATCGATATTTTCATGTCGACCAGTTTGTACCAATTTCGGGGCAAGAATACATATTGCACAGTCATTAGTTGGAAATGTCTTATCTAATTGAGACATAACGCCTCCAATACTGGTTGTAGATTCTGCAAGATATACTTTATAGCCTGAATCTGCTAAATCTATAGAAGTTTGAATACCTGCAATTCCGCCACCAATAACTAAGACAGCTCCGACTTTCTCCATTACTTCTCCTCAACAGTTTGATTAGGTTCTATTATATTTATAAAATCCACTAAAAACTCTGAAAAATCTAAAATTTCAATAGAAGAAAAATCATCATAGTCTTTTTTTAGACAATTTAAATGCATTCGGCATTTTGGACATGATGTAATCATTTTTGTTCCAACAGCTTTAGCTTCTAAAAGACGTTTATATCGCAAAGCTTTAGAACGTTCATTACAATTCATCCAAGAATTTACTCCACAACAATAAGAATTTTCTTTATTATGTTCCATTTCTTTAAAATTATAACCAATAGTTTTCAAATGCTTGAAGATTTCTCGGACTTCCTCAATTATCTTATTATCCTTTGGTAAAAACCTACTCAACCTGCAAGGGTCATGGTAAGTAAAAGGAATAACCTCATTCGAATTGTTAGGATTTTTAAATTGAACTTTTCCCTGCTTCCATTTATCAAAAATATATTCAATTATATGTTTAACTTCAAATTTTTTATTAAAATCTTCAAACAATTTTAGATAATCAATTTTAAAGGTTCTATAACACTCAGCACATGCAGTAACAATTGTTGTAGCTCCTGTTTCTTCAAACATTTTTACATTTTTTTTTGCTAATTCAATAAAGCTTTCGAATTTTGCTTGGCCCCAATATAAATCGTGTCCACAACATATCTCATTTTTTAGAACAACTACCGGATCTTTTTCTAAGTGACAAATAATCTCAAGTGTGCTTTCTGCTATAGATAGTGAGTCTTCAAATTCATAATTAAAAAAAGGTAAACATCCCACATAATATAAAATATTTCCCTTATCTGATGTTTTACAACCTTTTGGAATCCAATCTAAAGGTCTCTCAATTTCCATATTATCTTGACTCATCATTTCTGACATCAAAGGATAAATACCTTTATGAGCAATAGAACGATCAGGATTTTGAATATCTTTCATACGCATTTTATATCTAGCAATTCTGACAATATCGGCAAAGTTAATATCTTTAGGGCAATGTTGTAGACAACTATTACACATTAAACAATCCCATAATACCTGGCTATTAATAATCTCATCTTCAAAGCCTTCTAATATCATTTGAATAATTCTACTAGGCGTAAATTTTTGTACTTTACTGATTTGGCACACGCCTGAGCAACGGGCACATTGATAACATTTTTTTAATAAGTTAATTAAATCTGGTTCATATATTTTTTCTATATATAAATTAGATTCATTCTTTTCTTGTTTTATCTTTTTAAGTTTTTCTGTCTCAGTTATAGGATTCACTTCCTTATTACAAGTTTTTCATGAATTCATTTCTTCGCTCTATTTTAGCTTCAGAAAATTTGGCTATTAAGCTTTTCATCTCTTTTTTTGTATTTTCATCAAGTTCTAAACTTTTAATAATATTTTTGTCTAATGCCTTTTGGAGTAACTGCACACCTTTTTCAGTTCGGGGTAATACAGTAGTATATTTATCTCGGGATCCAAGCCCACCAAACGAAATATCTGAATATATATTGGTAAAATCTATACAAGAATGGCAAGCTGGGCGTATATAATTAACCAATTTAGTAAAAGGAATATGGATTATCTTTTCTTTTGAGTCATTATCTTCTAGCTTTAGAATTAAATCCTCCTTAATGTTAATTTTTACTATATCTTCGAATTTTAACTTAAAATCCTTTTCAAATTTCGCGATTTGAGATTTTTCAAATAGAAAATTGTGATAACAAAATAAGCCTAGAGTAATCTCAACATGTTCTGAAGGGGTAACACCTAAATCTTGCATACATTTAATCGTATAAATTTGACAGGGTGTTCCCACAATTGCTAACTTTTTGAATTTATAATGACTCAATTGAGGAATTGAGCGTGTGTAGGTGTTAAACTTTTGTATTTCATCTACTTGTGGAGATATATTCAAAATTGTACCAGATGCTTTGATTAGGTCGTCTTTAGTTTCTGCAAACATTGATTCTCTGGAAAATGGACCTTCAACTTTAGAGACTATTGCCCCATCAATAACTTTAGTTTCTAATAAGAAGTTTAAAAGTGTATTTACCACACCTCCATCTGTCCCATGTTTTAGAAATTCTTCGTCTGTAGTTTGACAAGAATAGATATCTTCAGCAAATCCATAAGGCATTGAAGTAAAATCAGTGAATTGGTAAGTCTTATTAAGGTCATCATCTAATACATGTGTTTGAGGACACAGGAAATAACATATACCGCACTCGAGGCATGCATCCTTATTTATATATTCAGGAGGGGAGTTAGGCTCTTTAAAGCCGATTACATTCTCGAATGCTGCCGAACAGAAAGAAGTACATCCTCCACATTCTTGGCAGATCCCCTTTTCATGAACTTCCTTAATTAAATCTTGAAAGGTTTTTATACTCATAATAATACTTTTTACATTATTCCTTTTCCAATTTGATTGGTTTACAATTTTTTCTTTTAATACCAGCAATCCTTTCTAATAAGGGTTGCCCAGGTTTAACCGCCTTTAAGCTTTTGGATTCTATAAATCCTGTTTTAATAGCTCCTTTAAAAATTTCTTCCCCTTTCTTATTTCGAGTGATAACAGAAGACCATCCACTCCCAGAACCAATTGAACCAATTGAGATGTCAGCATAATCTGCTGTTAAATCTTCACAATAATGGCAGTTATTGCGAGCATAAGATTTAACATCTTTAAGCGGAACTTTTAAATCTTCTCCGGTATCCAAATATATGATAAATTCACCACCACTAATGTCCATCTTTGTTACTTTATTAAAATCTTGGTTAAATTGCTCTTTAATTAATCCAAGGACTCCTTCATAAGGAAAAGATTCCATGCAAAAAAGTCCTATTTTATATTTTATATTCTTGAAAAAAGGTACTCCACTTGGAAAAAGATTACCCTTTTCAATAGCATTCATCATACATGGAGTACCTACAACAGCTATATTGTCATATTTCTTGGCTTTATCGATAATAGCTAAAGTAGATGCGTTTGCATATTTAGTTCCCCCCGTCTTATATAGATCTTTCAAATTATCCACGATGACGGGTTCAGGCTTCCATTTCTCTTCTGAGTGCTGTACTGCTACAATCGCATCGACTAATTTATTCTTAAGTAAGTATTCAAGTAAAGAAGTAACAATCCCCCCATCTTGTCGTACTTTTTTAATATCATCCTTAGTGGTGCTGGCAGAATAGGTATTGATATAACCATTAATTTTTTCTGAAAATTTTAAAGAATTATCTCGCTTATTTATACTCTTACCCGCTTGTTCAATTGAAAATGATCTCGGGCAAACAGAATAACATAAACCGCATTTCATACAAGTTTCATCATCGATCTCTAAAGTATCTGCTGTTACTGTAAGAGCATTTACTGGGCAAATTGATGAGCACCAACCACATTGACAGCATACTTCAGAATCAAACACGATTGAAACAGGTTCAAAAAAATGTTCAATAAAATCATCAGGTATATCTTTAACTTGATATCTATAGAAAAATTCTTTTTCCTCAATTTCTTTTTCTTCTCCTTTTACTTTCTTAATAACCTTTTTAATTTTAATCTCTATTTCTTCTTCAATATAACCTTGTTCTTTTAGATAAATTATATCTCGTATTACATTTTCTGGTGGAAAATTGTCTATAATTTTCACAATTTCTTCCAGAAATAATAGTTCTTTACCTTTTAGTTCTTCTAATACTAACTTGCGTTCTGTTTCGGCATCAACCATAGCATCTAAAATCTGATAAAATTCTTCCTCTGAATATTTTCCTGCTCCTAAGATTTCTTCTTTTGCTTCAAAAAAAGCACGAACCTGAAAATTTTCTGCCGCTTTATGTGTTGCTTCCATTAATAATTTAGGGGATATCCCATTAAAGGTTATATCTTTTTCTATTTGAACCATAATTCTTATTTAATTTATTTTTTATTCAAAAAAATTAATTTAATATTTTAAAACCCCTTCCCTTGCGAGGAGAATCTTCTTATAACTAATATTTTTTTATAAGAATCATTCCAAAGGGGTAGTTAAGAGTTCCTTCATTTCAACTTCTGCTTCTTCTTCACCGATGTTAAGAGGACTTGGCCCTATTCTGCGAATTTTTTCAAAGGAATCTTCAACGCTTTTTACTAATTTTTCTGATTCTGCACTTGAGCACCAGTACATATTAATCCGCTCACTTCCAAATCCTCGTCTATCAAGAATTCTTTTAGCAAAGTCTATGTGTTTTGAGGCTGTAAAATTACCTTCTTTAAATTGACATTCATTTTCACGTCATCCAACAACCATGACGCCGTCAGCTCCGCTTTTTATAGCATATAATATATGCTTTACGTCAACTCGTCCTGTACACCTTACTTTAATGATCTTTACTGAGGGTGTATATTTTAAACGGGAAACTCCAGCTAAATCCGCTGCTCCATAGCCTCATTTTAAACAAGCAAACATTATTATCTTATAACTATTTTCCACCTTTTTTCAACCTCCTCTAAGTTTAAGTCTCTAATAATGCAGAGATCTCCGAATATAGTTGATCATCTCGGAAATATTTAATATCTATAGCTTCTGTAGGACAACAACTAGCACATATACCACAGCCATCGCAGTTTAGATCATCAACAATAGCACTTTCTGCCTCCTCATCAATAATAATCGCGTTCTTTGGACATTCCTTTTCACATCTTCTGCAGGATATACAAAAATCCTTGTTGACTTCTGCAATTATAAGTTCAAGATCAATCTCTCCAGCAGATGTTAATTCAGCTACTTTACTGGCAGCTGCTCTGGCTTGTGAAACAGAATATGCTATATTTTTTGGACCTTGAGCAAATCCAGCAATAAAAATACCTCTGGTCTTAGTTTCTTGGGGCATCAATCCAAAATGAGATTCTGTAAGAAAGCCATTTCGATCTATGTCCAAATTCAAAATTTTCGCAATTTGTTGTGTTCCTTCTGAGGGTAAAGCAGCACTTGATAAAACAACTAAATCAGCATCAATTATTACAATCTTATCTGTTAATGTTGAATAAACCCGAACTTTCGCTTTTTTGGTCTCAGGATCTTCAGTGATCTCGCCAACTTTTCCTCGAATCATTCTAATCCCCGCATCTTTCGCCTTCTCATAATACTCTTCGAAACCTTTTTCGTTTGTTCTGATATCTATATAACAAATTGTGATACTTGCATCAGGAAATTCTTCTAAAAGTAATTGTCCATTCTTAAGAGCTAACATGCAACAAACACCGCTACAATATGGTCTGTCAGTTTCTCTAGATCCGACGCACTGAATAAACACAATTTCTTTTGGTTTTTTATCATCCGAAATTCGATGTACATGTCCTTCTAATGGTCCATTAGGAGCTAAAATTCTCTCAAGTTGAGCTTGAGTAATTACATTTTCAAATTCACCATAACCATATTCCCCAAAAGGTTCATAGATATCCCATCCAGTGGCGATAATTATTGTACCGACATCAAAATTAACTTCTTTTGGAACTTGGCTAAAGTCTATGGCATCTAATTCACATGCATCAACACAAGAAAAACATTCAACACACACATCTCTATTGATATCATAAATAAAGGGTACTGCTTGTCCAAATGCTATATCAATCGCTTTTCGAGCACCCAAATATGCATCAAAATAGTTGGTTATATAAGTTGGACAGACTTCTGTACAAGCTCCACAACCATTACATAATTTAGGATCAACGAATCGCGGTTTCATCTCAACAGTAACATTATACTTTCCTACATTTCCTGTAATTTCCTTTACTTCAGTATAACTTAAAATCTCAATATTTTCATTCCGATTAACCTCCAACATCTTTGGACCACAAATTCATATAGCACAATCATTTGTAGGGAATGTTCTATCTAGTTGAGCCATTCTCCCTCCTATAGTAGTATTTTTTTCTACTAAATATACTTTAATTCCTTGATTGGCGAGATCGAGAGCAGCATTCATACCTGCAATTCCACCTCCTACTACTAATGTAGCTTTTGTAACTGGTACTGTTTTTATAGGTATAACTTCTAATCGCTTTGCCCTCTCAATACCAGCTTTCACTAAAATTTTCGCCTTTTCTAGAGCCTCTTCTTTACTTTCAGTACACCAACTACAATGTTCCCTCACATTTACCATTTGAAAATAGTAAGGGCTTAAACCTGCTTTTGCTAGTGAATCTCGATAAATTGGTTCGTGAGTTCTTGGAGTTCAAGCACTTGCAACAATTCGATTTAAATTCTTTTCTTTAATATCTTCTATTATTTCATTCTGTGCGGCATCAGTACATAGAAAAGCATTTTTCTTTGAAATTATTATACTTTCGTCAAGATCTTTTACATACTCTACTAATTTATTGCAATCGACTTTGCTATTAATATTTATGCCTCAGTGACATGCATAGAATCCAATCCTATGATTTTGGTTATTATTCATGTATTTTTACACATCCACCTCTTTTTTATACAAGATTGTATAATTTTTAACAATTTTCTGAATTTAATAATTCCTTTTTTAGATTCTATTCTTTTTTAACATTTTTAATTCTTTCTATTTATCAATGTAATCGATTTTTAGGATAGTGATAGTGGGGATATATCATTTTTGCTCTAATTAGGGTTTTTGGAGGGTTATATGATGGAGAATGAAAGTATTATTTAGGTGGATGATCAATTTCCTACATTTTTATTTTAAATATTAACGTTAGTTTTTACAAATATGGAAGATATCTACAAAATAATCTTCGCAAAATGGAGTAGCAAAATGTAGGGTTTAATCTATTAATTATTTTATAAGTTTAGGAGAAGAAATTTTTGATAAATCAATAATATGGCCTCATTTTTGAAGAATTCATGGTATTAAGATATCCTCTATAGTAGTCCGATTTATTAAGGAGATATTTCCGAAGGATTGGTCTGAACATCATTATAAAGAGACGTGAAACGGCTACTTTTTTTCTAACTTTACTAAAATAGTCATCAAGTGTGTGAAATAAAGAATCTGCTTGTTTTTATTCAATCTCATCAAAAGAATTAAAAATAAAAAAAAATTGAAAATTTATTGTTTTTTGCTGGAATTAACTTTCAGGAAGTTCCATACCTAACGCTTCAAATGCTTCTTGATAAGTTCCCCAAACTTCAACAGATGTTTCAAAACCCTCGATTTCTGAGAAATAAACCATTTCTTTATTAACCATCTTCAGTGCTTCCTCAAGTTTTCCTTCTTTTACACGTGTAACACTTAAAGCTCTTAAACCATCTTCAGTAGATTTCCAAGCTGATAGTACAAGAGTTTCTTGTATAGATTCATCATCAGGAAACAAATTTTTTTGCACAGATTCAAGAGCTTTTTGTACAACTTCCCTTACAATGTGAGTGGGGTATTTCATAAACATGACTATATGTGGCATAATTTTACCCTCTTATATATATAAAATTTTATCCAATCAAATTGGATTCTATTGTGCATTATTTCTAATCTTTAAAAATTTTTACATTTTTATCAAAGTAACTAGAGACGAGAAGGAGTATGTTCATGAGCAGATCTTGTACAAAATATCAAGAAAATAAAAAAAATATGTTAGTTAAGATTTCGATACTTTTTTCTGATTAATAAAATCGATGCTAATCCAATACCGCTGAATAAAAAGTACATTTGATACCATGAATCACAGATGAAGATAAGTTAAAAAGAAATAATAGAACATGCCCTAAATGCGGCTCGTCAATAATTTTAGCTAATAATTATTATAGATGGACATGTGTAAAATGTGGTTTAAATATCTTTAAAAGAAATTTTAATTTTTAATCTTAGATTCAGGATGATGGCTATTTAGATATTCTTTGTAATAATGAGATTTATTTAGTAAGTATTTCCGAGCTATTGGCCTAAACATCATTGTAAAGAAGCGTGAAATAGCTACTTTTTTCCTGACGTCATTAAAATAATCATTAAGAGTATATCTTTGATAATTCAGAAGGAATTGACTTTTATATGTTGTCATAAACCCACAATGAAATCCCTTTTTACTAAATGCTTCTTTAGGTAAAACCTCAGTACCAATACCAAAAATATCCATCATTTCATTAAGATATTCCCGATAAGAAATTCGACATCGTTCTCCACCCGCAATATGTAAGATTTCTCCCCATATTTCATTCGTTTCCACTGCGTTAGCTAATGCATACCCCACATCTTTAGTATCACAAATTTCAATACACGTATCTAAGGGCATTTCAAACATAAGTGGATCCATTTGAAGCTTATTAATAGATACAATATACGTTAAACGGAAAATAGCCCACTTTAATCCTGAATTTCTAATAATTTCTTCACACTTTACTTTTTGTTTCGCATACTCATCATCTGGATTTGGGTTAGGAAGATCTGTGGGGCTTATTAAAGGGTTTTCTAACCTATCTCCATATATTGCTACTGAAGAGGTAAAGATGATTTTTGGTTTTTGCGGTTGATTCTGCATTGCTTCAATAATATTTGAGGTTCCTCCAACATTAATTGATTCAGCAAATTTTGGCTTCTTATCAGCAAGTGGAGGTATAATTGCTGCTGTATGGATAATTACATCTCGCCCTGATACTGCTTTTTCTACTTCCTTATAATTCCGTATATCTCCCCAGCATAATTCTACTTGATCTTTATACTTATTAGCAATTCTACGGTTTTTTTTAGTTTTTATATCTAAAACTTTGATATCATGATTTCTTTTAAGTAATTCTTGTAATGTACTCAACCCAACATTTCCAAATGGACCTGTTAATAATACTTTCACCATATTTAACCTCAAAACTTAAATAATTTGATTTTTTGTGTGACTGAAATCTTTGTATTGTATAAGATTCAGATATATCTAATTATTATATAAGACTCAGATATATTTAAGTTATCGCATTATTATAGATTTATATAGGTTAAGGGAGGAGTATCTGATGAGAAAGTTATTTATATAACTAAATCACAAACGCATTTTACTACTAATGAAATCGAAGTGTAAGTATGGAAAATTGAACCTGTTATGGGAATAAACCATATGTGTATAAAGGTTATATGTTATTAGAAATTAATGCTTTAAATATAAAGAAAGAGAATTAATAATTATAGAAAATTTACACTCAAAATCTTAATAAAATAGTGTTGATAAAAATGAAAATTCAAAAAGAGCAAATAAAAGTGTACTGCATCATTACTTTGGGAATGAATATTGCATCAATTGTTCTAGGGCTTCTACATTACATAATTGGATTGAACATTGTTTTTGGAATTATGTTTAGTGTTATTTTAGGTATAGTTTGGGTCTTAAATATTGGTTTACTTATCTTAAATGATTTTAAGATTGTAAAAAGCAACCCTATAGGCAAAAAGCTCAATCTTTTAGGTTATGGTTTTATTGGATTTCAGATAATCGCGATTTTTACCTTAGCAGGAGGTATATTTCTCTTAAATGCTGATTGGACCACTCCATTAGTTCAATATTTGTTAATAGGTATTGGATTTTTTGGCTATTTCATCTATGGAAGCATTTTCTCTTATATAAATATTAAAAAAGTAGAAATTCGAGAGGTGTGGAAGTTTGAATAAATTCAAGATCATTAAGTTCATATTGGGATTTCTTTGCATTTTGGTTTTAGTTTCGGGTATATTTTGGATTTATATGTTGTTTTATGGAGGAAGACCCCTACGCGGGATAACGATAATTATCGAAGAATTTGTTGCTCAGAGTTCAGTTTTAATGGTTGGATTATGTGTTTCCGCTACACTCTTACTGATGAAGTTATTAGCATCGAGAAGAAGCACACATCCTAAACAGTATTATGCTATTATAATTATAGGATTAACTATCGCGGGCTTAAATTCAGTATCCTTATTCTCTACTCCTTATACCATAGTAAATGCAAATGCCGAATTTGAAGAAGATTTTGGTCCTAATTGGGAGAATAGCATACCTGAAAGTATTAAAAGCCAATTCCTTCAAACGCCTTATGTCTTCTCATCTCATTTTCTATCAATACCACAAAAGACAGTTATTGTGGAGAAAGATGTTTTATTTTATGAGGGGGAAAATATTACGTTATATTTCGATGTATATATGCCAAGTCAACCAGCTTCCCAATTACCAGGCAATGGAAGCATTATCATCAATTTACACCCTGGAGCTTGGATGTCAGGCGGAAAGGGAACATGGAATATGATAGCAACTAGTAAATATTTAGCAAGTCAAGGATATATTGTGTTTGATATTGAATATGGATTGATTAATTGGCTTTACTATGGTGCTCCTGCTTTTGATACCCCTGAGCATGTAATGGGTAATTTCACAATAGAGGATCAAATTCGACATATAGCTAATTTTACTTACAGACTTGAGACCGAATTTGCGGCCGCATATGGAGCAAATTTAAAATCCGTCTACTTTATGGGTAGATCCGCGGGTGCTCATTTAGCAGGAGTAGCAGGATTGGGATATAATTATTATTATCACAACACCACTTTTAGCTCTAACATAGTAGTAAAAGGTGTTATCCCGCTCTACCCCCCTTCAGCAGCACCAGGATTACTCTTAAAAGAAAATCAAAGTACTAATCCGAGCCTATATAATGCTTATGATCTTATTCAAATTGCAGACTCAAGTGATCCACCAGTACTTATTTTTCAAGGAACTAGTGATGGTCAAGTTTGGATTGAAAGAGTAGAAGAATTGGAATTAGAGTTAGAATCAAAGGGGGTCCAATGTTCTCTTCTTATATTCCCATTTGCAGGTCATGCCAATGATTTTGTTCTAAATTCAAATATAGGTCAAGTTTGGGCATATTACCTTGAACGTTTTCTTTATTTAACTCAAAATATGCCTTAAACATATTTTTTTTATGAATCTTTTTACGTATCAATTTTGTTATATATCTATATAACTTATATATTAATGTGAAATTAACTACTCAAAAGTAAAAAGAGTATTGATAAGTGAAAGATATTGATGAGTTTGAGTTTTGAAGATCTGAGAACTATTATAAGTTCTGGAAAAGAGAAAAAATTTGCAAAAGCGTTGACTGAAGTATTAACTGAAAAACAGAATAATCTTCCAGATTTTTACGATTTCTATGGGAAATTGATCAAAGAAGATATTATTTTTACAATAAGCAAATGCTACTTTCTTTTTAGGATATATGCAGAAAAAATACTTTCACTTAATAGATTATGGGAAATGGATAAGATCCTAATGGAAAATTATGCATTAAATAAGCATGAACCTATAGAATATTGTTTTTCAGGACAAATTACTAGAACTGGTGCTACGTGGGGTAGTTTGCTTACAGGTGTTATCTATATCACTAAATTAAGAGTAATAGGATTAGGAATATATTCACAATCTTCTGGAGTAAGAGGTATTGCAAAAGTTATATCCAGTTCGATCTCTGACACATCACATAAAGCATTCAGATATACGATGCAAAAAATCATGGGTGATGATTTTTCTGAAGCCGAATTAACTAAATTCGAACACTTCTATCCCATTATTAATCCGTATAATATTGAAAAAAAGAAAAATTTGCTAAAGTATAAAACTGACCTTGAATATGAAAAAGAGGGGAAGACAAATACAAAAAAATTAACTATTAAATTAATACCTAAAAAAGAGAAAAACGAAGATAAAATAGCTTTTGCTACAAAAAAAGAAGAACTTCTGAAGAAAATTGAATCTTTCCTATTATCATATCAGTAAGATCTTCTAAGTTTCGCAAGACGAAATATTAATCTTAAAGTTTTAATGAATATTTTTGGATTTAGTTTTGCATTGATAGTATTTTTTCAAACAGGGTTTTTTGGTGAAATCATGTTATATAAAATATTTTTTAGAATACTTAATCTCTTAAAGCTATTCTATATTGAATTAACTTTTACTGATTTTTAAGGTATCAATTCGCTGGTTAATTTCATTGACAACATTTTGTAATTTTTCGATTATTTTTGATAATACTCCCTTTCTTTTTGAAAGGATTTTAAGTTTTTCATCATCAGTTTTTCCAATTAAACTTGTATCTTCAATTAATTCAGGTCCAAATAAACTTTCAAAATCATTTGGGATATTCGTATCAGTTATTCCTATAGTTGACATTATCATAGAAAGAAGTGATTTACGCATGTTTTGTTGCCTTTCGATCAGCATTTTCAAAGTCTCTCTACCTTTATTTGTAATCTCATACACTTTTCGTTCTCTTTTTCCGTCCATCTCAGCATTAAATTCAATTAAACCCTTATCTGTTAATGATGATAGATGCGGATATAATGAAGAAGCGGTTGGATTCCACACACCATATGTATCTTCTTTAATTGTTTGCATTAAACTATAACCATGAGAAGGTCCTTTTTCTAATGCTAATAGCATCAAAGTACTAATATGCCCTTTTTTCATGGATTGTTCAATAGCATCAGCAATCACATCAATTTCTAAGGAATTTTTTGAAGTTTCTTCGTTATTTGTTGGACTCATATGAAAGACTCCAAAAAAAAATAAAATAATCAAATATCAATTATAGATATATCAAATTACGTAATAAATATTAATTTTTAGAGTTTCTCTTACAATCCAGTTTAAATAAAGATAAAAGGTCTAAGAATTTATTTATCTCGTTTTCTTTATCTAGAACCTCCTCTCCGTGTATGATCAGGTCCTCCAAAAATAAAGATCGATGTTAAATCAATGTCAGAATCCTCTAGTAGAATAGCAATAATAATGATGAGCACTACAACAGCAATAACTATAGCTTTATTTAATGATAATAACAAAATGACTTCTAATTTAACAAAAGTAAACATCCATGGTTCTTTTTCATTTTTTTGTACAGCTTTAGATCCATAAAACATGGTTGTAAGTGTTACGGTTAATATATACGCTAAAGAAACTGGAATTGTTAATAAAAAATTATGTATCTTAACTATAATAACATATATAATTTCCAAGATTGCGGTTCCTATTAAAAAGAGAAATATATGAGCCCATAAATATCCTTTAGCAAAATAATTTTCCTTTAAAATTGCTCCTATAAAACATACTATTAAAATGGCTCCTAGCTATAAAAAAACAAACATATGAACTTGAGGTAAAAAAATAGTTATCATTATTATCGGAAGACTAAGAATTCCTGCTATGAAAGAAAATGAAAAGAAAATCAATAAACCTAAAAAAACATTATCTGTACGAGATATAAAAAATAGAAGTATAATTAAAATAAATTCAATAACCACCATAGAAGTATAAAAAGTAATAAATTAACCTTCAAATTCAATTTCAATAAAAATCATACTAAAAATTATTTCACTAATTAACTAAATTATTGACCCTGTTAGTATAGTAGGCAAGATCTTCTGTAAAAAAATGCTTCTTTGTGAAGAAGTGAGAAGATACTTTGTTTCTTTTTTAAATTTTACAAGTTTTTCCTTTTTTGAATCTAATTTTTGAGATAAATCTCCTATTATAGATTGGCCACAATTAATACAATACTTAGTATCTTTTGCTAAAGGTTTTCCACAATTAACGCAGAATTTAGACATCTTGGATTTATTAAAAAAAAAATAATAGATAATATTGAATAATTCAACTGGCTTGATATTTAATTATTTGCTGGCTCTTTCAGGATCAATTCTGGTTTTTGTAATACTATTAAAAAAAGTGGTATTATCCATATGAGTATTGAGAAGAGTAATAACCATTCCAATAATGGAGTGCTATCTAGTAGATTCACAATACACACAATTAAAGGCCCAAATATTCCATAGATTCCCAGAATTTTTGGAATTTTAGTATCATATAATACTATCAACCAGCCCATAAAGAAAGCACCCAAAGTGAATCCCCCAAAAGCTAGATATGACATAAGGCCATGTAGTCCTTGCCCCATAATCGATAAGAATTCAAAATCACGATCTGCACTGAAGATCCCTACACCAATATAGCCAAAATTTCCAATAAGGCTAAATAAAAATGCAGAACTACTTAATCGAAAACGTAATCGAGAGTAATGTTGCTTATTTAATATGTTCCTCTTCGGTATGGGAGCAAGTAGGTTTTCCATGTAAAATGTAAAGGGAAAAGTCATGGAACCAGCAACTATACATGCAATATCATATAAAAATGGAGCTGGTGTGTGATTACTTCCACCTAGATCCGAAATCCAGTTGTCCCATATAGTATACCCGTCTGGATCAAGTAGTACCGCTATAATAACTCCGATTATAAGCAATGATATATACCCAATTATAACAACTAGACCACAATATTTCACAAAAGTATGTTTAGTCACTATACTGTAAAACTTTGCTCGAGCATTATTTATTGATTGGCGAATTGACATAATGAATTTCATAATTCATTTATTTTAAATATATCAGTAAAATCCACTTCTGAAATTTTTTAAAATAGATAACCATACAGGAATTTAACATCAAGAATATTAGTTTTAATTAAAACTAGAGAATTTAATATAAGATTTCTGATCATTTTTATTTTTTTATTGTGAGAATCACTAATTTTCACCAGGTTTGGTAGTTCAAAACGATGGTTATGTTGGGTTTGGAAAGTTTTTTATAGCTAAGTGATCTATTTTGTTAATAATTAATCGAAGAAAATAATAGATTGAAAAAAAATAAGAAATCTTAATGTTAAAAACAAAAATACATCCTCGAGAAATTTATCAGAGATGTGAAGAGTTTGGATTCAAGAATTCAATGCAAATGTTAACAGAGATCATAGAAGCAGAGAAAGATAAGAGTAAACGGAAAGAAGCAATTAAATACTTATCCTTAGTTAGCAATAATTCAACATCGTTAAAAGATGACTGCTTTAAGACTCTTGAGACTCTATTGGTCACGGAAGATAGTATTGAAATTAAATGTGAAGCAGCAAAAGCTCTAGGTAGATTAGAATATGAAAAAGGATTAAAACCCTTGAAATGGATATTGAAACAAAAACCAGTCAATAGTCAAATCAAGCTATCTGTTTTAAAAGCTATTCAGAAGATTAAGTTTGATGAGCCAGAAATTAAACTTTTTATTAATGAATTAGATTGCGAATTTAACTCGATTAAAGATTTTGTCACTATACAACTTTTAAGTCTAAATCCAGAAGAACTAATAAATGTATTATTAAACGCATTAAAAAGTAAAAAAATTTCAAATGATCATAAAATTGAACTAATTAAATTAATTGGATATGAACTATCAAGTATTAATGTTTCTTTTGAAGAAGTTAGCTATTTAAAAATAAAATATCCCGAAATTTTGAACAATTTAGTTCAATATAAAAGCATATTATTAGAAGTAATCACCCAAATTTTGAAAGAAGAAGATTCCGATTTAATGGATTCCGCTATAATAATTTTAAAAATTTTAGGAAAAGAAATCGAGAAAGACATAACTAAATTATTACTATTTGATGATTTCATTGTAAAGAAAAATGCTGTTATATTATGTGGAAAGTTAAAGTATGAAACTGCTGTTGACTTGTTAATCACTAATTTGGATAATATATATAATGAAGTAAGTATAGCAGCTATTGAAGCTCTGGGAGAGATTGGAGATTTAACAGCAGTTCCAGAGCTTTTAGATGTTTTAGATATTGAAGATATCAGTTTCGAATATACTGATTTAGATATGAAGCTCTATATATTAGATGCGATAAAAAAGATTTATCTTAACAATACAGATTCGTCATATGATCAGTTATATTCACATTTAACAAGAGATAACAATACAATAAGAGAAAGTGTTGCTTTTATTTTAGGTGAAATCGGAAATGAAGAATTTGTTAAACCGTTAGTTGATTTACTACAAATACGGAATCTAGATGTAAAAAAGAATTCAATAATTGCTTTAGGTAAAATTGGAACTTTGGAACCTTTAAACCATTTGCTTAAAATATTGGACGATGAAGAAACTTACTGGCTTATAAAAAAAGTAGTCGTAGACGCAATATATAATATATTTCAAAACAATTGGTATAGGGTAAAAGAAGATCATGGTAAAACAAAAAGATTGATCAATAAAAACATGGCGATTTTAAATGATCATTTAGGATCCAAAGAGGAAGAACACTTTAAAGTAAAATTAAGCCTGATTAAACTATTAGAAACTTACGGTGAGAAGCCATCTTTAAATGTATTAATGAAAAGGGTAAATGATTTCCACAGAACAGTAAGAATACATGCCTCTAATGCAATTAAAAAAATCGAAGAAAGACTTGAATTAGAAAATTAATACTATTTTTACTGGCTTTTATAATTATTTCTATACTTACTTATCCATAAGTGTCTAATTTTAAACTTTATTAATCCTAAAAGTAAATACAGAACTTCAATACTTCGAAAAGATATAATATTTAAATAAGATTATTAATACTTTCACTTAACTTCTCAGAGAAGTTTACAGGAAATTCAGATATCAAAAAAAATTTAAAGGTGATTTTATATAAAAAGATTTTATAAAAAAATATCGATTTTTTCAATAATTTTACTTGGGGTAGTCATAATTGTTTCCAGTTTTCCATTAAATGCGAGAGGTGATTATTTAGTGAATGTTGGTGACGAATGGACGTACGGAGAGACTTTTAATGGTAGTTATAGGGGCTCCAATGGGGTAAAAATAACTTCCGTGCCCGCTCCTCCGGATTACCCCCTTGGAACCATATATGAAAATGGTACAGCAACAGAATTCAATCAAATGATAGATGAAAAATATTTATTTAATGAGACTATGATAACCGAGTTGGAAGCAAATTACACTACAAAAACTAGAACTTATGCTGGCGTATCTTGTGAATGTGTTTATTTAACAGATCCTAATGGCTATGCGTATATTGATACTGCAACAGGAATTTTAGTAGAAACTTATTTTTCTGGTGAAAACTTTCTAATGGGTCATATTACAGTTCATAAATGGATTATCTCGTGGTCAGTTACAGACATTCCAAAAAATCCAGAAGAACCCTCTACTGGTGGTGGTGATGATAAAATTCCAGGATATGATATTTTATTCATTATCGGATTAATAGCTATTATTTCAACTGTATTAACAATAGGATTTAAAAAAAAGTTTAAGACTTAAAAATTAAATGAGGAATATACTGATCAAAATAATGTAATTTGTTAAATCTAGGTATAATTAGGTTTTATGGGAGATTTTTAATTCTTTTCTCTCTTTTTTTTTACTAAAATTTCAAAAAACAATCTTCGTTATCCTTTAATTAATAATCTTTTTTTAAAAAAATCCATTCTATTCCATAGCTTATTATCAATAAATTAATTTAAATAAAATATCGAGATTACTGGAAAATAAAATGACAGAAAATAATACAGACCAAACTGAAACTCCATATGAGTATTCGTTTGAATATATTCAAAAGAAACTTGAAGGAAAGAAAGATTCTTTTGGTATGTTGATGAAAGAAATCGTTCGTACTGGAATCTGCACTGAATGTGGTACATGCGCCGCGGTATGCCCCGTGTTAGAATGGGATGATCTAACAGCACAGCCAAAATTAATAGGAAAATGCACAGGTTGTGGTATCTGTTATAATCAATGTCCTCGCACTATAACAGATCCTTATATGTTAATGGGAGATTTTAAAACTGGTTATGTCGCTAATACAAATATTCCAGAAGTAATTGGTGGTCAAGATGGGGGAACAGTGACAAGTCTTCTTTGTTATCTATTTAATGAGCATTTGATCGATGCAGCCGTTGTAACGATGAAAGATCCTAATAAACCATGGCATCCTATTGCTCAAATCATTACAAGTAAGGATGATGCTATTAAATCTTCTGGTTCTATTTATAGCCATTCACAAACAGTTGAGGCTCTAATGGATGCTGTACGCCAAGATTTTAGATCAATCGCATTTGTTGGAACACCATGTAATATAGATGCTGTATCAAAAATGTTTGACAGTCCAACTGGTATGTTGAAATATTTTATGAGATGCCATGTTTTAAAGATTGGGCTATTTTGTATGGATAGTTTTGCTCCAGAAGCGCTTTATCCATTTTTTGAAAAGGGTGGTATAGATTTATTAAAAGTGCAGAAAATGAACATTAATAAGGGTAAGTTCCACTTATATTATGATCCGCAAGGAGAACCCGTAAAATCATATACAATTAGACAATTAGATAAGTTTAAATCTTCAAGTTGTAATTTTTGCACCGACTTGACTGCAGAAAATGCAGATATTTCTGTTGGTTCAGTTGGTAGCGGAGCAAATAAGAATACTGTGTTTGCTAGAACCGGTATTGGTACTGAAATTATGGAAGATGCTGCTGAGAAGGGCTATATTAAAATAGAACCCTTTAATGCTATTAATCTAAACGCTGTGTTATTTTTAGCAAAACTTAAGAAAGTCTCACAGTATACTATTCAGAAGCGTAAAGTATTTATCGTTAGAGATACTGATGAGAGGGAAGAGCCAAGAATAGAAACTAAACCAGAGGTAGAACAAGTTGCTGTTAAACCAGCACTTGGTGCTAGAAAATTTATCAGCGCCAAAAAGGATTTGATTGAAGAAGACAAGCTTTTAAACTTGTCTTTAACGAATACAATTGGATATGTCTTAGAAGGCATGAAAATAAGAGTTGTTACAATAGAAGAACTTTTCGAGAAAAGACCATGGATTACTACAATTAAGGAACTTTTTCCATTTGAGACTATTGAAATAGGGTATCCTTTAGACATTGGAGAAGGAGAACCTATTAAAGCCAATATATTAGTTGAAGCATCCACAGAAGCATTTGGTAAGATATTTTCTAGAACTTTTAAATTAGCACCAAAAGAATGAAAAATTAAATAAAATTTTATTAAAAAAGCTTAATGAAAATAATTATAATAAAAACTTAAATAAAAGGAAAATCAAAAATGAAAATTAGTTTAGTTGGACTAAGTGGATGTGGTAAGACAAGCGTTTATTCAGTTGCTTTTGCCGCAAAGTCTCCAGAAGACACTAAAGGATTAGCACCAACAATTCTTTATGAAACAAGAAGACATCCATTCTTAGGATTACAAGTTGGGATTTTTGATTTTGGGGGTCAAGAGCAATTTAGAAAAGAATATATGGAAAAACCAGAAATTTTCAGAGGCACTGATATTCTTATTCCTCTCGTGGATTTACATGATCCCGCCAATTTTGATCAGGCGAAAGATTATTTTATAGATTTATTAGATTTATACCGAAAGAATAATGAAAAACCTAAGATTTTCTTATTCTTACATAAGTATGACGTTGAGTCTTATCAAAAGGAATTATTAGACACCAATGTTAAAAACGCGAAAGAGATCTTCTTAGATCTCTTTAATGATTATGATTTTGACTTCATGCTTACGAGTATTTATGAACAGGATAAATTAGCCAAAGTGTTCAGGGATATTCTAATATCCTCCTATGCTGATTTAAAGGCTCATGTTGAAAAAGCAGAGAAACAACTTGATGAAATCAAGGCAAAAGTCATAATTGCTGATATTTCTGGTAATGTAATCGTTCATAATGTTCAAGGAGTGAGTAGCGGTTTAACCTTACGAGGGGATTTAAGAGATTTCATTAATGCGTGTAATACAGTTCGAGAAAACATTTTTATGGCTGATTCTGCTCAGTTTGGAGGACGCAACGGAGATGGTAAAGAAATTGAGCTCCATATTTTCAAATATATTATATCTGTGCTTGTAATGAAATCCGGAGAGTTGGACAGAGAGTCTCAAGACAAGCTAAATATGTTATTAAATGACATGCAACTTTTTGCTGATTTAATAATATCAGCTCATACTGAATAGGATTAAAGATTAAAACACACTATTTTTTACTATTTCTCTATTTTTTCGGTTGTAATCTTAGTTTATTTTTCAGTTGACAATTATTTTTATAAAAAAAGGACATTTGCTTCTATGTAATTTAAATCTATGATAAATTTAGCTTGTATTTATTATTATAAATATAAAAAGGTGAAATTCTAAATGTTTAAAGATATGAGTAGAGCTGCCCTATCTGTGTTTATCTTCGCCATATACCTAATATTTTTAGGGATAACATTTTTGTTTTTTCCTGAACTCATGTTTAGTATATTAGCTGAACAGAATCCCCCTGACGTAGTTTCACGTGTTCTAGGAATGATATTTTTATTTTTAGCTTATTACTTTATTCGAGCATCCTTAGAGGAAGAGGGAATGAAAAAATTTTTTATGTGGACAGCACAAACAAGAGCTACGGTTATAATTTTCTTAATAGTATATGTCATATTAGAGTTAGTAAGTCCTCTTATTATTTTATTTGGTGTTATTGATTTTGCTTTCGCAGCTTGGACATTCTGGGAGCTACGTAAGGAAAAAGGTTGATTCTAAAACGAGGTAATTATAGAGAATTTAATATCATTAACTTCTTTTTTTTCAACAAATATACTTTTTCAGCATATTCCGTAATTTTATTTTTATGACTAGCATAAAGCAAAATAATTGAATTTTTGAAATTGATATAATTTTAAATTAATGAAAATTAATACTAATTCAATAAAACTCAAATAATAATAAATTAAGATTGTATTAAGAGGAAAAAACAATGTTAAAGGCAAAAGTTAATAATATTGAAATAGAATACGATACATTCGGGGATCCTTCATCAAAGCCTTTATTATTAATTATGGGACTTGGTGCCCAGATGATCAATTGGGATGAAGAATTTTGCAAAAAACTTGTAGAACGTGGCTTTTTTGTGATTCGATTTGATAATCGTGACGTTGGATTATCTACCAAATTCGAAGAAGCAGGTGAACCAGATTTGATGAAATTATTCATGGCTGCACAAAAAGGAGAAAAAATTGAGGCAGCATATACATTAGAAGATATGGCTGATGATGCTGTTGGGCTTTTGGATGCTCTTAATATTGATAGAGCTCATATTTGTGGTGCTTCAATGGGAGGGATGATCGCTCAGCTTATTGCTTACAGACACCCTTCTCGTGTTTTATCTCTTATTTCTATCATGAGTAGTACAGGTAATCCCGATTTACCCCGCCCAGAACCAGAGGCAATGCAAATATTAATTAAACCGTTACCCACTGGACGTGAAGCAATTATTGAGGATGGTGTGAATCGTATGCGAATTGTTCATGGTACTGGTATTCCTTTTGACGAAAGAAGGGCGCGTAAGTTAGTTAGCGCTTCATATGATCGTTCAAATTATCGACCTGGTTATGCACGTCAAATGGCAGCAATTATGGCTACTGGTAATCGCAAGCCAGCTTTAGGTTCAATAACTGTTCCTACAATTGTAATTCACGGAGGAGATGATCCTCTTGTTCCACTTGAAGGAGGTAAAGATACAGCGGAGGTAATACCTGGAGCAGAATTACTCATTATTAAAGGAATGGGCCATAGTTTACCACCAGAAGTTTGGTCACAAGTAATGGATGCAATTACAAAAAATGCATCTAAGGCTAATCATTAAAAATGAAGTTTTTCTAATAGAATATATTTATTTATTCTAACGAAATTATTCAATTCTTATAATTAAAAAAGGATATTAATAAAAAGATTTGTTAAGAATGGTAAATCGGTGTATGTGGGCAGGACAAGATTCTGAGATGATAAATTATCATGATAAGGAATGGGGAACACCCGTTCACGATGATCGTCTCCTTTTTGAATTTTTAATATTGGAAGGTGCTCAAGCAGGTTTAAGTTGGAGTACAATTTTGCGGAAACGTGAGAATTACAGAAAAGCATTTAATAATTTTGATACTAAGAAAATTGCACAATATGATGAGAAAATGATAGAAGAACTACTAAATAATGAAGGGATAATTCGGAATAGACTTAAAATTAATGCTGTGATTTCAAATGCGAAAGCATTCTTAACAGTTCAAGAAGAGTTTGGTTCTTTTAATAAATATATATGGAAATTTGTAAACCATAGGCCAATTATAAATAAATTTAAAGATCTCTCAGAATTACCTTCTAAAACAGAAATATCTGAGCAAATGAGCAAAGATTTAAAGAAAAGAGGATTTAAATTTGTTGGACCGACAATTTGTTATGCCTTTATGCAAGCTGTTGGAATGGTGAATGATCACGTAATGGATTGTTTTAGATATGATGCGATAAATCATATTGTAAACAATTTTAAAAGTTAAATATGTATAAGTTTATAAATAATGGGTAATTGTATGGGTGATCATATGGGAAAGATTGAAATAGACGAGAGAGGTCGTTTAACATTGCCCTCTAAAATAAGGGAAAAATTATTAATTCGGGCTGGTGATACATTGACTGTTAAGGTTAACTCTGACAATTCAATTGTCATTAAAAAAAGTCCAACAAAAGAGCAGATATTTGATAGGCTTGTTGGATGTATTAAAATTCCATCAGAAGAGAAACCAACACCAGAGTTGATTAAAGGTATATGGAAACAAAACCAATAGTATTTATTGATTCAAATTATTGGATATATCTTTTTGATCAAACAACAATAGAGCATCGGTATGTAAGAGATCATTTTGATAAACTCTATGATAATTCATTATTAGCGATCAATACTGTAGTTATGTTTGAGGTAATGCATTATTTAGTAAAAAGATTAGGACCTACGATTGCTAAGGAAAAGTGGGAAATTTTTTCTTCAATGGATTTTATTATGGGGAATTTAGAGTTTGATGATTTAGATTTGATTTTTTCAGTCTTATGTAAGTATTCACATACAGGGATTGAAGGACGAGATGCAACAATATTAAGTTTTATTGAGAAAAATCAGATTAAGAAACTCTGTACTCACGATATTAGTTTTAAAAGAATTCCGAATATAGAAATTTTAGATCCCATCCCTGATGATCTATAAATTAATCATATGCTTTTTCTCTATTTTAATAACCTTATTTTTTTAAAGATATATAACACACCTGATTTTCCTCTCTTCAAAAATATATAAACATTAATCGCGATAAGAACCCCAATAACAGGTAGTGTGACTAAAACGATAGTAAGTTCCAAATTTAGAAAGAAAGATTTAAACAGAGGATTATTGAGAGTTTAATAAAGAAATATTTATTCTTTTGTAAAAGATTATAAGATGAATAATGAGATGTGAGGGGTGTCTAAAGAAAGAAAATTTATTTATGTGTTTTTTTAGTGATAAGACTAAGGAAGTCTATTTTTGTTCTAAATGTTTAGCTAAATTATTGTTGGAAGATCCTACTCAAATTTATAGTGTAACCAAAATTGGCTATACATGGACATAAAACATAGATTTTAAAGTAAAGATTTTAAGTCTTCCAAGGATCCTCTATATGTCGGTTCTGGGACACTATTATCCCATTTCTTGCTATTACCTTCAATTAAAAAAGTGTGACACCCCAATCTAGCAGCTATCATATCTCTTTCTTCGTCACCAACCATCAAACAATTCTCAGCACTAAAACCTATTCTATCTAAAATCTGTTCATAGTATATTAAATGTGTCAAAGATTTAGAAGCACAACTATTTTCGATGGTAGTCACTAAACGGTAAGGGAAATCAGCTACATCGGCCCATTCAAGACGCTGTTCAATAGCGGTTGCGGGGAGTATTGGCATAGTTGCGATTACCATATCATATCCTTTATCAAAAGCAGTTTGAACTACTTCTCTTGCCTCAGGTTTTTTTTGAGCGTATTGTTTTAATTTATAAAAACCATTTTTATAGAAGTCGTCGAAGAAGGGTTCAACTTCCTCACGAGAATGCCCCTCTAATGGAAAGAAGGCTTTTGCATATACTTCTTCATTTGTAATATGACCATTATTTCTTTCAACAGCTCTGGAGGCTTTCAATATCCTTGGGATAAACTTTTTTGCGGGGACGATGTGTTCAACACTCTGAGCTAAAAGTCTTAAGTATTGAGAGACAAACGTATCCAAATCGATATCAAGAAGTGTTTTATCTAGATCAAAGAGAATTGCTTTAATATTATTGTCTAATCTTTTTGTCATTTTCTTACTATTATTGCTGCTTTTTGTATAGTAATTATAATATTAATTTAAGTTCTTTACTTTTTGACAAATTAATAATTTTGACTCATACGTACGAAAAATTATTACAAATTCTCTAAAACTTTAGCAGTATTGAGAAAAATCTTAATTTTATAGCTAAAATACTTAAATCCATAAGTCTTAACAAATAATAATAAAAAATTTTTATAAAAGTCTATCTTTTAATTAATAAAATTAAGATAATAATTAACAATAAATCTGTTTGGAATTGGTAATACTAGAATTAAGTGACTTAAGTGCAGGCTCTATATTCATTGGAGATAAGCTTACTATTAGAACTAAATTTAATTTTGAAGAAGACACTGATATTTTATGGAGTGGTATTAGATTAATTACAAATCCTCCATGTTCAAGAGAACTTCAAGTTGCAAAAGAGGAAATATTTAATAAAGGATATTTTGAAGCAGGAGAATATATACGAGAAAAATCTCTATTAATAAAAACTAATGTAGTGCCTACCATCAAGAATAGAAATTTGAATTATGTCTTAAAATTAATATTAAGACAACCAAATCCAATCAACCCTGAAGATGACTTAGTCATTAATAAAACTCAAGATATAGAGATAAAAGCAAAAGATTCTGGTCTTCAAACAAAAGCGCCAAATCCTATTTCATTTTCAATCTCAGGATTAAATGTTTTACTTACTAAAGATATTTATAAACCTGGTGAAACAATCAAGATAAGTTTTACATCAGACGTATTAAGAGAGATTGAAGTGAGACTTTTGCAAAACGCAAATATTGTGTGCTACTGTGAAGCATATGGACAAAATTGCAGTAAAGTTGAAGAACTCCCTCCAGCAATAGCAGGAGATAGTAAAACACCCAATATCGACAAAGGATTTTTGCTTTTAAAAGTCCCTGAAATCGCAGAACCAAGTCATAATTATCTTTGGTCACCCTCTGAAAAGGAAATGTTTGGTTTTCGCTATGGTGCTTATACTAAATGGTCTCTGTTAATAATAGGAAAAAAGAAACCTGAATTTGGGCAAGAACCTATCAAATTAGAAGTGCCTATTACTATTACAAAGGGTTCGATTTCTGAAGAAAAAGCAGAATTTGATTTATTTGCACGAGAAGCTGCTGAAGCTTCCTCTGTATTTGATGGAATTTCTTCTAAGTTTCAAAAAGTGTATAAGGTTCTTTCTATTGATTCTGACATCGATAAATATAAAATTGCGATAAAAAACGTTTCAAAGAAAGATCTTCAAGGTGTAACTGTCAGAGTATTAGGACTACAAGAAGGATTATTTGAAACTGCTCCAAGTTTAACTGGATTTAATATTTGGAAAAAGAATGAAGAAAAAGAGATTGTCTATGAAATTAAACAGGACATTTCAGCCCTTATTACCATTTTAGAAGATAATAGTCAACAAAGTATTAGGATACAAACGCCTGTAGCAGAAGCAAGTTTTTTTTAGATAAGATTAAAGTATAATTTCTAATTTACAGCTGAAATTACTTTATAATCAAAATATTTTTTCAATACTAATCTTAAGATTTCTTCAAAACAATCTAAAATACCCTCTCCGTTTATTGCTATAGTATATCGTGAATCTATTCTTTTAAATTTTTGAAAGTCAATTTTTTTTAGGAATTCTATAGAATTGAATTTATCTGGTAAATCTTGTTTATTAAAGGCTATTATAATTGGAATATTATTGAGTGTATCTTGAAAATATGAAATTAATTCATTCCAAGAAATTAAATTGCGTTCATAGACTTCTTTTTGGGAATCAATGACAAATATTATCCCATCAACTGCTCGTAAAGTAATTGGTCTCGTCACAATGTAAAAATCTTGGCCAGTTGTGGTATAAATGTTAACTTTTAAAAACCATTCCTCATTCTGGAATGTCACCACGCCATAATCAAAAAATAATGTCCTTTTTACAGTGCTTTCAATTGAGCTTAAATCTTCTTTTTTACCAAAATGAGAAAATAGAGATTTTATTGAAGTCGTCTTACCTGATAAGGCTGGACCAAAATATACTATTTTTATCGAAATAGTCTTATCCATATAATCTACTATCATGTTTTAACTTAAGAGTGTTTTAATAGTGAATTGAAAAATAGATTTAAAAAAGGCAAGAAAATTTGTGTTGAATATTACTAGAAGATAAAGTTATTTTATGGCTCAGGAATAAGTAAAATAAAATTACTACCTTTGGTATGATCCCCCTTTATTCTATCTTCTACCCAGATTTTTCCATTATAATACTCAACAATTTTCTTGATAAAAGATAAACCCAAACCAGTTTTAAATTTACTCTCCTCTTCTTCACGGGTAATAAAAATTTCCTTTTTTCGGTCATCTGGAATTCCAATTCCATTATCTATTAGTTCAGTTTTTATATAAGAGGTGTGTTCGCCTTTATATTTTGATATTCTTATTACAATTTCAATAGTATCATTTTTATTATGCATTATCGTGTTTAACAGAATATTTTCAAATATATTTCCGAGCAAATCGTTAGCTTTCACCACAAATTTATGATCTGTTTTGTTAATTTGAACATTTAATTTTCTATGGTCATAAGATTTCTTTATAATTTTAATTGTACTTTCAAGAACAATATCAAGATCAACAGGTTCTATTGGTAAATCTAAATTTCTTATTTTAGAGAGATTAGTTACATTTGAGATTAAATTTTCTCCCCGTAATATTTGTTCTCTAATTAATCTAAAGATTTCAGTTATTGTATCCATTTTTTTTTCATCGTTCTTAGATTGCGCAATGAGGTCATTCGCTAACTGGATATTTTGAAGTATGTTTCTAATATCATGAGTAAATAAATCTTTATAAAATTCTGTGTACCTGTAAGCTTCTTCTATATTCTTTTGGTTTTCCAGTATGCTTATCTCATTCTCTTTTTGTAAATATGTATAAACAAAGAAAAACCAAGTTAATGGGGCTAAAATCGCTACATAATCTTCTATGCTTACAAAAATTTCACTAATTCCAGACCATTCTAAGAAATTGCTCAAATAATAGAATGATATAATACATAAGAATGCTAAAAGGGATAATCTAGTGACGATTGAAAATCGGTATTTCCATCCAATTACGGTAATAAAAAGAGAAATAAGCGTTATTAGAAGGATAAACAAATCAAGTATCGCTATTAAGCTCATTTCTACTCCTCCTTTTATAATAT
Organism: Promethearchaeota archaeon; assembly: GCA_016840085.1. Lineage (GTDB taxonomy): Archaea > Asgardarchaeota > Lokiarchaeia > Sigyniarchaeales > SOKP01 > Loki-b32. The sequence goes on from JAEOTA010000085.1 coordinate 114,382, forward strand.
ATTATAGTCCAGATAACCAACATAAGTGAACTACAAATATAACATAGATGCTCCAAAAGGTTAAAAAGTACTTCAAAAAAGATCCCCTCAATTACTGTGAAAAACCACCCAAAGGTAAATAGGATAAAAGAGACTATAAAGATCTTTGATCCTGGTAAATTTTTCCACCTGCCATAATTAAGAACAATAAAGGTAAGTGGTGCAAAGCACAATAAAAATGTAATTAATTCATTTTCTTGAATCATATTAAAATTATTGATGAATAGATAAATATTTCTAAAATTCTAAGATATTATATAAAATATAAAAAAAATTTTAATAATTTATATCTTTACAATATTTTACTAAAAAGAGAGAATTTATTTACTATAGAAATAGTCCAATTAACTGGATTTTAAAATAATTGAATCATTTTTTATGAAACCAGATAAAAGATTTCTCAGTATTAGTAATTCAACTTCTCTTCTTAAAATATCCTCACCAAGATCTAACTCTTCGTTTTCTTTTATAATTTGATTTAATTCTTGAAAAGAAATTGATTTTTGTTCATGTGAAATCTTTTTAATATGAGTTAAGATTATTTCTTGATTATAACTTGACCGACAATTAGAATCTAATTGATATAAGGTATGAATTAACCCGTAATTAAAATTATAATCACTTGTTTTTTCAAATTCTTTTAATTTGTCAAGGATTATCATTGCTTCTTTGTATTTTTCTAAATCCATTAAATTTTGAGCTTCATTCAATTGGTTCATAAATTCTTTAGTGTTCATAATAATCATACAATCAACTAATAATTGAGGGTATCAAACCTTTAAAGTGTTTGTCAAAGGTAGCTAAAAAATTGCATTTTAAACGTTTGCAATGAATTAAAATAGAACTATCAGTAAAAGATAATCTTTTTTCTTTATATTTTTGAAAGGTCTGCCAAGAATTCTTAAAATCTTCATCTGTAAAACTAATAATCTTTATCTTCCTACTATTTAAAAGGTAATTTCCCAGATTTATAGCAAAATCAGGACGTTTAATTCTTACTAATGCTAAGGTCGCCAATTCATTAAACACTAATGTAGATGTGTATATCTCCCCGAATTCGTTTTTTAGAAATCTTCTCATCCAAGATTGAGCAATTTGGAAATTTTTATCATCCTTATTCTTGACTGCTAAAAAAAATCCTGTATCTAAAAAAACAGCCATTTTATTCTTCCCCATTTAAATGATATAAAAGCTCATCAACTCTTTCTGATAAATCTTCAATACCTAACTCAAAAACATCGTCTAATCCTTTCCATGCATCATCATCAGTTATTGAATACGATATTTCCTTTTCTTCAAGACCTTCAGCTGTCATTGCATCCTCAATCAATTTCGCTATAAGATCTTTCTTGCTAATTTTATTTCCTCGTAAAGTCAAATGAGAAATTAATTTATCCAATAATTTTAAATGTTTTTTATCAATCCTAATTGTACTCATATTATCACATATGTTGTATCTTTGTATACTAGTATACAGAATTTTAAAATATATTAATTTTTTGATTTATCATCATAAAATAAGAAGGGAAAAGAGTTAACAAATAACACTGTAAGAGTTCTATGGATTCATATTACTTCTTACAAAGATTTAAATTTAAAATATAGTTGCTCTATAATCACGTTAAATGCATCAACAACTCCTTCCCCTGTTTTTGCGGATGTGAAGAAAAATTTTAAAAAATTAAGATTTTCAACAAGTTTTTGGATATTTGTGGTATTTATTGTATTTTCGTTCACTAAATCAACTTTATTAGCGAACAAAACCACTGGAATATTTCCACAGTTTTTTTCTACTACTTCATGCCAATTCCTTATATGTGTAAAGCTATTTCGACCAAGCTCATTTTCTTCAAGGCTATATACGATAATTGCTGCTTTACTCTCTTTGTAAAATAGATGTGTTAAAAAATTGAAATCATCTTGTCCTGCTATGTCCCAAAATATTAATCTAATGATATCTCCATTGATTTCTCTATTATATTTAGAAAATTGAGCACCAATTGTTTTAACATAATCCTTTTCAAATGTTCCTTTCGTGAATTTTTTAATTAAGGATGTCTTACCAACGGCTCCATCTCCAATAACTACTATCTTAAATCGAAATTCCTCAGAAATCTTCATTAGATTTCCATGTCTTAATCAAATAATATTTTTTTTTCATGTAAGAATAGATTTAAGTTAATATAAAATTTTGGTAAGCTGAAGTGATTGAATAATACAATTCTACTAATTTTTTTTCTCAACAAAGATCTCTATTATCAACGATTCAAGCGATGGAATACTGTGTGCTTGAACTGATTTACTCTTTTGGAAAAAATTCTGTAAAGATTGCCAAATAAGATTATCATTCTGTATGGAATCAAGAAAGTTTTTAATCTTATGGTGAGCAAAATATGACGCCCCCTTAAAGATATAGCATGTTAAAAATGGTTGAGCGGGCATCATAAGAAGCGTGTACTCACCAAAGACTGCCCTATCAAGGCCTTCCGAAAATACCTCACTAATAAAATAATTTATGGTGGTTAGGAAACCCCCTAATATATCATCTTCAAAAGAAAAATCCTCCATAAATTTTTTAGAGAATAAAAGATTACCACCCTCCGTTAGTATTAATAGCATAACAGGGACTTCTTTTGATATTTCTGGAACTTCAATCATTCGTCTCTTTACCATATCTTCCATTTGCTCGTTCAAACCAGTAAACTCCAAACGTTCAGATAGAGATACTTCTGAAGTTTTTAAATTCTCCCACATTTTGGTTTTTCTGAGTAATTCATCATGTTCATATGAAATTTTCATTGCTAAGCGTTTCATACTATAGGATTCTGCTATTTTTTGTGCTCGGGTCAAAAACAGTCGGGCTGATTTTACATCAAAATTTAGTAAAGCTATTTTAGCTTGAAGTATGAACGTCTCACAAAAAACTAGATATGAATGTTGCTTTTCAGCAATATCCAATAGCCTGGAAATATAATAATTAAGTTCATTAAGTACCTCAATATTATTCTCTATACGATATTCCGTGAGAAGTATGTCACAAAGATGGATATGAGCTTTAATAATAAGATCAAAAAATATAGTATCAGTTTCTATAAGTTCTTTGAATAATTCTTCTGCTTTTGCTTTATCTCGGATTCGAGAACTTGTTTTTAAAATTAGGGCTTTATCAAATTTGTAAAGAATTTCAATTCTATCATTTCTTTTTTGGTTATAAATTTTTTCCAAACGATGAAAATATTTTTGAGCACGTTCGTTATCTCCATGTTCAAATGCTAAGCTTATTAAATTTTCAATAGGGGTTTCTATATCAAACAAACTATGAGGATTCTGCTCGTAAAGATTTATACTCTCCTCTAAATGTTCCACAGCAAGTTCATATTCACCCATTTCACTATACAAAATCCCCATATTACTTAATAGAAATGCAATATAAGCATTATTCTTCATCTTTTTAAATAATTTTAAACCCTTTATGTAATATTTCAAGCTTTTATCCATTTCGCCAATAGATTCATAATATCCTCCAAAATAGATTTGACACAGAGCAATCCAGAAGTGATTAAATTTAATTTCCTTTGCAAGAGATAATGCTTTTTTAAAGTGCTCCCTAGAAAGATCAAAATTGCTTTTTACTCGCACTAAATAACTCCCCATTATAAGATTAGCCCAGACGATTTCGAATGATTTATCGAATTTTTCTTGTGAATCTAAGATCCACTCTAAAGATTTCTCAACCAAATCTACTTTACCACCATGCAATCCAACAAAGGCTTTTGTTACACTTAGACGAACTTTTCTTTGACTTATAATTTCTTTAGACACATTTGAAATAGACTTTATTACTGATTCAATTTCTTTAAAAAAATTGAACGCTTCCTCAAATTTACCAGCTATTGCTAATCCAGTGATAATAAACCACAACCCATCAAAAGATTGGAGATTATCATTACGGTCTTGACCTTCTTTATATATTTTCTCACCTAAATTAATGAGATCTTCCCCTTTATTAAGATAAAAGAGAATTAATCCCTTAAGAAACTGAAAGTAACTTTTTTGCTGAAGACTAAGCCCCTCAAAATGGCTCTCATCATTTAATACTTCAAGAGCCTCATCCAGCTTACCAGTATCAAAAAGCTTTTCCACTCTCATTAATTGCTTTAACTCTGGGTGAGACATTTATTTATTTGATTTGGATTATAACGTTATGAATATACTAAGCTAATAATGATTTTAAACCTAATGTTTAATGAATTGCACTCTTAGTAAAAGTCTGAATTTTTTAAAAAATTGTTGTAAGTGTGCTTATCACCCATATCTAATGAAAAAAGCACTACGATCAAATATAGGGTTAAAAATCTCACACATATCAGGAGTGAAGTGAACTTTCTTAGTAATATAGTAAATTAAAACATCGAGAAAAAAAAAATTAAATAGAATACTAGTCAGCTATTTCAAGAGGCTAACAAACTTATCTATGAATGCTGAGATATTATCCCAATCGCGAAAATCATTGCACCCTTTGTAATCTAGTTCTATCCCCCTTTTTTTCGCGAGCAATCTATAAAACGACTTTGAAATTACTCTATCATCGCGCTCTAAAGGAGAAAAAGGACTAAAATCCAACACTGGTTTAAAACTCTCGACTAGATCGGGAGTGAATCCCATTTCTTTTCTCAGGTGCTTCATAAATTTTTCTTTATTATTATTCTTTCTAAGCAACAAGGCAGGATTGAGGGCGTCGTTTTCAAACAAAACAACTGGATATTGATGTAGTTTGTAATAGGCAAGATCTCTTTTTAAGAAAGATTTCTTTAATTTTTTCAGTCTCCACACCCCTTGATCGATGCCGAGAATAATACCACTGTACTGTTCAAGGGGGGATAGACCTCTGTGTTTTGATTACGAATTACATCAACAGTTATTACTTCCAACCCCTTTTTTTGCGGTCGATCCTTAATGAAATTGGCTATTTGTTTCACGTAGCCGTACTCTGAATGATAGATAATTAATACTTTTTTCTCCATCATATTTCACCTTCTGCTTTACATCTATCTCTTTTTGAAAATATAAGTTTTGCCGTGTGCTTGGCAAAATTGTTCTAGAGCGGCTCTAATTTTCTTCAATCCTTTTCTGGAATAATCTTTTTGGCTTTGTACTATGAAAGATTTCGCAGCTTCCAAGAAGTGAAACTTGTAATAACTCGTATATGTAGATGAAAAAAAATCCAGGAAATCTTCTTTGGATAATCTTGATACTTCTAAAGTGTCGAAAGATTTGTTTTTAACGGTAAAAATCGGCTTTTTGGGAACTTTAAAAGTAATCGTATTTTGATCTATTAAAAAGCTTCTTACTTGACGCCCACCTCTCATCTTAAAGCCTATATATATGAGAAGCACGATCACGATAAATCCTAACACCAACAAAATAATGGTTCCAATTGCGCTTTAAAAATTGGTTTCTGGAGTTTCCGCTATATTGGTGATGACAACAGCGATTATTATTAAAAGAGAAATCCCGAAAATAATGCAGCAAACACTAGAGTAATACGATTTTCTAAGGGTTTCTTTTATTTCAATTACATTTTCGCTCATAATTTTTCACTTTTTTTAGAATTTATATATATAATAAATTAGTTGGAATTAGCTATTTAAAACCACGAGGTAGGATTTTTTAAAGAAATTAAAAAAATATCAATTTAATTTCTTTACATTTTAATAATCCCCGATAACCTTACTTCTAGCAATACTCTATTACATAATAACAAAAAAAGAGTATTAATATCCCTACAAAAACTATAGTAAATAAGTTGAGAAAGTTAAGTTCTGGAAAGTAGTTAGTAATAGCAAATGTAGTTATTAAAGCCAATAAAAAAATTCCAATTAAACCTAGAATTATTGAATATAATATTTTTGAAGCCAACCTTTTCGATTTTGGTTTTTCTTCTTCAGACATATAATTCATCCTAGATTTAGTTTGATATTTAAAACCACAAGGAAGGATTTTTTACAAAAAACGCAATAATTCCTATCCAATATGAGTTATTAAAAAAAATAAGATTTAGAAGTAAATTATTGAAATAATTTCTTTATTTTTTCTTTTTGAATAAGTGTTAATGATATTATACTTATTATTAAAAAAACTAAATAGTATTGCCCGAAAGGAATTTCACCACCACCATTAGAGACTGCTTGAGTAGGGCTATATTTTATAATAAAAAGATTATAACTCGTCAATCCAAAACTATTGGTTCTCCCTGTGTTGAATATATTATCTGAAGAATCTATTTCAATAGAGGAACTATATTCGTTTCCAGTTCCCCCCCAAGTGCGATTCCACAATTGCTCTCCCACACTATTATAACACGCTATGGCTGTATCACGCTGACCTAAACCAAAAGAATGCGTTGTTCCCCCAATAATTACATTATCCGAAGAATCAATCCCAATAGAAAAACCATAATCCTGTTCAGTTCCTCCCCAAGAAAGATTCCATAATTGTTGACCCAAACTATTAAATTTAAATAAATAAGATTATGAAGAAAATTACTGAAATATTTTCTTTATTTTTCGTTTTTGAACAATTATCAGTGATACTACGCCGATTATTAGAAATATCGAATAGTAGTATCCAAAAGCAATCGCTTGAGTTCCTCTATCAGATTCAACTGTCACTTCAATAATATCACTATTAAAATTTCCTGCTTTATCATAAACGGTACAATTGAAGATATAGCTCCCTACCGATAAACCATCTACGTTAATATTGATTGGATTTCCGTCCCAAACATCATCTTGAACTTTTACACCATCTCTAGTTATGATGTAGAAATCAGGATTGATATCAAATCCATCCCATGTTATATTATTTCCGATAGAATTCTCTTTATATACAATATCATCTGGGCTATTTATTAAGGGAATAGTTGTATCAATGGTTAATAAAAAGGGAATTGAATAATTTCCTTGATTTCCAGTAGTATCAAAAGCACAGACTCGCCAATACCATTCCCCATCAGTTAAGTCAGAAGTTATTTGATAGTTTGTAGCGTCAATTCCCGTAAAACTAACAAGATCAACTGAGGAGAATAATGAAGATCTATCTAGTTGTAATGTGTAATTTATAGCCTGAGGAACACTACTCCAAGAAAATATAGGTCTATGGATATTCTCATAATTACCATCATTAGGATTGGTCAATACGGGAGTACCTGGAGGAATATCTACATCTAAAGTCCGAAAATTTGAAAATATTCCTAAATCTCCTTCAGAATCAATTCCCGCTACCCTCCAATACCATATATCATCGCTTAAAGGTGTTATCGGAGTATAATGTGTATTGCTCGTAGTAATATTTATAAAATCAAGTGAATCAAAGCTTATGGATGTATCTAATTGGAAATTATATTCGAAAGCTCCTGATAATGGAAACCATTCGAAATATGGATAAGAAACATTCACATGGGCATTATCACTTGGAATATTTAAACTGGGAGCAACCAAAACAGTGTTGTAGGAAATAATTAATGTATGTATCAAAGGTGTTTTATGAGGATCAGATGTCGATAACATTACTTTCCATTTCAAAATATTTCCCAGATTAACAAACCAATGAACCTCGCCTGGCGTTACTTGTTCCCAATGAGTTCCGTTATCTGGGGTAAGATAATATGTTAAACTAGTACCTATCGGAGTGCTTCCAGAAACTGTTAAGATAACACTGGAAAGTAAAAATGTGCTAGAACCCACAAACAATTCTAAAGACAATGCAACCGCATTTGATTCGAACTCATTAATTTTGTTAAAATCAACTGTTATATACATATGAACGGTCAAAATGATGGCAATACCGTTTTTTACATCTAAAGATCTTGGTCCTTCATTGGAAGGTAAATCATAGATAAATTCTAAATTGGGATTTAAGAGATCGGTTATATTGTAAACTAAAACATTCCAATTTGATGCTATAATCCCATAAATACCTAAGTAAAGATAGTTCCCTTCAACAAAAACGCAATTTACAACATAATCATCAAATTCGATATAACTAATCTGAGTCGTATTTTCAGGATTGGTGATATTTACTATTTCTAATCCTAATATTCCTCCTACAAATAGTTCATTTCCTGAGATATATCCTGTAATAGAATCGGGCATTGCTAAAGAATAAACATTTTCTAAATAATTTATAATAGGATTAGAAGGATCACTTACATCAACAGTTATCACAGTATCCATATGAGTTATGATGTAAATATAATCCCCTTTTATTAGCATATCATCTATATATCCTAAATCGTAGGGAGCCGAAGTGTAAGAATATCTCACTGGATTAGTTGGATCACTAACGTCAAAAACAACGAATTGAACTTGGCGATCTATTATGTAAGCATAATCACCAGAAACGACTATAAATCTGGCATCAACATCATCATATGGATAAATAGGTCTATAATTGTTATTAGATCCAACTAAAGTAGGGTTAGAGGGATCAGTGATATTAAATATTAATAATCCAAGATCACCTGATGCCAGGTACATATAATTCCCAGATACTATGAAATCAGCACACCATTGTCCTGTTGATCCGAGTAATATAGGAGATGAACGATTTGAGATATCATAAATCTCTATATCATCTGTAACATCTATATAGGCAATATCTCCCACTGTAATAATTTTCAAACCACTAATTGATTGATTGGAAAGAGTCATCTCTACGTTGGGTAAATATAAAGTTCCATCTCCCCAACCTGAAGCATTTGTATTTTGATCCATGTAATTCGTATCTGTGAAATTTTCATGATAAGCTCCTGAACTAGTCATTCGAGGGGGTGTGTTTCTTTGATCTAATAAATGAAAAATATTTAGATGTAATGAAGATATGCTTAATGGTACGATTGGGATAAATAGAATTATTAGAATTACTAATAGGAGATTAATTCTGTTTATTTTTTTTCTCATATTATTCACATTTTTTATTAAAATTTACAGTTATGAAAAGATTTTTGAGTTACCTATTTAAAACCATAAGGAAGGATTTTTTACAATAAAAAAATTAAAGAAAAAAAAGGAATTACCTTAATTTTGATTTATAATTAAGACATTTTTCTAATCCGGTTTTTTTGGATAATTAATAAGGATATAACACTAAGAATAGTAATCAAGAGGTAATGGATTCCAAACGGAATGATTTCAACATCATCTCCACCGTTTCCATCTCCATTCATGGGAGGTTCCTCTACTTTAACGATAACCGTGTCAGAAATCCCGAACTGATTCTCACTATCGAAATATTCGATTGTATAATTGTAAAATCCTGATATAGTTCTATTAATAGGTACGTTAAGGGGGGTATTATTCGTCCAAGAGGTCCAACCTATCCATTCATAAAAAACTCCATATGTATTATTGGCAAGTACATGATATTCCTCTCCGCTAACATCATCATATAATATCCAATTAATTGTTTCAGAACCATTTGTAAGCGTTGTTATTATTCCAGGATGATTGGAAGTTGGGATATTGTCTATGAGATACCATTGCACCTCTCCAATGGAATTCAATTTCTGTGCGTAAATATCATAATTATTATTGCTTCTAAAATCGTCCCATGTTATGATAGCACCACCAAATCCATCGCTACATATGACAGAAAAACTTTGATCATTATTAGCTTTAGAAATAGAAACTCCATTAGGCGTCCATTGGGGATTCCCATTAGGTCCAACTCGCTGAGCATAGATATCATAATGAGTTCCATTTCTATAGTCCATCCAGCTTATAATCACACCACCAGCTCCATCACTAATAATATTGGATGCATATTGACTATTATTAGCAGCACAAACAATCTCACCATTAATAGTCCATTGTCTAGCTCCGGTTGAATTAACACATTGGACATAAATATCTATATCTCCATTTCGATCATCACCCCACACAAAAAAAGCATTACCCATATTATCACCATATAGACTATAACCACCCATTTGACTACTTGTAGTATGAATAGGCACACCATTAGTAGTCCATTGTGTAGTTCCTACAGAATTAACCCGTTGAGCATAAAGATAATCAGGCGTTCCACCTCTATTATCCCACCAACTTATTATGGCGCCCCCTGATCCATCAGGACAAAGATCAGGGACACCTTGCCATCCGCCCAGAACACAAATGGGAGTGCCATTACCAGTCCATTGCGTAACTCCATTGTGATTTACCATTTGAGCATAAATATCATCTTCTCCACTTCGTTCGTCTGTCCATGCAATAATTGCTCCTCCTGATCCATCGCTACAAATATCAGAAGATCGCTGTATCCCATTTGCAGTGCAAATTTCAACTCCATTCGGACCCCATTGCTTAATTCCATTAAAATTAATTCGTTGAGCATGAACATCATGCCAATCTGGTGTCCATGCAATAATTGCTCCCCCTGATCCATCACTACAAATATTCTCCAATTCTTCATCTCTATATATTGAAATCACAACAGTACCATTAGGTATCCATTGAATATTTCCACTACTATCAATCCTCTGAGCATAAATGTCTCCCATTGTGTCATATCCGCCTCGATAATCTTCCCAAGCAATTATAATTCCTCCAGAACCATCACTAATAATTCTTGGGGATCCTTGAATTTTAATTTCGGTACATATTGGTATCCCATTAGGAGACCACAGAGCCTTTCCTGAAGAATCTATACGTTGTACATAAATATCATCACCAGTTGAGCCTCTATTATCTTCCCAGACGATAAAAGCTCCTCCTGAACCATCACTAAGGATTTCTGGTTGGCGTTGATCTTCAATGGCAGTACATATTTTTATGCCATCACTGGATATTAAAGAATTTTTTAATTCAATACTGACTTCACTCCCAATATTTAAATTTTGGAGTTGGTTATTCATAGCAGCGAATGTAAAACATAATCCAAAAATTATTAACATTAAATTGAGTAAATTTTAACTTTAAATCTTTTTATTTTTTTCTATTTATTTACTTGATTTTTCGAGCTAGAATAATAATCCATAACGATTTTTAATTCGTCGGCGTAATACTTCCTCTGAATTGAA